>NZ_JBSSDR010000002.1:0-824955 GCF_054060915.1 Agrococcus sp. UYP33
CCGGAAGCTAAGGCTCTCAGCGCCGATGGTACTGCAGGGGGGACCCTGTGGGAGAGTAGGACACCGCCGGACTTACCTTGGAAAGGGGCCCCAGATTCATCTGGGGCCCCTTTTTTCATGCCCGCTTCCGAGGAGCGCTCTGGCGGTTGTCAGGCCGCTGGAGTGGGATGGGGGCCATGAGCAGAACCACTCCCTCGGAACGACCGCTCGGTGCCGTGCGGCGCCGGCAGCGCGCGGTGCTCCGCCGCGACATCGCACCGGGCGTGCACATGCTGCAGCACGCCTCCACGAACGCGTACCTCATCGACGACGGCGGTGCGATCACCCTCGTCGACGCGCTCTTCCCCTCGAGCCATCGGCACCTCGGGCGGGCGCTCGCGGCGATCGGCCGCAGCCCCGCGGATGTGCGAGCCCTCGTGCTGACGCACGCGCACTTCGACCACCTCGGGATGGCCGCCGGGCTCCGCGACGCGGGTGTGCCGATCTGGCTCCACCCAGCGGACGCGCCGATCGCGGCGCATCCCTACAGCTATCGGCAGGCGCGGCCGAGGCTGCTCTATCCGCTCCGCTTCCCGGCGGCGCTGCCGATCCTCACCGCGATGGTGAACGTCGGGGCGTTGGGCGTCCAGGGCATCCGCGAGCACACCGCGCTCGAGCACGGCACGACGCTCGACGTGCCTGGCGCGCCGCGCGTGCTCGCGACGCCCGGGCACACCGACGGGCACGTCGCCCTACACCTGCCCGACCGCGATGCGGTCATCGTGGGCGACGCCCTGGTCACCCTCGACCCCTACACGGCCAAGACGGGTCCGCGCGTCGTCGCGGCGGCTGCCACGAACGATCCGGAGCTCGCGCTCGCGTCGCTCGATGTGCTGGAGGGCACGGGAGCGAAGGCGGTGCTGCCCGGCCACGGTGACGCGTGGCTCGAGGGGATCGGCAGCGCGGTCGCTGCTGCGCGGGCAGCGGGCGTCGATTGACGATTCCCCGGCGCGTGCTCGTGCTGGGCGGCACGCGCTGGCTCGGTGCGCTCATCGCGTCCGGCCATGTCGCGCGGGGCGCCGAGGTGGTGTGCCTCGCGCGCGGGACCGGCGAACCGGTCGCCGACGGCGCCCACCTCGTGGTGGGCGACCGCGACCGCGACGGCGCCTACGACGCGCTCGAGGGGGAGTGGGACGAGGTCGTCGACGTCACCAGCGTGCCCGCGCACGCAGCCGGCGCGCTCGACGAGCTCGGCGACCGGGTGCGGCACTGGACGTTCGTCTCGTCGGTCTCGGCGCAGCGCGTGGAGGGTGCGCCCGTCGGCGCCGACGAGGACGACGACCTCGTGCCCGAGGACGCCTCCGGCGACGACTACGCCGGGGCGAAGGCCTGGATCGAGCGCGCCGCCCGCGCACGGCTCGGCGAGCGGCTCGCCATCGTCCGGCCGGGGCTCATCGGCGGGCCCGGCGACCCGAGCGGGCGCTTCGGGTACTGGGTCGGCAGGCTCGCGCTCGCCGGCACCGGACCGGTGCTCGTGCCTGCCCGGGACCAGCCGACGCAGACGATCGACGTGCGCGACCTCGCCGCGTTCCTGGTGGAACGCGCACCCGAGCGCAGCGACGTCGTGAACGCGGTCGGCGCCGAGATGACGCTGCACCGGCTCATCGCGACGGCCAGGGAGCTCACGGGCCACTCGGGCGAGCTCGTGCTCGCCTCGGACGACGCACTGGCCGCGCTCGACATCGGGCACTGGGCGGGGCCGCGCGCGCTGCCGCTCACGCTGCCCGCGGCGATCGCCTCGCACGCCCAGCGCTCGAGCGCCCGCTACCGCGCGGCGGGCGGGACGCACCGCGCGCTGCGGGCGACGCTCGAGGCGGCGCTCGTCGACGAGCGAGCCCTCGGCCCGGGTCGCGACACCCCGACGCGGCTCTCGCGCGCCGACGAGCTCGCCGCGATCGATTCGCTAGCCTCGGAGGCATGACCGACCACGACAGCGCGGTCGACGGACTCGTCGACGAGCTCGACCTGCTCGAGCAGCAGCCGCTCGAGGAGCGCGCCGACCAGCTCGCCCGCATCCACGACCGGCTGCAGGCCGAGCTCGGCGCGGTGCGTGGCTGACGAGCCCGGTGCCGGCGCCGTCCGGCTCGACCAGGCGCTCGTCGAGCGCGGCCTCGTGCGCAGCCGCACGCAGGCGCAGCAGCGCATCGCCGAGGGGCTCGTCGCGGTCGACGGCCGGACGGTCCTGAAGCCGAGCCACAGGGTCGCGGCCGATGCGGACGTCGCGGTCTCCGGCGGCGATGCCTGGGTCTCGCGCGCGGCGCACAAGCTGCTCGCCGCGCTCGACGCGTTCGCGGTCGATCCGGCCGGACGTCGCGCCCTCGACGCCGGGGCCTCGACGGGCGGCTTCACCCAGGTGCTGCTCGCGCGGGGCGCCGAGCACGTCACGGCGCTCGACGTCGGGCACGACCAGTTCCAGCTCGACGTCGCGGCGCATCCCATCACGCTCATCGAGGGCATGAACGTGCGCGACCTGCAACCCGGCGCGATCGCGCCGCCGCCGACGATCGTCACGGCCGACCTCTCGTTCATCTCCCTTGGCCTCGCCATCCCGCCGCTCCGCGGCGTCGCAGCGCCCGACGCCGACTGGATCGTGCTCATCAAGCCGCAGTTCGAGGTTGGCAGGACGGGCGTGCGCGAGGGCATCGTCACCGATCCGGGGCTGCGCGCGCAGGCGATCGAGCAGGTGCTGTGGTCGGCGTGGGATGCGGGGCTCGGCACCGCTGGCCTCATCGGCAGCCCGATCTTGGGGGCGCGCGGCAACCTCGAGTACCTCGCGCACCTCACGGCGACGGGCGGGGCGAATCCGACAGAATGGCTGGACGCATCCGCACGACTGTCGAGGGAGGCACGGTGAGCGACCGCAGGTTCCTGCTCGCGTTCCACCCCGGACGGGAGGAGGCCGTCGCGACGGCCGCGTCCATCGCCGCCCGCCTGCTTCAGGCGGGCGTCATCCCGGTCGTGCTCGGCGAGGACCGCGCCGTGCTGCTTGCCAGCCGCGACGGCCTCGACGCGGTCGAGCCGCACCACCCCGGCGACGAGCACGAGGTCGAGCTCATCATGACCCTCGGCGGCGACGGCACGATCCTGCGCGCAGCCGAGCTGCAGCGCGAGATCGGGGCGCCACTGCTGGGCATCAACCTCGGACACGTCGGCTTCCTCGCGGAGGCCGAGGTCGCCGAGACCGCCGAGGTGGTCGAGCGCGCGCTGCTGCGCGACTACGAGGTCGAGCAGCGGCTGACGCTGCGCGTGCGCGTCTTCGACGACGGCGAGCTCGTGCATGAGACGTGGGCGGTCAACGAGGCGGCGATCGAGAAGGTCGGCGCCGGCCGCATGATCTCGACGCTGCTCGAGATCGACGGGCGCCCCATCTCGTCGTTCGGAACCGACGCCGTGCTGCTCGCGACCCCGACGGGCTCGACCGCCTACTCGTTCTCGGCCGGCGGCCCGATCGTCTGGCCGACCGCCGAGGTGCTGCTGCTCGTGCCGCTCGGCGCGCACGCCCTCTTCACCCGGCCGCTCGTCGTCGCGCCCACGTCGACGCTCGCGGTGACGATCGCGGAGGACTCCACGAGCGCGGCGATGCTGTGGTGCGACTCGCGCCGCTCGTTCCCGCTCCCGCAGGGCTCGCGCATCGAGGCGACCCGCGACGCGCGTCCGCTGCGCCTCGCGCGCCTCTCTCGGGCACCGTTCGCCGACCGGCTGGTCGCGAAGTTCCACCTGCCCGTCGAGGGCTTCCGGCGGCCGCGACCGTGACCCGCCTCGACGAGCTGACGATCCGCTCGCTGGGCGTGATCGACGAGGCCCGCGTGCCGGTGGGCGCGGGCTTCACCGCCATCACCGGCGAGACGGGCGCGGGCAAGACGATGCTCGTGCAGGCGCTCGCGCTGCTGCGCGGCGAGCGCGCCGACGCGGGCGTCATCCGCGCCGGCGAGGAGCGCGCGGCGGTGCAGGGCGTCTGGATCGTCGACGACGCGGAGGCGGTCGCGCTCGTCGAGGACGCGGGCGGCAGCATCGACGACGGCGAGCTCATCCTCGGCCGCGCACTCACCCGCACGGGGGATGGTGCCGGCAGGTCCCGAGCGCAGGCCGGCGGTGCCGCCGTGCCCGCAGGGCTCCTCCGCGAGCTCGCCGACCGGCTCGTCGCGGTGCACGGCCAGTCCGACCAGCAGCGGCTGCGCTCCGCGGAGGCGCAGGCGGATGCGCTCGACCGCGCGGCAGGCGAGCCGCTCCGCGCGCTGCTCGCCGAGTACCGGGCGGAGCACGCGGCCTGGGCAGACGCGCGCGACGCGGCAGCGCGCATCCGCGCCGAGCACGACGCGCGCGCGGCTGAGGCCGACACGATCCGGGTCGAGCTCGAGGACCTCGAGGCCGTCGACCCGCAGCCGGGGGAGCAGGACGCGCTCGCAGCGCTCGCGCATCGGCTCGAGCATGCCGAGGGGCTGCGGCTGCAGCTCGCCGAGGCGCGCGCCGCACTCGCGAACGACGAGGACGAGCCGGACGCGGTGACGCTCGCAGGGCACGCGCGGCGCCTCGTCGAGCGCGCGGCCGGCGACGACGGCTCCCTCGCCGACGCGCTCGACCTGCTCGTGCAGGCGGATGCGCTGCTGCAGGAGGCGTCGTCGGCGATCGTCCGCGCGCTCGACGACCTCGAGCGCCCCGAGCGCAGCCTCGACGAGGTGCAGGAGCGGCGCGCGGCGCTGACGGCGCTCGAGCGGCGCATCGGCAGGCCGCTCGACGAGGCGCTCGAGGCGGCACCCGCCGCGGCGCTCCGGCTCGTGGAGCTCGAGGGCGACGACGCGGAGCTCGCGCGGCTCGACGCCGAGGAGGCGGCCCACCTCGAGGCCGCGACCGCGGTCGCCGACCGGCTGAGCGCGATGCGGCACGACGCCGCCCGCCACCTCGAGCAGGCGGTCGGCGCGGAGCTGCGCGCGCTCGCGATGCCCGACGCGCGGCTCGTCGTCGAGGTCGAGCAGCTGCCCGAGCTCGGCGCGCACGGCCGCGACCGCGTCACGATGCTGCTCGCCCCGCATCCTGGAGCCGACCCGCGCCCGGTGCAGAAGGGCGCGTCCGGCGGCGAGCTCAGCCGCATCATGCTCGCGATCGAGGTCGCGCTCGCCGACGAGAGCGTGCCCACCATGGTCTTCGACGAGGTCGACGCGGGCGTCGGCGGCGCTGCCGCGACCGAGATCGGCCGCCGGCTCGCGCGGCTCGCGCAGCACTGCCAGGTGATCGTCGTCACGCACCTCGCGCAGGTCGCCGCCTTCGCCGAGAGCCACGTGCGCGTCGTGAAGGGCACCGACGGCCGCATCACCGCGTCGCAGGTCGCCCTGGTGGAGGGCGACGAGCGCCTGGCCGAGCTCGCCCGCATGCTGTCGGGCAGCGCATCCGACACGGCCCTCGCCCACGCCCTCGAGCTGCTGGCTCACAGCACCGTCGTGGGATAGGCTCGAAGCCCGTGAACCAAAGTGCAAACGGGACCGCCGCCAGACCCAAGGTGACCAAGCAGATCTTCGTCACGGGTGGTGTCGTCTCGTCGCTCGGCAAGGGGCTCACCGCCGCATCGCTCGGCAACCTCCTCACCGCCCGCGGCCTGCACGTCGTGATGCAGAAGCTGGATCCGTACCTCAACGTCGATCCCGGCACGATGAACCCGTTCCAGCACGGCGAGGTCTTCGTGACCGACGACGGCGCCGAGACCGACCTCGACATCGGCCACTACGAGCGCTTCCTCGACGTGAACCTGTCGCAGGCGGCCAACGTCACCACCGGCCAGATCTACTCGCGCGTCATCGAGCGCGAGCGCCGCGGCGAGTACCTCGGCGACACCGTGCAGGTCATCCCGCACATCTCCGACGAGATCAAGCGCCGCATGCGCCTGCAGTCGGAGGGCGACCCGCAGCCCGACGTCATCATCACCGAGATCGGCGGCACGGTCGGCGACATCGAGTCGCAGCCGTTCATCGAGTCGGCCCGCCAGATCCGCCACGAGCTCGGCCGCGGCAACGTCTTCTTCGTGCACGTCTCGCTCGTGCCGTTCCTCGGCGCGTCCGGCGAGCAGAAGACGAAGCCGACGCAGCACTCTGTCGCGACGCTGCGCTCGATCGGCATCCAGCCCGACGCGCTCGTGCTGCGCAGCGACCGCCCGGTCTCGGACTCGAACCGCAAGAAGATCGCGCTCATGTGCGACGTCGAGGAGGAGGCGGTCGTCAACGCGATCGACAAGCCCTCGATCTACGACATCCCCACCATGCTCACCGAGCAGGGCCTCGACACCTACATCATCCAGCAGCTCGGCCTCACGGCCGGCGACATCGACTGGTCGCGCTGGCAGCCCGTGCTCGACAACGTGCACCAGCCCAAGCACGAGGTCACGATCGGCCTGGTCGGCAAGTACATCGACCTGCCGGACGCCTACCTGTCGGTGACCGAGGCGGTCAAGGCCGGCGGATTCGCGAACCAGTCGAAGGTCAACGTGCGCTGGGTGCGCTCGGACGACTGCGAGACGCCCGAGGGCGCTGCGGCCGCGCTCGGCGACCTCGACGGCATCATCATCCCCGGCGGCTTCGGCATCCGCGGCATCGAGGGCAAGCTCGGCGCGCTCAAGTTCACGCGCGAGAACGAGATCCCCACGCTCGGCATCTGCCTGGGCCTGCAGTGCATGGTCATCGAGGCGGCGCGCAACCTCGCCGGCATCGAGGGCGCGTCGTCGACCGAGTTCGACGAGGCCACGCCCGCGCCGGTCATCGCGACGATGGCGGAGCAGGAGCAGCACATCCACGGCGGCGACCTGGGCGGCACGATGCGCCTCGGCCTCTACGAGGCGAAGCTCGCCGAGGGCTCGCTCGCCGCCCGTCTGTACGGCGAGGAGGTCTCGCACGAGCGCCACCGCCACCGCTACGAGGTGAACAACGCCTACCGCGAGGAGATCGGCGCCGCCGGCCTCGCGTTCAGCGGCCTGTCGCCCGACGGCACGCTCGTCGAGTACGTCGAGCTGCCCGGCCACCCGTTCTACATCGCCACGCAGGCGCACCCCGAGCTGCGCAGCAGGCCGAACCGCGCGCATCCGCTCTTCCGCGGCCTCGTCGCGGCGGCGCTCGACCGCCAGCGCGCGTCGAAGCTGTTCGACGAGACCGACGAGACCGACGCGGCGACCGACTGATGATCGCCGACGCGCTCGGCGCGCAGCCCGTGCTCGCGCGCGAGCGGCTGTTCGACGGCCGGGTGTGGGACGTCGAGGCGCAGGAGTTCGAGCTCGGCGGCACCCGCATCCGCCGCGAGGTCGTCGTGCACCCCGGTGCCGTCGCGATCGCGGCGGTCAACGAGCGCGACGAGCTCATGCTCGTGCACCAGTACCGGCATCCCGCCGGCGGCACGCTGTGGGAGCTGCCGGCAGGGCTCCTCGACGTGGATGGCGAGGACCCGCTCGACGCCGCCAAGCGCGAGCTCGCCGAGGAGACCGACCTCGCGGCCGACGGCTGGCAGACGCTGCTCGACGTCTCGACGAGCGGCGGCGGCTCGACCGAGATCATCCGCGTCTACCTCGCGACCGACGTGCGCGAGCTGCCCGACGCCTTCGACCGCTTCCACGAGGAGGCCGAGATGGAGCGGCGCTGGGTGCCGCTCGACGAGATCGTCGAGGCGGCGCTCGCGATGCGGATCCACAACGCGACCCTGCTGTCGGCGGCGCTCGCGCTCGCGGCGATGCGCACGGCTGGCGGCACGGCGCACCGGCTCGAGGCGCACCGCGTCCATGCACACCCCGTCGACGTGCCGTTCGACTGGCATCCGCTGCACCGGTGAGCCCCCAGCAGGCCGTCGAGCGGCTGCTGCGGCAGCTGGCGATCGAGCGCGGCCTGTCGAAGCACACGATCGCCGCCTACCGGCGCGACCTCACCGGCTACCTCGAGGTGCTCGAGGCGCGCGGCGTGACGGATGCGTCGGCGATCTCTGCCGATGACGTCGCCGCCTTCCGCTCGTCCCTCGCCGACCGTGGCCTCGCCGCATCGTCGGTGGCGCGGCACCTGTCGGCCGTGAAGGCGCTGCACCGCTGGCTCGTCGACGAGCGCGTCGCCGCCGACGACGTCGCGAAGGACCAGCGCCCGCCGAAGCTGCCGTCCCGGCTGCCGAAGGCGATCTCGGTGTCGCAGATGCAGCGGCTGCTCGACGCGGTGGTCGGCGACGACCCCGCCTCGCTCCGCGACCGCGCGCTGCTCGAGCTGCTCTACGCGACCGGCGCCCGCATCTCGGAGCTCGTCGCCCTCGACGTCGACGACATCGGCGAGTCGCTCGTGAAGGTCACCGGCAAGGGCGGCAAGCAGCGCCTCGTGCCGGTCGGCTCGTTCGCGCGCGCCGCCACGGATGCGTGGCTCGTGCGGGGGAGGGCGGCGCTCGCGGCGAAGGGGCGCGGCACGCCCGCGCTGCTGCTCGGCGCCCGCGGCGGCCGCCTCAGCAGGCAGGCCGCCTGGGAGGTCATCCAGCGCGTCGCCGAGGAGGCGGAGGTGCCGCACGTCTCGCCGCACACCTTCCGGCACTCGTTCGCGACGCACCTGCTCGAGGGCGGCGCCGACGTGCGCGTCGTGCAGGAGCTGCTCGGGCACGCCTCCGTCGCGACGACGCAGATCTACACGCATGTCACCGCGGACACGCTGCGCGACATGTACACGACCGCGCATCCGAGGGCTCGCTAGATAGCATCGGCCATGGCCATCACGGACTTCGACCGCTACCCGCTGACCTTCGGGCCGAGCCCGGTGCACCCGCTCGAGAACCTCACGAAGCACCTCGGCGGCGCCGCCATCTGGGCGAAGCGCGAGGACGTGAGCTCCGGGCTCGCGTTCGGCGGCAACAAGACCCGCAAGCTCGAGTACATCGTGCCCGACGTGCTCGCCTCGGGCGCCGACACGCTCGTCTCGATCGGCGGCGTCCAGTCGAACCACACGCGCCAGGTCGCGGCGGTGGCCGCGAAGCTCGGCCTCAGGTGCCGGCTCGTGCAGGAGCGGTGGGTCGAGTGGGACGACCCGGTGAACGACACGGTCGGCAACCTGCTGCTCTCGCGCATCATGGGCGCCGACAGCCGGCTCGACCCGGCCGGCTTCGACATCGGCATCCGCGACTCCTGGGAGGAGGCGCTGCGCGAGGTCGAGGAGTCGGGCGGCACCCCCTACGGCATCCCGGCGGGCGCGAGCGAGCATCCGCTCGGCGGTCTCGGCTTCGCGAGCTGGGCCTACGAGGTGGCCGAGCAGGAGCGCGCGCTCGGCGTCTTCTTCGACACGATCGTGGTCTGCACCGTCACCGGCTCGACGCACGCGGGGATGATCGCCGGCTTCGCGGCGCTCGAGGACGCCGGCGGCCGGCCGCGGCGCGTGATCGGCATCGACGCATCCGCGACCATCGAGAAGACCCGCGACCAGGTCGCGCGCATCGCCCGGCACACCGCCGCGCTGATCGGGCTCGAGCGCGAGCTGCGCGATGACGAGATCACGGTGCTCGAGGGGTGGGCGGGCGACCTGTACGGCATCCCCGTCGCCTCGACGATCGACGCGATCCTCACCTCCGGCCGCACCGAGGCGATGATCATCGACCCCGTGTACGAGGGCAAGTCGATGGCCGGCCTCATCGACCTCGTGCGCTCCGGCGACATCCCGCGCGACTCGACGGTGCTGTACGCCCACCTCGGCGGGCAGCCGGCGCTCAACGCCTACTCCGGCGTCTTCCCGTGGAGCTGAGGCGGCTCGCATGATCACCTTCGACGCCATCGGCATGGTCGCGGTCGACCTGCCCGCGACGCTCGCGTTCTACCGCGAGCTCGGCCTCGACATCCCCGCCGATGCCGACAGCGCGCCGCACGCGGAGGCGACGCTCCCCGGCGGACTGCGGCTCATGTGGGACACCGAGGCGACCATCCGCTCGTTCGTGCCGGACTACGAGCGGGAGCCGGGCCAGAGCCACACCCTCGCGGCGCGCTGCGACAGCGCCGCGGAGGTCGACGAGGTCGTCGCCCGGCTCGCGGCGCTCGGCCACCGCGTGATCCGCGAACCGTGGGACGCCCACTGGGGACAGCGATACGCGACCGTCGCCGATCCCGACGGCTACGGTGTCGACCTCTACGCCTCCCTCCCGGGGGCCTGAGGCTCAACCAGAGGTTGAGATACACGCCGCGACGGCCTGCGCGGCGAAGCGGCCGGGCGTTCCTAGACTCGGATGCGTGAGCACGCGCAACGAGACCCTGGCCGGCATGGAGGCGCCCGCGCTCGGGCCGACCGGGCGCCCGATGCGCGACTTCCCGGAGCCGAAGCCGCTGCGCAGCCACGGCCCCGCGCGCATCGTGACGATGTGCAACCAGAAGGGCGGCGTCGGCAAGACGACGACGAGCATCAACCTGGGCGCCGCCGTCGCCGAGTACGGCCGCCGCGTGCTGGCCATCGACTTCGACCCGCAGGGCGCGCTGAGCGCGGGACTCGGCGTCGACAACCACGACGCGACGACGATCTACGACCTGCTGCTGAACCCGCGCCTCGACCCCAAGGACGCCATCCAGCACACGAGCGTCGAGGGCCTCGACGTCATCCCCGCGAACATCGACCTCTCGGCCGCCGAGGTGCACCTCGTCAACGAGGTCGCGCGCGAGCAGATCCTCGCCCGCGTGCTGCGCCGGGTCGCCGACGACTACGACCTCATCCTCATCGACTGCCAGCCCTCGCTCGGCCTGCTGACGGTGAACGCGCTCACGGCCGCGCACGGCGTGCTCATCCCGCTCGAGAGCGAGTTCTTCGCGCTCCGCGGCGTCGCGCTCCTCAAGGAGACGATCGACAAGGTGCAGGACCGCCTGAACCCCGCCCTGCAGCTCGACGGCATCCTCGTCACGATGTACGACGCCCGCACGCTGCACGCGCGCGAGGTCATGGATCGCGTGGTGGGGGCCTTCGGCGACATCGTGCTCGAGACCGTCATCCGCCGCACGGTGAAGTTCCCGGACGCATCCGTCGCCGGCCAGCCCGTCACCCAGTTCGCGCCCGAGCATGCGGCCGCCGAGGCGCACCGCCAGCTCGCGCGCGAGCTGATCGCCCGTGGCGCGATCGCCTGACGAGGTCGAGCCTGAGGAAGAGGCTCGCGGCTTCCGCCTCGCGCTCGACAACTTCGACGGTCCGTTCGACCTGCTGCTGACGCTCATCGGCAACCGGTCGATGGACGTGACCGAGATCTCGCTCGGCCGCGTCACGAACGAGTTCATCGCCTACGTGCGCACGCTCGACACGCACGAGGAGCTCGAGCAGGCGAGCGAGTTCATCGTCGTCGCCGCGACCCTGCTCGACCTCAAGATCGCCTCGCTGCTGCCCGCCGGTGACGTCGTCGACAGCGAGGACGTCGCGCTGCTCGAGGCGCGCGACCTGCTGTTCGCGCGGCTGCTGCAGTACCGCGCGTTCAAGCAGGCGGCGCTGTGGATGTCGGAGCGCATCGGCGAGGAGTCGAACCGCCACGCGCGCTCGGTGCGGCTCGAGGAGCGGTTCCGGCAGCGCACGCCGGAGCTCAAGTGGACGCTCTCGGCCGACGACTTCGCGGCCCTCGCGCTGCTCGCGCTCACGCCGAAGGAGCTGCCGACGGTCGGCCTCGCGCACCTGCACGCGCCGCTCGTCTCGATCCGCGAGCAGGCCGCGCACATCGTGGCGCGGCTGCGGCAGTCGGGCACGACCACCTTCCGCGAGCTCATCGCCGGCGAGGCGACGCGCGGCGTCATCGTCGCGCGCTTCCTCGCCGTGCTCGAGCTCTACCGCCACGCCGCCGTCACCTTCGAGCAGCTCGAGCCGCTCGGCGAGCTCTCGATCAGCTGGACCGGCCACGACTTCCGCGACGAGGACCTCGTCGCGCTGGGGGCAGACTATGACCATGCATGAGACGGATGCGGCGACCGACGAGGTGGTCGCCGACCGATCGCACCTGCCGCTCGAGCGGCGCATCGAGGCGATCCTCATGGTCGCCGACGAGCCGCAGGGCGCCGTGCACCTCGCGACCGCGCTGCGCGCGCCGGTGCAGGACGTCAAGGCCGCGATCGAGGCGCTCCGCGCCGACTACGACGGGCTCGGCGAGGGGCCGGAGCGCGGCTTCGAGCTGCGCGAGGTCGGCGGCGGCTGGCGCGTGTACGTGCGCGCCGCCTACGACGTCGACGCGGCCGACTTCGTGCTCACGCAGCAGCCCACCCGGCTGTCGCAGGCGGCGCTCGAGACGCTCGCCGTGATCGCCTACAAGCAGCCCATCACCCGCGGTGCCGTCGCCGCCATCCGCGCCGTCAACGTCGACTCGGTCGTGCGCACCCTGCTCGGCCGCGGCCTCATCCGCGAGGCGTTCGCCGACGCCGAGACGGGCGCGATCCACTACGAGACCAGCGAGCTGCTGCTGACGCAGCTCGGCCTCAACTCGCTCGACGAGCTGCCGCCGATCTCGCCGCTGCTGCCCGACGGCGAAGAGGAGCTGAGCCTGTGACCCCCACCGATCCGAGCGCCGAGGGCGAGCGCCTGCAGAAGGTGCTCGCCGCCGCGGGCGTCGCGAGCCGCCGCGTCGTCGAGGACATGATCGTCGCCGGCCGCATCTCGGTCGACGGGGCGGTCGTGACCGAGCTCGGCAGCCGCATCCGCCCCGACGCGCAGGTGCTCGTCGACGGCACGGCCATCCAGCTCGACGCGACGAAGCGCTACCTCATGCTCAACAAGCCGACCGGGGTCGTCTCGACCATGGCCGACGAGCAGGGGCGGCCGGACCTGCGCGAGTTCACCGACCCCATCGAGGAGCGCGTGTACAACGTCGGCAGGCTCGACACCGACACCTCCGGGCTGCTGCTGCTCACGAACGACGGCGAGCTCGCGCACGTGCTCGCGCATCCCTCGTTCGGCGTCGAGAAGACCTACGTCGCGAAGGTGCGCGGCACGGTCGACCAGCGGGTCATCCGCCGGCTGCTCGACGGCTTCGAGCTCGACGACGGCGAGATCCACGCCGACGCGGCGCGGCTCGTCGGCACGCCGTCGCGCGGGCACTCGATGGTCGAGCTGACGCTCCACTCGGGCCGCAACCGCATCGTGCGCCGGATGCTCGACCACGTCGGCCACCCGGTGGTCGAGCTCGTGCGGCGCAGCTTCGGCCCGCTGCACCTCGGCACGCTGCGGTCGGGGCAGGTGCGGGAACTCACTACCATGGAACGCGGCGCCATCCTCACGATCTCGAGGTCGCAGCGCTGACCCCCCACCCCACCGCCTGCGAGGAGCACTCGTGACCCACCGCCTGCGCGGCCCCGTGCGCATCGTCGGCACCGGGCTGCTCGGCACGTCGATCGGCCTGGGCCTCGCCGCGCGCGGCGTCGAGGTGCAGCTCGCCGACGCGAGCCCGACCGCGATGCGGCTCGCCGCCGACTACGGTGCCGGCCGCCTCGCCGAGCACGGCGATCGCCCGGAGCTCATCGTCGTGGCTGTGCCGCCGGACGTCACCGCGCAGGTCGTCGCCGCGGAGCTCGCGGCCTTCCCGGACGCCGTCGTCACCGATGTCGCGTCGGTCAAGGCCGTGCCGCTCGCGCAGCTGCGCGAGCTCGGCGCCGACATCAGCCGCTACCTCGGCACGCACCCGATGGCCGGACGCGAGCGCTCCGGCGCGCTCGCCGGCTCCGGCGACCTGTTCGTCGGGCGCCCGTGGGTGATCGCCGGCCACGACGCCATCTCCTACGAGCGCGGCAGCCTCGTCGACGACCTCATCCTCGACCTCGGCGCGGTGCCGATCGAGTCGAGCCCCGACGAGCACGATCGCTCGGTCGCGATCGTCAGCCACGTGCCGCAGCTCGTGTCGTCGCTCATGGCCGCGCGCCTGGCCGACGCGCCCGACGAGGCGCTCCGCCTCGCGGGCGGCGGCGTGCGCGACGTCACGCGCGTCGCGGCGAGCGACCCGGCGCTGTGGATCCAGATCCTCGGCGCGAACGCGCCCGCGGTCGTCGAGCAGCTGCGCGCGCTGCAGGTCGACCTCGCGACGCTCGTCGACGCGCTCGACGACGTCGACGCGGCCGGCAGCCGCAAGGCCGTCGCGGATGCGCTGCGGGCGGGCAACGAGGGCGTCGCGCGGCTGCCCGGCAAGCACGGCACGCACACGCGCTTCACGCGCGTGCAGGTGCGCGTCGACGACCGCCCCGGCCAGCTCGCGCGGCTGCTCGTCGACATCGGAGACGCGGGCGTGAACCTCGAGGACGTGCGGATGGACCACGCGGAGGGCGCCCAGTTCGGCGTCGCCGAGATCACGGTGCTGCCCGAGGCCGTCGTGCACCTGCACGACGCGCTCGAGGCGCTCGGCTGGCAGGTCGTCGCATGAGCCGCTCGAGCACGGTCGTCGCGATCGACGGGCCCGCGGGCAGCGGCAAGTCGTCGGTCGCGCGCGCGGTCGCGCGCGAGCTCGGCTTCCGCTTCCTCGACACCGGCGCCGCCTACCGGGCGATCGCCTGGCTCGTGCTCGAGCGCGGCGGCTCGACCGACGACGAGCCGACCGTCATCGCGGCCCTCGAGGGGCTCGACGTCGACGTCACCGTCGATGCGGCCGGTCAGCGCGTCACGATCGCGGGCCACGACGTGACCGAGCCGATCCGCACCGAGCGCATCTCCGCCGCAGTCTCGGGCGTGGCCCGGGTGCAGGCGGTGCGCGCCGCCGTCAACGAGCGCTTCCGCGCGATCATCCGCGACGCCGAGCCCGGCATCGTCGCGGAGGGTCGCGACATCACCACCGTCGTCGCGCCCGACGCCGACGTGCGGGTGCTGCTCACCGCCGACGAGGCCGTGCGCATCCGCCGCCGCTTCGGCGACGTGGGCGGCGACCACCAGCAGGTCGGCGCCCGGCTGACCGCCCGCGACGCCGCCGACTCGACGGTGTCCGACTTCATGACCGCAGCCGACGGCGTGACCGTCGTCGACTCCACCGACCTGACCTTCGACGAGACGGTCGAGGCCATCGTGCGCCTCGTGACCGAGGAGAGCCATGACTGACGAGAACTTCGCGTCCGACGACGCCATCGACGCCACCGAGACCGAGGAGGCACGCGTCTCCGCGCTGCGCGCCGGCCTCGCCGACTACGAGCTCGACGACGAGGATGCCGCTCTCCTCGACCTGGCCGACGCAGGGCCCGACGCGATCCGCATCATGCCGGCGCTACCGGTGCTCGCGATCGTCGGCCGCCCGAACGTGGGCAAGTCCGCGCTCGTGAACCGCATCCTGGGCCGCCGCGAGGCCGTCGTCGAGGACACGCCGGGCGTCACGCGCGACCGCGTCTCGTACAAGGCGGAGTGGTCCGGTCGCCAGTTCACGCTCGTCGACACGGGCGGCTGGGAGCCCGACGCGCGCGGCATCGACAAGTCGGTCGCGCAGCAGGCCGAGATCGCCGTCGACCTCGCCGACGCGGTGCTCTTCGTCGTCGACGTCAACGTCGGCCCGACCTCGACCGACGAGCACGTCGTGCGGATGCTGCGGCAGTCGAACCGGCCCGTGCTGCTGGTCGCCAACAAGTCGGACGACTCGCGCAAGGACCTCGAGGCCTCGTCGCTGTGGAGCCTGGGCCTCGGCGAGCCGATCCCGGTCTCGGCCGTTCACGGCCGCGGCGTCGCCGACATGCTCGACCTCGCGATGGAGAAGCTGCCCGAGATCTCGGCGGTCGCGAAGGAGGAGATCGGCGGACCCCGCCGCGTCGCCATCCTCGGACGCCCGAACGTCGGCAAGTCGAGCCTCCTCAACAAGGCGGCCGGCGAGGAGCGCGTCGTCGTCAACGAGATGGCGGGCACGACGCGCGACCCCGTCGACGAGCAGATCGAGCTCGGCGGCCGGGTGTGGCGCTTCGTCGACACGGCCGGCATCCGTCGCCGGGTGCACCTGCAGCAGGGCGCCGACTTCTACGCGACGCTCCGCACGCAGGCCGCGCTCGAGAAGGCCGAGGTCGCGGTCGTGATGCTCGACGTCACCGAGCCGCTCTCGGAGCAGGACGTGCGCATCGTCGACCTCGTGCTCGAGTCGGGCCGCGCGCTCGTGCTCGCGTTCAACAAGTGGGACCAGCTCGACGACGAGCGCCGGCGCTACCTCGAGCGCGAGATCGAGCAGGACCTCGCGCACGTCGACTGGGCGCCGCGCGTCAACATCTCGGCGCGCACCGGGCGCCACCTCGAGAAGCTCGTGCCCGCGCTCGAGCAGGCGCTCGAGTCGTGGGACACCCGCATCCCGACGGGCAAGCTCAACGCCTTCATCGCCGAGATCGTCGCCGCCCACCCGCACCCGCTGCGCGGCGGCAAGCAGCCGCGCATCCTCTTCGCGACGCAGGCGTCGACCAGGCCGCCGACCTTCGTGCTCTTCACGACCGGCTTCCTCGACCCGCAGTACCGCCGCTTCATCACCCGTCGCCTGCGCGAGGACTACGGCTTCGAGGGCTCGCCGATCCAGGTGAACATGCGCGTGCGCGAGAAGCGCGAGCGCCGCACGTAGGTCGTCTCGATACGCGGCCGGCTTCGCCGGCTGCTACTCGACGAGCGTGAAGCTAGCGCACCTGCCGCGCGCTGAACTGCATCCGCGGGTGCGCGAACGCGTCCTGCGCCTGCACGAGGCGCAGCTCGCGCTCGCCCGAGTCGAGCGTCGTCTGCAGCAGGTCGAAGACGCTCGACGCGGTGCGCTCGAGCGCCGTCGCGGCCGAGCCGGTCTCGCGGTAGTGCGCGGTGAAGACGGCGCTCGTGACGTCGCCCGAGCCGTTCGCCTTGAACGGCAGACGCGGGGTCTGCAGGATCCAGGCGCCCTCGTCGTCGACGGCGAGCATCTCGATCGTGTCGTCCTCGCGGTCCGGCCGCAGCACGCTCGTCACGAGCACGGTGCGGGGTCCGAGGTCGCGCACCCGGTCGGCCGACTCGAGCGTCGAGTCGATGGTGTCGGGCGACGTCTCGGTCATGAAGCCGAGCTCGAACTGGTTCGGCGTGAGGATGTCGGCGTGGGGGAGCGCCTTCTCGCGGATGAGCGGCGGGATCGTCGGCGCGACGAAGCAGCCAGAGGTCGCGTTGCCCATCACGGGGTCGCACGTGTAGGTCGCCGAGGGGTTCGCGGCCTTCACCCGCGCGACGGCGTCGATGACGACATCGACGATCTCCTCGCCGCCGAGGTAGCCCGAGAGCACGCCGTCGACGGTGCCGAGCACGCCGCGGTCCTCGATGCCCTGCACGACGGCGCGCACGTCATCGGCTGGGATGAGCGGGCCGCCCCACGAGCCGTAGCCCGTGTGGTTGGAGAAGTTGACGGTGAGCACGGGCCACACCTCGTGGCCGATGCGCTGGAGCGGGAAGACGGCGGCGGAGTTGCCGACGTGGCCGTAGGCGACGTGCGACTGGATCGACAGGAACCTCATCCCTGCATCCTCCCATCCAGCGCCTCGAGCAGCGTCCCCTGCACGAAGCCGACCCAGTCGATCACGTCGCGCAGCTGCGCGATGTCGTCGTCGGTGACGTCGTCGGGCAGCTCTGCCCGGTCCTGCCCGGTGCGCACGTGGAGCACGAGCCGCACCTCACCGAGCGCACGCAGCCACGCATCCGCGCCCTCAGCGTCGACCTCGATGCGCACGACGTCGCCGCCCTCCTCGGTGGGCAGCGCCGACTCGAGGTCGACGACCATGCGGGTCATCGACTGCATGCGCGCGTAGGCGATGTCGCCGGAGGCGAACCGGCGGAACTCGGCTGCGTCGGCGGCATCCTCGTAGGCGTCCGGGTAGAGCCGTGCCATCACGGGATCGGACTCGACGGCCGTGCGGTCGATGACGGCGCGGTGGAGCCCGAGCACCTGGCGGCCGAGCGTCGCGAGCATGTCGGCCTCCTCGGCGAGCATCGAGCACGCGGCGCCGTCGCCGTCGGCCTGCCACGACTTCACGAGGCGGCCCGCTCGAGCGTCGCGAGCAGCCCGTCGCCGTGCAGGCCGGCGACGTGCATCTCCTGCTCCTCGCGGGAGCCGTGCGCGACGACGGCTCGGCCCTCGCGCTGCGCGAGCTCCATGAGCGCGAGCGCGCGCTCGCGGGCGAGCCCGAACCGGTGGATCAGCACGTGCACGACGTAGGGCTGGAGCGTGACCTCGTCGTCCCACAGCACGGTCGACCAGGTGTCGCTGCGCTGCGCGTCGTCGGTCATCGGTCGATCACCTCGATGCCTGCGGTCGTCGGCCCGAGGACGGTGGCGACGATCGAGTGCGCGGCGGTGTCGTGGCCGCGGTCGACGCGCAGGCTCCAGAGCGCGAGCCCGAAGCCGATGGCGGCGAGGACGACGCCGAGCCACGCGGGCGCGAGGTAGCCGAAGCCCGCCGCGATGACCGCGCCGCCGAGCGCCGCGCCGAGCGCGTTGCCCACGTTGAAGGCCGCGTGATTCGTCGCGGCGCCGAGCAGCTCGGCCTCGCCCGCCGTGCGGATGATGCGCGCCTGGATGGTCGGGATGAGCGCGGAGCTCGAGCCGCCGAAGCAGAAGGCGAGCACGTAGAGCGCGACCGGCATCGCACCGAGCAGCGCGAGCAGCACGAGCGTGACGATGAAGAGGGGGAACGCGGTCATGATCGTGCGGCGGATGCTTTTGTCGCTCGCCCAGCCGCCGATGATGTTGCCGATCGTCATGCCGAGGCCGACGGTCGCGAGCAGCCAGGCGATCGCCGACTCCGGGAGCAGCGCCACGCGCGTGACGATCTCGGCGGCGTAGGAGTAGACGGCGAAGAAGCCGCCGAAGCCGATGCACGCGACGGCGATCATGAGCCACAGCCGCGGGTTGCGGAACGCCGTGAGCTCGCGGCGCGCGCTGCGCGTCGGGTCGCCGGGGACGCTCGGCAGGAAGGCGAGGGCGAGGGCGAGCGTGGCGGCGAAGATGACGGCGACCGCGACGTAGGTCCAGCGCCAGCCCGCCACCTGGCCGAGCCAGGTGCCGAGCGGCACGCCGATCACGTTCGCGATCGTGAGACCCGAGAGCGCGAGCGCGACGCCGGCGCCCTGCCTGCCGGGCCCCATGATGCGCGCCGCGAGCAGCGAGGCGACGCCGAAGTAGGCGCCGTGCGGGATCGCTGCGAGGAAGCGGCTGACGAGCGTGAGCTCGAAGCTCGGCATGAGCCCGCTCGCGAGGTTGGCGACCGCGAACGCGGCCACGAGCAGCAGCACGAGCGTGCGCTGCGACATCCGCGCCGCCCAGATCGACACGAGCGGGGCGCCCACGACGACGCCGAGCGCGTAGGCGGTGATGATCCAGCCCGCGTGGGCGATGCCGGCCGCCGGATCGGCGCCGAAGCCCGGCACGAGGTCGGCGGCGACGAGCGGGAGGATGCCCATGGTCGCGAACTCGGTGGTGCCGATGCCGAATCCGCCGAGCGCGAGGGTGAAGAGCGCGGCGAGGCGTCGAGGGGGAGTGAGCTGCATTCCCTCGATCGTACGGCGGTCCCGACCCTTTGCTACATTGTCAGGTAAGGCTTGCCTCACCTGAGGCGCACCACAGGATGAAGCACCGAGGAGCATCATGGCGGGACCAGAGCGCGTCGCAGCAGTCGCACCGAAGTTCGTCGAGCTCGAGGTGCTCAGCAACCAGCAGGTGTCGCCGCACATCCGACGCGTCACGCTCGGTGGCGACGAGGTGCACGCGATGACGCCGCAGGGCTACGACCAGTGGTTCCGCTTCTTCATGCGCCGCGAGGACCAGGACGAGCTGCGCGTGCCGAAGAGCCCGTCGACCTGGTTCCCGCAGTACCTGGCGATGCGCGCATCCCACCGGCCGTGGATCCGCAACTACACGGTGCGCGACTTCCGCCTCGACTCGGGTGAGCTCGACATCGACTTCGTCTGCCACGAGGACCCGGGCCCCGGCGCCGCGTGGGCGATCGCCGCACGACCGGGCGAGCGCGCCGTGCTGCTCGACGAGGGCCTGCTCTACAACGACGACGGCCTCGAGGGCGAGGTGCTCATGGTCGGCGACGAGTCGGTGCTCCCGGCCATCGCGGGCATCTGCGGCTCGCTCGCCGACGACGCGCGCGGCACCGCCGTCATCGAGATCGGCCACCGCGACGACATCCAGGAGTTCGCCCGCCCTGCCGGCATCGACATCCGCTGGGTCGAGCGCGGCGACGTGCGCGAGGGCCAGGCCGCGCTCGAGGAGCTGCGCGGGCTGCGGATGCCCGAGGAGTTCGGCTATGCGTACAACGCGGGGGAGCAGTCGCTCGCGACCGGCGCCCGCCGCCACCTCGTGCGCGACCGCGGCATCGACAAGCGCCGCATCACGTTCACCGGCTACTGGAAGCTCGGCAAGTCCTACGTCGACTGAGCCGCATGGGGGAAAGTTCCGCGGAACTTTCGCCACCGTGACGTTGGACGCATCCTGACGCCCGGAACGGCCGAGGCCGACTCCTGCCTTGCCTATCGTGAAGATGTGCCCACGACGTCATCCCCTGCAGTCGAGAACGCCCACCAGGCGTGGCTCGACCGCCTCGCCCTCGCAGAGTCCGCGGTGCCGATCCTCGGCCGCCTCTACCGGGAGCGCGACGTCGTCACGCACGTGCACGGCAAGAAGCTCGTCAACCAGTCGCCGGTCGACATCCTGAAGGCGCACCGGTGGGCGCGCCGCGTCGACGAGCGCGTGCTGAGCATCGACGACTCGATCCGCGTGCTGCGCATCGTCGACGAGCTCGGCCTCCGCGGCATCTCCCTCGACCTCGGGCTGATCCTCGGCGAGGCGCCGGCGGACGGCTTCGAGGCATGGGTGCGCGAGCACGTCGCCGAGCTGCCGTCGTGGTCGCAGGACGACTCGACCGACGTCGTGCTCTACGGCTTCGGCCGCATCGGTCGCCTGCTCGCCCGCATCCTCATCGGCCACGCGGGCAGCGGCCTGGGGCTGCGCCTGCGCGCGATCGTGGTGCGCCGCGGGGGCGAGGACGACCTCGAGAAGCGCGCGAGCCTGCTGCGCCGCGACTCGGTGCACGGCGCCTTCCAGGGGACGATCGAGATCGACCGCGAGGCGTCGACGATCCTCGCGAACGGCACGCTCATCCAGGTCATCTACTCCGACGACCCGACCACGGTCGACTACGCGGCGCACGGCATCGACCGCGCGATCGTCGTCGACAACACCGGGCGGTGGCGCGATGAGGCCGGCCTCGCGCAGCACCTGGAGCGCCCGGGCGTCGAGCGCGTCGTGCTGACCGCGCCCGGCAAGAGCCCGCTCAAGAACATCGTCTTCGGCGTCAACCACGATGACATCGCCGCGACCGACACCATCGTGACCGCGGCGTCGTGCACCACGAACGCGATCACGCCGGTGCTGCAGGTCGTCCACGAGGCGTACGGCATCGAGCACGGCCACGTCGAGACGGTGCACTCGTACACGAACGACCAGAACCTCATCGACAACTTCCACAAGGGCGCGCGGCGCGGCCGCTCGGCCGCGCTCAACATGGTGCTCACCGAGACCGGCGCAGCGAAGGCGGTCGCGAAGGCGCTGCCTGCCCTCGAGGGGAAGCTCACCGGCAACGCGATCCGCGTGCCGACGCCCGACGTGTCGATGGCGATCCTCAACCTGACGCTCGAGCGGCCCGTCGACCGCGACCAGGTGAACGAGCTGCTGCGGCGGACGTCGCTCACCGGCGCGCTGCGCGCGCAGATCGACTTCACCGACTCCGCCGAGGTCGTCTCGACCGACTTCGTCGGCAACAACCGGGCGGGCATCGTCGACGGCCTCGCGACGATCGCGACCGGCCGGCACCTCGTGCTCTACGTCTGGTACGACAACGAGTACGGCTACTCGTCGCAGGTCGTGCGCGTCATCGAGCACATGGCCGACCAGATGGCCAAGGCGCGGCAGCTGCTGCCCGCCTGACACAGACTTGCCGCCGTCGGGACTCTCCTGGGTGGAGGCCCGACGGCGGCAAACCCCCTCCTCGTCCAGGGGCGTCCGCTAGCCTCGACGCCATGCGCGAGGTGACCGAGACCGAGCTCCGGGCGTGCTTCGTGAACGCCACGCCGCGCGAGCTCGACCAGCTGCCCATCCCCGGACTCCACGAGACGATCTGGGCCGAGCGGGAGTACCTGGGCTGGCGCGACCCGCACTCGTCGCGGCTCGGCTACATGGTGCTCTGGCAGGGCGACCGGCTCGTCGGCCTCGTCGTGCGCGCCGCGCCCGGCGGCATGCGGCCCGGCATCGCCGCGATGTGCGCCCTGTGCCACTCGACGCAGCCCGCCACGCAGGTGCGCATGTTCAGCGCCCGGCTCGCGGGACCCGGCGGCGACACCGGCAGCTCGATCGGCACCTATATCTGCGAGGACCTGTCGTGCTCGCACATCATCCGCACCGGGCCGCCGCACCTGCTGAACCGCGACCGAATCGCGTCGCGCGCCGAGGGGCTCCACGGCCGCGTGACCGGCTTCGCCGCCCGCGTCGAGCGCGCGCTGCGCGAGGCGCTGGACGGCTGAGGCGCTGCATGGCTGAGGCGCTGCATGAGTGAGGAGTCGCGGCTCGCACGGATCGCGAACGTGCGGCCCTGGGGCGGTGCCGCCGTCGACCTCGAGATCGACGGGGACCGGATTGGTGCCATCGTGCCGCACGACCCCGCAGCGCCTCCCTCGCTAGGACGGACGCTGGACGGCCGGGGACTCCTCGCGCTGCCCTCGATCGTCAACGCGCACGCCCACGTCGACAAGTCATGGCTCGGACTGCCGTGGCAGCCGTACGGCGGCGATGGCGGCACCGACGGGCGCATCCGCCACGAGCGCGCGCGGCGCGCCGAGCTGGGCATCCCGAGCGTGGAGCGCACGGCGGCCGTGCTCGACGCGCACGTGCGCCACGGGACGACGCTCCTGCGCACGCACGTCGACGTCGACCTCGAGCTCGGCACGCGCGGCATCGAGGTCGTGCGCGAGGCGGTCGCGGCCTACGACGGCGCCATCGCGGCGACGATCGTCGCGTTCCCGCAGGACGGGGTGCTGCGGCGGCCCGGGGTGCTGGCGCTGCTCGACGCGGCTGCTGCGGCCGGGGCGGAGCACGTCGGCGGGCTCGACCCGGCGTCGATCGATCGCGACCCGGTCGGCCAGCTCGACGGCATCTTCGCCATCGCGGAGCGCCACGGCGTCGGCATCGACATCCACCTGCACGACGCGGCCGAGCTCGGCGCCTTCCAGCTCGAGCTCATCGTCGAGCGCACGCAGGCGCTCGGCCTCGAGGGGCGCGTGAACATCGCCCACGGCTTCGCCATCGCCCAGCTGCCCGACGGGCGGCGGCGGGACCTGCTGCAGGCGATGGGCGAGCTCGGCATCACCTTCACCACCGTCGCACCGCTGCGGCTGCCGCAGCTGCCGCTGCACGAGCTCGACGCGGCCGGGGTGGGATTCGCGTTCGGGACCGACGGCATCCGCGACCTATGGAGCCCCTACGGCACCGGCGACACCCTGGGGATCGCGAGGCAGTACGCGCGCGCGTCGTCGCTCGTGCGCGACGAGGACCTGCATCGCGTGGTCGAGATCGCCACCCGGGGCGCCGGGCGGTTCGCGGGCCGCGAGCAGCACGACCTCGTCGTCGGCGCGCGAGCGGATGTCGTGCTCGTCGAGGCGGAGCACGCGATGGATGCGCTCGTGCGCGTACCGCCGCGGCTCGCCGTGGTCGGAGGCGGGCGGCTGCTGCATGGCTGACGCCTTCATCCTCGACGCCGTGCGCACGCCGCGCGGCCGGCGCCGCGGCGCGCTCGCCGAGGTGCACCCCGTCCGGCTCGCGGGCGGGCTGCTCGCCTCGCTCGAGGCGCGCGGCGTCCCCGGCGACCGGATCGACGACGTCGTGCTGGGAACGGTCTCGGCCGTGGGGGAGCAGGGCGGCGTGCTCGCGCGCGCGGCCGTCCACGCGGCCGGCCTTCCGGACGCGGTGCCAGGCATGCAGGTGAACCGGTACTGCGCATCCGGCCTCGAGGCCGTCACGGCTGCGGCGGCGCGCATCGCGGCCGGCTTCGACGACCTGATCGTCGCGGGCGGCGTCGAGGCGATGACGCGCGTGCCGCTCGGCAGCGACGGTGGCCCGTACGCGACCGATGCGAGGGCGCTCGAGCCGTGGAGCCTCATCCCGCAGGGCGTGAGCGCCGACGCGATCGCCGCGCTCGACGGCTTCGGGCGCGATGACGTCGACCGCTTCGCGCTGCAGTCGCAGCAGCGCACGGCGGCGGCGTGGGACGAGCAGCGCTTCGCGCGGTCCATCGTGCCGGTCGTCGCCGGCGACGGCGCGGTGCTGCTCGACCGCGACGAGCATCCGCGCGCCGGCACGACCCTGGAGGGGCTCGCGGGCCTCGCGCCCGCGTTCGCGGCGTTCGGCGAGGGCGGGTTCGACGAGGTCGTGCGGCAGCGGCACCCGGAGCTCGCGCGGATCGAGCACGTGCACACGGCGGGCAACTCGTCAGGCATCGTCGACGGGGCAGGGCTCGTGGTGATCGCGGGCGAGGCCGCCGCGGCATCGCTCGGCCTCCCGCCGCGGGCTCGGATCGTGGCGGCGACGTCGATCGGCTCGGACCCGACGCTCATGCTCACCGGGCCCGTCGCCGCCACCGAGCGCGTGCTCGCGCGGGCCGGGCTCGGCATCGACGACATCGACCTCTTCGAGGTGAACGAGGCCTTCGCCTCCGTCGTGCTGCACTGGATGCGCGAGACGGGCGTCGATGCCGACCGCACGAACGTGAACGGCGGCGCGATCGCCATGGGGCATCCGCTCGGGGCGACCGGCGCGATGCTGCTCGGCACCGCGCTCGACGAGCTCGAGCGGCGCGGTGGCCGGCGCGCGCTCGTCACGCTGTGCGTGGGCGGCGGCATGGCCTCGGCGATGGTGATCGAGCGGGTCTGACGCCGCCTCGGTAGTGTCGGTCGGGTGACCGACAGCACCGATGCCAAGCCCGCCGACGACGCGACGAAGACGGCCGAGGTGCACGCGGTCGACGAGCTCGTCATCACGAAGCACACGCTGACGACCGCCGAGGGTGAGCTCGCGTACACGGCGCGCGCCGGCCGGGTGGTGCTGTGGCAGGAGAAGGTCGAGGACGACGTCTTCCGCGGCCGGAAGCCGCGGGCCCAGGTGGCCATCACGGCCTATACGGCCGACGACGCGGACCCCACGACCAGGCCCGTCACGTTCGCCTTCAACGGCGGGCCCGGATCCGCGAGCGTCTGGCTGCACATGGGACTGCTCGGTCCGAAGCGCGTTGTCATGGGCGACGCGGGATCGCTCGCCGCCCCGCCCTACGGCCTCGTCGACAACCCCGAGTCGCTGCTCGCGGTCTCCGACCTCGTCTTCATCGACCCGGTGTCGACGGGGCGCTCGCGGCCCGTGGAGGGGCAGAAGGCGAAGGAGTTCCACGGCTTCACCGCCGACATCGAGTCGGTGGCCGAGATCATCCGCCAATGGGTGACCGCGGAGGGCCGCTGGATGAGCCCGAAGTTCTTGGCGGGGGAGTCGTACGGCACGACCCGCGCCGCGGGGCTCGCGCAGCTGCTGCAGGAGCAGCTCGGCATGTACCTGAACGGGCTGCTGCTCATCTCGAGCGTGCTCGACTTCTCGACCGCGAACTTCGAGCGCGGCGGCGACCGGGCGCACGCGATGTACCTGCCGTTCTACGCGGCGACCGCCTGGCAGCACGGCTTCCACGAGGGGCGATCGCTCGAGGAGGTCGTCGAGGAGGCGCGCGAGTACGCCGCGCGGGACTACCCGTGGGTGCTGACGCGCGGGGCGCGGCTGACCGCGGAGGAGCGCGCGGCGGCGATCGCGACGCTGGCGCGGCTCACGGGGCTCAGCGAGTCGTACATCGATCGCGCCGATCTGCGGATCGAGCACTGGCGCTACTTCGGCGAGCTGCTGCGCGACCGCGGGCTCACCGTCGGCCGGCTCGACTCGCGGTTCACGGGTCCGGCGGCGAGCGGCATCGCCGAGCACATGGACGCTGACCCGTCGATGGACGCGATCCTCGGCCCGTACGCGGCAGCGTTCCAGCACTATCTCCACCACGACCTCGGCGTGCGCGACACGGGGCCGTTCCACGTGTTCGGCCTCAACGTGAACGAGCAGTGGAGCTACAAGGAGTTCGAGAACGCGCCCGTCTACGTGATCGACCGGCTCTCCCGCGCGATGCGGCAGAACCCGCACCTCGCCGTGCACTTCGCCTACGGCTGGTTCGACGGGGCGACGCCGTTCTCGGCGGCTGAGGACTCGGTCGCGCACCTGCAGATCCCCGAGGCCCTGCGCGACAACCTCGAGCACCGCTACTACGAGGCCGGACACATGATGTACGTCCACGAGCCCTCCCGCGTCGCGCAGTCGGCGGACCTCGCCGACTTCGTGCGCCGGCGCTCGGGGCTCGCCGCCGGCTAGAACGGCGTCTGCGGCGCTGGCCCGAACGTCCCTCGCCAGAGCCATTCGGTGTAGCTCTCCGTGAACCTGGGTCCGACCTGCTCCGGTTCGTCAACGTAGACGGCGCCCATGGGCGACTCGAACCGCAACACGCCGGGTTCGATTTGCATGACCTTCCATCGTCTGCCGGCCGGGAGCACGGCGCCCTTGAGCATGTGATGTCGTCGGCAGAGGTGGGCGAGGTTGCCGGGGGTGGTCTTCCCGCCGTCGATCCAGGGGATGGTGTGGTCGATGTCGGCGTGCTCGGCCTTGGCGCAGCAACCGGGCCATCGGCACCGCTGGTCCCGCTCGCGGAGCAGCCGCCGGACCTTGCGCGATGGCCGGTAGGTGTCGGCGGCGATGACGTGTCCCTTGACGGGGTCGGTGAATACGCGGATCCACGTCTTGGTCACCCCCGCGAGCCATCGCGCGGTGTCGGGGTCGACGAGCGCGCCGCTGCGCAGCCTGGCGCTGTCGCCGCGGCCGTCGTCGCTGCCGTCGTCGCCGAGGAGCACGGTCGCGGGGATGACGATGCTCACCTCGGCGCGGATGCCGGCGAGTGCCCGGTCGGTGGGTTCGCCGGTGAGGAGCAGGTCGCAGCAGGCGTCGGCGCGACGCTGGTCGACGGTGCGCGGGTCGTCGTCGCCTGCTGCCTGCGCCATCTCGGTGGCGCGGTCCAGGATGCCGTGTGCCAGCACGGTGGGGATGTAGAGCACCATCTTCGACATGGCGTCGGCGAGGTCGGTGACGAACACCTCGCGACCGTCCCGGGCGACGCGGTGCCGCTCGGTCAGCGGCTCCTCGACGAGCTTCTCGAGCTCGCGGCGGGCGATCTTCGCGAGCCTGGCCGGCGTCGTCGTCTCGGCGACCGGCAGCAGCGCCGCCTCGAACGCAGCACGAGCTTCCGGCGTCTTGAGCGGTGCGCCGATGTCTGCGATCACGCGGAGGTGGCCTTGGTGGATGCGGGTCTCGCCCCACGCTCGCAGGGTCGCGGGCCATTCGTCGAGGATCCGCATGGCGCGGTCGATCTCTGCCTCGACAGTGCGGTCGCTGCGGCGCTGGCGGAGGGCGAGCTCGTTCGCGAGGTCGCGCATGACGACGCCGGCGTCGAGGTGCGCGTCGCCGGCTTCCTCGAGCGCCAGCAGCCCCAGTCCGGCGAGCGCATGGGTGCGCATCGCCTGCAAGCCGGCGATCGCGGCATCGAGGTCGACGACGATCTTGATCGCCGACGCGCGCACATCCTGCACCGTCGGCATCGGCACGGGCGCGATCTCCGTGCCTGCCTCGACCGGCGTCACCGCGGGGGCGCCGGACTCGGCGACATCTCCGGGCCGCGGCCCCCTCAGCCACATCGGTCCTTGCGCCGCGGCGGGGTCGAGCGGCACCGGTAGCTGCCGGTGCGTCGGCCACCGAGAGGCCTGGATCTCCGTCGACATGGGCGCAGTCTCCCACCGGCCACTGACACGGTCAGGCGCCTGTGGACAACCGCGAACAGGGCGAGATCGGTGCTCGCCGTGCCGCCGTCGCGCCGCGGATGCGCTAGTCTGTTGCAGTTGCCTTCGGGCAGCTCGATCGCAAGATCGACGGGCTGTGGCGCAGCTTGGTAGCGCACTTGACTGGGGGTCAAGGGGTCGCAGGTTCAAATCCTGTCAGCCCGACAAGAGTCCTGATGAGCTTCGGTTCATCAGGACTCTTCTCGTTGTGCGCTTGCATGGGCCCATCGCGATGGGCGTCGACAGGAGGGCTGGCACGCCCGGGTTCGATCCCGTACGATCGCGGGATGAAGACCGCGGGACTCCGCGGAATCTCGTGGCTGCAAGCGTCACTCACAGGACCAAGATGGCCCTGAGCGTCCGCGGAGACCGAGGGTTGCTCGTTCTGTATGCATTCCCGTCTCACGCTCTCCTCGTCGAGGTCATCGGAAGCGACTTGTTGCGATGGTCTCATCCGCCGCACCGCTGAGGACACCCGCACATGACGACCAGCATCCGCGCCGTGTCTCTGCCCGACGGAGACATCGTCCCGGCCCTTGGCATGGGCACCTGGTACATGGGTGAACGGCCCGACCGGCGCCCCACGGAGCTGGCCGCCCTGCGCTCGGGCATCGAGGGCGGCTTGACACTGATCGACACAGCCGAGATGTACGGCGACGGCGCCGCCGAGGAGCTCGTCGGTGAGGCTGTCGCGGGGCGGCGGGAGAGCGTCTACCTCGTCAGCAAGGTGGTGCCCAGCAATGCCACCCGACGGGGGACGGTGGCGTCCTGCCAGGCGAGCCTGCGGCGGTTGGGCACCGATCACCTCGACCTGTACCTGCTGCACTGGCCCGGCCGGGTGCCGCTGGCCGAGACAGTGGCGGGGTTCGAGGACCTGGTGCAGGCGGGGCTGATACGCGGATGGGGCGTCAGCAACTTCGACACCGAGGAGCTCGACCAGCTGGCCTCGGTGCCGGGCGGAGCGCGGGTGCAGACCGATCAGGTGCTCTACAACCTCGCCCGCCGGGGGCCCGAGCACGACCTGCTTCCAAGATGTCGCCAGGCGGGCATGCCCTTGATGGCCTACTCGCCGGTCGATCACGGCCGGTTGCTCGAACACCCCACGGTCCTCGACATGGCCGAGGCGATGGGTGTGACCCCGGCTCAGCTGACGCTGGCATGGGTGCTTCGACTCCCCGACGTCTTCGCGATCGTGAAGGCCTCCACTCCGGCACGTGTGGCGGAGAATCGCGCCGCGATGGAGATCAGCTTCAGCACGGAGCCGCTGGAACAGCTCGACCGGGTCTTCCCACCGCCATCCAGCAAGGAGCCGCTCGAGATGCTCTGATCTCCGTCGCGGAGCGCGATGCGGGCCGCCAGCTGGCGGCTGGATCGCAGCCGGTGTTGCCGCTAGCGTCTCGCCATGCCGAGCAATGAGATCCCGGGCGGCGACGGCGTGCACACCGCCCCCGGTGCCGGCGATGGGCCCGAGTCCGCGGCTGTGGACGGCGTGGCACCGGTCCCCGCACCGAACGACAGCATCGTCGTCGGGCACGACGGGTCAGTCGGCGCCAAGCATGCGCTGATCGAGGCTCTCGAGCTCGCCGACCAGCTGCGGCTGCCGGTCGTGGTGGTGCGAGCCTGGTCGATCGCCACCGCGCCACGCCCGTCGGACTGGGAGTTCGGATACGTCTCCTCCTTCGCCGAGTACTCCGACGCGGTCACCCAGGCACTCCTGCACGACGTCCACGCCGTCGTCGCGCAGCATCCGGCGGTCCCGGTGACCTACCGCGCCGTGCACGCCAGCCCCGTGGTGTGCCTCATCGAGGTGTCACGACACGCACGGATGCTCGTCGTCGGCACCCGCGGCCGTGGCGGCATCACGGGGATGCTGCTCGGCTCGGTCAGCGAGCAGTGCGTCCGGCACGCGGCGTGCTCCGTCCTCGTCGTGCGGCTCCACACCTGAGGGGCACGTGGCGCCGACGCGATTGCATAGCCTGTGGATCACACCGACCGAAGGATCCGCCATGTCTCCACACCACCACGCCACCGACGACCATATCCCCGGCCAGGGCGAGCACAGCATCCCGGAGATCGAGGCGGACCAGACCGATCCGCCTCGGCCGGAGGAGCAGATCGCCGATCTGCTGCGGGCGGAGCCGGACGTCGCTGATCACACCGAGCATCCCGAGCGATAGTGCTCGCGGCTTCGACGATCGCTCCATCGGGACAACGAGGGTGATCGGGCGCTGCGTCAGCGCTCCGCGACGATCGGCGTGGCCCGGAGCGCTTCGCCCGGGAGTTTGACCGTCCTCGTGGTGTCGATCGCGATGACCGCGCCGACGATCACCATCGACAGCGCGATCGAAGCCGAGACATCGGTGAGGTAGTGGTAGCCGAGGTAGATGCGGCCGGCTGCCTGCGCGACGATCATCGCGATCGCCACCGCGACCGAGAGCACCGTGAACCACGTCTTCTGCAGCCTGCTCGCGATCAGGAACGCGAGCAGCAGGAAGAAGTCGGATGCGCCCAGCACGTGCCCCGAGGGGAACGAGAAGGTGTGGTCCGGGCCGAACAGCATCTCGCCGATCGGCGGGCGCGGGTGCTGGACGATCGGCGCGATCGTCAGCGCCAGGAGCACGCCGGTCAGCATGCCGCCCGCGAGCAGCAGCGGCCGCCAGAGGTGCTTCGCGGTGATCGACCAGGCGACGACGACGACGAGCACGATGATCGGCAGCGCGACCGGACCGAAGATGATCGCGAGCACGATCATCGCGGTGGTGGTGTCCGGCGACCGGAACTGATCGAACCAGGCGTCGACCGGCACGTCGAGGCGCTCGAACCCGGTTTGCGTGACGACGCCGATCAGCAGCGTCACGAAGAGCACCGCGCCCACCGCGACGAGCACCGCGGCGGTGACGTAGAGCCGCTTCCGCGCCGCCGGCTCGAGCCGGCGCTCCTCCACGATGAACTTCTCGTTCCATTCGCGGAGGCGCTGCCTGCGGGTGAGCTGCTGGGTCATGTCGATCCCGACGTAGGGCGGCTGCTCGGCGACGGAGCAGAGCCTGATGGTCTCACGCCGACCGGCGCCGGACCGCGCGCGCGATGATCCGCCACCCGACGAGCAGCGCGAGGAGCGTCAGTGCCGCCACGATGACGAACGGCAGCGCGGTGCCCTGCCCGGACAGCGCGCGCAGCAGCATCCCTCCGACCAGCGTCACGGCCCAGACTGGGAGACCCGTGCGCAGCGGCGAGAACGGTCGGCGCCACGCGAGCGACACGAACCATCCGACTCCGAGGGCGACGACGAAGGGCCACGCGGTGGTGAGCAGGCCGAGGCCGCCCTCGCCGAGCACGCCGGACTCGTGGCTCGCGCGACCGACCGCGGCGAACGCGACGACCAGCACGACGTCGAGTGCGAGCGCGGCGCCGGCGCCCGCCGGGGAGGGTCGAGACGAGCGGGCGCGGTGCAGCGATGCCATGCCTCGACCGTATCCAGCCGGACGCCGCGCGACGCGATCAGCGGGACCAGATGGGTTCGTGGCGCGGCCCGGGGTCGCCGTCGAGGCCGTCGCGGCGCGAGAGCAGGGCGACGACGAGCTGCGAGCGCGAGCGCACGTCGAGCTTCCGGTAGATGTGCTGGAGGTGGGAGTCGACCGTCTTCTCGCTCAGCGAGAGCTGCACAGCCGCTTCTCGGTTGCTCGCGCCCCGCACGACGACGTCCGCGACGCGCGCCTCCGCGCGTGTCAGGCGATCGCCGCCGCCGCTCGGCTCGGGCGCCACGGCAAGCACCTGACTCCGTAGCCGCTCGCGTCGGCCGGGCGGGCACAGCTGGACGACTGCCTCCGCCATCCACGGTCGCCGCCAGCGCAGGCGGTCCAGATGCGTGGTCACCAGGCCGACGTCCTCAGCCGGCGCGAGCAGCATCTCCGCGCGCCCGAGCTGACGTTGCTCGCTCCACGACGACAGCGCGTGCAGATCGTGGGAGCGCGAGACCGCAGCTGCTTCGAGCAGGTAGGCGGTCGGTCGCGGCAGGAAGCCCAGGCGCGCCCGGACGTCCTCCTCCAACCGGCGGTGCAAGGGCGCAGGCTCGAGCTCGGCGAAGCCGGTCGTGGCCGCCGCGCTGACGGACTCCGCTGCGAAGGTCAGCGCGAGTGGATTCCCGCCGAGTCGCGCGACGAGCGACCCGCTCAGGTGCAGCCCCACACCCGAAGCGCGCAGCAGCCCGTGCGCCGCAGCCTCATCGAGGTCCTCGAGCAGGAGCTGGCTCGCTCCGATCCGCTCGAGGAGCGGCACCGCTGTGGTGGACGCGCATACGAGCGCGACGCGGCTGGCCGGCAGTCGCGCAGCGACGTAGGTGAGGACGCGCATCGACTCCTCGTCGACCTGGTCCACGTCGTCGACGCAGATCAGGCACGGGGCGGATGGCGCCAGCCACCCGATCCACACGCTCACCGCACCGCAGACGGCGAGCGGCGACTGCGGTGGCTCGAAGTCCGCCACCAGCGCGCGGATCATGCGCTGCACGGGCGAGGCGTCAGGGGGCACGGCAGGCACGTGCTGCATCAGCAGCGAGCGGATGCCCGTGTAGGGGATGTCCCGCTCCGTCGCCCGCCCCTCGAGCGAGAGGACGACCATGCCGGCCTCCTCGGCGCGCGCCGCGATGCCGGCGAGCAGCGTCGTCTTCCCCTGGCCGGTCTCGCCGCGGATCGCGAGTGTCACGCGCGATCCCTGTCGGAGCGCGGCGAGGACGCGGTCCGAGTCGCTGGTCGACGCGAGATGGCGGCGCGCCCCCGAGGTGAGCGCGCCGCTCAACGACCATGCGTCCTGTGCCATCCCAGCAGCTTCCGGCAGGCGCGCGGCTCACGGCTCGGCGCCTGAGGCCAGGCTACGCACCAGGCGGCTGACGGGCATCAGGCGATCTCCCGATGCGGATGCGGGTGTTCGCCCGATGCAGCGCCGCCGAGCGCGGTCCTAGCGTGTGGCCAGCGCGAGAGCGATCGAGCGATGGGAGCGCAGCCATGACATGGACGGATGCCCTGACCGGTGCAGGCGAGACGTGGACCCCCTCCGGAGAGGATGAGTCCCTGTGGCTCACGAGCCCGTTCGCGGAGTCGGAGTTGGAGTCGGCCGAGCTCGAGGATCCGATGTCCCGGTTCACCGACGAGCTGCTCGCGCATGAGGGCCCCTTCGCGTCGCCCTTCCAGGGCCTCGACGGGCCGTCCATGGAGAGCGGAGCGATCGGAGAGCTCCTCGAGGAGCTCCGGGTGCCCGAGTTCGAGGACGCCATCGCCGAGCTCGTCCAGGAGACCGCCGCGCTGCACGCCGAGCGCGGTGCCGTCTTCGCGGGCGAGACGTCGGGTGCGAGCGCGGCGGCCGAGGCCGTGCGCGAGCACCTCCTGCCGCTCGAGCGAGAGGCCGACCGCCTGCTCGAGCAGCTCGCGGAGATGGCAGGCGATCGCGAGGCGGGCTCGATCGGCGAGGACGAGGCCGACCGGCTCGCAGCGTCGTTCACGCAGGTCGAGCTCCCCCCGGGGGTCTCGCCCGCGTCGGAGGAGTTCCTCAAGAGCCTGCGGCGGGTGGCGGGCAAGGCCGTCTCGGCGGCCGTCGGTCTGGCGCGCAAGGGCGTCAGCGCGATCGGCAAGGTGATCCCGATCGGCGCGATCCTGCAGCGGCTGAAGGGACTCATCAAGCCGCTGCTGCGGCGCGTGCTCTCGGTCGCGATCAACCGGCTCCCGCTCGCGCTCCGGCCGGCAGCGAATCGGCTGCGCCAGCGCCTCCTGAAGTTCGAGGACGAGTCGGTGCTCGCCGAGGCGGAGGAGCTCGCCGAGCTGCTCAGCGCTGACGAGACGCCGGCCGTCGCGAGCCTCGAGGTGCTGCACGAGGACTTCACCATGCAGCTCGCGGACATGCTGATGGCCGAGGACGGCGAGGCGCTCGAGGCCTTCGACGCCGAGACCGCCTTCGAGGCGACCGCCCAGGGCGAGCGCTCCGACGAGGCAGGCGGATCCGCAGGGGACCTGGACGCCGCACGCATCCGCCTCATCCGGGAGCTCGGCGAGCTCGAGGACGGCGAGAGCCCGGCGCCGGCGTTCGAGGAGTTCCTGCCGGCCCTGCTGCCGGCGCTCCGGATCGGCATCCGCATCGCCGGACGCGACCGCGTCATCCGGCTGCTGGCAGGCTTCCTCGCGAAGCCGCTGCAGCGCTTCGTCGGCCCCCGGCTGTCCCGGCCGCTCTCCACCGCGGTCATCGACACCGGACTGCGGCTCCTCACGCTCGAGTCGCCCAACGCCGAGGACGAGCGCCTGGCGGGGCCGGCTGCGCTCGCTGCCGTGGTCGAGGAGACGGGCCGCGCCGTGCTCTCGGAGGATTCTGAGTTCGAGGACCCCGCTCGACTGGAGACGGCCGCGACGATGGCCTTCAACGAGGCCGTCGCTCGGAACTTCCCGCCAGCGCTGCTCAAGGCGGACCTCCTCGAGCTGGAGGCGTCGGGGAGCGCGCGGGCGGTGTGGGTGCTGCGGCCGCGCGGCTACTCGTACAAGAAGTACACGAGGATCTTCGAGACGACGGTGACGCCCCAGATCGCCGCGTCGGTGACGTCGTTCGGCGGCACCCGGCTGGATGCCCAGCTCCGAGCTTCCGGTGCGGCCCTGCCCGCGCGAGCGAGGGTGCACCTCTACGAGGCGCTGCCCGGCAACATCCTGTCTCGCATCGCGGCGCTGGAGAAGCACGTGCCCGGCATGGACTGGCGCCAGCTGCACCCGTTGACCGTCCAGGCAGCCACCGCGCTGCTCGGCGAGCCCGGGCTCGGGAAGGACGTCGGTCCGCGCTTCACGGCCAACCGCAACATGATCGCCACCGGGCAGCGCTTCTACTTCCTCGAGGCAGCGGGTCGCCCCGGTGGTGGTGGCGGTGGTGGTGGCGGCGGTCGCGTCATCCAGCAGTCGCCGCCGAGCCAGGCGTTCGTCGAGCTGAACGGCCGGCCCGGCAAGAACTGGATCCGTCTCTACATCTTCATCTCCGAGCCGGAGGCGCAGGCCATCGCGTCACGCATCCGGAAGCAGGACACGACCGCGATCGTGCTCGCGCTGCGAGCCGCGTGGGGAGCGGCGATCCGGAGCGTGATGAGCAGCCCGATGAGTCGCGTGAAGATCCTGAGCGAGGCGTCGCCGATGCTCGAGCAGCAGGTCGCCGCGGCTGCGGCTGGCATCGCCTCGAAGGTCGCCGAGATGGTCGTGGGCAAGCTCCTCGACGCCGCCGTGCGGCTGGGCACCGACTACGCGAAGCTCAAGGCCGGCCACTTCGCCACCGCGGCGGAGAACCCCAAGCTCGGGGTGACCGTCATCATCACCTTCCAGGTGCCGGGCCTCGGTGTCGTCCTGCGCGGCGGCCTCGTGCCGTCGCTCGCGACGGTCGGGGTGCTGCGGACCATCGCCGGCTTCGCGACCGGACGTGTGCTCCCCGCGATGGACACCCAGCCCGGCTTCATCAGGACCCTGGCGCCATGATCCCCGAGGATGCTGTGCGGACCCAGCTCGAGCGCCAGGTCTCGCACTGGGAAGCGGCGATCGAGGCGCTCGGCCGACCGGACGACTTCGCGGCGCCTGAGGCGTGGCGGGCGGTCGAGCGCTACCTCGGCCAGGCCGTGCGCTCGTCGCTGCACCACTCGACCGAGCGCCTGCGCGGCGAGGTCCGAGGGCTCCGCACCCAGCTGCAGTCGGCCATCACGGCGCCCCAGCTCGTCGAGGTGGCGCAGCGGCTGCAGCGCCTGCGACGCTCCTACCTCGCTGTCGAGACGGTCGTCGACTTCTTCGGCGACGCCGTGAACAGCCGCACGAGCCCCTCGCTGGCCGTCCATCTGCAGGCGCTCGATCGCATCGCGTCGCTCAGCATGGCGGCCGCGCTCGGTCCGCTCGGTCGACCGGTGCCCCCGGTCCTGACCTACATCGACAAGGGGCTCGGGGCGTCGATCCTGCGCGCCGGGGTGCGGCTGTGGGACGGCGGCGCCAGCCCGGTCGCGTCCATCAAGATCACGCGGCACAACCTGCTGCGACCGACGTCGCTGATCCACGAGACGGGGCACCAGGTGGCCCACATCCTCGGCTGGAACACCGAGCTCGCGGCGCGCATCGAGCACGCCCTGCGCCGGGAACCGCAGGTCGCCGAGCTGTGGGCATCGTGGGTGTCCGAGATCACGGCGGACGCGTTCGCGTTCGCGCACTGCGGCTATGGCGCCGTGGCGTCGCTGCACGACGTGGTGGCCAACGAACCGGCGATGGTGCTGCGGCTGATCCCGGGCGATCCTCACCCGGTCGCCTGGATCCGCGTCCTGCTCGGGGTCGAGATGTGCGTGCGCGTGTTCGGAGACGGGCCGTGGAACGACCTGGGCAGCGCCTGGCGGCAGACGCATCCGCTGGATCGAGCCCCGGGACCGGTCGCGAGCGCGCTCGACCGCAGCCTGCCCTTCTTGGGCGTGCTCGTCGATCTGCTGCTGTCGACCCGCCTCGCCGCGTTCGGCGGCCGCTCGCTCAGCGAGCTGATCGATCCCCGACGCGTCAGTCCGACGGCCCTCGAGCGGCTCGCCATCACGAGCGGCGGCGCGCTCTTCCGCTCGCCGCATTGGGCGCAGACGGAGGCGCTCCGGATCCTCGCGCTCAGCTCGCTGCGGATGGCCGTCGAGCCGCTGCGCACCGCCGAGCACGCCGCGCAGTTCGCATCGTTCGCCCAGAACATCGGCAAGCCCGCAGCCCTTGCGGACGCCGCCTGATCGGAGAAGACCATGGCCATGGACATCAACGACCTCGTCTCGCAGCTGCTGGAGATGCAGTCGGCCCAGATCTCGCTGCAGCAGGAGCTCGCGACGCTGCGGCAGGACGTGAGCGGTCTGCCGGCGGCAGACGTCACCGACCAGCTCGAGCGCGCGATGCTGCGGGTGTGGACGCGCGGCGGCGATTCGGGCCCCACTGATGAGCAGCGAGCGCTCATGGACTGGTTCGGCGAGATGCGGGAGCGACTCGGGCACGCCGACCCGTCGTTCTACCTCTCGGTGACCGTGGACCCCCGCTCCGGGGACGCGCACCTGCAGGGGCCGGGTCTCGCCTTCGCTGATGCCGTGCGCATCGGCGAGCTCGAGCTCCAGCTGCCCGCGAACCCCGACACCGAGTGGAACCTGACGATCGACCAGGTCGTCGACCAGGGCGTTGCGCTTCCCGCCGACATCGTCGTCTTCCGCGGCGGCCGGACCGTCGCACGAGGCGTCCTGCCCGCGGCGTGAGCACGCCAACCCACTCGACCCCGACGCCACAACCGCCACCCCCAGTACGAGGACACCCCATGTTCCGCCAGCTCGCCACCAGCCTCACCCCTCCTGCCGGGGGATCCCTCGGCCTCGACCGGGCACGCATGGTCTTCAACATCCATCCCCTGCAGCTGCACCGGTACCTGGAGGAGGCGTGGGCGGCCGGTGGCCAACCGCCGCCGCCGACGGCGCTGGGGGCGGTGTTCCTCGGCAACCCGCGGGTCCCATCGCTGTTCGCGCTGAACCCGCTGCTCACGACAGCCGGCGCGCCGCTCTCGTCCGCGATCCAGACGGCATCCCCGCTCCCGACGCTGCCGCCGCCCGCCGCTGCCGCGTCACCGCTGGTGGCGGCAGCGGCACCGTGGGATCACCTGATGTACGCGTACCTCATCGAGAACACGGGCATCATGCGCGTCTTCCGCCGCGTGATCGAGGCGTTCGCCGTCGGCGAGGCGCTCGAGGTGCCAGGCGACGAGGCTCGACTCTGGCTGCGGGCGACGGAGGAGCTCTTCTTCCGAGACCCGCCGCCGTTCCACGTCAGCTCGCTCACGAGCTCGGTGCGCCCTGACCTGGACGCCACGCGCCGGAACGCCTACTGGCGCCTGTTCGGCATGGATCTCAACCAGGTGCAGGCCGACGGCCGTCCGCTGCCGTACGTGCGCGGCGCCGGGGCGAACCGCACCTTCGTCGAGCAGTGGGAGCGCTTCCAGAGCGAGGTCTGGCAGGGCTACCTGAACCGGCGCAACAGCAGCGGCGAGAACAGCGAGGATCCGGAGGCGGTGGCCAACCACGCCGAGGCGCTGTCCCGGATGCTGCAGGCGCGAAGGCTGCAGGGCAACCTGGCGCGAGAGGAGTTCTTCTTCGTCGCGATGATGGCGTGGTTCCACCTCACGGTCGAGTACGACACCCCCATCGTCGAGGCGCTACGCGCGCAGGCGCCGAGTCCCGCAGAGCGACTGCGCAAGATCGGCGAGCGCGTCGGCCTGCCCGCCGACCCGCGGAGCCGCAACTTCTTCGACATGGCCACGGAAGCATCGGCGATCCTGCGCGCGATCGAGCTCGACGCGTTCAACACGCCCGCGACCGTCACCGCGCTCTACGACAACACTGCGGTCAACCCGATCCGCACGACGATCCTCGCGGTCATCAACAACTGGTCGGCGGCGACGGGGCGCAACGTGAAGCTGCGGCGGCAGCGCGACGCCGCACCGGCGCCGCGCAGGTCTCGCGTCCCGATCAGCGCCCTCAGCGCGGGCTCCGTCTCCCGCGAGAGCTACGACGGCGAGCAGTGAGGCGATCGCCATGGATCTCGAGAGCCAGATCGATGAGATCTTCGTCAGCTTCGATCACGAGGCGCCCGCCGCTGTCGCGGCGGCGTGGACGTCGGCCGAGTCGTCTCCCTTCCGCGATGCCGTCCACGAGGCCGCAGCGGCGCTCGTGGGCGAGCCGGAGGACGCGCTCGAGGCCGAGGGCTCGGAGGCGGGCGAGCTCGAGGACCTGATGTCGGCGGAGGACGAGGCACTGGACGGGCCGCTGCTCGTCGAGCGCCTCGAGGAGGGCGGCGTGGGGGAGCTCCAGGTCGCCGACGAGCTGCAGCTCGCGGCCCCTCCGCAGGGCGGCGCGCCGGTCGTGACCACCCTGACGGTGAGCGTCCGGACCGACTTCGGCGTGCGACGCAACGGGCGCACCGAGTTCGACTGGATACCAGGTGAAGCGGTGCGCGGCGCGAGGGTCGCGATCGTCGGCACCGCGATCGCCGCGGTCACCGACGGCCGCGGCGCGGCTCGCCTCAACGTCACCGGCCTGCCGGACGGCGACCACGTCGTGCGCATCACGCACACCGACCCGGCGCGCAGCGCGGCGGGCCCCGCCGGCCCAGCGGTCGCGGACGGCCTCGCGACACGGCCCGACAGGATCTACCAGCCGCTCGACGTGCGAGTGCGGAGCGCGGGCGCGCGGCTCGCGGGCGCCTCCATCGCCGCGGGTGACGTGCACGGCGGCATCGGCAACCGCACCCAGGGCACCTTCTCGGCGCTCCACCTGCCGGTCGACTGGAAGCCCGTGTGGATGCGATCGCCGATGAAGGTGGGGGAGCGCGCTCGCACCGCTGCAGCCATCACCCTGCTGGTCGTGCACCGCACAGGCGGACCCCGCATCGGGCCGGCGATCAACACCTTCGTGAACGCGCAGACGGCCGCGAACGCGCACTACCTCGTGGACCATGACGGGCACGTCGTCAAGACGGCCGAGGACCTCCGGCGCGCGAACCATGCCGGCATCAGCCGATGGGCTGGGCGGCTCGGCGTCAGCGGGCCGTCGATCGGCATCGAGATCGTCAACGGCGGGGGTGCGTTCTCGCCCCGGCAGATGACCCGGCTCGTCAGCCTCCTGGTGGCCCTGCGTGCCGCGTATCCGACGATCCCAGCGCACGCGGTGATCGGGCACAGCGACATGGCGACGACGGACGGCACGCCCACGCTGCTCAGCAACCGCCGCTCGGAGGACCCGGGCGTCGAGTTCGACTGGGCGGCGCTCGAGGGTGCCGGACTCGGGATGGTGCCGCAGGCGGTCGCGGGCATCCGCTCCGTGATCTCGAGCGTGTTCACGGGCGCGCTCGGCCCCGCGCCCGCCGTGCTGCGGAACGGCGACCGCGATCCGACCGCGACGACGCCAGCGATCCTCGGCGGCGTCGCCCGCCCGGGCTTCACCGGCACACCGGTGCGAGCGATCCAGGAAGACCTGGAGCGCATCGGCTACTCGACGCGACGGGCGGGCGGCGCGCTGGGCGTCTTCGACCTCTACACCGAGCGAGCCGTCGACCGGTTCCAGCGCCACTTCTTCGCCGGACGGCGCAAGGGCCTGCGAACCGGCCGCCTCGGGCGCGTCGACATCCTCACCGCAGCCTGGCTGAAGGCGGTGCGTGCCGGCGTGCCCTGATCGGGACCGCTATTGTTGGACTCAGCCCAACAAAGCCCGCCGCGCGAGAGAAGGCCGACGCATGCCCACGAGCGAACCGGTCGCCTCCCTCGAGCACGTCACGGTCAGCTACGGCACGACGACCGCCCTCGACGACGTCACGCTCGAGATCGCGAGCGGCGAGATCATCGGCGTGATCGGGGAGTCGGGCGCCGGCAAGTCGACGCTGCTGCGCCTGCTCGACGCCGTCGAGCACCCCTCCGCGGGCAGCATCCGGCTGCTCGGCACGGTTCCCGCGGCGCTCGCGACCCGCGAGCTGCGCGCGCTCCGCCGGCGCATCGGGATGGTGTTCCAGGGCTTCAACCTGCTGTCGAACCGCACGGTGCGGCAGAACGTCGGTCTGCCGCTCAAGCTGCAGCGCACGAATGACCCGGAGCTCGTCGACAGCCTGCTCGACTACGTCGGCCTCGCCGATCGCGCGCACCACTACCCGGCGCAGCTCTCGGGCGGCCAGCAGCAGCGCGTCGCGATCGCCCGAGCGCTCGTCACGCGGCCCGGGCTGCTGCTCGCCGACGAGCCGACGAGCGCGCTCGACACGCGGACGACCGAGGGCATCCTGCAGCTGCTCGCCGACGCCCGCCGCGACTTCGGCACGACCGTCGTGCTCGTCACCCACGAGCTCGAGGCGGTCGGCGCGATCTGCGACCGCGTCGCGGTGCTCGAGCAGGGCGTGCTGCGGAGCGTCTTCCCGGTCGTGAGGACCGACTACGGCCGCGAGCACGCGAGCTACCTCGAGCAGGCGCAGCGGGTGCTCGGCGCATGAACGACCTGCTCGCATCCCTCACCGCCAACGCCGACCAGATCGGCATCGCGCTCGCCGAGACCGGCTACATGCTGGCCTTCTCGCTCGCGGCGGCCGTCGTCATCGGCCTGCCGCTCGGCGTCACGATCTTCCTCACCCGACCCGGCGGTGCGCTGGAGCGCAAGCCCGTCTGGCGCATCGCCAACCTCTACGTGTCGGTCATCCGCTCGTTCCCCTTCCTGCTGCTCGTCGTCTTCCTGATCCCGCTCACCCGCGCCCTCTACGGCACGACCTTCGGCACCGAGGCCGCGACCTTCCCGCTCTGCTTCGTGGGCGTCGCCATCTACGCGCGGCTCGTCGAGCAGATCCTGCTCGAGATCCCGCCGGGCGTGCTCCAGGCCGCCCGGTCGATGGGGGCGGATGTGCGCCAGACGGTCGTGCACTTTCTCCTGGTCGAGGGGCGGTCGGGCCTCGTCTACGCCCTGACCTCCGCGGCGATCAGCCTCATCTCGTACTCGACGGTGCTCGGCATCGTCGGCGGCGGCGGCATCGGCGACTTCGCCCTGCGCTTCGGCTACCAGGAGTACGACTACCCCCTCATGTACTCGATCATCGCGATCGTCATCATCGGCGTCCTGCTGCTGCAGACCGCCGGCGAGCGCGTCTCGAGCGCCCTCGACAAGCGATGACCCGCACGACCCGGAAGGCTCCCATGACCCGCGCATCCGCACGACCCCGCCACCGCATCCGCCACGCCCTCGCCGCCCTCGCGGCAGGCGTCGGCCTGCTCGCCACCGGCTGCGCCGCACCGGGCGGCGCGGATGCGCCCGAGACCGTCACGATCCGCGTGGCGGCCACCGTCACCCCCATGACCAACGCCGTCGAGGCCGCCGCCGAGGTGATCGAGGAGGGCTACGAGGTCGAGCTCGTGCCCGTCTCGGACTACGTGCAGCCCAACGTGCTCGTGCAGAACGACGAGATCGACGCCAACGTCGTGCAGTTCGAGTCGTTCATGGAGGAGTTCAACGAGCGGAACGGCGCCGACCTCGTCGTCGTGCAGCCCGTCTACGCCACGGTCGTCGCCTTCTACTCCCGCACCCTCGAGTCGCTCGACGACCTGCCCGACGGCGGCAGCGTCGTGATCGCCAACGACAAGGCGAACGCCGCCCGTGCGCTGCAGCTGCTCGCCGACAACGGCATCATCACCCTCGACCCCGCGGTCGAGCGCTTCGCCGCGCGCGTGAGCGACATCGTCGACAACCCGCGGAACCTCGAGATCACCGAGGTCGACCTGCTGCAGCTCAACACGGCCTACGACGAGGCGGATGCGGTCTACAACCTGCCGTCGTTCGCCCGCCAGATCGGGCTGACGCCCCAGGAGGACGGGCTCGTCGTCGAGCAGGACGAGCGCTTCGAGGTGGCGCTCGTCACGCGCGCCGGCAACGCCGAGTCGCCGGCGATCGCCGCCCTCCAGCGCGCGCTGACGAGCGACCGCGTGCGCGAGGTGCTCGAGGGACTCGGAGTGCCGCCGGCGTTCTGAGCGGAGCCCGCTCGTCGCCTCAGACCGCGCAGAGCACGAGCGCGGCGTTGTGGCCGCCGAAGCCGAACGACGTCGACAGCACCGTCCGCAGCGCCACCGGCCGAGCCTCGTGCGCGACGACGTCGAGCTCGGGGAACGCCGGATCGTCGAGGTTGATCGTCGGCGGGATGACGCCGTCGCGCATCGCGAGCAGGGACAGTGCCGCCTCGAGCGTGCCGGCGCCGCCGAGCAGGTGGCCGGTCGTCGACTTCGTCGACGTCACCGGCACCGCGCCGAGCCCGGCGCCGAAGACCGTGCTGAGCGCCGCGGCCTCCATCGCGTCGTTGAGCGGCGTGCCGGTGCCGTGCGCGTTCACGTGGTCGACGTCGGCCGGGGAGCAGCGCGCGTCGGCGAGCGCCTGGCGCATCGCGGCGGCGGCCCCGCTGCCATCGGGGCGCGGCGCGGTCGCGTGGTACGCGTCGGAGGTCACGCCGTAGCCGGCGATCTCGCCCAGCACGTCGGCCCCGCGGCGGCGCGCGTGCTCCTCGGACTCGACGAGCAGGGCGGTGGCGCCGGCCGACATGACGAAGCCGCTGCGTGCCCGATCGAACGGGCGGCTCGCCTGCCACGGCTCGTCGGCGAAGCCCGGCGCGAGCGCGCCGAGCATCGAGTTCACCGCGAGGTTGACGCGGTTGAGGCAGTCGTCCGCGCCGACCACGAGCACCGCGTCGGCGTAGCCGTGGCGGATCGCACGGAGCGCGTCGCCGAGTCCGACCGCGCCGCTCGCGCAGGTCGCGGCGGTGCCGACGCCCGCCCCGCGCGCCCCGTACCGCTGACTCAGGAAGGCGGCCGCCGCATCCGGCCCGCCGTAGACGACGACACCGGGCGGGACCCGGCGCGGGCCGTGCGCGTCGAGCGCCCGCACCGCCTCCTGCGTGAGCGAGACCGCCCCCGAACCGGTCGCGGCGGTCACCCCGAACCGGTGCGGGTCGTGCGCGGCGAAGCCCGCCATCGCCTCGGCGGCGGCCGAGATGCCGTAGAGCGCGTGCCGGTCGAGCCGCTTGGCGTCGCTCCGCGAGACGTGCGCGAGCGGGTCGAAGCCGCGCACCTGCCCGCCGACCTTGACCGCGAGGTCCGAGACGTCGATGCCCTCGAGGGCGCGGATGCCGCTGCGGCCGCTCACGACGGCGTCCCACGTCGACGCCATGTCGAGGCCGTTCGGCGTCACCGCGCCGATGCCGGTGACGAAGGCGCGGGCGGTCACAGCCGCTCCGCCGCGTTCACAGCCGCTCCGCGGTGTTCACAGCCGCTCCGCGATGCCGTCGGCGATGAGGTCGGCCACCGCGACGCGGCGGATCTTGCCGCCCGCGGTGCGCGGCAGCGCAGCCGCGCGGTAGTAGCGGTGCGGCAGGAACTGCGGGGCGAGCAGCTGCCGCAGCGCCTGCTGCATTTGAGGCTTCGGAGGCACGGCGTCGCGGTCGCCCTCGACGACCACCGCGACGATCGAGCCGAGCGCCGCATCCGGCAGCGCCACCGCGCAGCACGACTCGCAGCCGGGCACGGTCGCGAGCGCGCGCTCGACCTGCGGCAGCGACACCTTGTGGCCGCCCGAGACGGCGATGTCGCCCGCGCGTCCCGCGAGCTCGATCGTGCCGTCCGCGAGCGCCGCGAGGTCGTGCACGCTCGACCAGCCGCCGGCATCGGTGATGCGCTCGGCGCTCGTCGCCGAGACGTAGCGCCCGACCGCCGATTCGACCCGCACGTGCAGCGTGCCGATCTCGCCGTCCGGGAGCGACCGCCCCGCGTCGTCGCGCACAGCCACCTCGACGCCGTCGAAGGGCGTGAGCCGCGTGCCGTCGCCGACGTCGCTGTAGCCGATGAAGCCAATCTCGGAGGCGCCGTAGTAGCTGCGCAGCCGCGCGCCCGGGACCGCGGCCTCGAACACGGCGCGGATGCGCTCGCCCTGGTTCGCGCCGCCGGTGATGACCGTGCGGAGCGATGCGAGGGCTCGCATGCCCGACGGCGAGCGCTCGGCGGCCGCGACGAGCGCGAGCAGCATCGCCGGCACCCCGACGAAGCGCTCGACGCGCTCCTCCTCGATCGTCCGGACCGCGGCGACCGCGTCGAAGCCCGACTGCAGGTGCAACGACCCGCCCGTCGCCAGCACCTCGACGAGCGCGTAGAGCGTGAGGCTGTACGACACCGGCCCCGGCGCGAGCGTGCGCGTGCCCTCCTCCGCCCCGAGGAAGGCGCGGCTCACGCCGACGTTGATGTCCCAGCTGCCCCGCGTGCGCAGGAAGCCCTTCGGCAGATCGGTCGTGCCGGAGGTGAACAGCAGCAGGAACGGCTCGTCGCGCGGCCGGACCTCCGGACCGGCCGATGCCGGCGCCTCCGCCGCGACCGCGTCGAAGCGGTCGAGCGAGACGGCGGTGCCGCTCCAGGGCTCGAGCCCGGCCAGCGCGTGCTCGAAGCTCGCGTCGTCGGTCACGACGATCGCGGGGTCGACGCGGCGGATGGTCTCGAGCCGGTGCTGCTCGGGCCACAGCGGGTCGAGCACCGCGATGATCGCGCGGAACGACGTCACGCCGCTGATCCAGCGCGCGATGTCGATCGCGCGCGACAGCGAGACGGCGATGATCGGCACGCCGCCGGTCTCCGCGCTCGTGCGCCCCGCAGGTGTCGCGTCGGGCCCGCCGAGCAGCTGCTCGATGCCGCTGCGGATGCGCGTGCACTCTGCGCGCAGGTCGCCGTAGGTGATGCGCTCCCCGTCACCGGCGAGCGCGAGCCGCCCGGGATCCGACTCGGCGACGGCGATGATGCTGCCGGTGAACGTCACCCTCCGAGTCTAGGCTCGGGGCCGTGACGGACTCCCAGGTCGACGACGCAGCGGACCTCGACGACGCAGCGCAGTTCGAGGAAGCATGGCGGCGCTGGCAGGCGGTGCGCTGGCGCACCGTCGCAGGCCCGCACGGCATCGCGGCGCTCGCGGCGACGGTCTGGCTCAGCGACGCCGACCAAGCGGTCGACGGCGTCGAGGGCCGCTGGCGCGCGGACGGCGACCTCGTCGTCGGGACAGGCCTGCAGGCATCCGGCTACCGGCATCGCGACGGCTCGGAGGTCGCCGACACCGTGACCCTCCACGCGGGCGAGACGCTCGTCGCCGGCGACGTGCTGCTGCGCGCCTTCGTGCGCGAGGGCATCCCGGCGCTGCGGCGCATCGACCCGCACACCGACCGCCGGGTGCGCCTGCGCGAGATCGCGACGCATCGACCCGACCCCGCGTGGGTGGTGGCGGCGCGCTGGACGCCGAACGACGAGCCGCTCGAGGTGGAGGCGGTCGACGGCCACCGGACGACCCGCAGCGACGCCGGCACGCTCGCGTTCGAGCTCGGCGGCCGAGAGCGCTCGCTCATCGCGACCCGTGGCGATGGCGAGCTCGCGGTCGTCTTCGCCGACGCGGCGGGCGACGAGCAGTACCCGTTCCGCTTCCTGCGCCCCCGGCTGCCCGACGAGCACGGCGTCACGACGCTCGACTTCAACCGCGCGTTCCTGCCGCCGTGCGCCTTCAGCGACCACTACGTCTGCCCGATGCCGCCGCCCGGCAACCGGCTCGACCTGCGAGTCTGCGTGGGGGAGCGGATGCCGGTCTACGACGACGTGCGCTGACCAGCGCTGTCAGCGGCATCCGGCACACTGTCGCCATGCCCCGCCCACCGCGCGAGCAGAAGCCCTGCGAGCACTGCGGCCGTCCGTTCGAGGATCGCAAGCGCTGGGCGAGCCGCGATCAGTGGGAGCAGGTGCGCTACTGCTCGCGCTCCTGCCGCGCGGCAGCGGCGAAGGCCCGACGCGCGCGATGAAGGCCGCGCTCATCCTCGGCACGCAGCTGCTCGACCGGCATCCCGCGCTCGACGACGACGACATCGACGAGCTGTTCCTCGTCGAGTCGGCCGCGCTCTTCGACCGGCTGCCGTACCACCAGCACAAGATCGTGCTCGTGCTCTCGGCGATGCGCCACATGGTCGACCGCCTGGAGCGCGAGGGCCGAACCGTGCGCAGCATCCGCATGGGGGAGGGGCTCACCTTCGCCGACGGCGTCACCCGGCTCATCGAGCGGCACGGCGCCGAGGGCCTGGCGTGGATGCGCGCCGCCGACCGCGGCGTCGACCGGCGCATCGACCGGATCGCGGCGCGGGCCGGCATCCGCACCCGCCGCTGGGCCGACCGGGCGTTCCTCACGCCCGAGCCCGAGCTCGACGCCTGGTTCCGCGACCACCCGCGGGCCCGCATGGAGGACTTCTACCGTTGGCAGCGGCAGCGCACCGGCATCCTCATGGAGGGCGAGAGCCCCGCCGGCGGTCGCTGGAACTACGACGTCGACAACCGCGAGCCGCTGCCGAAGGGCGGCATCGACATCCCGCCCGTGCCGCGGCTCGAGCCCGACGCGATCACGCTCGAGGTGATCGACGAGGTGCGCGAGCGCTTCCCCGACCACCCGGGCGACGCGCGCGACTTCTGGCTCCCGGTCACGCACGAGGACGCGCGCGCGTGGCTCGGCGCGTTCGTCGACGAACGGCTGCCCGACTTCGGGCGCTTCGAGGACGCGATGGCGGCCGACGAGCCCGTGCTCTTCCACTCGGTGCTGACGCCCGCGCTCAACCTCGGGCTGCTGTCCCCGCACGACGTCGTCGACGCGGTGCTCGAGGCGAGCGGCGACGTGCCGCTGCCGTCGCTCGAGGGCTTCGTGCGCCAGGTGATCGGCTGGCGCGAGTACATGCGCGGCATGTACCGCGCGCATCCCGAGCTCGACGGCGCGAACGCGCTCGGGCTCACGCGCGAGCTCGAGCCGTGGTGGTACACCGGCGACGGCATCCCGCACGACCTGCCGCTCCCCGTCCGCACGGTGCTCGAGCGCGTGCTCCGGCACGGCTACGCGCACCACATCGAGCGGCTCATGGTGCTCGGCAACTGGTTCCTGCTCGAGGGCTACGCGCCGGCATCGGTGAACCGCTGGTTCCTCTCGCTCTTCGTCGACGCCTACGAATGGGTGATGGTGCCCAACGTCTTCGGCATGAGCCAGTTCGCCGACGGCGGCATGGTCGGCACGAAGCCCTACGTCTCGGGCGGCGCCTACCTGCAGCGGATGGGCCGCTGGTGGCCGTCCGCACGTGCGGCGAAGGAGTCGGCCTTCACCGAGGGCTACTGGGACTTCCTGCATCGGCACGAGGCGGTGCTCGAGGGCAACCCGCGGCTCGCGCTGCCCCTCGCGCAGATGCGGGCGCGTCGTGAGCCGGAGCGCTGAGGCGTCAGGGTCCCATGCCGATCAGGCCGGTGACAGCAGGACACGCGGCGCGGTACGCCTCGGGGGCGTCATCGATGGGGAACGCCTGGTGGCGAGGCAGATCGAGCGAGTCGTCGAAGCGCAGGACCGACCCTTCGATGACCAAGTGTGCGGCACCCATGCCGACACCACCGGTCAGCACGACCCCGTATCGCGCGGGATCGTCGACGAGCGACACCTCGAGGCAGCCATCCTGCACGCGCAGCGCACCGACGCGACCGTAAAGGAAGCAACGGGACCGATCGGTTGTGCACAACTGATTTCTGTGCGAGGCTCGAGCCATGCCCCCGCAGCCCGTGACCGACCAGATGGTCTGCTTCGCGCTCTACTCCGCCGCTCGGGCCACGACGCAGGCGTATCGCGCGCTGCTCGAGCCGTGGAGCCTCACGTACCCGCAGTACCTCGTGCTCGTCACGCTGTGGGTCGAGGGACCGCAGAGCGTGAAGGACCTCGGCGAGCAGATGCAGCTCGACAGCGGCACTCTGTCGCCGCTGCTCGCGCGCATGGAGCGTGACGACCTCGTCGTGCGCGAGCGCAGCAGCGCCGACGCCCGCGTCGTCGAGGTGCGCGCCACCGCGCGCGGCGCCGCGCTCCGCGCCGAGCTCGCGCACATCCCGTCCGCGGTGGCGCGCGGGCTCGGCCTCGACGGCGACGTCGACGGCGAGCGGATGCTGGCGACCCTGCACGGCATCACCGCATCGATGCATGCGGTGACCGACGATCCCTCGTCGGTCACCGGAGGACGATGACGACGCATCCGCGCCGTCGAGACGAGAGGAGCACCATGGACGTGCTGTACACCGCAGAGGCACTGTCGACCGGAGCTGGCCGTGATGGCCGCGTGACGACGGTCGACGGCCGGCTCGACCTCGAGATGGCCGTGCCGAAGGAGATGGGCGGCTCCGGCGCAGGCGCCAACCCCGAGCTGCTCTTCGCCGCCGGCTACGCCGCGTGCTTCCACTCCGCCCTGCAGTCGGTCGCGCGGTCGCAGCGAGAGCGCCTCACCGACTCGAGCGTCGGCAGCCGCGTGCAGATCGGCCCGGACGGCTCCGGCGGCTTCCAGCTGTCGGTGCACCTCGAGGTCGTGCTGCCCGGCGTCGCGGAGGACCGCGCCCGCGAGCTCGTCGACGCCGCGCACACCGTCTGCCCCTACTCGAACGCGACCCGCGGCAACATCGAGGTCTCCATCGCCGTCTCGGACGACTGACGTGGCGCGCGCGATCGTGCGGGTGCTGCTCGGCGCGGCGCTCGCCTTCGCCGGCATCGGCCACCTCACGTTCGCCCGCACCGAGTTCCAGGCGCAGGTGCCCGGCTTCGTGCCGCTCGACCCCGACGTCACCGTCGTGGCGTCCGGCGTCGTCGAGATCGTCCTGGGCATCGCGCTCATCGTCGTCAGGCGCCACCGTGCGCTCGTGGGATGGATCGTGGCCGCGTTCTTCGTCGCGGTCTTCCCCGGCAACATCGCGCAATGGGCGGAGGGGCGCGACGGCTTCGGCCTCGACTCCGATGCCGCGCGCTTCGGCCGCCTGTTCTTCCAGCCCGTGCTCGTCGCGGTCGCCCTCTGGTCGACCGGCGCATGGGATGCGCTCCGTCGCCGGTGGCGCGCGCGTCGCCGCCCCGCGGCGTGAGCACCGGTCGCTCCCTGAGATGCGGTTCGAGCCTCTCGCTTCGTGCCGGGCGCCTATGATGAATGCGATTCACCTATGGGAAGGTCATCGGCGTGGAACATCTCTTGGCGCCGGCGGCCAACGCGGTGCAACTCAGCGCGCGAGCGCTCGCCCCCGCGACATCGGCCAGCATCCTCACGGCGATCCTCGTGGCGCTGGCTTTGGCAGCGGTGATCGCGCTAATTCTGTGGGCAGTCTCGGCGCGCGTGCGTGCTCAGGTCGAGAGTGCCAGTACCGCACTGCAGGAGCTCAATCAGCTCAACAGCCGCTTTGGCCACGCGGTCGCGCATCACCCGCCGCTCGAGTTCCACTTCGTCGACCGTGTGAATTCGAAGTCGAAGTTCGACGGGTTCGACCTCGAGGCGTTCATGCTTCGCTGCGTGCTCGAGCGGGAAGCCATCCTCGAGGCGGGCATCGCTACGCGCCGTCACGTGCTGGAGCAGTATCTGGAGTACGAGCGAGCGTACTGGAGGGTCGGCTCTCTTCTCGGCAGGAGTGCTCACCAAGGCGTGCGGCAGTCGCGATTCGATGCCGTCGAGGCGCGTCTGTACAAGCAGAGACGACTGCTGCGACCAACGCCGACGGCGCGGGTTCGCTCGACGGTGAAGTACACCAGCCCGCAGGGCAAGAACGCATACGCGCGCTCCTTTGAGTGGGGGTTCGATGCGCTTCATGCGGGACTTCGGCACGCTCAGCAGCAACGAGCAAGCCAGTCGACCGCGCAGTACCTCCGACAGCGAGAACGAGCGGCCATGAACAGCCGGATGCGCATGGACATCCTCCGGCGCGATCAGTTTCGGTGCCGTATGTGCGGCGCCTCCGCTAGTGAAGGCGCGACGCTGCACGTCGATCACAAATTGCCGGTGAGTCGGGGCGGGCTGACGGTGCCGGAAAACCTCCAGGCCCTCTGCCAGACGTGCAACCTCGGCAAGAGCAACCACTTCGTCGGGTAGAGCTACGGGTCACGCGCCGGCCGGCCACGTCGACCGCTACGGATCCGGCACTTGAGCCCCGCCCGAATTACCGACCGAGAGGAGCACGCATGCGTGCCATCGTCCATGAGCAGTTCGGCGAGCCGGAGGATGTGCTGCACGTCGCCGATCGCCCCACCCCCGAGCCCGGCCCCGGCCAGGTGCGCGTGCGCACGACGCTCGCCACCATCCACAACCACGACCTCTGGACCGTGCGCGGCACCTACGGCTTCAAGCCGGAGCTGCCCGCGGCGAGCGGCACGGAGGCGGTCGGCGTGGTGGACGCGGTCGGCGAGGGGGTCGAGGCGCTCGCGGTCGGCGACCGCGTGATCGCGGGCGGGATCTTCGGCGTCTGGGCCGAGCAGTTCGTCGCCGACGCGGCTGCGCTCATGCCCGCCCCGGCGGGGCTGCCCGACGAGGCCGCCGCGCAGCTGGTCGCGATGCCGTTCAGCGCCATCAGCCTGCTCGAGGACCTCTCGCTCGAGCCCGGGCAGTGGATCGTGCAGAACGCGGCGAACGGCGCGGTCGGCCGGATGGTCGCGCAGCTCGCGCGAGCGCGCGGCGTGCGGGTCATCGGTCTCGTGCGCCGGCCCGCGGGCGTCGACGAGCTGCGCGACGCGGGCATCGACGACATCGTGGCGACCTCCGAGGACGGCTGGGCCGATCGCATCCGCACGATCACGGGCGGCGCGCCGATCGTCGCGGGCGTCGACTCGGTCGGCGGCTCGTCGGCAGGCGACGTGCTGTCGGTGCTCTCCGAGGGCGGCACGCTCGTGGCGTTCGGCGCGATGGGCTCGCCGACGCTCGAGCTGTCGTCGGGCGACCTCATCTTCAAGCAGGCGACGGTGCGCGGCTTCTGGGGCAGCGTGGTGAGCCGGCAGATGGCGCCGGCGCTCAAGCAGCGGCTCTTCGCCGAGCTCTCGGAGCGGATCGGCGCGGGGGAGCTGACGCTGCCCGTCTCGAGCGTGCACGGGTTCGACGACGTGCGGGGCGCCGTGCTCGCGAGCCTCACGCCCGGCCGCGTCGGCAAGGTGCTGCTGCGGCCATAGCGGTGCGCTGCGGGGCGGTCGCCGGGTTTCGAAATGCCTCACTCGGCTCCACTAGTTGGGCAGTTCTGATTGTGCCGGGATGCGAGGACCGACGCGCGCTGGTCGCTGCCGTCCAGGAAAGTTCAGTCGGACACGTCCTCACCAGCGGCCCGGCCGTGCTTTTCGTGCTTGACTGCATCGAGCCGCGGAGGCGGCCGCTCGCACGCCAAGGCGGGAGTAGGTGGAGGGCGACGAGAGCTATGGACCGGACGAAACTGCTGCCGAAGTACCCCGATCTCAAGGAGCTCCTTGAAGACATCGAGCGGGAGACTATCCGGTGGTGGGAAACGCCGCACCTTTGGTGGTACACGGACCACACGCATGCTCACTCGCAGCGCGTCGCCGAGATGTGCGACTCCTTCGTGGATGTTCGCTCGCTTCCCGACAACGTCGCGCTATCAACTGTCGAGCGCGTGATCCTCGAGGCGGCCGCGTGGGTCCACGACCTGGGCATGCAAGGATCGGCACCTCCCTTGAATGAAGAGGCTCAGGAAGCCGTGCGACGCGCGCACCCGGCCCGCACCCGCGATCTGATCACCGGCGGTGCCTTCAATCACCTGATCCGAGATACCACTCTCAGCGATGCGATATCTGAGGTGGCGAAGGCGCACGGGTCCGACTACTACGAAGCGGTGGTGGCTGCGCTGCCTGCAATCCGGCAGGTCAAGGGTGAGAAAGTTCGTCTGCGGCTGCTAGCGGCACTGCTTCTCATGGCGGACGAGTTAGACCTCCGCAACGAGCGGGCGTTGAAGCCGAGGACCGACGCGAGTCTACCGGCGGTGAGTGCGGCGCATTGGTTGAAGCATCGATGCATCTCTGGCGTCGAGCTCGTTGTGACATCCGTCGGCTCCATTGAGATCCACTTGGAAATGACTCAGCTCGCCGACGTGGACGACGGCCTGGCTGCGCAGATCCGGGAGTGGGTGACTTCGAAGCTCCGAATGCAAATCGCGCTGACGGAACCCCAAGTCAAGGAGGGGTTCAACGGCCACTTCGTCTTCGACAGGAACGTTCGCTGGACCGTTTTCTCTAGCGCGAACAGCAGTGAACTGGTGACGGACGACGTGCGCGCCGTAATCGCGAGCGAGATTGATGCGTGTCGACTCGTCAATCACGCAAGCACTGTTCGCGATGCGGTAGGCGCCGGGCAACTCGTCCAGATCGTTGGCGGCCTGAACGTTTCGGGTGGTGACCGCGACGGCCGTGAAGATGTGAGCAGGCGAGTGGTATCCAGACTTGCCGCTGCTGGAGCGGCCGTGCTCGAGTACTCCGCGATGGGGCTCATGATCGAGGCCACCGCCGCTTCCGTGATCTACGCTTGGTGCGACCTTGCCGGCGAGAACAGCGAGAGCGTCGACGTCGCCGCGGACCTCGATGGAGAGACGCAGGCCAACGAAGGGCTGGGGAGGCTGCTCGGCTGGCAGGCGCAGCAGAGTGGACCAGTAGTGCTGGTGCTGAGCGGTTGGGACCGGTTAGCGCACCCGCAGCAGGCCTGGTTCCAGACGGTCGCGATCCCAGCGCTCGCCTCTCACACGGCAACGCGGCTGATTTTTACCACATCCTTGGAACGCCTGGTAGAACCCGTCGGCCTAACGTGCGACACTGTGCACGTGCACGCGTTGACAGATGAAGCCAAGTTGCGCTACGTCTCACGCTATATCGAGGCAACGGCAGCCGACACAGTAGTGCCGACGCTCGACGACTACCTCAGCACCCGACGTTACGCCCTGCGGCGGGAGCAGGCGACGATAACGGGAAGAGGCATGTGACGATGGCGACGGCTGCTTTCGCTGAGGCCCCGCCCGCCAGTCAGCGTGCTATCCGTTTGCTCAGCACTGTGCCGTTCTTCGACTTGGAGACGGCTGCCGACATCGCCGAGTTGGCGGACGAGTCAATTGTGTCCGAGATCTCCCGGCAATGGACGCGCGACTTCGTAAGTGAGCTGGCGGCCACGGGGCTCCTAGAGCGCGTGGGCGGCATGCACCGCATTCACGCATCGTTGCGCGAAACGGAAGCAGAACTTGCCATCACAGCGGACCGCGAAACAGTCAATCGTGCGCTCAACCTGTTTGTCACTCGAGCTGTATCCACCCTCAAGAAGCCTCTCGCGGCCGTTATGGGGCCTTCTGGCAGCCGGGTCGTCGTACGGTCCTTGAGGGCGGCCTCCAATCCCGATTCGGTCGACGCCTTCGATGAACTGATTGACACCGTGCATCGGTCCGCTCGAGTTGGTCGACGGCATGACGCGAGTGCTGCAGCTGACATCCTTCGCCGGTATTCCTTGAATTCCGACCGTCGGCTGCTCTTCCTAGAGGGTCTGGCGAGATGGCAGGTCGACGATCACGAAGCTGCCGCGCCAATCTTCGACGAAGTGCTTGCGAGCGATTCTGAAGATAAAGCTGCGGGCATCGCAAGCCATCTGTTGGGACTACACTTACATCGACAAGGACGCGACCCGCGGGCCGTAGCGCTTCTTGAGCAGTCCGAGCGCATTTTGGAAGCCCTCGGGGACTACCGCGGCCTCGCTATTACACGCACGTCGTTCGCTCAAGTTATTCGCGAGACCGCCCTCGATGAGCCAGGGCTCGAGCATTCATTGCAGAAGTACGCCAGTGCTCGCGCTGCTCTCTTGGCGGACCCGGCGACGACCGAGGGTGAAGCAAGACGCTCCGAAGGCCGGATCCTTCTTGGCGAAGGACAAGCCGAGTTTGCGCTCGGCCATCGAGAGCTCGGCATCGAGCGCGTTCGCAGTGCTCTGGACGCTCTGCACTCGAACCCGAGCAGCGCGATGTGGGTGCGGGTGGTGCTCGCGGCACTATATCGGGACAACGACCAGCCAGCTAAAGGTCGTGACGTCTTACATTCGGCAGTTGAGTCTGCTCTTGCGACGAACCGGCGCGACTTTCAACTAGCACAAGGCTTGAATATCCTGGCGAGCATCGAGCGGCGGCTTCCGCAGCACTCTCTAGCGGCTTGGCAACACGCTGTTCAGAGCGTGTCACTCGGCGAAGAGCTTCGAGACTATCGGCACTTAGTTCACGCTTCGCAGACGCTCGCACAGATCGACTTGGACCGTCTCATTGAGAACCGCCGGGCGACCGCGGCCGACGTCCGGCAGGTCAAACAGAGAATCTATAAGGCGCAGGTATGGGCGTCCAAAGTGCATGATGCGACGGCGCGAGAGCGGCTGAGAGGATTCGTGGAGGAAGCCGACAACATCGCGCATAGTCGAGGGTTGATTCACTAGCGTCGAGTGGCTGTGGCTCGAATGGCTTCGGCCCGAAGGTTCGCACTTCGCCCTGCGCTCTCTTGAATTTGCGGCTCACGCTGAGTTGAGGCGGCCTCGAGAAGTCGCCGGGCCGAGCACGGCGTCGAGCAGGCGCTCAGCGTCGGCCGGCCCGGCGGGCTCGCGGCTGAGCGCGCGCAGCACCACCGCGCCGATGAGCGCCTCCGCGAGCTCGCCGGTCAGCGCGCCCGGCTGGAGGTTGGCGGTCGTCCCGATCGCGGCGTCCAGCCGGCCGGAGATCGACGCGGAGCCCGTGAGGCTGTCGCGGAGGCCCGCGCCCACCTCCGGATGCTCAGCGGCTGCCGCGATGAGCGAGAGCACGAGGCGCTGCTCGGCCTCCATGACGCGGAAGACGGTCGTGAGCCACGCGGCCATGTCGGCGCGCACGTCGCCGGTGTCGGGCAGCGTGAGGCGGCCGGGCAGCAGCCGGCCCTCGAGCAGGCACTCGGCGACCAGCGGTCCCTTCGAGCCCCACCAGCGGTAGATCGTCTGCTTGCCGACGCCCGCGCGTGCGGCGATGCCCTCGATCGTGAGGTGGTCGTAGCCGACCTCGGCGAAGAGCGCGGCGGTCGCGTCGAGGATGGCGACGCGCGCCGGCTGGCTGCGGACGGGGCCGGTGCGGGGGAGAGCCACGGATCCTCCTCGGTGTCAGGAATAGACGAGACGTTGCGTGTTATCTTAGGCGGGCTTGTCGGAGTCGGGAGCGCCTGGCCCGGCCACGCGCTCTCGCGGAGCTGGAAGGGCACCCATTGGCCGAGCTGCTGCACCGCCTCGGAACGTTCGCCGCACGTCGCGCGTGGACGGTCCTCATCGCCTGGATGGTCATCCTCGGCGTCGCCGTCGGCGGCTTCCTGATCGGCTTCAAGGGGCTCTCGTCGAGCTTCGACATCCCCGGCACCGCCTCCGGCGACGTGATCGCCGAGCTCGAGCAGGAGCTGCCCGACTTCGCCGGCGCGACGGGCACCGTGGTCGTGCACGCCACCGATGGCGCGATCACCGACGAGCAGCGCGAGCAGGTCACCGCGCTCATCGACGGCGCCGAGGGGCTGCCCGACGTCGCCGCGGTGAACGACCCCTTCGCGACCGAGGAGGAGCGCGCCGAGCAGGAGCGCCAGCTCGAGGACGGCCGCGCGCAGCTCGAGGCCGGACAGCAGCAGATCGACGACGGCCGCGCACAGCTCGAGGCGGGCGCCGCCCAGCTCGAGGCCGGCCAGACCGCGCTCGACGCCGGCCGCGCGCAGGCGGAGGCCGCGGGCTTCCCGACCGCCCAGCTCGACGCCCAGCAGGCGCAGCTCGATGCGCAGCGCGCGGTCGTCGAGGAGCAGCGCGCCCAGCTCGACGAAGGCCAGGCCGAGCTCGACGACCAGGCAGCCCGCCTCGAGCGCGGCGCCGAGCTGCTCGAGCTCGCCGACGGCATCCGCCTCGTCTCGGACGACGGCGCCACGGCGCTCGTCACCGTCTCGTACACCGAGACGCGCCTCGAGCTGCCGCAGGAGTCGAAGGACGCCACCATGGCGCACTTCCTGTCACAGCCGATCGACGGTGTCGAGATCTCGTTCTCGACCGACATCGCGCAGGGCGTGCCGGAGATCGTCGGCGTCGGCGAGGCGGTCGGCGTCGCGCTCGCGGCGGTCGTGCTCGTCGTCGTGCTCGGCTCGCTGCTCGCGGCGGCGCTCCCGATCGTCACCGCGATCTTCGGCGTCGCGATCGGCGCGATGGCGATGCTGTCGTTCTCCGGGCTCGTGCAGATGGCGTCGGTGACGCCCATCCTCGGCCTCATGCTCGGCCTCGCGGTCGGGATCGACTACGCGCTCTTCATCATCTACCGACACCGCAAGCAGCTGCTGCGCGGCGCCGACGTCGTCGAGTCGATCGGGCTCGCGAACGGCACCGCGGGCAACGCGGTCGTCTTCGCCGGCATCACCGTGATCGTCGCGCTGCTCGCGCTCGGCATCACCGGCATCCCCTTCCTCGGCCTGATGGGCGTCGCGGGCGCCGTGAGCGTCGCGGTCGCGGTGCTCATCGCCATCTCGGCGACGCCCGCGCTGCTCGGCCTCGCCGGCCGGCGCATCCTCAGCCGTCGCGCGATCGAGAAGGCCGCCGCGGCCGAGGCCGACGGCTCCACGGCGGATGCGCTCCAGGCGGTGCGCCCGATGTCGAACGCACGCGCGATCATCAGCGCGGTGCTCGCGGTCGCGGTGCTGCTCACCATCGCCGTCCCGTCGCTCTCGATGCGCCTCGGCCTGCCCGACGGCGGCTCGGAGGCTGCCGACTCGACCGCCTACCGCGCGTTCACGCTCACCGAGGCTGCCTTCGGCGAGGGCCAGAACGGCCCGCTCCTCGTGACCGCCGCGCTGCCGGGCGACCTCGACGAGCTCGAGGTCGAGGAGCGGCAGCTCGCCGTCGCGCGGGAGCTCGCCGCGCAGGACGACGTCGTCGCGGTCGCCCCGATCGCCGTCTCGGACGACGAGCGCCTCGCGGTGTTCCAGGTCGTGCCGGCCGAGGGCCCCAACAGCGAGTCGACCGAGGCGCTCGTGCGCGAGCTGCGCACGATGCCGCCGGTCGACGGCGACATGGCGCTCGGCGTCGCCGGCCAGGCCGCGAGCAACATCGACATCTCCGAGGGGCTCGCCGACGCGCTGCCGCTCTACCTCGCGGTCGTCGTGGGGCTCTCGTTCCTCATCATGGTGATGGTCTTCCGCTCGCTGCTCGTGCCGCTCATCGCCACCGGCGGCTTCGTGCTCTCGCTCTTCGCAACCTATGGCGCCGTCACCGCGGTGTTCCAGTGGGGCTGGCTCGGCGAGCTGTTCGGCGTGCACCAGCCGGGCCCGATCCTGAGCTTCCTGCCGGTCATCCTCGTCGGCATCCTCTTCGGCCTGGCGATGGACTACCAGCTCTTCCTCACGACCGGGATGCGCGAGGCGTACGTGCACGGCGCGGAGGCGCGCCTCGCGGTCGCGCGCGGCTTCCGGGCCGGCCGCAGCGTCGTGATCGCGGCCGCCCTCATCATGATCGCCGTCTTCGCGGGCTTCATCGCCTCGGAGTCGGTCATCATCAAGGCGATGGGCCTCGGCCTCTCGCTCGGCGTGCTGCTCGACGCGTTCGTGGTGCGGATGCTGCTGGTGCCGGCGATCATGCACCTGGTCGGCAAGGGCGCGTGGTGGCTGCCCCCCTGGCTCGACCGCATCATCCCGAACGTGGACGTCGAGGGCGCCGCGCTCGAGCGGCGGCATCCCGCGCACCACTGACGGCCGCCCCGCGTAGGGTGCACGGGAGAGGAGCATCCGATGATCCCCACCACCACCGCGCACAGCGGTCTCACCCTCCCGGTGCTCGGCTTCGGCACCTACCGGCTCAAGGGCCAGACGGGGTCGGCAGCGATCGAGCGCGCCATCGAGGGCGGCTACCGGCTGCTCGACTCCGCGTTCAACTACGAGAACGAGGGCTCGGTCGGCGCCGCCGCCCGTGCGACCGACCGCCATGGCGTCGATCGCGGCGACCTCATCGTCACGTCGAAGCTGCCCGGACGGCACCACGCGCACGACGCCGCGATCGCGACCATCGAGGAGAGCGTCGCGCGGACGGGCCTCGCATCGCTCGACCTCTACCTCATCCACTGGCCCAATCCGAGGATCGGGCAGTACGTGGAGGCGTGGGGCGCGCTCGTCGAGGCGAAGGAGCGCGGCCTCGTGGGTGCGATCGGCGTCTGCAACTTCCTGCCCGAGCACCTCGAGCGGCTGCGGTCGGAGACCGGCGTGCTGCCGGAGGTGAACCAGATCGAGCTGCACCCGTACTTCCCGCAGGAGGAGCAGCTGGCCTTCGACCTTGAGCACGGCATCATCACCCAGGCGTGGAGCCCGCTCGGACGCGGCAACGACATCCTCGACCGCCCGGAGATCACCGAGATCTCCGCCGCCCACGGGGCGACCGCCGGGCAGGTCGTGCTCGCGTGGGCGATCGCGCGCGGCGCGGTGCCGCTGCCGAAGGCGGCGTCGCCAGAGCGCCAGCGCGAGAACCTGGGCGCGCTCGACGTCACGCTCACCGACGACGAGGTCGCGGCCATCACCGCGCTCGGGCGCCCCGACGGCCGGCTCGCCGACCAGGACCCGCGGGTGTACGAGGAGCTCTGACGCGGAACCGGCACCTTGTGGCGCGTTGCAGGCCGCCGTACGGTGCCGCTGGAAGGTGAGGGACGCGATGCCGACCACCGCGAAGGTCGCCGAGTTCCGCCGGCTGCACGAGGACGGCACGTTCGTCATGCCGAACCCGTGGGACGTCGGCAGCGCGGTCGTGCTCGAGCGGATGGGCTTCCCGGCGCTCGCGAGCACCAGCGCGGGCGCTGCGTGGTCGGCGGGCCGTCCCGACAACGGGCTCTCGCTCGACGCGACCCTCGCGCACCTGCGCTCACTGGCGGAGGCCGTCTCGGTGCCGCTCAACGCCGACTTCGAGGGCGCCTTCGCGGTCGACCCCGACGGGGTCCACGCGAACGTGCTCGCGGCGACCGCGACCGGCATCGCCGGCCTCTCCGTCGAGGACTCGACCGGCGACGCCGACCGCCCGCTGCACGACCTCGGGCTCGCCGTCGAGCGCGTCGCCGCAGCCCGCGCAGCGATCGACGAGAGCGGCTCGGGCGTCGTGCTCACGGCCCGCTCCGAGGGCTACGTCGTCGGCGTGCCCGACCTCGACGCCACGATCCGGCGGCTCCGCGCCTACGCCGACGCCGGCGCCGACTGCCTCTACGCGCCGAGGATCAGCACGCTCCACGAGGTCGTGGCGATCGTCGACGCGGTCGCGCCCAAGCCGGTGAACCTGCTCATCAACGCGCCGTTCATCACGGTGGGGGAGGCCGCCGGCATCGGCGTGCGGCGCATCAGCGTCGGCGGCACGCTCGCGCGGGCGGCGTGGGGCGGATGGCTCGAGGTCGCGAGGGAGATCGCCGACGCCGGCACGTTCACCGGCTTCGCGTCGCTGCCCGACGTCGAGGGGATGCTCCGGCAGGCGTGATCCGGCTACGGCGCGAACGTGAGGATGCGGTCGTCGCCCTCGGCCGGCGAGCCGCGGCCATCGGTGCTGCTCGTGAGCGCCCAGAGCGCGCCGTCCGGCGCGGCGACGACGTCGCGCATCCGCCCGAAGCGGCCGAGCCAATGCACGGTCGACTCGGCGGGGGAGCCGAGGTCGACCTCGCGCACCGACTCCCCTCGGAGGTTCGCGATCCACAGCCGGCCGTCGGCGTGCGCCATGCCGCTCGGGCTCGCCTCGCTCGGCGGCCACTGCTGCACGGGATCGGCGAAGCGCTCGTCGCCCGCGATGCCCTCGACGGTCGGCCAGCCGTAGTTGGCGCCCGGCTCGATGCGGTTGAGCTCGTCCCAGGTGTCCTGGCCGAACTCGGTCGCCCAGAGCGCACCGTCGTCGTCCCACGCGAGCCCCTGCGGGTTGCGGTGCCCGAGCGAGTAGACGGCGGAGCCGGGGGTCGGGTTGTCGGCGGGGATGCTGCCGTCGGGCTCGAGCCGCAGGATCTTGCCCGCGAGGCTTTCGGGATCCTGGGCCCGGCTGGGCTCGCCGGCATCGCCCGCGGTGACGTAGAGCATGCCGTCCGGGCCGAAGGCGATGCGACCGCCGTTGTGGTTGCCCGCGGCGGGCAGCCCCTCGAGCACCGTCTCGAGCTCGCCGAAGACGAGGCTGCCGGGGTCGCCCGCGACGGTCGTGCGCAGCACGCGGTTGTCCTCGGCGGTCGTGACGTATGCGTAGAGGTGCCCATCACCGACGGCGATGCCGAGCAGCCCGCCCTCGCCGCGCGGCGCCGCGCCCGCGACCTGCACGATGGCCGTCGACCCGCCGCCCGGCGCCAGCTCGAGGATCGTGGCGGAGTCTCGCTCGCTCACGAGCGCGGCCCCGGTGTCGGTGAACGCGATCGACCACGGCGCCTCGAGCCCGGTCGCGACCTCGGCGGGCGCCTCGAGCGATCCGCGGTCGAAGGCGGCGGATGGCTCGGGCTCGGTCGGCGCGCCCGTCGCGATCGGGCTGAAGCTCGGCGTCGCCGGATCGGCCGGTGCGCAAGCGGTCGCGGTCAGTGCGACCACGCCGATGACGACGGCCGCACGCGTCGACGCGCCGGGGCGGGTGCGGTCTCGCATGGCCATGCTCCTTCGCTCTGAACCAGCGTACGGCGGCGTCGTGCGCCGCGCGGGCCGCCGGGCGCGTAGGTTTCTGGATCATGAGCACCACGCCCGCAGCCGCGGCGCCGTACGCGGACGCCGCGCACCCGCCGCACCGCCCGGTGCCGTGGTGGGGCTGGGTGCTCGCCGCCGCGCTGCTCCTCGCGGCCGGCATCGGCGGCGCGGCCTTCGCGCCGCCTGGCACCGGCTTGGCCGTCTGGTGGCCGGCGGCCGGCATCGCCCTCGGCTTCGCCATGCTGCAGCCGGCCGGTCGCATCCCGCTCGCGCTCGCGCTGGCGCTCGTCACCACCGCCGCGGCGAACGCGATCGGCGGCCGGCCGCTCCCGCTCGCGATCGCCTTCGGCGTCGCGGACACGATCGGCACGGCGGCCGCGCTCGGCGTGCTGCAGGCGTGGCGGCACACCTTCCGCCTCTCGTCGCTGCGGGCCGCGCTGCGGTTCGCGTGCGCGACCGCGGTCTCCGCCGTCGTCGGGGGTGCGCTCATCGGTGCCGCGCGCGCCGTCGTCGGCGACGGCGAGCTCTGGCCGACCGCGCCGTTCGTCGCCGCGTCGCACGCGGCCGCGATGCTCACGATCGCGCCCTTCGCCGCACTGCCGCCGCGCATCCCGGTGCGCGCCGGCGTCCTGGAGATGACGGTGCAGGCGGCGCTGCTCGCGCTCGCGATCGCCGTCGTGTTCCACCCGGAGGTGTCGCTGCCGCTCGCCTTCACGCTCTACCCGTTCCTGGCGTGGGCGGCCTTCCGGTTCCCCATCCGGCTCGTGCTGCTCGAGACGCTCGTCGCGTCGCTCGCGATGCTCGTCCTGACGCTCGCCGGCGGCGGTCCCTTCAGCGGCGAGGCGATCGGCCTCGTCGAGGGCGCCGCGCTGCTCGAGGTGCTGCTGGTCAGCTTCGCCGGGTTCGGTGTGGTGCTGTGCGCGGCGCAGTACGAGCTGCGCGCCCTCTCCCGCCGGCTCGACGCCTCGACGCTGCTGCTCAGCGGCAGCCTCGTCGACGCGCGCATCGGCCTCGCCATCGCGGTGCGGCGCGCCGACGAGACGCAGGTCGTCTGGACCAACCGCGCGGCGCGCTCGCTGCTCGACGCCGAGCTGGGGCATCGGGACGTGTGGGCCGGCCGCATCGAGGCGGCCGCGGTGCAGGCGCTGCACAGCGCCGAGCAGACCTCGGTCACGACCGTCGGCGGCCGCTCGATCACCGTCGCCGCCAACGCCATCGAGGGCGACGAGGACCGCTTCGCCGTGCAGCTGCTCGACGTCACCTCGATCCTGCAGGCGCAGCAGACGCAGGTCGAGGCGGAGGTCGAGCGCGAGTCGGCGCGCTCCATCCGCGCCGAGCTCGAGCGCCAGCGGGACGACTTCCTCGCGACGACGAGCCACGAGCTGCGCACCCCGATCACGAGCATCGTCGGGTACACCGAGCTGCTCGCGGACTCCGAGGCCGTCACCCCAGCGAAGCGCGGCTGGCTCGACGTGATCGATCGCAACGCGCACCGCCTCGCCGAGCTCGTCGAGGACCTGCTGACGCTCAGCGGCGGCGCGACCGCGCCGACCAGGCCGCAGCACCTCGACGAGCTGAGCGGCGTCGCGGTGCTCGAGGAGGTCGTCGCGAACCTGCGGGTCGTCAGCGATCCCAAGGGGATCGAGGTCTCGATCGCGCCCGGCGACGTGGCCGTGCTCGGCGCGCGCGGCGACGTGCTGCGGGCGATCACGAACCTGCTCATGAACGCGATCAAGTTCACGCCCGAGGACGGCCGCATCCGCCTCGCCGCACGTGAGGACGACGGCATGGCGCTGCTCGTGGTCGCCGACACCGGGCCGGGCATGACCGACGAGGAGCTCGCGCAGGCGTTCGAGCGCTTCTACCGCGCACCGGGCGCGGAGCGCGCGAACGTGGCAGGCACAGGGCTCGGCCTCGCGATCGTCGCGGAGCTCGCCCGTCGCAACGGCGGCGACGTCGAGCTCGCGCGCAACGACGACGGCGGGCTCACGGCCGAGCTGCGGCTGCCGCTCCCCGCGTGACGCGGCTCAGAGCAGGCTGAGCTCGCGCAGCTTCGCCTCGACGTCGGCGTTCGACGGCTCAACCTGGTGGGTGCCGTCGGGGAAGACGACCACCGGGATGTTCATCCGACCGGCGATCTGCTGCGCGCGCTGCGCCGCCGCGTCGTCATGCTCGACGTCGATGTAGGCATAGTCCACGGCGAGGCCGTCGAGCTGCTGCTTCGTGCGTCGGCAGTCCCTGCACCAGTCGGCGCCGTACACCTGGATCGTCGAGTCGGTCATGCCTGCAACGCTACGCGACCGCGCAGCCCGGTCCGTCCAGCCTCCGCTCTGGCGCACGGGGTGCGCCTGCGCCATGCTGGCGGCACGCGGCCGACCGCCGCACGGAGTCAAGACCGAGGAGTCCGAATGGCAACCCTGCTCAACCCCTATCTCGCGTTCGGCCGCCAAGCGCGCGAGGCGATGAACTTCTACCACGGCGTGTTCGGCGGCGACCTGGTCGTCAGCACCTTCGGCGAGTCCGGCATGAGCCAGGGCGCCGACGACGCCGACCTGGTCATGCACGCGCAGCTCACGACCGCGGACGGGCACACGCTCATGGGTGCCGACACGCCCCCGACGATGCCGCAGCCGACCGGCACGCAGCAGGTCTCGCTCTCCGGCGACGACGCCGTCGCGCTCACCCGCTACTGGGAGGCGCTCCGCGACGGCGCGAACGTCCTGGAGCCGCTCGTGGAGTCGCCGTGGGGCGACACCTTCGGCATGCTCGTCGACCGCTGGGGCGTGCTGTGGATGGTGAACATCGCGGGCGAGGCGAGCGGCGGCGACGGTTCGAGCGCCGCGACGACCACCGGCGCCGCGGGTGCCGACGAGGTGGCCACCGAGGGCGGGCACCAGGACTCCGCGCAGCAGTGGTACCAGGAGGGCGCGCAGCCCGACGAGACCGCGGGGCACGAGGACACCGCCGACCAGTGGCCGGCGGACGAGCAGCGCACCGACCGCTGACCATCGCCTGACACGACGAAGGGCCGGGCAGCGCGCCCGGCCCTTCGTGCTGCCGTCGTCAGGCCGGCGGCTGCGGGGCACCGCCCGAGGCGGTGTCCTCCTCGGTCTCGGCGTCCTGCTGCTGCTCGTCGAGCGGCTGCGCGTCGCGGTCCTCGGGGTCGACGGTGCGCTCGTCGGGGCTCTGCTGGTCGCTCATCGCTGCGACTCCTCTCGTCGGGACCTCCCGTTCTACTCCCCGATCCCGGGAGTACCGTGAGCACTCGCAGACCGGGTGAGCGCGGGTACCCTGGTCGCATCCCGACTGCGAAGGAGCAGCCCCATGCCCGAGACGATCATCGCCGGTTACGCGCGCACCCCGTTCGCCAAGTTCCTGGGACAGCTCGCCCAGGTGCCCTCGACGGCGCTCGGCGCCCACGCGGCGAAGCACGCGCTCGAGAAGGCCGGGATCGCCGCGACCGAGGTGGACGCCGTCATCGTCGGCCAGGTGCTGCAGGCCGCGGTGGGGCAGAACCCGCCGCGCCAGACGGCTGTGGGTGCCGGCATCCCGATGACCGTGCCGGCGCTCGGCGTCAACGCCGTGTGCCTCTCGGGCACCGAGGCGATCGTCACGGGCCACCGCATGATCCAGCTCGGCGAGGCCGACGTCGTCGTCGCCGTCGGCCAGGAGTCGATGACGCTCGCGCCGCACGCCGCGCCGATGCGCGCGGGCGCGAAGTTCGGGCAGCTCTCGCTCACCGACACGATGCAGTTCGACGGGCTGACGGATGCCTTCGAGCACGTGCCGATGGGCGAGTCGACCGACGGCTACAACGCGGCGTTCGAGGTCACCCGCGAGCAGCAGGACGAGTTCGCCGCCGCGTCGCACGCCCGCCTCGTGCGCGCGCAGGCCGACGGGACGCTGGACGGCGAGATCGTGCCGTTCGAGGCGAAGGCCGGCCGGAAGACCGTGACCGTGGCCGTCGACGACGGCGTGCGCGCAGAGACCACCGTCGAGTCGCTCGCCGCACTGCGCCCCGCGTTCACCCCGGAGGGGTCGATCACCGCAGGCAACGCGTCGCAGATCACCGACGGCGCCGCTGCGGTCGTGCTCGTGTCGGACGCCTACGCGAGCGAGCACGGCATCACGGGCCTCGCCCGCGTGCTCGCCACCGGCTTCGTCGCCGGCCCGAACGTGTCGCTGCACTCGCAGCCGGCCGACGCGATCGAGCAGGCGCTCGGACGCGCGGGCAAGTCGACGAGCGACCTGCAGGCGGTCGAGATCAACGAGGCGTTCGCGGCGGTCGGCGTCGCGTCGACGCGGCAGCTCGGCGTCGACCCCGAGATCGTCAACGCCAACGGCGGTGCGGTCTCGCTGGGTCACCCGATCGGCGCCTCCGGCGCGCGCATCGTCGGGCACCTCGCCCGCCGCCTGCAGCAGCTCGGCAGCGGCGCGATCGGCGCGAGCGGCATCTGCGGCGGCGGCGGCCAGGGCTCGGCGGTCGTCCTCGAGGCGATCTGATCCGCTGAGAGCGAAGGGCGCCGACGCCCGGCATCCGCCCGGCCTAGGCTGGGCGGATGCGTCTGTCTGTGCTGGATCTCGCCCCCATCGCCCCTGGAGAGACCGCAGGCGCCAGCCTCGCCGGCTCCGTCGAGCTCGCCCAGGCTGCCGAGCGCCTGGGCTACGCCCGCGTCTGGTACGCCGAGCACCACAACATGGCGACGATCGCGTCGAGCGCGACGAGCGTGCTCATCGCGCACGTCGCCGCGCACACGTCGACGATCCGGCTCGGCGCGGGCGGCGTCATGCTGCCCAACCACTCGCCGCTCGTGATCGCCGAGCAGTTCGGCACGCTCGCCGAGCTGCACCCCGGCCGCATCGACCTCGGCCTCGGCCGCGCACCGGGCACCGACCAGCGCACGTGGACGGCGCTGCGCCGCGACATCCGCGCCTCCGAGCGGTTCCCGGAGGACGTCGTCGAGCTGCAGGGCTACCTGTCGGGCACGCCGACGGTGCCCGGCATCAAGGCGGTGCCCGGCCACGGCACGAACGTGCCGCTCACGATCCTCGGCTCGTCGCTCTTCGGCGCGCAGCTCGCGGCCGCGCTCGGCCTCCCGTACGCCTTCGCGTCGCACTTCGCCCCGGATGCGCTGCACCAGGCCGTCGCCGTCTACCGCGAGCGGTTCGAGCCGAGCGCGCAGCTCGACGCGCCCTTCGTGATCGCCGGCATCAACGCGGTCGTCGCGCCCTCGCGCGACGAGGCGATGCAGATGCAGCGCGAGCTCGTGCGAGCGCGCGTGCGCGGCCTGCTGCTGCGCGACAGCCCGATCGCGCAGCAGGTCGGCGACGACGAGCTCGACGCGCTCGCCGCGAGCCCGCAGGCGGCGCACATCGCGACGATGGTGCGCAACACGGCCCTCGGCACCGGCGACGAGGCGGTGGCGACCCTCCGCCGCTTCCAGCTGGAGGCCGACGCCGACGAGCTCATCATGGCCGTGCACGGCACGACCGCGGAGCGCATCCGCGCGATCGAGCTGCTCGAAGCGGCGGGCGCACTCCGGGACGCGGCGGCCTGAGTCAGGCTGCGGCGCTCGCGCGCCGCAGCCGCAGCTCGCACCACGCGGTGAACGCGCTGTAGGCGAGCGCGGCGGCGGCCACGAGGGCGAGGAACGGCACCGTGAGGGGGCGGTCCCACAGCAGGTCGTCGCGGCGGATGATGAGCGAGATGACGATCGCGGCCAGGCTCAGCAGCTGCGCCCCGTACAGGATGCGGAAGGCGCTCCAGCGCCGGTCGCGCAGCATCGCGAGGTTCACGACGCCGGTGAGGGTGAGCACGGCGCCGGTCGCGCGAGCGGTGAGCGGCGTCAGCTGCCACGCCCAGAGTTCCGCGAGCCACGCGGGCGCCACGAGCGCTGCGGCGCCGGCCGCGAGCGCCGCGAGCCCGATCGCCGCGAGCGCGACGCGCACCGCGGCCGGGATCGCCACGTCGGCCTCGGGCAGCGCACCCTGCCGCGCGCCGGGATCGTGCCCGCGCTGGAGCACGAGCAGCCACACCACCGCGATCGGCGTGGTCGCGTAGAGCACGAGCCACACGGCGAACGGCAGGTTCGACGAGAAGCGGTCGAGGTGCAGCAGCGTGGTGACGAGCAGGGCGGTGGCGAACACCGCCACCGCCGGCAGCCCGTGCCGCACGCGGTGCCAGCTCGGCGTGCGCCAGACGGCGAGGAAGTAGGCGATGCCGCCGAGGTACGCGGAGGCGAGCAGGAACGCCGAGAGCGGCGGCGCGATCGGCCACGCGAACAGCTCGCCGGTGCGCTCGGGCGCCGCGAAGAGCACGACGACGGCGACGACGAGGAACGGCACGATCGCGAGCGCGATCCAGCGCGTCGCCGGCAGTGGCCGCTCGATCATGGTGCGCGGACCAGCGCGAGCACGTCGACGAGCGGCATGGTCGCGCCGCGCTCGGCCGCGGCGTCGAACGCGTCGCCAGCCCCGCCATCCCGCAGCCGCGCGACGACCATGGTCGAGAAGTCGAACCCGCTGCGGTTGAGCGCACCCTTCCGGCGCCGGAGCGCCTGCGCCGCGCCCTGCAGCACGCCGGCGGTCGCCGCGTCGCCCTGGGCGCCGCGCACCCCCACGAACCCCTCGAGGCCGTAGGCGACGCCCTCGTCGTGCCCGAGCGCGAGGGATTCGTCGAGGCTCGTGCCGAGGTCGTCCGCCGCGCCCTCGACGTCGCCCGCGAACAGCCGCGCCCAGCCGCGGTGGTTGCGCGCGATGCCGATGCCGAGCAGCTCGTGCTGCGCGGTCGCGAGCGCGAGGCTCTCCTCGAAGCGCTCGCGCGCTCCGCCGATGTCGCCGGTGAGCAGCGCGATCCGGCCGAGCATCACGAGCGTCATCGCCTCGCCCCACGCGTCGCCGACCGCACGGAAGCCGGCGCGGCTGCGCTCGAGCACGGCGGTCGCGGCCGGCACGTCGGGCCCGTCCGGGAGCGTCAGCAGTCCCAGGCCGATCGAGACGTCGGCGAGGGCCGCGCCGCCGGGGTCGTCCGCCTCCGCGAAGAGGTCGCGCGACGCCTGCATCCCGGGCACGACGTCCGAGGTCGGCTCCTGCCAGAAGCGGATGGCGTGGGTGTAGTAGAGCGCGATCGCTCGCGTGCGCACGCCGAGCGGGATCGACTCGCGTTCGGAGAGCGCGAGCAGCTCGGTCATCCACTCGCGCACGAGACCGAGGTGGCCGGCGATCCAGTGGTACAGGTAGAGCGACCACGCGTGCTCGGCCGCGTCGTCGAGCCGGCGGTCGTCGAGCAGCAGCCGCACGACGCCGCCGAGGTTCTCGGCCTCGAGGTCGAGCCGCCGCAGCGTCGCGAGCTGCGACGCGCCGCGCATCGCCGCCTCCGCATCCGACGCGACCCGCCGGTAGTGGTCGATCCACGCCGCCCTGGCGGTCTCGAGCAGCGACGCGGGTCCGGCTTCGCGTGCGAACGCGCGGACGAGCACGGGCAGCGCGAGCATCGGCGCGCCCCGATGGTCCTCGTGGCGCAGCAGGCTCGCCTCGGCGAGGGCAGTGATCGCGGCGGTCGGGTCGGCGATGCCGGCGGCGCCGAGCACCTGCTCCGCGGTGCTGCCCGCGAACGGGCCGGCTGGCACGGCGAGCGCGGTGAGCGCCTCGGTCGCGCTCGGATCGAGCAGGTCGACGCTCCACTGGATGGTGCTGCGCAGCGCCCGCTGGCGCTCGGGCAGGTCGCGCGCGCCGCCGACGAGGAGCGTGAGCGCCGACTCCAGCCGGCGCAGCAGCTCGTCGACCGGCATCCACACCATGCGCGCGGCGGCCAGCTCGATCGCGAGCGGGCTGCCGTCGAGCCGGCGGCAGATCTCGGCGACCGTCGCCTCGTTCTCGGGGCCCAGCCGGAAGCCCGGACGGACGGCGGCCGCGCGCTCCTCGAAGAGCGCGGCCGCTGCGGCGGCGTCGAGCGGTCCGAGCGGGAAGAGCCGCTCCGCGCGCACGCGCAGCGGCGAGCGGCTCGTCACGAGCAGCGTCAGCCGCGGTGCGGCGCCGATGAGCCGCACGAGCAGCCCGACGGCGCCCAGCACGTGCTCGAGGTTGTCGACCACGAGCAGCACGTCGCGATCGGCGAGCGCCTCGACGACCTTCTGCTCGAGCGGCGCGTCGCCGGTGTCGCGCACGCCGAGCGAGCGGGCGATCACGGTGATGGCCCGCTCCGGCACGGTGATCGTCTCGAGCATCGCGAACGCGACCGGGCGACCGACGGCCGCGGCTGCCCCCGCGACCTCGATCGCGAGCCGCGACTTGCCGATGCCGCCGTCGCCCACGATCGTCACGATCCGCACGTCGGGGCGCGCGAGCATCGCGAGCAGCGCGTCGCGCTCGGCGTCGCGGCCGACGATCGCGCTGTAGGGGGCGGGGATGCCCGGCATCGCGTCGGCGCGCATCGCACCGCGCGGCCGGCCGGCGTCGAAGCGCTCCGCGAGCAGCGTCGCGAGGTCCTGCCGCACGAGTGTCGCGAGCTCGTCGGGGTCGCGGTAGGCGCGGTACGAGACGCGGTCGTCCGCACGGATGCGGTCGAGCAGCGCCTCGAGCCGCGCCTCGCGCTCGGGCGCGGGGTCGAGCACGTAGATGAGCGACGGCAGCTCGCCCGAGAGCGCGTACTCGTCCTCGAGCCCCGAGACCGCCTCGCCCGGCGCCACCCAGCCGTAGCGCTCGCCGTAGATGCCCACGAAGACGTCGCTCTGCGCGAGGTAGGAGCGGTAGAGCGAGCGGGGCGGGTGCGGCCTGGATCCCAGCTCGAACATCACCGGCGCGAGCTGCAGCCCCTCGATCGCCGACCGGACCGCTTGGCGCTCGGCGGCCAGCTCCTTCAGCGTGGAGCTGACGAAGACGCGCAGCCGCTGGTCAGGCGTGCGGATCGGCGTGTCCGCCTCATCCATGCACGCAGTCTGACTCCCCGCGCGCGGCGTGTCCAGCCGTCGCGTGCCGGCTCGGCGCCTAGCCGAGGGCGAGCCGGGCGACGGATGCGGCGGCCGCGGCGAGCAGGTCGGCCGCGTCGCGCTGCAGCGCGACGAGGTCCGCCGGCCCGGCCGCGATCGAGATCGCAGGCACCCCCATCGCCGCGGCGGCGTCCGCGTCGACCGCACCGGCGAGCACGCAGAGCGGGACGCGCTGCGCTCGCGCAGCCGCGTGCACGACCGAGACGACCTTGCCGCCCGCCGACTGGCCGTCGAACCTGCCCTCGCCGGTGAGCACGAGCGCGCTGCCGGCGATCGACTCGTCGAGGCCCACGAGCCCGGCGAACCAGGCGCCGCCCGCGACGATCTCGCCGCCGGTGAGGGCGCGCAGCACGCTCGCGGCGCCCCCGGCCGCACCGGCGCCCGGCACGTCGGCGATCGCCGCGCGCTCGACGCCGAGGGCGGTGGCCGCGGCGCTCGCGAACCGGCCGAGGGCGGCGTCGAGGGTCGCGACATCGGCGGGCGTCGCGCCCTTCTGCGGCCCGAAGACCGCCGCGGCACCGCGCGGCCCGGTGAGGGGTGCGTCGACGTCGGTGACGAAGCGCCAGCGCGCGGCGAGCGCTCGCGGATCGATCGCGGTCACGTCGATGCGCTCGAGCGCGCCCAGGCCGCCGCCGCCCGCGGCGACGGCGCTGCCCGCGGCATCCGTCAGCCGCGCGCCCAGCGCGGTGAGCACCCCGGCGCCGCCGTCGGTGGTGGCGGAGCCGCCGAGCAGCAGGGTCAGCTCCGTCGCGCCGGCATCGAGGGCGTCGAGCACGACGCGGCCGAGCCCGGCGGTCGACGCCTCGAGCGGGCGGAGCAGCGCGTCCTCGACCTGCGGCAGGCCGGCGGCCTGCGCGAGCTCGATCACCGCGTGGCCGCCGTCGAGCGTCCACTGCGCGGCCGCGGGCCTGCCGATCGCGTCGACGGTCTCGGTCGACCGCAGCTCGCCGCCGCGCGCGAGCAGCGCGTCGAGGCTGCCCTCGCCGCCGTCCGCCATCGGCACGAGCACGACCTCGGCGGCGGGCACCGCGGCGCGCACGCCGCGAGCGGCCGCCTCGCATGCCTCCAGCGCCGTCAGGCTGCCCTTGAACGCGTCGAACGCCGCGACCACCCGGGTCATCGCGTGAGCCCGTACCGCTCGGCGAAGCGGGCGAGGATGGCCTGCGGGTGCTCGACGTGCGCGGCCCGGCCGGCCCGCACGAGGTCGTCGACCTCGTCGGGGGAGAAGTAGCCGTGGTCGCGGTAGGCGCGGATGCGCTGCTCGAGGCCGTCGGCGTCGAGCTCGGGGTGGAACTGCGTCGCGACGACGTGCTCGCCCACCCGCAGCATGTGCACGCACGCGGCGGAGACGGCCAGCGTCGTGACGGGGTGCGCGGCCGAGCCCGCAGGCGCCTCGCGGATGCCCTCCTTGTGGCCGCCGAACGCCGTGAACGCGCGGGGGAGGCCCTCGATGAGCCAGTCCTCGCCGACGAGGCTCAGCTCGACGGGCGCGACCGACTCCGCGATGCCGCGCACCATCCGCTCGCCGAGCGCGTGCACGACCGCGCCGAGGCCGAGGCACGCGCCGAGGTAGGGGATGTCGTCGCGGATCACCTGCGTCGCGAGCGCGGTGAGCCACGGCACGACGCCCGCGTGGGCCGCGGGCCGCAGCTCGGGGTCGTCGCTGAAGTTCGCGGGGCCGCCGCCGATGAGCACGGCGTCGACGCCGGCGAGGTCGATGGCCGGCTGGTCGCGGTCGAGGCGGATGCGCTCGACGCGGGCATCGTCGAGGCGCCCGAAGCGCACCATCGCCTCGAGCTCGGCCGCGGCGACGTCGTCCTCGGGCCGCGACTGGACGATGAGGATGCGGCTCATGCTCGCTGCCCCTCTGCCGTCCAGACGCCGCTCGAGCCGCGCCGGTGCGAGCCGACCAGGTGGGTGTCGACGATCCCGACCGCCTCCATGAGCGCGTGCATCGTGGTGGGGCCGACGTGCGCGAAGCCGCGACGCTTGAGCGCCTTCGAGAGCGCGATCGACTCCGGCGACTGCGTCGGCACGTCGGCGAACGTCTCGGGCGCAGGCGTCGACTCCGGCTGGAACGACCAGACGAGCGCCGCGAGCCCGCCCTCCGCGCGCAGCGCCACCGTGGCGCGCGCGTTGCCGATCGTGGCGTCGATCTTGCGGCGGTTGCGCACGATGCCGGCGTCGTCCATGAGTCGCGCGACGTCGGCGTCGTCGAACGCGGCGACGGCATCCGGGTCGAAGCCCGCGAACGCCGCGCGGAACGCCGGGCGCTTCCGCAGGATGGTCGACCACGAGAGCCCCGACTGGAAGGCCTCGAGCGAGAGCCGCTCGAAGAGGCCCGTCTCGTCGCGCACGGGCATGCCCCACTCGCGGTCGTAGTAGTCGCGCAGCAGCGGGTCGGACGCGGCCCACACCGGGCGCGCGAGGCGGTCGTCGCCGACGATCAGGTGCATGCCCTCAACGTACGCTGGTCCGGTGCAGACGGATGCGGAGCGGCGCGCGTGGCGCGCGGGGCTCAGCGTCGTCATCGCCACGAGCGCCTACGGGCTCTCGTTCGGCGCCCTCTCGATCACCGCGGGGCTCGACCTGTGGCAGACGATGGTGCTGAGCGCGCTGATGTTCTCGGGTGGCTCGCAGTTCGCGTTCATCGGCGTGATGGCCGCGGGCGGCGGCATCGCGGGTGTCGCGAGCGCGGCGATGCTGGGGCTGCGCAACGCGCTCTACGGCATGAGCATGCGCCGGGTGGTGGCGCCCCGCGGCGCGATGATCCCGGTCGCGGCGCACGTGACGATCGACGAGTCGACGGCCGTGGCGCTCGCCCAGTCCGATGCGCGCGCTCAGAGGGTCGGCTTCTGGGTCACGGGCGTCGGCATCTGGGTGGGGTGGAACCTCGCGACGCTCGCGGGCGCGCTGCTCGGCGACCTGCTCGGCGACCCCAAGCAGTGGGGGCTCGACGCGGCTGCCGCGGCCGCGTTCGTCGGCCTGCTCTGGCCGCGGCTGCGCGCGCGGCAGGCGATCGCGGTCGCCGCGGCGAGCGCGGTGGTCGCGGCGTCGCTGCTGCCCGTGCTGCCCGCCGGGCTCCCGGTGATCGTGGCCGCGGCGATCGGGGTCATCGTCGGGCTGACGAACTGGCTCGGCCCGAAGCACGAGTCGCGGCTGCCCGACCCGGGTCCGGCCGAGGTGCACGGCTCCCGCCACGCCGGTCCGACGCATCCGCGAGGCGGGCGCCCATGACGACCTGGCACCTCATCCTGCTCGCGAGCATCGCGGTGCTCGCGATCAAGCTGCTCGGCTACGCCGTGCCGCCGCGGCTGTTCGACCAGCCGCGGCCGCGCCGCACGCTCGAGCTGCTCACCGTGTCGCTGCTCGCGGGGCTCGTCGCCGTGCAGATGCTGGGCGGCGACGCGGGCATCGTGCTCGACGCGCGCATCCCCGCGGTCGCGGTCGCGGCGGGGCTCTTCGCGGTGCGTGCGCCCTTCATCGTGGCGGTCGCCGCGGCCGCCGCGACGGCCGCGCTGCTGCGCCAGTTCGCGGGGCTGCCGTGACGGCGCCACGAGCCCGCCGGATTCGCTAGGGTGGGCCTCTCAGGCGATGCCGGCTCCGAGTCCGGGCGCCGCCTCGAGACCGTATGCTGATCGTCACCGCCGGACCGCCGGCGCCATCGCGTGGAGGAAGCGCATGACCGAGCAGGACCCGCGCAGGGGCGACGGCGAGAGCACGCAGTCGTGGGGTGACGACTATCGCGCGCAGCTCGCCGCGATGCTGTCGGGCACCTCGGCGGAGGACCGCGAGGCCGTGGCATCGCTGCCGTCGGGCTCCGCCATCCTCGTCGTGCGACGCGGCCCGAACGTGGGCGCGCGCTTCCTGCTCGACCAGGACTCCACGATCGCCGGTCGTCACCCCGACGCCGACATCTTCCTCGACGACGTGACCGTCTCGCGCCGTCACGCCGAGTTCACGCGCGACGGCACGACCTTCGAGCTGCGCGACCTCGGCTCCCTCAACGGCACGTACCACGACGGCGAGCGCGTCGACCGCGCCGTGCTGCGCGACGGCGCCGAGGTCCAGGTCGGCAAGTTCCGCCTCACCTTCTACCGCTCCCGCCTCGACCTCGACGCCCGGGCGTGAGCGCCCAAGCCGCGAGGAAGCCTGCCGGCCTCCTCTCGATCGGTCAGGTGCTCGCGAAGCTCGGACCGGAGTTCCCCGACCTGTCGCCGTCGAAGCTGCGGTTCCTGGAGGACCAGGGGCTCATCTCGCCGCAGCGCACGCCGTCGGGCTATCGCAAGTTCGACGCCGCCGACCTCGAGCGACTGCGCTACATCCTCACGCTCCAGCGCGACCACTACCTGCCGCTCAAGGTGATCCTCGGTCACCTCGACGACATCGACCACGGGCGCACGCCGCAGATCCCGGGTGCCAACGTGCGCGTCGAGGCGCCGTCGATCCTCACCGCCGAGCGCCGGCTGTCGCGCGCGGAGCTGCAGGCCGAGGCCGGTGCCTCGAAGCAGCTGCTCACCGACGCGCTCTCCGCCCAGCTGCTCCCGGGTGCGGAGCCGTTCGGCGACGAAGCGGTGCAGGCGCTGCGCGCGCTCGTCGAGCTGCAGCGCTACGGCATCGAGCCGCGCCACCTGCGCGGCATGCGCCAGTCGGCGCAGCGCGAGGCGGCGCTCATCGAGTCGGCGCTCAAGCCCATGCGCGGCCGCCGCGAGACGGGCAGCCAGGCGAAGGCGGCCGAGGCCGCTCGCGACCTCGCCGGCCAGATCCAGTCGGTCCGCGAGCTCCTCACGCGCGACGCGCTCGACGCCTGAGGGCGCGCGTGAGCGCCAGGGCGTAGACTCGGCTCCGACACGCCGAACCGCGAGCCAGATGCGGGGCGACGGGGGAGCTGGTCGCTACGGTAGGGCCGAACACTCAATCTCTTCTTGAAGGTTGAGCCCAGCCAGCGGAAGGAACGGCCATGCGTGACGGCAGCCGGGATGACACCCAGGGCAGCACCGGCACCACCGAGGGCGGCCGCTTCGAGGCAGGCCTGCTGTTCACCGACGGGCTGCCGCAGGAGACCGACGCGGTGGGCTACCGCGGCGCGATCGCCGCCGACGCCGCCGGCATCACCTACCGCCAGCTCGACTACTGGGCGCGCACCGGCCTCGTCGAGCCGACCGTGCGCCCCGCGCACGGCTCCGGCAGCCAGCGCCTCTACTCGTTCCGCGACATCCTCGTGCTGAAGCTCGTCAAGCGCCTGCTCGACACCGGCATCTCGCTGCAGCAGATCCGCGTCGCCATCCAGCAGCTCCACGAGGCCGGCGTGCGCGACCTCACGCAGACCACGCTCATCTCCGACGGTGCGAGCGTCTACCTCTGCACGTCGAGCGACGAGGTCATCGACCTCCTCGGCCGCGGCCAGGGCGTGTTCGGCATCGCCGTCGGCAAGGTGCTGCGCGAGGTCGAGACCCAGCTCATCGAGCTCGAGGTCACCCCGGTCGACGACAGCCACGTCGACGAGCTCGCGGCGCGCCGCGCGCGCCGGAGCCGTACGGCCTGACGTCGCTGCGGTGCGTCCGCAGCGCGAGCGGCACTTCCGCCCGCGAGCCGTCACTTCCGCGCCTGAGCGGTCACTTCCGCGCCTGAGCGGTCACTTCCGCGCCTGAGTGGTCACTTCCGCGCCTGAGTGGTCACTTCCGCGCCTGAGTGGTCACTTCCGCGCCTGAGTGGTCACTTCCGCGCCCGAGTGGTCACTTCCCAGAGCCGCGGCTCGCATCACAGAGCAACGTCACGCATCCGGAGTGCCCACGTCCTGGAATGACCACTCACCTACTGGAGTGACCGCTCACCTACCGGGTGACCACTCACGTACCGGAGTGACCACTCACGTGCCGGAGTGACCACTCACGTGCCGGAGTGACCACTCACGTGCCGGAGTGACCACTCACGTTGCCGGAGTGACCACTCACATGCCGGAGTGACCACTGACGTGCCGGAGTGACCACTCACGGAGCGGGCGCTCCTACTGGCGCTTGTCGGCTGCGGGCGCCGAGGAGGCGGTGCCGTCGGCGTCAGCCTCCGCCGCTGCCTCGAGCTCTGCAGCCGCCGTCGCGTCGACCGCTGCGGTCGGCGCGGGCACCTTGCGGCCCGACGCGGCCTCGTCGCCGGCGCGGCCGGAGGCGGTGAGCACGGTCTGGAGCAGCTCGTCGAACTGCAGCGCCATCTCCTGCGCGCCCTCGCCGGGCCACACGTGCAGCGGGCGGGCAGCGCCCTGGGCCTGCTGCATCGACGTGCGCTCGGGGAGGATCGTCTCGAGCACGAGCGGCCCGAACATGTCCTTGAGCTCCTGGATGCGGTACTGGTGCTCGAGCGACTGCGGGCGGGCGCGGTTCACGACGATGCCGAGCGGCTGCAGGCGCGGGCTGAGGCCGCGGCGGATCTCCTCGATCGCGCGCAGCGCGCGGTCGGCGGCCGCGACCGAGAACAGGCCGGGCTCGGTGACGACGAGCACGCGGTCGGAGGCGGCCCACGCGGTGCGCGTCAGGGCGTTGAGCGACGGGGCGCAGTCGACGAGCACGAGGTCGTAGTCGTCCTCGACGGTCGTCAGGGCCGTCTCGAGCTTCCAGATGTCCTTGATGGTCGGGTGCGGGCCGTCGAAGTTGATCGCGGACGGCGAGCCGATCAGCACGTCGATGGTGCCGCCGTGGCCCTGCGTCCACCCGGACGGCGAGATCGCCTGCTGGACGATCTTGTCCTTCGGGTTCGCGAGCACGTCGGCGACGTTGAGGCGCCCGTCGATCTCGATGTCCATGCCGGTCGAGGCGTCCGACTGCGGGTCGAGGTCGACCACGAGCGTGCGGAGGCCCTTGGCGAAGGCTGCGGAGGCGAGACCGAGGGTCACGGTCGTCTTGCCGACACCGCCTTTGAGGGAGCTGATCGAGAGTACGTGCACGGCGGCCAAGCCTAGCGGCACTAGATTGGAAAGACCGCGTCGCCGCACCTCTCGGAGGAATCCGCCATGTTCTCGAAGCTGCTTGTCGCCAACCGTGGCGAGATCGCGATCCGCGCCTTCCGGGCCGCCAACGAGCTGGGGATCCGCACGGTCGCGGTGTACGCGCACGAGGACCGCAACTCGCTGCACTGCCAGAAGGCCGACGAGGCGTACCAGATCGGCGAACCGGGCCGCCCGGTGCGCGCCTACCTCACGGTGAGCGAGATCATCCGCGTCGCCAGGGACGCCGGCGCCGACGCCATCTACCCCGGCTACGGCTTCCTGAGCGAGAACCCCGAGCTCGCGACCGCGGCCGCCGAGGCGGGCATCACGTTCGTCGGCCCCGGCCCGACGGTGCTCGCGATGGCCGGCAACAAGGTGACGGCCAAGGAGCACGCGATCGCAGCCGGCGTGCCCGTGCTCGCCTCGACCCCCGCGACGACCGACCTCGAGGCGCTCGTCGCGGGCGCCGATGAGCTCGGCTTCCCGGTCTTCTGCAAGGCGGTCGCCGGCGGCGGCGGGCGCGGGATGCGGCTCATCGAGCGCCGCGAGGACCTGCGCGACGCGCTCGAGGCCGCCATGCGCGAGGCCGACAGCGCCTTCGGCGACCCGACGATGTTCATCGAGCAGGCCGTCGTGCGCCCCCGCCACATCGAGGTGCAGATCCTCGCCGACGCGTCGGGCGAGACGGTGCACCTGTTCGAGCGCGACTGCTCGGTGCAGCGCCGCCATCAGAAGGTGGTCGAGCTCGCGCCGGCGCCGAACCTCTCGCAGGAGCAGCGCGACGCGCTCTACCGCGACGCGGTCGCCTTCGCGCGCTCGATCGGCTACGTCAACGCCGGCACCGTCGAGTTCCTGCTCGACACCGCGGGCGAGCGCGAGGGCCAGCACGTCTTCATCGAGATGAACCCGCGCATCCAGGTCGAGCACACGGTCACCGAGGAGATCACCGACGTCGACCTCGTCGCGAGCCAGATCCGCATCGCCGCGGGGGAGTCGCTCGCCGACCTCGGCCTCACGCAGGACCAGATCCAGATGCACGGCGCGGCCCTGCAGTGCCGCGTCACGACCGAGAACCCCGCCGACGGCTTCCGCCCCGACACCGGCCGCATCACCGCGTACCGCTCGCCGGGCGGCGCGGGCGTGCGCCTCGACGGCGGCACGATCAACCCCGGCACCGAGGTGAGCGCCCACTTCGACTCGATGCTCGCGAAGGTCACGTGTCGCGGCCGCGACCTCGACACCGCGATCCGCCGCGCGCACCGCGCGGTGAGCGAGTTCCGCATCCGCGGCGTCGCCACGAACATCCCGTTCCTGCTCAACCTGCTGGACAGCCCCGACTTCCGCGCCGGCGACGTGTCGACGCACTTCATCGACGAGCACCCCGAGCTCACGCGCATCAACCCGCCGAAGGACCGGGCGTCGAAGGTGCTCGCCTGGCTCGCCGACGTCACCGTCAACCAGCCGAACGGCGAGGCCGTCGACGTCATCAACCCGGCGATCAAGCTGCCCGCGATCGACCTCGAGGCGCCCGCGCCCGACGGCGAGCGCCAGCGCCTGCAGGAGCTCGGCCCGGCCGGCTGGGCGAAGGCGCTCCGCGAGCGCACCTCGCTCGCGGTCACCGAGACCACCTTCCGCGACGCCCACCAGTCGCTCCTCGCCACCCGCGTGCGCACCGCCGACCTCGTCGCGGTCGCCCCGCACGTCGCGCGCATGACGCCGCAGCTGCTGTCGATGGAGGCGTGGGGCGGTGCGACGTACGACGTCGCGCTGCGCTTCCTCGGCGAGGACCCGTGGGAGCGGCTCGTCGCCATCCGCGAGGCGATGCCGAACATCCCGCTGCAGATGCTGCTGCGCGGCCGCAACACCGTCGGCTACACGCCGTACCCGACCGAGGTGACCGAGGCCTTCGTCGAGGAGGCCGCCGCGACCGGCATCGACGTCTTCCGCATCTTCGACGCGCTCAACGATGTCGACCAGATGCGCCCCGCGATCGATGCGGTGCTCGCGACCGGCACGACGGTCGCGGAGGTGGCGCTCTGCTACTCCGGCGACCTGCTCGACCCCGCCGAGGACCTCTACACGCTCGACTACTACCTCGCGCTCGCCGAGCGGATCGTCGACGCAGGCGCGCACGTGCTCGCGATCAAGGACATGGCGGGCCTGCTGCGCGCGGGTGCCGCATCGAAGCTCGTCGCCGCGCTCCGGGAGCGCTTCGACCTGCCCGTGCACCTGCACACGCACGACACCGCCGGCGGCCAGCTCGCGACCCTGCTCGCCGCCTCCGCCGCGGGCGTCGACGCCGTCGACGTCGCGAGCGCGCCGATGGCGGGCACGACGAGCCAGCCGTCGCTCTCGGCGCTCATCGCCGCGGTCGCGCACACCGACCGCGACACCGGGCTCTCGCTCGACGCCGCGAGCGACCTCGAGCCCTACTGGGAGGCGGTCCGCCGCCTCTACAAGCCGTTCGAGTCGGGCCTGCCCGGCCCCACCGGCCGCGTGTACCGCCACGAGATCCCGGGCGGCCAGCTCTCGAACCTGCGGCAGCAGGCGATCGCGCTCGGCCTCGCCGACGACTTCGAGAAGATCGAGGACTGGTACGCGGCCGCGTCGCGCATCCTGGGCCGCCCGACGAAGGTGACGCCCTCGTCGAAGGTCGTCGGCGACCTCGCGCTGCAGCTCGTCGCGCAGGGCGTCGACCCGGACGACTTCGAGCGCGACCCGCGCAAGTACGACATCCCCGACTCCGTCATCGGCTTCATGGCCGGCGAGCTGGGCGACCTGCCGGGCGGCTGGCCCGAGCCCTTCCGCTCGAAGGTGCTCGAGGGGCGCGACGTCGACATCTCGATCACGCCGCTCACCGGGGAGCAGCGCACCCGCCTCGAGACGCCCGGCGCCGACCGGCAGGACGCGCTCAACGAGCTGCTCTTCGCCGGCCCCACGCGGGCGTTCAAGGAGACGCGCGCGCAGTTCGGCGACCTGTCGGTCGTCGACACGATCGACTACCTCTACGGCATGCAGCCGGGCGAGGAGCACCAGGTCGGCATCGGCCGCGGCGTGACCCTCAACGTCGAGCTCGAAGCGGTCGGCCAGCCCGACGACGACGGCATCGTCACGGTCATGACGGTGCTGAACGGCCAGCTGCGCCCGGTGTACGTGCGCGACCGCTCGGTCACGGTCGACAAGCCGCGGGCGGAGAAGGCGGACGCCTCGGTGCCCGGCCAGGTCGCGGCCCCGTTCGCGGGCGCGGTGACGGTCAAGGTCGCGCAGGGCGACACGGTCGCCGCGGGCGACCCGATCGCGACGATCGAGGCCATGAAGATGGAGGCCGCGATCACGACGCCCATCGCCGGCACGGTCGAGCGGATGGCGCTCAGCGGCACGACGCCCGTCGAGGCCGGCGACCTCATCGCGGTCGTGCGCCCGGCATGAGCGTCCGAGACATCCGCGTCTTCGGCGACCCGGTGCTGCGCGAGCGCGCCGCGGCGGTCGACCCGGCGGCGCCCGCGACCGCCGCGCTCGTGCAGGACCTGCTCGACACGGTGCAGGTGCCCGGCCGGGCGGGCGTCGCCGCCAACCAGATCGGCGTCGCGAAGGCCGCCTTCTCGTACAACGTCGACGGCGAGGTCGGCTACGTGCTGAACCCGCGCATCGTCGAGGTGCGCGGGGAGCCGGTGCTCGTCGACGAGGGCTGCCTGTCGGTGCCGGAGCTGGGCTTCCCGACCCCGCGGCACCCGTTCTGCCGCGTGGAGGGCGTCGACCTCGACGGCGCGGAGGTCGTGCTCGAGGGCGAGGGGCTCATGGCGCAGATGCTGCAGCACGAGGTGGCCCACCTCGACGGCAAGCTGTACCTGCAGGCGCTCGAGAAGCCGATGCGCTCGGTCGCGATGGCCGAGGTGCGCAAGGCTCCCTGGTACTAGGCCGGCTTCTCGAGCGTGAAGATGCCGTAGCGCATCGCGCCGGTGCGGTACGCGAGCATCAGCCGGGGGAGCGACAGCGCGAAGACGCGGTTGCGCGCGGTGCGGGCGAGCCGGCGGATCTCGGGATCCACGACGACCGCGCGCAGCATGCGGCCGGTGCAGATCGTCCAGGTGCGGGCGACGCGGCGGCTGACGTCGTCGTAGCCGACCACCTCGAAGCCCGCGGTGCGCGCCATCGCGGCGTACTCCTCGCGCGTGCCCATCGAGGGCAGCCTGCCCTCGCTGCAGATGGGCTCGAGCAGGTGGCGGACCTTCCAGCCCCGCGCGCCCGTCTCGGCGAGCCACGCGCAGACGACGAGGCGGCCGCCGGGACGCAGCACGCGGTGCGCCTCGTCGAAGAAGCCCTGCTTGTCGGCCATGTGCTCGCTCGACTCGATCGCCCACGCGGCGTCGGCCGAGGCGTCGGGGAGGCCGTTGTCGAGCCAGTCGCGGACCCGGATGTCGACGTCGGCGGCGGGGATCGTGGCGGCGTGCCTCGCCTGCTCGCCCGAGAGCGTGAACCCGACGACCCGCACCCCGCGCGTCGCGGCGAGCCGCCGCGCGGTGCCGCCGTAGCCGCAGCCGATGTCGACGCATTGGGCACCGGGCTGCAGCCGCAGGCGCTCGCCGACCGCGTCGACCATCGCCTCGACCGCCTCGGCCGGCCGCTCGCGACCGGTCGTCCACAGCCCGTGGTGCACGTGCTCGCCCCACAGGCTGCGGTAGACCGCGTCGAGCTCGTCGTAGTGGTCGGCCACCGCCGCGGTGCCGTGGGCGGTGGCGGGGACGATCATGCGATGCCGGTCACGCGCCGACGTCGTGCGCGGTCGAGTTCGACGCGTACATGTCGTCGATCTGCGCCTTGAAGTCGTCCATGATGTTCTGCCGCTTGATCGACATCTTCGGCGTCAGGTGGCCGTTGGCCTCGATGAACTCGACCGGCAGGATCGCGAACTTCCGCACCGACTCGGCGCGGGAGACGAGCGTGTTCGCCTTCTGGATGGCGCTGCGCACCTCCTCGACGACCGCGGGGTGCGCGGCCGCCTGCTCGAGCGACATCGTGCGGTCGTGCCCGTGGTTCTCGAGCCAGGTGGCGAGCATCTCGCCGTCGAGCGTGATGAGGGCGGCGATGAACGGCTTCTGGTCGCCGACCACGACCGGCTGGCCGATGATCGTGTTCGAGCGGATGGGGTCCTCGAGCGTGTTCGGCGCGACGTTCTTGCCCGCCGCGGTGACGAGCAGCTCCTTCTTGCGGCCCGTGATCGTCAGGTAGCCGTCGGCGTCGAGCGAGCCGATGTCGCCGGTGTGGAACCAGCCGTCCTCGGTGAAGGCATCCTTCGTCGCCTGCTCGTTGTGCCAGTAGCCGTCGAACACGGCGACGCCCTTGCCGAGCACCTCGCCGTCCTCTGCGATCTTCACGCCGTTGCCGGGCAGCGCCGGTCCGACGGTGCCGATCTTGAACCGGTCGGGCACGTTCACGGTGAGCGGCGCCGTCGTCTCGGTCAGGCCGTAGCCCTCGAGGATGCGGATGCCGAGCGAGCGGTAGAAGTGCGCGAGGAACGTCGACAGCGGCGCGGAGCCGGAGACGGCGTAGCGCACCTGCCCGCCCATCGCGGTGCGCAGCTTGTTGAGCACGAGCCGGTCGAAGAGCGCGAACTGCAGCTTGAGGCCGAGCGGCACGTGGCCGGCGTCGAGCGCCTTCGAGTGCGCGACCGCGACGTGCGCGGCGCGCAGGAAGATCTTGCCCTTGCCGCCGGCCTCGGCCTTCTGCTCGCTCGCGTTGTAGACCTTCTCGAACACGCGCGGCACAGCGAGGAAGAAGGTCGGCTTGAACGAGCCGAGCGACGCGAGCAGCTTCTTCGTGTCGGACTGGTGGCCGACGCGCACGCTCGCGGCGATCGCGAGCACCGAGATGAAGCGGGCGAAGACGTGCGCCTGCGTCACGAACAGCAGGGTCGACGTGCCGGGGCCCACGACATCCGCCATCACGACGCGCGCGTTGCGGCACAGCTCGACGAAGTTCGCGTGCGTGAGCATGACGCCCTTGGGGCGGCCGGTGGAGCCCGACGTGTAGATGAGCGTCGCCAGGTCGCTGCCGCGGGCCATCGAGCGGCGCCGCTCGATCTCGTCGTCGGGCACGTCGACGCCGCGCTCGACGAGCCGGTCGAGGTCGCCGCGGTCGATGCGCCACACGTCGGTGATCGCCGGCAGGTCGCCGTGCGCCTCGTCGAAGCGCGAGACGAGGTCGGCGTCCTCGAGGATGACGCGGGTCGCGCCGCCGTCGGAGAGGATCCACTGGATCTGCGAGGGCGCTGAGGTCTCGTAGACGGGCACCATGCGGGCTCCGGCGTACCAGAGCGCGAAGTCGACGAGCGAGAACTCGTAGCGCACCTTGCACATGAAGCCGACGAAGTCGCCGGGCTGCACGCCCGCCGCCACGAAGCCCTTCGCGAGCGCGATCACCTGGCGGTGGAACTCGCGCGTCGGGATGTCGCGCCAGCCCTCGCCCTCCGGCACCGCGAAGAGCGGCGCGTCCGGGTGGTTCAGGAGCGTCTCCTCGAGCAGGTCGGTGACGTTCGCCTCCGGGTCAGCGGCGACGACCGGCGGCATGACGCCCTCGGGGACGGTGATCTCTGGCACTGCGACTCCTTCGGCTGTCGTGCGTTGGGCTCATCCTATGGTCGAGCGCGCCGGTCGGCGGCAGGCGGGGCGCATGTCCGTCGGGCGTCCACACCTGCCCTAGGCTCGGGGCGCGAAGGAGGTGCGATGTTCTACTGGCTGCTGCGGCACTGGGTGGTTGGCCCGTTCATGACGCGCGTCTTCCGGCCCTGGGTGGTCGGCCTCGACAACATCCCCGAGCACGGCGGCGCGATCATCGCCGGCAACCACCTCTCGGTCATCGACTCCTTCCTCATGCCGCTCGTCATCGACCGCCGCGTCTGGTTCCTCGCGAAGTCCGACTACTTCAACGGCCCCGGCCTCAAGGGCAAGCTCGTGCGCTGGTTCTTCCTCGCGGTCGGGCAGCTGCCGATGGACCGCTCGGGCGGGGAGAAGAGCTCGCAGAGCCTCAACGCCGCGCTCCAGCAGCTGCAGGACGGCGGCCTCATCGGCATCTACCCCGAGGGCACGCGCAGCCCCGACGGCAAGCTGTACCGCGGCCGCACGGGCGTCGCCCGCATGGTGCTCGACGCGCGCGTCCCGGTCGTGCCGTGCGTCATGGTCGACACCGAGAAGATCATGCCCATCGGCCGCAGGCTGCCCAAGGTCGGCCGCATCGGCATCATCTTCGGCGAGCCGCTCGACTTCTCGCGCTACTACAACCTCGAGGGCGACCGCTTCGTGCTGCGCTCCATCACCGACGAGATCATGGTGGCGCTCAACCGCATCTCCGACCAGGAGTACGTCGACGTGTACGCGTCGAGCGTGAAGTCGCGCGTCGAGGCGGAGCGCAGCGCGCTCGCCGGGAAGCGCGGGCGATGACCCGCTCGCTAGACTGATCTGCGGCGCGCTCGGCGCCGCATGAAGCAGAGGCTGGCATGACCGACACCATCGCGATCACCGACCCGGACGAGCGACGCTCCCTCGAGCACGGCCTCGACGCGTATCGCGCGCTGCCGATCAAGCAGCAGCCCGCGTGGCCGGACGAGGATGCGGTCGAGCACGTGCGCCGCGAGCTGCGCAGCGCGCCGCCGCTCGTCTTCGCCGGCGAGGTCGACATGCTGCGCGAGCGGCTCGCCGCGGCGGCGCAGGGCCACGCCTTCCTGCTGCAGGGAGGCGACTGCGCCGAGACGTTCGCCGGCGCGACGGCCGACAACATCCGCAACCGGGTGAAGACGATCCTGCAGATGGCGGTCGTGCTCACCTACGGCTCGGCGATGCCGGTCATCAAGATGGGCCGCATGGCGGGCCAGTTCGCGAAGCCGCGATCGAGCGACGCCGAGACCCGCGGCGACCTCACGCTGCCCGCGTACCGCGGCGACATCGTCAACGGCTTCGACTTCACGCTCGAGTCGCGCACCGCCGACCCGCAGCGCATCCTGCGCGGCTACCACATGGCCGCGTCGACCCTCAACCTCGTGCGCGCCTTCACGCAGGGTGGCTTCGCCGACCTGCGCCAGGTGCACTCGTGGAACAAGGGCTTCGCGCAGAACCCGTCGTTCGCGCGCTACGAGGCGCTCGCCGGCGAGATCGACCGCGCCGTGCGCTTCATGGAGGCCGCTGGCGCGAACTTCGACGAGCTGCGTGGCGTGGAGTTCTTCACCGGCCACGAGGGCCTGCTGATGGACTACGAGCGCCCGCTCACGCGCATCGACTCGCGCACCGGCCTCGCCTACAACACCTCGAGCCACTTCCAGTGGATCGGTGAGCGCACCCGCGAGATCGACGGCGCGCACGTCGACTTCTTCTCGCGCGTGCGCAACCCGATCGGCGTGAAGCTCGGGCCATCGACGACGCCCGCCGACATGGAGGCGCTCGTCGACAAGCTCGACCCCGAGCGCGAGCCCGGCCGCATCACCTTCATCACCCGGATGGGCGCCGGTCGCATCCGCGACGCGCTGCCGCCGCTGCTCGAGGCCTCGAAGTCGCTCGAGTCGACGCCGCTGTGGGTCACCGACCCGATGCACGGCAACGGCATCACGACGAAGAACGGCTACAAGTCGCGCCGCTTCGACGACGTGGTCGACGAGGTGCGCGGCTTCTTCGAGGCGCACCGCGCGGTGGGCACGTTCCCCGGCGGCATCCACGTGGAGCTCACGGGCGACGACGTCACCGAGTGCCTCGGCGGCGCGGAGGAGATCGACGAGCTCGCGCTCGAGACGCGCTACGAGTCGCTGTGCGACCCCCGGCTCAACCACATGCAGTCGCTCGAGCTCGCGTTCCTCGTCGCCGAGGAGCTGCGGGCGGCGCAGCGGCCGTAGCGCCGCGCCGGCTAGTAGGTCGCGTCCAGCACGATCGTCGAGCCCTCGACGACCGGCCCGGGCGCTCCGGGGTCCTGCGACAGGATGGTCGCGAGGGCCTGGAGCGGCTCGGGCACGTTGGTGCGGAGGTCGGGCACGAGGCCGGCGTCGCGGATGGCCTGCACCGCCTCGGTGATGGGCTTGCCGACGACGTCCGGCACCTCGAGCATGCGCGGCCCGAGCGACACGACGCCGCTCACCGCCTCGCCCCTGCGGAGCGGCCGGTCGGTGGGGATCGCGAGCGAGATGAGGCGGCCCTGCTCGACCTCGGTCGAGTGCTCCTCGGCCGAGAAGTCGACGACCAGCCCGGCCTGCACGAGCGCCGCCTCCGCCTCGGCGGCGACCTGGCCGGCCTCGGCGGGCACGGGGCCGAGCGAGACGCGCAGCGCGATCGGCGTGCGCTCCTCGATCGCCTCGAGCTGCGTGACGTCGGTGCCGTCGGGCGTGAAGGCGGCGAGCACCGTGCCGGCGGTGGCGCCGTCGAAGATCGCGTCGGGCTCGCCCTCGGCGACCGCGAAGCCGGCCGCCTCGATCGCGGCGCGCGCGTCGTCGACGGGCCTCCCCGCGACGGCCGGGGGCGGCAGGCTGCGGCGGCCGGAGGACAGCACGAGCTGCACCGCCTCGCCATTCGCGAGCACCGTGCCCGCGTCCGGATCGGTGCGGAGCGCATGGCCGGCCGGCAGGTCGTAGTCGGGCTCGGACACGGTGCCGGCCACCTCGATGCCGTGCTCGGCGAGCAGCGCGACCGCCGCGTCCTGCGTCTCGCCGGTCACGGCGGGCACGGTGGCGCTGCCGCCCGGCCCGAGGTTGAACCACCAGCCGACCCCGGCGGCGACGAGCGCGCCGATGATGACGACGGCGAGCCACAGCATGCCGCGCCGCCGGCGCACGGTGACCCGGCGCGCGAGGGCCGTCGTCGCGACGCCGTCGCCGGCATCCTCCACGACCTGCGGCTCGGCCACGAGCTGGCGGCGGCGCTGCGGCCGGGGCCGCTCGATGATCGTCGTCGACCGGTCGTCCTCGCCGACGACGGGCAGCACGGTCGTCGGGCGGTCGATGCCGCGCTCCCGCACGGCGTGCAGCTCGGCGAGCATCTCGGACGCGTCGGCCGGGCGCAGGTTGGGATCGCGCTGCGTCGCCCAGTGCACGAGCGAGTCGAGCGCCTCCGGCACCCCGGGCGTCACGCTCGAGGGCAGCGGGACCTGCTCGTTCGCGTGCTGGAACGCGATCTGCATCGGCTCGTCGCCGGTGAACGGCTGGGTGCCGGTGAGCATCTCGAAGAGCATGATGCCGACGGCGTAGATGTCGCTGCGGGCGTCGGCGAGGCCACGGGTGACGAGCTCGGGGGAGAGGTAGGCGATCGTGCCGAGCAGCGCCTTGCCGGTCGCGGTGTTCGCGGTCGCCGCGCGGGCGAGCCCGAAGTCGCCGATCTTGATGCGGCCGTCGTGCGCGAGCAGGATGTTCTCGGGCTTGAGGTCGCGGTGCACGATGCCCGCGCGGTGCGCCGCGGCGAGCCCGGCGAGGATCGCCTCGAGCACGTCGAGCGACTGCTCGGGGGTGATGCGGCCGCGGTCGACGAGCAGGTCCCGCAGGGTGATCGACGGCACGAGCTCCATGACGAGCCACGCGAGGCCGTCCTCCTCGCCCTGGTCGTAGGTGTTGACGACGTTGGGGTGCGCGAGCCGCGCGGCGGCCTTCGCCTCCTGGATGAAGCGCTCACGGAAGTGCTCGTCGTCGCCCAGGTGCGGGTGCATGACCTTGACGGCGACCTTGCGGTCGAGCCGCATGTCGAGCCCCTCGTAGACGCTCGCCATGCCGCCGCGGGCGATGCGCTCGCCGACGGCGTACCGACGGTCGATCGTCCGTCCGATGACGGGATCGCGGGGGTCGACGGGCACGATGGCGAGGATAGGCGGCGCCGGCGCGCTTGCCAGGCACCCACGCCGGAATGGCAGGATGGAGGGGTGACGCAAGACAACGCCTGGCTCGCCGTGCCCGACCTCGTGACCCTCCTGGGTCAGCCGGTCGGACGCATCCACCGCCTGATCGAGGAGCACCGCCTGCCCGCGACGCGGCGCAACGGCCCGCTCCAGGTGCCCGCCCTGTGCATCCGCGACGGGGAGCCGCTCACCGAGCTGCGCGGCACGCTGCTCGTGCTGCTCGACCAGGGGATCACCGAGGACGAGGCGATCGACTGGCTGCTCGCCGAGGACGACTCGCTCGGCATGTCGCCGATCGCGGCGATGCGCGCCGGCGGCAAGGCCTCGGTGCGCAAGGCGGCCCAGCTGCTCGGCTGAGCGCTACCGGTCGCGCTTCGCGACCGTGTCGGCCAGCCGCTCGAGCTCGAGCACCGCGGACCGCGACAGCTCGCCCTCGTGCAGCGCCTCGAGCGCCTCGCCGACCGCTCGGTCGATGAGCGCCTCGAGCCGCGTCGGCGCCTCGGAGCGCTGGATGGCGTCCTGCAGGATCGCCACCTGCCGCTCGTCGAGCTCGCGGTCGCCGAGCAGCTCGTCGAGCATCGTGCGGACGCCCTGGGAGAGCCGCTGCCGCGCGATCTCGATGAGCACCGTCCGCTTGCCCTCGCGGAGGTCGTCGCCGGCGGGCTTGCCGGTGACCTCCGGATCGCCGAAGACGCCGAGCAGGTCGTCGCGCATCTGGAACGCGACGCCGACCGGCAGCCCGTAGCCGGCGAGCGCGTCGAGCTGGGCGTCGCTGGCCCCCGCGAGCAGCGCGCCGAGGGTGAGCGGCGCCTCGACCGAGTACTTCGCCGACTTGTAGACGGCGACCGTGTGGGCGCGGTCGAGCAGCGCCTCCGGGTCCTGCCGGATCCAGGCCGCCTCCTCGAGCACGTCGAGGTACTGCCCGAACGTGACCTCCTCGCGCATGCGGCGGTAGGCGTCGTGCACGGCGTCGCCGTGCGCCGCGCCGCGGCAGGCGAGCAGCATGCGGTCGTCCGCCCAGTTGAGCAGCAGGTCGCCGACCAGGATCGCGGCGCTCGAGCCCCACGACGCGGCGTCGCCGACCCACTGGCCGTCGCGGTGCACCGACTCGAGCGCGCGGTGCATGGCCGGCCTGCCCCTGCGGGTGTCGGAGGCGTCGATGATGTCGTCGTGCACGAGCGCGGCGGCGTGGAAGAGCTCCATCGCGGTCGCGATCCCGATCACGTCGGCCCACTCCGGGTCCTGCTCCGTGCCCGCGGTGCGGTCGGCATCCGCCCGCGCCGCCGTCACGGCGTGCCAGCCCCACAGCACGAACGCGCTGCGGACCCGCTTGCCGCCGGAGACCATCTCGCGCACGAGCCGCAGCAGCGTCGCGGCATCCGGCGAGATCTCCGTCAGGGCGCGCTCGCGCGCATCGAGGTACTGGTGGATCGAGCCCTCGACGGCTCGGGCGAAGCGCTGCTGTGCCGACACAACCCACATGCTATTGACAGCAGACACGCGTAGACTTCCATCCGCACCGGTCGAGCGAAGGGGGTGCGAGATGGGCCTCTCCGAGCACGAGCAGCGTCTGCTCGATGAGATGGAGCGCAATCTCTACAAGCACGAGGCAGACATCGTGAACACGTCGAGCGGTCCTCGCACCGTCGACTACACGAAGGTCGCCATCGGCGTGCTCGGCATCGCCGTGGGCCTCGTGCTCATCGTCGTCGGCGTGCTCATGAAGCTCGCGATCATCGGCGTCGCCGGCTTCGGCGTCGCGGTCGTCGGAGCGCTGTGGGCGCTGTCGGCCTCGAAGCCCGCCACCGGCGACGACGCCGTGGGCCGCGGGCGTCCGGGCGAGGGTCCGGCCGCCGCCAAGCAGGGACCCGGCCTCATGGACCGGCTCGCCCAGGAGTGGGACGACCGGAACACCAGGGGCTAGTCCCTCCACACACCTCCACGACGGGGCCAGCGCGATGAGCGCTGGCCCCTTTCGCGTGCCCGGACGCGGGTGGGGCTGCCGACGCGCCCGATCGGCCGTCGAACCCCTCCACCGACGCAGCGCAGGAAACGCTTGGGAACTGCGGCGATTCGGGGAATGAAACACGGGCTTAGTGGCGGCAAGTGGAGTAGAGTGGAGGATGTCGGCAGACGTCGGCGCATCTCGCAGGCCGGACGAGAGGGGGCGATGTGTTCCTCGGCACCCACACGCCCAAGCTCGACGACAAGGGCCGCGTCATCCTCCCCGCCCGCTTCCGCCAGGAGCTCGAGGGCGGCCTCGTGCTCACGCGCGGCCAGGAGCGCTGCATCTACGTCTTCTCGATGCGCGAGTTCGAGCACTTGCACGAGCAGATCCGGCAGGCGCCGCTCACGTCGTCCGGTGCCCGCGACTTCCTCCGCCTCTTCCTGTCGGGCGCGTCGAGCGAGCAGCCCGACAGCCAGCACCGCATCACCATCCCCGCGAACCTTCGCGACTACGCGGGCCTCGGCCGCGACCTGACGGTCATCGGCGCGGGCACCCGCGCCGAGATCTGGGACACCGCCGCCTGGAACGAGTACTACGCGGCCAAGGAGGCCGACTTCGCCTCGACGACCGAGGAGGTGATCCCCGGCATCTTCTGACCCGGCTCGTGACTCCCAGCTGTCCGCCGCGCCGCACCTTCCCCGGTGGCGCGTCGAACGGATGGGGATCAGGGGCCGGGACGGGAGCAGGGCACGACATGGACGCAGCCGATCTCCACACCCCGGTCATGCTCGAGCGCACGCTCGAGCTGCTCGCCCCCGCGATCGAGGCCGCCGCCGCAGCCGGCCGCACCCCGGTCGTCGTCGACGGCACGCTCGGCATGGGCGGCCACACCGAGGCGATGCTCGCCGCGCACCCGACGCTCGTGGTCGCCGGCATCGACCGCGACCCCGACGCCATCCGGCTCGCGGGCGCACGCCTCGCGCGCTTCGGCGGCCGCTTCCGCCCGGTGCAGGCGACCTACGACCGCATCGACCTCGCGACGCGCGCCGCGGGCGTGCGTGCCGCCGACGGCATCCTGCTCGACCTCGGCGTCTCGAGCCTGCAGCTCGACGCCGCCGACCGCGGCTTCGCCTACGCGAAGGACGCGCCGCTCGACATGCGCATGGGGCAGGACGGCGACGTCACGGCCGCCACGATCCTCGCCGAGCGCGGTGCGCGCGACCTCGCTCGCCTCTTCCGCGAGTACGGCGACGAGAAGCTCGCCGACCGCTACGCCCGGGCGATCGTCGCGGCTCGCGACACCGCGCCCATCGAGACCTCGAAGCAGCTCGTCGACATCCTGCAGGCGGCGACGCCGCGCGCGCTGTCGAACCAGGGCCACCCCGCGAAGCGCGTGTTCCAGGCGCTGCGCATCGAGGTCAACCAGGAGCTCGCGATCCTCGAGCGCACGATGCCCGCCGCGATCGGCGCGCTCGGGCAGGGCGGCCGGCTCGTCGTGCTCGCGTACCAGTCGCTCGAGGACCGCATCGTGAAGCGCGCGCTGCAGGCCGCCGCATCCTCGACCGCACCGCTCGACCTGCCGGCCGAGCTGCCCGAGCACGCACCGCAGCTGCGGCTGCTCGTCAAGGGCGCAGAGCTCGCCGACGAGGCCGAGCGCGCCGCCAACCCCCGATCCGCGCCCGTCCGGCTCCGAGCCGCCGAGCGCATCCGACTCGCATCGACCACCGAGGAGCTGTCATGAGCACCGCCGCCGTGCAGAGCCACGCCGCCATCGACCTGCGCCCCCTGCCGACCGCCGAGCGGCCGGAGCGCGAGCGCCACCTGCGGGCGCTGCCCGCGATCGCGCCGCGTCGCGCGCCGCGCCTCGTGCACGGCATCGTCGGGCTCGTGGGCCTCGCCGGCATCATCGTCGCGCAGCTCGGCCTCTCGGTCGTCATCAGCGAGGGCGCCTACCAGCTGAGCGCGCTGCAGGGCGAGTCGACCGCGCTCGCCCGCACCGAGCAGACGCTCGCCGAGGAGATCGCGGTGCTGTCGTCGCCGCAGCACGTCGCGGTCGCCGCCGACGAGCTCGGCATGCTCGCCGGCCAGCCCTCGCAGTTCCTCACGCTCGGCGGCGCCGTGACCGCGGGCGGACCGGACGCGCTCCACATGCAGGTGCCCGCGGTCGACCAGTTCGGCATGCACGTGCCCAACGCGCTGCTCGCGGAGGCGCCACAGGCTGCGGCGACCGTGCAGCAGGTGCAGGCCGCCGCGGTGCGGCCGCACCCGGGCATGCTCCTCCCCGCGGGCGTGAGCGCCGCCGCGGCGCCGGCCGCCGCCGAGGCGGCCGACCAGCCCGCGCCCGGCACGCTCCTCCCGACCACCACGGGGGAGTGAGGGCGTGGCGGCCCGCCTGGAGGCCGCCGGGCCGCTAGCGTGCGGTGACTCGACCGAGGCTCGCCGATGCGAGCGATTGAAGCGGAGGTGCCCTTGGCCGTGAAGCGGAACCGCAGCCGGAACCGGGTGCGGACGATGCTCGTCGCCGCGCTGACGTTCGCGCTGCTCGCGACGTTCGTCGTGCGGCTCGCTGACATCCAGCTCGTGCGCGCCGAGGCGCTCAACGCCGAGGCGGATGGCCGACGGGGCGTCTCGCAGACGATCTTCGGCACCCGCGGCCCGATCGTCGACGCCGCGGGCACCGTGCTGGCCGAGAGCGTCGACCGCTGGGACCTGACGATCTCGCCGCAGTACACGCGCGACCTCGTGCCCGAGGTGGACGGCGTCGACGCGACCGTGACCGGCGGCGAGGCGCTCGAGCGCATCGCCGCGATCACCGGCGACGACCCGCTCGACCTGCAGGCGATGATCCTCGCCGAGCTCGAGCGCAACCCGGAGTCCGATTACCTGCTGCTCGCGAGCGGCCTCACCGCGACGCAGTACGAGGCGGTGCGCGACCTGAACCTGCCGTACGTCTACCTGCGGCTCAACCCGCAGCGGGTCTACCCCGCGGGCTCCGTCGGCGGGAACCTCGTCGGCTTCATGGGCCAGAGCGAGCCGCTCGCCGGCATCGAGCGCAGCGAGGATGCCTGCCTCGACGCGCAGGACGGCAGCCGCACCTTCGACCGCGGCGCCGACGGCACGCCCATCCCGGGCTCGATGCTCACCGACCCGGCCGTCGACGGCGGCACGGTGCAGCTCACGATCGACGCCGACGTGCAGTACCAGGCGCAGCAGCTCACCGAGCAGTACACCGCGCAGCTGCGCGCCCGCAGCGGCACCACGATCATCATGCGCACCGACGGCACGATCGCCGCCGTCGCGGAGTCGTCGACGGTCGACCCCAACGACCCCACCGCGACCGACCAGCGCGACCGCGGCTCGCGCGCCTTCACCGCCGCCTACGAGCCCGGCTCGATCTTCAAGACCTTCTCGTTCGCCGCGATGGTCGACCTCGGCCTGGTCGAGCCGAGCGACCAGCTGAGCGTGCCGTGGACCTACACGGAGCCGGGCGTGCGCGTGCGCGACGCCCACTCACACGAGGTCAAGCAGTGGACGGCCGCCGGCATCCTCGTGAACTCGTCGAACTCGGGCATGGTGCGCCTCGCGGAGGACATGGACCGCGCCGACTACTTCGACTACCTCGACCGCTTCGGCTTCGGCGAGCAGTCGGCCGTCGGCTTCGCGGGCGAGCAGGCGGTGCCGCTGCGCGACGCGTCGGCGCTCGACCCGCAGACCCGGCTCAACGTGCTCTTCGGGCAGGGCATCGCCGCCACGCCCATCCAGCTCGCCTCCGCCTACCAGGCGCTCGCGAACGGCGGCGAGCACCTCCCCGCACGCCTGATCGCGAGCTGCACGGCCGCCGACGGCACCGTGACGTCGCCCGAGACGGGCGACGGGGAGCGCGTCGTGAGCGCGTCGTCCGCGCGCCAGACGCTCGAGGTGCTCGAGCACGTCGTCACCGACTACGGCTACGAGACGTTCCCGATCGAGGGCTACCGGATCGCCGCGAAGACCGGCACCGCGCAGATGGCCTACGAGGACGGCTCGGGCTACGACCCGGCGCGGATGATGATCTCCGTCGCCGGCGTGTTCCCGGTCGACGACCCGCAGTTCGTGGTGCTGACGCTCTTCGACAGCCCCCAGACCATCCGCACCAGCGGCGGGGCGATCCCGGCCTTCCACGATATGGTGAACCTCTTGATCCGCCACTACGACATCCCCCCGAGCACCACCCCGGCATCCGATGTGCCGCTCGAGTGGCCGGCGGAGGAGCAGCCTTGACCGGCGAGACGGCGGCGGGCGTGACAGCACTGAGGAGAGGATGTCCGTGGCGGGCGTGACCCCGAGGATCCTGCGTCCGGAGCATCCCGCTCCGCGGCCCATCGCCGGGCTCGTCGACGAGTTCGACCTGCAGGTCGACGCCGACCTCGACGGCGTCGAGGTCACGGGCATCACGATCGACTCCTCCGACGTGCAGCCGGGCGACATCTTCGCGGCGCTGCCGGGCGCGCACCGGCACGGCGCCGAGTTCGCGGCCGCGGCGCTCGAGCGGGGCGCCGTCGCCGTCGTCACCGACCCGGCCGGCGCCGCGATGCTCGAGACCGACGTGCCCGTCATCGTCGTCGACGAGCCGCGCGCGGCCCTCGGCGAGATCGCCGCGTGGGTCTACCGCACCGACGAGCAGCCGCCGAAGCTCTTCGGCATCACCGGCACGAACGGCAAGACCTCGACTGCGTTCATGCTCGAGGGCCTGCTCGCCGACCTCGGCTTCGTCACCGGCCTCTCGACCACCGCGGAGCGGCACGTCGGCGACCTCGTCGTCACCTCGAAGCTCACGACGCCCGAGGCCAGCGAGCTGCACGCGCTGCTCGCGCGTATGCGCGAGGCGGGCGTCCGCGCCGCCGTGCTCGAGGTGAGCGCCCAGGCGCTCGAGCGCCACCGCATCGACGGCGTCGTGTTCGACGTCGTGGCCTTCACGAACCTGAGCCACGACCACCTCGACGACTACGGCTCGATGGACGCCTACTTCGACGTGAAGCTCGACCTCTTCACGCCCGACCGCGCCGAGCGCGGCGTCGTGTGCGTCGACACCGACTGGGGCGTCAAGGTCGCCGAGCGCAGCCGCATCCCCGTCACGACCGTGACGAGCGACCCGGACCGCAGCGCCGACTGGCACGTCGACATCTGGGAGGAGACGGCCGTCTCCACCTCGTTCACCCTCACCGGCATCGACGGCGGCGCGATCGAGGTGCAGATCCCGTTCATCGGCCGCCACATGGCCGTCGACGCGGCGATCGCGATCCTCATGCTCGTCGAGGACGGCTTCGAGATCGAGGGCGTCGCCGAGGTCATCGACCGCGGCATGCGCGCGACCCTGCCCGGCCGCATCGAGCGCGTCTCGGGCGACGAGGGGCCGTCGGTCTTCGTCGACTACGGCCACAGCCCCGACGCGTTCGCGCAGACGCTCCAGGCGCTCCGCCGCGTCACCGAGGGCAGGCTCGTCATGCTCTTCGGCGCCGACGGCGACCGCGACACGACGAAGCGGGCCGAGATGGGGCGCATCGCCGCCGAGCTCGCCGACGCCGTCGTCGTCACCGACTTCAACCCGCGCACCGAGGACGCCGCGAGCATCCGCGCCCAGGTGCTCGAGGGCGCGCGCGCCGCAGCCGGCGACAAGCCGGTCATCGAGTCGTCGCCCGAGGAGGACGCCATCCGCGCCGCGCTCGCGCTCGTCGGTCCGGGTGACACCGTGCTGTGGGCCGGCCCCGGCGACGCGGACTACCGCGACGTCGCCGGCCGCCGCGAGCCGTTCGTCGCGCGCGACGAGGCGCGGCTCGCGCTGCACGAGGCGGGCTGGAACTGATGCTGACGATGCGCGCGAGCGAGATCGCGGCTGCCGTCGGCGGCACGCTGCACGGCGACGACGTCGCGGTGACCGGCTCGGTCGAGACGGACTCCCGGCTCGTCGCCGACGGCGCGGTGTTCTTCGCGATGCCGGGCGAGGTCACCGACGGGCATCGGTTCATCGACGCGGCGATCGCCGCGGGCGCCGCCCTCGTGGTCGCCGAGCGGCCGCTCGAGCGGGACGTGCCGCACGTGGTCGTGCCCGACGGCGTGGTGGCGCTCGGCGCGCTCGCCGCCGAGGTCATCCGACGCGTGCGCGCGGCCGGGGAGCTCACGGTGATCGGCATCACCGGCTCGAACGGCAAGACCACGACGAAGAACATGCTGCAGGCGATCCTCGAGCAGCACGGGCCCACGGTGAGCCCCGTGAAGTCGTTCAACAACGAGGTCGGCGCGCCCATGACGATGCTCCGCATCGACGAGGCGACCCGCTACCTCGTGCTCGAGATGGGTGCGAGCGTCGAGGGCGACATCGCGCGCCTGACCGCGATGGCGCGCCCGGACCTGGGCGTCGTGCTCAAGGTCGGGCTCGCGCACGCCGGCGAGTTCGGCGGTGTCGAGGCGACCACGCGCGCGAAGACCGAGATGGTGCGTGACCTCGGGTCGGAGCACGTGGCCGTGCTCAACCGCGACGACGAGCGCGTCGCGGGCATGGCCGCATCGACGCGAGCGCGGATCGCGTGGTTCGGGACCGACGCGGGCAGCGACGACGAGCCGACCGCGCTGTGGGCGAGCGGCATCGACTCGACCCTCGAGGGCACGATCGCGACCATCCATCGCGGTGACGAGACCTGGCCGCTGCGCATGCGCATCCTCGGCGAGCACCACGTGATGAACGCGCTCGCCGCGCTCACGGTCGCCGACGCGCTCGGGCTCGACCTCGGGCGGGCCGTGGAGGCGCTCGGCACGCTCGAGCGCGCGGAGCGCGGTCGCATGGAGCTGCTGGAGCCGGGCGGCGGCATCACGGTGATCAACGACGCCTACAACGCGAGCCCCGACTCGACCGCGGCGGCGCTGCGGTCGCTCGCGCACATGACGCGCCAGGCCGGCCGCCGCTCGATCGCGGTGCTGGGCGAGATGGCGGAGCTCGGACCGCACGCGGTCGAGGAGCACGACCGGCTCGGTCGCCTCGCCGTGCGCGTGCGCATCGACCGGCTCGTCGTCGTCGGCGCGGGTGCCAAGGCCATCCACGACGCCGCGGAGCTCGAGTCGTCGTACGGCCAGGAGACCACGTGGGTCGAGACCGCCGACGAGGCGGAGGCGCTGCTGCGCCGCGAGCTCGTCGACGGCGACGTCGTGCTGTTCAAGTCGTCGAACGTGTCGGGCCTGCAGCCCCTCGCCGACCGGATCGGCGGCCGCTGATGCTCGTGCTGCTCGCCTCCGCGGGGATCGCGCTGCTCGTGTCGCTGCTCGCGACGCCGCTGTTCATCCGCGGCTTCGCCCGCATCGGCTGGGGCCAGTTCATCCGCGACGACGGCCCCCAGTCGCACCACGTCAAGCGCGGCACGCCCACGATGGGCGGCCTCATCTTCATCGTGGCGACGCTCGTCGGCTACTTCGGCGGCAAGCTGCTGGGGCAGGACCCGCCCACGCTGCCGGCGCTGCTCGTGCTGCTGCTCATCGTCGGGATGGGCGCCGTCGGCTTCGTCGACGACTACCTGAAGATCTCGAACCAGCGATCCCTCGGCCTCGGCGGCTGGGCGAAGGTCGCCGGGCAGCTCATCGTCTCGGTCGTGTTCTCGGTGCTCGTGCTCACGATCCCCGCGGGATCGACGGGCATGCCGCTCGCCGACCCGGTGATCTCGGGCGTGCGCGACATCCCGTGGCTCGACCTCGCGCCGCTCGGCGCGCTCGGCATCATCCTGTTCGTCCTCTGGATCACCGTCATCAACGTCTCCGCGGCGAACGCGGTGAACGTCACGGACGGCCTCGACGGGCTCGCGACCGGCTCGATGATCCTGTCGATGGTGGGCTACGTGTTCATCGCGTTCTGGCAGTTCAACCAGTCGTGCCTCAGCCAGCTCCCGCCCGGCGACGCCGCCCGCTGCTACGACGTGGCGCAGCCGCTCGACATCGCCACGCTCGCCGCGACGGTCATGGGCGCGCTCATCGGGTTCCTCTGGTGGAACACGAGCCCCGCGCAGATCTTCATGGGCGACGTCGGCTCGCTCGCGCTCGGCGGCGCGCTCGCCGGCTTCGCCGTGATGACCGACACGCAGCTGCTGCTCATCGTGATCGCCGGCCTGCCCATCATCGTCACCGGGTCGGTGATCGTGCAGCGCGCCTACTTCAAGGCGACCGGCGGCAAGCGCGTGTTCCTCATGACGCCCCTGCACCACCACTTCGAGCTCAAGGGCTGGGCGGAGGTCACCATCGTGGTGCGCTTCTGGATCATCACCGGGCTCTTCGTCGCCGCGGCCGTCGGCGCGTTCTACTTCGAGTGGACGGTGCATCCGCGATGACCCGCGTCGACGACCTCGCCTCCTGGCACCACGACTGGTCGGGGCTGCGCGTCGCCGTGCTCGGCCTCGGCGTGACCGGCTTCGCGGCCGTCGACACCCTCGCCGAGCTGGGCGCCGCCGTCACCGCGGTCGCCGAGCGCGTCGACGACGAGCGCCGCTCGATCCTCGGCGTGCTCGACGTGCCGATCGTCGACGCCGGCCGCGACGAGGTGCCCGACGCCCTCGCCGACGCGGAGCTCGTGATCGCGTCGCCGGGGCTGCGCCCCGACCACCCGTGGCTCGTCGCCGCGGCCGACCGCGGCATCCCGGTGTGGGGCGACATCGAGCTCGCCTGGCGCGTGCGCGACAAGGTGCGCGCGGCCGAGTGGATCCTCATCACCGGCACGAACGGCAAGACCACCACGACCCAGCTCACCGCGCACATGCTGCGCGCGGCAGGGCTCCGGGTCGCGCCGGTCGGCAACATCGGCACCCCCGTGCTCGACGCCGTCCGCGACCCGCAGGGCTTCGACGTGCTCGTGGTCGAGCTCTCGAGCTTCCAGCTGCACGCGATGGCCGACGACGGACCCGGTGCGCTCTGGCCGCACTCGGCCGCGTGCCTCAACATCGACGACGACCACATCGACTGGCACGGCTCCGCGGCCGCCTACCGCGCCGCGAAGGCGAAGGTCTTCCACAACGCTCGCATCGCGGCCGTCTACGGGATCGACGACCCGGCCACGCAGCACATGGTCGAGGAGGCGGAGGTCGTCGAGGGCTGCCGCGCGATCGGCTTCGGCCTCGGCGTGCCCGGGCCGAGCGACCTCGGCCTCGTCGACGGCATCCTCGTCGACCGCGCCTTCCTCGACGACCGGCACCGCCAGGCCCTCGAGCTCGGCAGCCTCGACGACCTCGAGCCCGGCGGCCTGCGGTCGCCGCACATGACGCGCAACGTGCTCGCCGCGGCGGCGCTCGCCCGGGCGTTCGGCGCCGAGCCGGCGCACGTGCGCGACGCCATCCGCTCCTTCCGCCTCGACCGCCACCGCACCGAGCTCATCGCCGACGTCGACGGCGTGCGCTGGGTCGACGACTCGAAGGCGACGAACCCGCACGCGGCGGAGGGCTCGCTGAGCGCCTTCGAGCGGGTCGTGTGGATCGTCGGCGGGCTCTTCAAGGGCGCCGACGTCGCGCCGCTCGTCGAGCGGCACGCCCGCCGCATCGTGGCAGCCGTCGCGATCGGTGTCGAGCGCGGCCCCGTGCGCGAGGCGTTCGCGCGACACGCGCCGGGCATCCCGCTCGTGGAGGTCGAGACGGCGGACACTGGAGCCGTGATGCGGCTGGCCGTCGAGGCCGCCGCAGCGCACGCCGCGCCCGGCGTCACGGTCCTGCTGGCGCCGGCGGCCGCATCCATGGACCAGTTCGAGGACTACGCAGCCCGAGGCGACCGCTTCGCCGAGGCCGTGCGAGCACAGCGACATCGAACCGAGCGAGATCGAACCGAGCGAGATCGAGAAGGGGGAGCCCATGGTGACGACGACGGCTCCCGCCTCGACCACTGACGGCGGCCGCGCCGAGCGGATGGGCAGGCGCGCGCTCGTGCGCGTGCGGTCGATGTTCGGCGCGCCGACCCTCAACGCGGCGCTGCTGCTCGGCACGACGATGTTCCTCGTCGCCTTCGGGCTGATCATGGTGCTCTCGTCGTCGTCGGTCGAGAGCTACGTCGCGAACGCCTCCTTCTTCACCGACTTCGCGAAGCAGGGCGCCTTCGCGGCGATCGGCATCGTGCTCATGCTGCTCGCCGCGAGAATGCCGGCCACGATCTGGCAGCGCCTCGCATGGATCGGCGTCGGGCTCGGCGTCGCGCTGCAGATGCTCGTCTTCACGCCGCTCGGATTCGGCGCGAACGGCAACCGCAACTGGATCGGCATCGGCGGCTTCTCGCTGCAGCCGTCGGAGTTCGTGAAGGTCGCGCTGTGCGTGTGGCTCGCGATGATCATGACCCGCAAGCAGAAGCGCATCGACAGCTTCTGGCAGGCGTGGATCCCCGCGGCGCCCGTGGCCGGGCTCTCGATCGGGCTCGTGCTGCTCGGCAGCGACCTCGGCACCGTCGTCATCATGGTGATGCTGTCGTTCGGCGCGCTCTGGTTCGCGGGCGTCAAGTGGTGGCACCTGCTGCTGCCCGTCGCGGGCCTCGTGCTGCTCGCCGTGCCCGTCGTGCTCTCGAGCCCCTCGCGCGTGCGCCGCATCTCGGCCTTCGTGCAGGGCTGCACCGACGCCGACTACTACTCCGGATGCTGGCAGCAGCTGCACGGCACCTGGGCGCTCTCCGCGGGCGGCCTCTTCGGGGTCGGGCTCGGCAACTCGCGCGCGAAGTGGTCGTGGCTGCCCGAGGCCGACAACGACTACATCTTCGCCATCATCGGCGAGGAGCTGGGGCTGCTCGGCGCGGCCGTCGTGCTCGCGCTCTTCGCGCTGCTCGCCTGGACGATGCTGCGCATCGTGCGGCAGGCGACGCTGCAGATGACGCGCGTCGTCACCGGCGCCGCGACGGTCTGGCTCATCGGCCAGGCCATCGTGAACATCGGCGTCGTGCTCGGCCTGCTCCCGGTGCTCGGCGTGCCGCTGCCCTTCATCTCGTCGGGCGGCTCGCAGCTCATCGCCGCGCTCCTCATCATCGGCATCGTGCTCTCGCTCGAGCGGGTCGACAACCCCCGCTACCGCGGCGAGCTCCCGGCGAGGGGCTGACGTGCGCGTCCTGCTCGCCGGCGGAGGGACCGCCGGCCACGTCAACCCGCTGCTCGCGACCGCGCAGCGGCTGCGCGAGCGGCACCCCGACGCCGAGCTCGTCGTGCTGGGCACCCGCGAGGGGCTCGAGCGCGAGCTCGTCCCGCGCGCCGGGCTCGAGCTCGTGACGATCGAGAAGCTGCCCTTCCCGCGTCGGCCCGACCTCGCCGCGCTGCGCTTCCCCGCGCGCTGGCGGCGCGCCGTCCGCGACGTGCGGGCGCTCATCCGTGAGCGTCGGATCGACGTCGTCGTCGGCTTCGGCGGCTACGCGTCCGCGCCCGCCTACCGCGCCGCGCGGCTCGAGCGCGTGCCGATCGTCATCCACGAGGCGAACGCGAAGCCGGGCATGGCCAACCTGCTCGGCGCGCGCTGGACCGACTTCGTCGGTCTCTCGTACCGGTCGACCAGGCTCGAGGGCGAGCTCGTCGGCATGCCGCTGCGCCCCGAGATCACCGGCCTCGACCGGGCGGGCCTGCACGACGACGCGTGCGTCGAGCTGGGCCTCGACCCCGCGCGGCCCACGCTGCTCGTCACCGGCGGCTCGCAGGGCGCGCGCTCGATCAACCGCGCGATCGTCGCCGCCGCCCCCGACATCGTCGACGCCGGCTGGCAGGTGCTGCACCTCTCCGGCGGGCGGCAGACCGACTTCGAGCCCGCCCGGGTGCCGCACTACGTCGCGATCGAGTACCTCGACCGCATGCACCTCGCGCTCGCCGCCGCTGACCTCGTCGTCTGCCGCGCCGGCAGCCTCACGGTGTCGGAGCTCATGGCCGTCGGCCTCCCCGCGGTCTACGTGCCGCTGCCGTACGGCAACGGCGAGCAGGGGATGAACGCGGCCGATCAGGTTTCCGCTGGTGGCGCACTGCTCGTCGCCGACGCCGAGTTCACGGCAGAATGGGTGCGCGCACGGCTCGTGCCGCTGCTGCGGGACGCAGACGCCATCGCCACGATGGCCACCGCGAGCGCGGGAGCCGGCGCGACGGACGGCAGCGACCGGATGAGCGACCTCATCGAACGGGCCGCAGCCACGAGGAGGCAGTCGTGATCGAACCGGACCTCACCCAGCCGATCCCGGAGACGATCGAGCGGGTGCACTTCATCGGCATCGGCGGCTCGGGCATGTCGGGCATCGCGCACATGATGCTCGACGCCGGCATCGCCGTGTCGGGCTCGGACCGCTCGGGCTCCGCCACCGTCGACCGGCTCGTCGAGCGCGGCGCGTCCGTGGGCATCGGCCACGACGCCGCGCACCTGCCCGCCGAGGTCGACGCCGTCGTCGTCACGAGCGCGCTGTGGCCCGACAACCCCGAGCTCGTCGCCGCCCGCGAGCGCGGCGTGCCCGTGCTGCACCGCTCGCAGGCGCTGCACGTGCTCGCGCGCGGCAAGCGCGTCATCGCCGTCGCGGGCGCCCACGGCAAGACGACCACGACCGGGATGCTCGTCGTCGGCCTGCACGGGCTCGGCATCGACGCGGGCTTCGTGAACGGCGGCGTCATCGGCGGCCTCGACGCCTCGAGCGGCCACGGCACCTCCGACGCGTTCGTGCTCGAGGCCGACGAGTCCGACGGCTCGTTCCTGCTCTACGACGTCGCGGTCGCGCTCATCACGAACATCGACACCGACCACCTCGACCACTACGGCACGCCGGAGGCGTTCGACGCCGCGTTCGCCGAGTTCGCCGACCGCGCGAGCGAGGCGGTCGTCATCTCGGCGGACGACCCCGGCGCGCAGCGCGTGCGCGCGCTCATGCGCCACGAGCGCGTCATCACCTTCGGCGAGGCCGAGGGCGCCGACGTGCGCATCGTCGACATCCGCGTGGGCGCCGTCGCGTCGTGCACCGTCGAGATCGCGGGGGAGCGCTTCGAGCTCGAGGCGGGCGTCCCCGGCAGGCACAACGCCGTGAACGCCGCCGGTGCGCTCGCGACGCTCGTCGCCATGGGCGTCGCGCCGGTCGACGGCGCCAGGGCGCTCGCGGCCTTCCGCGGCACCGGCCGCCGCTTCGAGCTGCACGGCGAGCGGCGCGGCGTGCGCGTCTTCGACGACTACGCGCACCACCCCGCCGAGGTCGACGCCGCGCTCACCGCGGCCCGCACCGTCATCGGCGACGGCCGCATCATCGCGATCCACCAGCCGCACCTCTACTCGCGCACCCGCGACATGGCGGGCGACTTCGCCGCCGTCTACGAGCGGGTCGCCGACCACACGGTCGTGCTCGACGTCTACGGCGCGCGCGAGGACCCCATCCCGGGCGTCACCGGCGCGCTCGTCGCGGAGCGCTTCGAGGACCCGAGCGACGTCGACTTCCTGCCCGACTGGCAGCAGGCCGCCGAGCGGGCCGCGGCGATCGCGCGCGAGGGCGACATCATCGTCACGCTCTCGTGCGGCGACGTCTACCGGATCATCCCGCAGGTGCTGTCGGCGCTCGAGGTGGGCGACGGCGCGTGAGGCGACCTGACGGGTTCGACCGGCTCGACGAGCCGGCCGAGCAGGCGGAGCCGGGCGCGTCGCCGCGCGGCCCGGTCGTGGATCCCGCCGTGATGCCCGCCGAGGACGCGGAGCCGCCGCAGCGACGCTGGGCGCTGAGTGCCTACGCCGACCTCGACGACGAGCCGGTCGTCGAGCCCGCGGCCGAGCCCGTGCCCGAGCGCGGCTCGCACGCCCAGCGCGTCGACCGCGCGTGGCGCGCCGCCCAGAAGGCGCAGCGCGCCGACGAGCGCGAGGAGGCCCGCGAGGCCCGGCGTGCCGCCGCGCAGGCGCGGCGCGCGCGCGTCCGCAGCGAGCGGGCGGAGGTGCGGCGCTTCACCGCCGGCCGTCGCCGCCAGCTGCGCACGGCGCTGCTGAGCGTCGGCGGGCTCGTGCTCGCGCTGCTGCTGCTCGTCGGGCTCGTGTGGTCGCCGCTGATGTCGGTGCGCGACGTGCGCGTCGAGGGCGCCGAGCGGCTGGACCCGGCTGCCGTGCAGGCGGCGCTCGCCGACAGCGTCGGCGAGCCGATCGCCACCGTCACCGAGGCGGGCGTCGCCGAGCGGCTGCAGGCCATCCCGCAGGTGGAGTCGTTCCGGCTCGAGGTCGTGCCGCCGTCGACCGTCATCGTCCACATCGTCGAGCGCCGGCCGGTCGCGATCGTGCCCGGCGACGGGGGCGAGGCCGTGATCGACGCCGCGGGCGTGGTGCTCGGGGGCGTGGCCGCCGACACCGGGTCGCTGCCGCGGCTCGTCGGGATCGAGCCGGGGAGCGAGGAGTTCGACGCCGTCGCGAGCGTGCTCGTGTCGGTGCCGACCGAGGTGCTCTCCGCCACGCAGACGATCGAGGCGGGCTCTCCCTCGGACATCCGCCTGACCCTCGCGAGCGGGCAGGTCGTGCAGTGGGGCGGTGCCGACGAGAGCCGGCTCAAGGCCGACGTGGTCGCCGCGCTGCTCGCGACGCAGGACCCCGCGGTCGCCCGCGTGCTCGACGTGCGCGCCCCCGAGCACCCGGTCGTGCGCGGCTCCTGAGCCCGCTCGAACCTGACGATTCTTTTTCTTGCGAGATCGGGTCGCGACACACCGAGTCGCTCCCGAGCGCATGCCGCCCCCGCCCGTAGCGTCGTCCTCGTCAACATGAAGTGAGGAATTCTCTAAACTTCAACTAGAGGTTGAGACTTCGATCGAGGGGCCGGAACCGTGACTTCCAACAACAACTACCTCGCCGTCATCAAGGTGGTCGGCGTGGGCGGCGGCGGCGTGAACGCCGTGAACCGCATGATCGATCTCGGCCTGCGAGGCGTCGAGTTCATCGCCATCAACACCGACGCGCAGGCGCTGCTGCTCAGCGACGCCGACGTCAAGCTCGACGTCGGCCGCGAGCTCACCAAGGGCCTCGGCGCGGGCGCCGACCCCGAGGTCGGCCGTCGCGCAGCAGAGGACCACGCGGAGGAGATCGAGGAGGCGCTCGCGGGCGCCGACATGGTCTTCGTGACCGCGGGCGAGGGCGGCGGCACCGGCACCGGTGGCGCACCCGTCGTGGCGCGCATCGCGAAGAGCCTCGGTGCGCTCACCGTCGGCGTCGTGACGAAGCCGTTCTCGTTCGAGGGCAACCGTCGCCGGCAGCAGGCGGAGACCGGCGTCGAGGCGCTCAAGAACGAGGTCGACACGCTCATCGTCGTGCCGAACGACCGCCTGCTCGAGATCAGCGACATGGGCATCTCGATGGTCGAGGCCTTCGAGACCGCCGACCAGGTGCTGCTCGCGGGCGTCCAGGGCATCACCGACCTCATCACCACGCCGGGCCTCATCAACGTCGACTTCGCCGACGTGAAGAGCGTCATGCAGGGTGCGGGCAGCGCCCTCATGGGCATCGGCTCGTCGCGCGGCGCCGACCGCGCCATCAAGGCTGCGGAGCTCGCGGTCGCGAGCCCGCTGCTCGAGGCGAAGATCGACGGCGCGCACGGCGTGCTGCTGTCGATCCAGGCCGGCAGCAACCTCGGCATCCACGAGACCTACGACGCGGCGAAGCTCGTGCAGGAGGCCGTGCACCCCGAGGCGAACATCATCTTCGGCACGGTCATCGACGACACGCTCGGCGACGAGGTCCGGGTGACGGTCATCGCCGCCGGCTTCGACGGCCCCGGCCCGGTGGCGAAGGAGGACGACTCCGTCATCCGCACCGCCGCGCGCACCGAGATGGGGCTCCGCCCCGCGAGCTCGAGCACGCCCGCGGCCGAGCCGGAGCGCCGGGTCGTCCCGACGCCCCCGGTCGCCGATCACCTCACCGGTCCGGTGCAGCCGCTCACGCAGGTGGACGAGGAGGAGGACGAGTTCCTCCCCGACTTCCTCCGCTGACGTGACCGACGCCCCCGCCGCGCGCCTGGCCGCGTTCCTCGAGCAGCTCGAGGACGCGCGCCGGGCGCGCGGCGTCACGCTGATCGTGGTGACGAAGCGGCATCCCGCCGCGCTCGTCCTCGAGCTCGCCGAGGCGGGGCACCGCGACTTCGGCGAGAGCAGGCACCCCGAGTCGCGCGACAAGGCCGAGGAGCTCGCCGACCTCGGGCTCACGTGGCACTTCGTCGGCCAGCTCCAGCGCAACAAGGCGCGGCAGGTCGCGCGCTACGCCGACGTGCTGCACTCGATCGACTCGACCGAGCTCGTCGAGGTGCTCGAGGGCGGCGACGAGCGGCCGCAGCGCGACGCGCTCGTGCAGATCAACCTCACCGACGATCCCGGTCGCGGCGGCGTCGCGCCGGCCGACCTCGACGCGCTCGCCGAGCGCGTCGCCGCCTCGCCGGCGCTGCGCCTGCGCGGCGTCATGGCGGTCGCGCCGCTCGGCGAGGAGCCGGGCAGGGCCTTCGAGCGCCTCGCCCGCCACGCGGAGCGCGTGCGCGCCATCGACCCCGATGCGCGGTGGATCTCGGCAGGCATGAGCGCCGACTGGCGCGAGGCGCTCGAGCACGGCGCGACACACCTGCGGATCGGCACCGCAATCACCGGAAACCGTCCGGCCGACGGATAGCGTGAATCCAGCCACGAGGAGGACCCATGAGCAACGCACTGAAGAAGGCGGCGATCTACTTCGGCTTCGCCGAGGAGGACGAGCTGACCCAGGAGGTCCGCCCTGTTGAGCGGACCGAGGAGCAGGACCGGCACGACCGTGCCCCGCAGCCGCGGGAGCGGGTGGAGGAGCCGCGTCGCGCGCCCGTCACCAAGCTCCGCCCGGCGCAGAAGGTGAGCGACATGAGCGAGATCCTGACGGTGCACCCGCGCCAGTACAAGGATGCCAAGGCGATCGCGGAGGCGTTCCGCGACGGGACCCCCGTGATCATCAACCTGTCGCAGATGACCGACGGCGACGCCCGTCGGCTGATCGACTTCTCCGCGGGCCTCACGCAGGGGCTCGAGGGACGCATCGAGCGCGTCACGACGAAGGTGTACCTGCTGACGCCCGAGCACATCGCCGTCTCCGGCGGCCGCTCGGTCGACGAGGACACCGACTCGGCCGTCTTCGCGCACTGACGGGTGCCCTTCGTCTCGATCCTCGCGTGGATCGTCTACACCGCCGCGAACCTCGCGCTCTACATCCTCTGGGCGCGCATCATCCTCGACCTGGTGCGGCAGCTGCGGCGCGACTGGAAGCCCTCGGGCTTCTGGCTCGTGCTGTCGGTGTGGCTCCTCCGCGTGACCGACCCGCCGCTGCGCCTCGTGCGCCGCGTCGTGCGGCCAGTGCGCGTCGGCGGGGTCATGCTCGACCTCGCGATGCTCGTGCTCATGCTCGCGCTGATCATCCTCATCGCGATCGTCAATCCCTTCCGCTTCGCCTGACGCCGGGGTGGATCGGGCCCTCGGGCTAGGATCGTCACCACGCCGTCCGCGACGGGTACAGTGAATCTGCGCTGCAGGCCCGATCGGGGCCGCAGCCGAGCAAGAAAGGCATGCCATGGCTCTGACTCCTGACGACGTCGTCCACAAGCGCTTCGAGACGACGCGCTTCCGCGACGGCTACGACCAGGACGAGGTCGACGACTTCCTCGACGAGGTGGTCACGGAGCTGCGACGCCTCACCGAGGAGAACGACGCGCTCCGCGCCGAGAACGCCACGCTCCGGTCCGGCGGCGAGGTCGCCGCCCCGGTCGTCCAGGCACCGGTCGACACCGCAGAGCTCGACGGCCTGCGCGCCGAGAACGAGCAGCTCAAGCAGCAGCTCGCCGAGCGCGACGCAGCGCCGGCCGAGGCGCCCGCAGAGCCCCAGCAGCAGCAGGAGGAGCAGCCCGCGCCGATCGCCGAGGTGCCCGCAGCCGCCGCGGCCGGCAGCACCGAGGCCAACAGCCTCATCGCCCTCGCCACACGCCTGCACGACGAGCACGTCGCCGCGGGCGAGCAGCGTCGCGACGAGCTCATCGCCGCGGCCGAGGCCGCCGCGCAGCAGATCGAGGACGACGCCCGGCAGCGCAAGGTCGTGCTCGAGCAGGAGTTCGACGACCAGAAGGGCAAGCTCGAGCAGCAGAAGACCGCGCTCGAGGCGAAGATCGACGAGCTCAAGAGCTTCGAGCGCGACTACCGCCTCAAGCTGCGCGGCTACATCGAGAGCCAGCTCCGCGACCTCGACCGCTCGTCCTCGCTCGCCTTCGGCGGCCAGGGCGGAAGCTGAGCGCGCGCTCCTTGCCTGAGGACAGCACGGCTGGCGACAGCACGACGGTCCCGAGGTCGACCGCCTGGCGGATGCTGGGCCTCGTCCTCGGGACCGCTGTCGTCGTCTGGGGCGCCGACCTGCTCGCGAAGGAGTGGGTCCTCGCCTCGATGGCGGAGGGCGAGCAGCGGCCGGTGCTCGGCGAGCTGCTGCAGTGGCACTTCGTCCGCAACCCCGGCGCGGCGTTCTCGTTCGCGGCCGGCTCGACCTGGATCTTCACGATCCTGGCCGCCGCCGTGGTGGTCTTCATCGTCACGCAGCTGCGCAGCATCCGCTCGCCGCTCTGGGCCATCGCGTTCGGCGGCCTGCTCGGCGGCACGCTCGGCAATCTCACCGACCGGCTGACGCGCGAGCCCGGCTTCTTCGTCGGGCACGTGATCGACTTCATCCAGGTCTGGGGCTTCCCGGCGATCTTCAACATCGCCGACATCTTCATCGTCTCGTCGATGATCGGCGTCGTGCTGCTCGTGCTCCTGAACATCGGGCTCGACGGCGTGCGCCGCACGGACGAGCCGAAGCGCCGGCGACCGGTCGACCTCGACGCGACGCAGCCGCTCGACCCGGAGGACCGGCCCTGATGGAGTCGCGCTTCCTGCAGGTGCCGCCGGGGCTCGACGGCACCCGCGCCGACGCCGGGCTCGCGAAGCTGCTCGGCCTGTCGCGCACCGCGGTCGTCACGATGCTCGACGACGGCGGCGCCGTCCAGGACGGCACGGTGCTCGGCAAGTCCGACCGCCTGCGTGCCGACGCGTGGCTCGACCTCAGCTGGCGGCCGCGCGAGGAGCCCCGGCTCGTCGCCACGCCCGTGCCGGACCTCGGCATCGTGCACGACGACGACGACATCGTGGTGGTCGACAAGCCCGCAGGCGTCGCGGCGCATCCGAGCGTCGGCTGGCAGGGGCCGACCGTCGTCGGCGCGCTCGCAGCCGCCGGCTTCCAGGTCGCCACGTCGGGCGCCGCCGAGCGGCAGGGCGTCGTCCACCGCCTCGACGCCGGCACGAGCGGGCTCATGGTGGTCGCGAAGAGCGAGCGCGCCTACTCGGCGCTCAAGGCGGCGTTCCACGACCGCGAGGTCGAGAAGATCTACCACGCCGCCGTGCAGGGCCACCCGGATCCGCTCACCGGCACCATCGACGCGCCGATCGGCCGCCACCCGAGCCACGAGTGGCGCTTCGCGGTGGTGTCGAGCGGCAAGCACGCGATCACCCACTACGAGACGCTCGAGGCGTACCGCGGCGGCAGCCTGCTCGAGATCGAGCTCGAGACTGGCCGCACCCACCAGATCCGCGTGCACATGGCAGCCCGCCGGCATCCGTGCCTCGGCGACACGATGTACGGCGCCGACCCCACCGTCGCCGCCCGGCTCGGCCTCTCGCGGCAGTGGCTGCACGCCATGCGGCTCGGCTTCCGGCACCCCGGAACGGGGGAGCAGGTGGTCTTCGAGTCGACCTACCCCGTCGACCTCGCGGGCGCGCTCGAGCAGCTCCGGGAGGAGTAACCCCGGCCTGTCGCGTCGGCCCCCGCCCGTAGGATCGAGGGGCCATGGCAGACTCCTTCGCGCACCTCCACGTCCACACCGAGTACTCGATGCTGGACGGCGCAGCTCGCATCAGCGAGCTCATGAAGGCCGTCGGCGACCAGGGGATGCCGGCCGTCGCGATGACCGACCACGGCAACGTCTTCGGCGCCTACGAGTTCTGGAAGGCCGCGCGGGCGCAGGGCGTGAAGCCCATCATCGGCACCGAGGCCTACATCACGCCCGGCACGCACCGGTCCGACAAGACGCGCGTGAAGTGGGGCGGCCAGGACGCATCCTCGGGCGACGACGTGTCGGGCGGCGGCGCGTACACGCACATGACGCTGCTCGCCGAGAACGACGAGGGGCTGAAGAACCTCTTCCGACTCTCGTCGTACGCGTCGATGGAGGGCTTCTACTTCAAGCCGCGCATGGACCGCGAGCTGCTCGAGCGCCACTCGAGCGGCCTCATCGCGACCACCGGCTGCCCCTCCGGCGAGGTGCAGACGCGCCTGCGGCTCGGCCAGTTCGACGCCGCCGTCGAGGCGGCCGCGTCGTACCGCGACCTGTTCGGCCGCGAGCACTACTTCCTCGAGATCATGGACCACGGCCTCGAGATCGAGAAGCGCGTGCGCGAGGACCTGCTCGAGATCGGCCGCAGGCTCGAGCTGCCGCTGCTCGCGACGAACGACCTGCACTACACGCACGCCGAGGACGCGAAGAGCCACGAGGCGCTGCTGTGCGTGCAGTCGGGCTCGACGATGGACGACCCGAACCGCTTCAAGCTCGAGGGCGGCGGCTACTACGTGAAGTCGGCCGCCGAGATGCGGCACCTCTTCCGCGACATGCCAGAGGCGTGCGACAACACGCTGCTCATCGCCGAGCGCTGCGACGTCACGTTCGACGAGCAGGCCAACTACATGCCGCGCTACCCGGTGCCGGAGGGCCACACCGAGGACACCTGGTTCCGGCACGAGGTCGCGGTCGGCCTCGAGCGCCGCTATCCGGGCGGCGTGCCCGAGAAGGTGCACCGCCAGGCCGACTACGAGATGGACGTCATCTCGAACATGGGCTTCCCCGGCTACTTCCTCGTCGTCGCCGACTTCATCAACTGGGCGAAGGACAACGGCATCCGGGTCGGCCCCGGCCGCGGCTCCGGCGCGGGCTCGATGGCCGCGTACGCGATGCGCATCACCGACCTCGACCCGCTCGAGCACGGCCTGATCTTCGAGCGCTTCCTCAACCCCGACCGCGTCTCGATGCCCGACTTCGACATCGACTTCGACGACCGGCGCCGGCCGGAGGTCATCCGCTACGTCACCGAGAAGTACGGATCGGAGCGCGTCGCGCAGATCGTCACCTACGGCACGATCAAGTCGAAGCAGGCGCTCAAGGACTCGTCGCGCGTGCTGGGCTTCCCCTTCGGCATGGGCGAGAAGCTCACGAAGGCGATGCCGCCCGCGGTGATGGGCAAGGACATCCCGCTCTCGGGCATCTTCGACCCGGACCACCCGCGCTACAAGGAGGCGGGCGACATCCGCGCCCTCATCGAGACGGACGCGGAGGCGAAGACGGTCTTCGAGACCGCGCGAGGGCTCGAGAACCTCAAGCGCCAGTGGGGCGTGCACGCGGCCGGCGTCATCATGTCGTCCGACCCGCTCATCGACATCATCCCGGTGATGAAGCGCGAGCAGGACGGCGCGATCATCACCCAGTTCGACTACCCGGCGTGCGAGTCGCTCGGCCTCATCAAGATGGACTTCCTGGGGCTCCGCAACCTCACGATCGTCTCGGACGCGCTCGACAACATCCGCGCGAACCGCGGCGAGGAGATCGACCTCGAGACGCTGCCGCTCGACGACCGCGGCGCCTACGAGCTGCTGCAGCGCGGCGACACCCTCGGCGTCTTCCAGCTCGATGGCGGGCCGCTGCGCTCGCTGCTGCGGCTCATGAAGCCCGACTCGTTCGGCGACATCTCGGCCGTCATCGCGCTCTACCGGCCCGGCCCCATGGGCGCCGACTCGCACACGAACTACGCGCTGCGCAAGAACGGGCTGCAGGAGAACACGCCCATCCACCCGGAGCTCGAGGAGCCGCTCGCCGAGATCCTGGGGGAGAGCTACGGCCTCATCATCTACCAGGAGCAGGTGATGGCGGTCGCGCAGAAGGTCGCCGGATACACGCTCGGCGAGGCCGACATCCTGCGGCGCGCGATGGGCAAGAAGAAGAAGGCCGAGCTCGACAAGCAGTACGCGGCCTTCGAGGGCGGCATGCTCGAGCGCGGCTACTCGGCCGGCGCGGTCAAGGCGCTCTGGGACGTGCTGCTGCCGTTCTCGGACTACGCGTTCAATAAGGCGCACTCCGCCGCCTACGGCGTCATCTCCTACTGGACCGCCTACCTCAAGGCGCACTACCCGGCGGAGTACATGGCGGCGCTGCTGACGAGCGTCGGCGACTCCAAGGACAAGATGGCGATCTACCTGTCGGAGTGCCGGCGGATGGGCATCACGGTGCTGCCGCCGGACGTCAACGAGTCGACGCTCTACTTCACCGCCGTCGGCGACGACATCCGCTTCGGCCTCGGCGCCGTGCGGAACGTCGGCGAGGGCGTCGTCGAGGGCATCATCGCGGCGCGCGAGCGCGAGAGCGCCTACACGTCGTTCCACGACTTCCTGAAGAAGGTGCCGCTCGGGGTCGCCAACAAGCGGACCGTCGAGTCGCTCATCAAGTCGGGCGCGTTCGACACCATGGGCGCCACGCGGCGGGCGATGCTCGAGATCCACGAGGATGCCGTCGACGCGGCCGTCTCGATCAAGCGCAACGAGGCGAACGGCCAGGTCGACCTCTTCGGCGACATCTTCGACGACCTCGACACGGTCGCCGACCGGGTGCCGGACCGGCCCGAGTGGGGCAAGCAGGACAAGCTCGCGTTCGAGCGCGAGATGCTCGGCCTCTACGTCTCCGACCACCCGCTCGCGGGACTCGAGCTCGAGCTCGCGAAGCACGCGACGCACCAGATCCAGGACCTCGCCGAGACCGCCGAGGACGGCGACACCGTCATCCTCGCCGGGCTCGTCACGAGCGTTCAGCACCGCGTCGCCCGCAACTCCGGCAACCCGTACGGCATCTTCGCGCTGCAGGACTTCGGCGGCGAGCTCGAGGTGATGGTGCTCGGCAAGAGCTACACGGAGTTCCGGCACACGCTGCAGGCCGACCAGGTGGTGGTCGTGCGGGGCCGCGTGCGCACCCGCGACGACAGCTTCACGATCCACGCGAACAGCATCGACACGCCGGACGTGCAGCCGGTCGACGAGACCCGCCCGCTCGAGCTGCGCATCCCGGAGCGGCGCGCGTCGATGACCGCGATGCGCGAGCTGCGCGGCCTGCTCGAGCGGCACGCCGGCCCGACCGACGTGCGGCTCGCGCTCGAGCGCCCCGACATCGAGCGGGTCTTCGCGCTGCCGCAGCAGGTGCGCGTCTCGAGCGACCTGTTCGGCGAGCTGAAGAGCCTGCTGGGCCCGGCGTCCATCGCCTGACCTGGTGCGGCCGGCTGGCGCACGTGCGTGGTCATGACCGCGGGTGAGTGGTCATTCCGGCGGGTGAGTGGTCACTCGGCGGGTGAGTCGTGCGCGCAGCGTGTCGCGAGTGCGGTGGATGCGGTGCGCATCCGGGAAGCGAGGGCCGGGCGCTCCGTCGTGCGGACGCCAAGGACCCGCGCCCCTCGGGTTAGCGGGTCAGGTGCGCGAGTGACCGCTCGGGCGCGGGAGTGACCTCTCAGGTGCGGGAGTGACCGCTCGGGCGTGGGAGTGACCGCTCGGGGGCGGGAGTGACCGCTCGGGGGCGGGAGTGACCGCTCGCGGGCGGGAGTGACCGCTCACGCGCGGGAGTGACCGCTCGGGGCGGCAGCGGGTGCCGCGCGAATACGATGGAGCACGTGCTCCGACGCCTCGACCTGACCTCTCTGCCCGACGACCGCACGCTCCGCGCGCTGCTGCCGCGGCCGGCGGTCGACGTCGAGGCGGCGCTGCCCGCGGTCGCCGAGCTCGTGCGCGACGTGCGGGAGCGCGGCGAGGCGGCGCTCGTCGAGCAGGCCGAGCGCTTCGACCGGGTCCGCCCGGCGGCGGTGCGCGTGCCGGTGGCCGAGATCACCGGTGCGCTGGCGTCGCTCGCGCCCGCGGTGCGCGACGCGCTCGAGACGGCGATCGCCCGGGTGCGGGTCGGCTCGGCGGCGCAGGTGCCGCCGCCCTCGCGCGTCGAGCTCGCGCCCGGCGCGGTCGTCGAGCTGCGCTGGCAGCCGGTCGACCGGGTCGGCCTCTACGTGCCCGGCGGCAAGGCCGTCTACCCGTCGAGCGTCGTCATGAACGTCGTGGCGGCGCAGGCGGCCGGCGTCGCCTCGATCGCGGTCGCGAGCCCCGCGCAGGCCGAGCACGGCGGGCTGCCGCACCCCACCATCCTCGCCGCGTGCGCGCTGTTGGGCGTCGACGAGGTCTACGCGATGGGCGGGGCCGGCGCCATCGCTGCCCTCGCGCACGGCGTGGCCGGCATCGGCCTCGACGCGGTCGACGTCGTGACCGGCCCCGGCAACGTCTTCGTCGCCGCCGCGAAGCGGCTCGTCTCGGGCGTCGTGCGCGTCGACTCCGAGGCGGGGCCGACCGAGATCCTCGTCATCGCCGACGCGAGCGCCGACGCCGAGCTCGTCGCCGCCGACCTCGTCAGCCAGGCCGAGCACGACGAGCTCGCGAGCGCGGTGCTCGTCACCGACGACGCCGGGCTCGCGGACCGCGTCGACGCCGCCGTGGAGCGCCGTGCAGCGGAGACCCCCGCGGCCGAGCGGGTGCGTGCGGCGCTGATGGGGGAGCAGTCCGCGATCGTGCTCGTCGCCGACCTCGCGGCCGCGGCGCGCGTGAGCGACGCCTATGCGCCCGAGCACCTCGAGCTGCTGACGGCGGACGACGACGCGCTGCTCGCGCGCATCCACCACGCCGGGGCGATATTCGTCGGCCCGCACGCGCCCGTGAGCCTCGGCGACTACGCGGCCGGCTCCAACCACGTGCTGCCCACGGGCGGCCAGGCGCGCAGGGTCGCCGGGCTCGGCGCCGCCACCTTCCTGCGCCCGCAGCAGGTGGTGCGCTACGACCGCGCCGCGCTCGCCGAGGTGCGCGCGGCCGTCACCGCGCTCGCCGCCGCCGAAGGGCTGCCCGCGCACGGCGAGGCGATCGAGGCGCGCTTCGAGGAGGCGCGCTGATGCACTGCCCCTTCTGCCGCAACCCCGACTCCCGCGTCGTCGACTCGCGCACGAGCGACGACGGCACCTCCATCCGCCGTCGCCGCCAGTGCACCCAGTGCGGCCGTCGCTTCACCACGACCGAGACGGCGAGCCTCTCGGTCGTGAAGCGGTCGGGCGTGCTCGAGCCCTTCCGCCGCGAGAAGGTCATCGAGGGCGTGCGGAAGGCCGTGCGCGGCCGACCCGTCACCGACGCCGACCTCGCGGGCGTCGCGCAGTCGGTCGAGGAGACGATCCGCGCGACCGGCGCGAGCCAGATCGACGCGAACGAGATCGGCCTCGCGGTGCTGCCGCCGCTGCGGCAGCTCGACGAGGTCGCCTACCTGCGGTTCGCGAGCGTCTACAACGCGTTCGACTCCCTCGACGACTTCGAGGACGCCATCCGCGCGCTGCGCGAGGACCAGCGGCCCGACGAGGAGCACCAGTGACCCGTGCAGCAGTGACCGCCTACGACCTGCTGTTCCGGCACGGCTTCTCGCGCGTCGACCCGGAGGCGGCGCACCACCTCGGCGCGCGCGCGATCCGCGCGATCGGTGCGGCCCGCCCGGGGGTCCGCACCGATGCCGGGCTGCGGACGCGGGCACTTGGGCGCGAGTTCCCGACGCCGTTCGGCATCGCCGCCGGCTTCGACAAGGACGCCACGATGATCGCCGGCCTCGGCGCGCTCGGCTTCGGTCACATCGAGGTCGGCACGCTGACCGCGCACGCGCAGCCCGGCAACCCGCAGCCGCGGCTGTTCCGGCTCGTCGACGACCGCGCGCTCGTCAACCGGATGGGCTTCAACAACGGGGGAGCGGCAGCAGCAGCCGATCGCATCGCGGCGGCCCGCGAAGCCGTCTCGCGCCCCGTGATCGGCGTGAACATCGGCAAGAGCCGCATCGTCGACGCCGACGACGCCCCCGCCGTCGAGCGCGACTACCTCGCGTCGACGCGGGCGCTCGCGCCGGTGGCCGACTACCTCGCCGTCAACGTGTCGTCGCCGAACACCCCGGGGCTGCGCGGCCTGCAGGACGAGCGGCTCCTCGAACCGCTGCTCGCGGCGATCCGCGGCGCGGCCGGCGACGTGCCCGTGCTCGTGAAGATCGCGCCCGACCTCGACGACGAGCAGGTGGAGGGCATCGCAGCGCTCGCTGCACGGGTGCACCTCGCCGGCGTCATCGCGACGAACACGACCATCAGCCGCGAGGGCCTCCGGAGCCCGGCGCATGCCGTCGCCTCGGCAGGTCAGGGCGGCCTCTCGGGCCCGCCCGTCGCGGCTCGCTCGCTCGCGGTGCTGCGGCTGCTGCGCGCGGCGCTGCCCGCGGAGGTCGACGTCGTCTCGGTCGGCGGCGTCGAGACGGCCGACGACGTGCGCGAGCGCATCGCCGCGGGTGCGAGCCTCGTGCAGGGCTACACCGGCTTCATCTACCGCGGTCCCGGCTGGGCGCGCGAGATCAACCGCGGGCTGCTCGCCCCGCACGCTTAGGCCGAGTGGTCACGACACGTCGGTTCACAGTCGCGGCTCGCGGCGTGTCCTGACCACTCGCGCGAGGGCCGGGCTCAGACCGGGTACTTGAAGAGCGTCGTCTTCGGCTTCGGCATGCGCATGAACGGGAGCTGCACCGACCGCATGGTCGCGTACCAGCCGTGGCCCTTCGCATCCTTGTCGCCGAACTTCGCGCGGATCGCGCGGCGCAGCTGCCAGGCCATGAGCACCGAGTCGAGGATCACCACGACGACGAAGCCCCACAGCACGAGGTTCGCGATGATGCGCCACTGCGGGTCGTTGATGAAGGTCAGCACGAGCACGACGATCATCATCGGCATCGCGAGCATGCCGATCGAGAGGCGGGCGTCGACGAAGTCGCGCACGTAGCGGCGCACGGGGCCCTTGTCGCGCGCGGGCAGGTACTTCTCGTCGCCCTGCTCGAAGCCCCGGCGGGCCTTCTCGCGCTCGGCGCGGATCTTGTCCTGCGACTGCTTGCGCGCCTCCTTGCGGTCGGCGGGCACGAGCGGCCGGCGGTTGCGCGCGACCTGCTCGGACTGCTTCGGCGTGCGGCGCACCTCCGGCTGCGGCTCGGGCTGAGCCTTGCTGGCGTCGGAGCGGCTGAAGAGCGGCACGTGAGGTCCTTCTCGACGTCGGATGCGTCGACGCGGAGTGCGTCGGCGCCGGAGGGCTGCGCCGTCGGATCGCCCCGGCGGCAGCATCCCATGGTACCGCCGAGCATGTGCGGGCGCGCCGCCTAGGATCGAGCGCATGACCCTTCCGACAGACCCCTCCGAGCGCGCCGGACTCTCCGACAGGGACCGCGCGGTGCTCGCCGCCGTCGACGCCGGCTTCGACCGCGCCGTCGACGACCTCAAGGCCCTCGTGCGCATCCCGAGCGTCGCGTGGGACGCCTACGACCCCGCCCACGTGCAGGCGAGCGCCGAAGCCGTCGCCGCCCTCGCGGAGGGCACCGGCGTCTTCGAGCGCGTGTCGATCGAGCGCGCGCCGATCGGCGACACCGATGCGCTCGGCCAGCCCGCCGTGCTCGCGACCCGCGCGGCCAAGGCCGGCCGCCCCTCCGTGCTGCTCTACGCGCACCACGACGTGCAGCCGTGGGGCGACGAGTCGCTGTGGCGCACGCCGCCGTTCGAGCCCATCGAGGTCGACGAGCGCCTCTACGGCCGCGGCGCCTCCGACGACAAGGCGGGCGTCATCGCGCACATCGCCGCCGTCCGCGCGCTCGCCGAGGTGCTCGACCCCGAGGTCGGCATCGCGCTGTTCATCGAGGGGGAGGAGGAGCACGGCTCGCGCTCCTTCAAGCGCTTCCTCGAGCAGCACGCCGACGTGCTGAGCGCCGACCTCATCGTCGTCGCCGACAGCGACAACTGGTCGACCGAGGTGCCGTCGCTGACGATCGCGCTGCGCGGCAACGTCGCCCTCAACGTGCGGCTCACGACGCTCGGGCACGCCAGCCACTCCGGCATGCTCGGCGGCGTCGTGCCCGACGCGATGATGGCGTTCGCCAAGCTCGCCGCCAGCTTCTGGAGCGAGGACGGCTCGGTCGCGATCGAGGGCCTCACCGAGGCGGACCTCGACGTGCCCGAGCAGTCGGAGGCGCACATCCGGGAGGAGGGCGCCGTGCTCGACGGCGTCGACCTCATCGGCACCGGCCCGCTGCTGCGCCGCCTCTGGGCGAAGCCGGCCGCGACGATCACCGGCGTCGACGCGCCGAGCGTGCCGGATGCGTCCAACACGATCCTGCCGACCGTCCGGTTCCGGCTCTCCACCCGCATCGCACCCGGCCAGTCGGCCGCCGACGCGTTCGCGGCGATCGAGCGGCACATCCGGGCGCACACGCCGTTCCGCGCGCACATCGAGTTCGACAGCATCGACCTCGGCGACCCCTTCCTCGTCGACGCGAGCGGCTGGGGCGCGACCGAGGCGAAGCAGGCGATGGCGGATGCGTGGGGCGCCGACCCGGTGGAGACCGGCATCGGCGGCTCGATCCCGTTCATCGCCGACCTCGTGCAGCAGTTCCCGGGCGCGCAGATCCTCGTGACGGGCGTCGAGGACCCCGCCACGATGGCGCACAGCCCGAACGAGTCGCAGCACCTCGGCGTGCTGCGCCGGGCCATCGGCGCCGAGGCGCTGCTGCTCGCCCGCGCAGGGGATCGCACGGCCGGTAGCAGCGCGGAATAGGATGGTGCTGTCGGGCGTTGTCCCGGCAGAGACTGGCGAGAGGAGCAGCAGATGACGGATCAGCAGGTGTCCGAGGTGGCGACGCACGGGGTGACCCTGACCGACGTGGCCGCCGACAAGGTGCGTCGACTGCTCGACCAGGAGGGCCGCGACGATCTGCGGCTGCGGGTCGCCGTGCAGCCCGGCGGCTGCTCCGGCCTGATCTACCAGCTCTACTTCGACGAGCGCACCCTCGACGGCGACGTCGTGCGCGACTTCGACGGCGTCGGCGTGGTCGTCGACCGCATGAGCGTGCCCTACCTCGACGGCTCCACGATCGACTTCGAGGACTCCATCCAGAAGCAGGGCTTCACGATGGACAACCCCAACGCGCAGGGCTCGTGCGCCTGCGGGGACTCGTTCCACTAGATCCCCGACGCACGGCCGACCGACGCCGCCGATCCCCTCCGGATCGGCGGCGTCGTCGCGTTCCACGGGGCCTTGTGGGCCGCGTCGCAGGCGCCTGAGCGGGGTCTGTGGGTACTAGGATCGAGGGAGACGCTGACAGACCCGGAGGAAGACATTGCGCAATCGTCGAACCCGTTTGATCGCTGCCCCGCTGGCGGTGGTGGTCGCGCTTGCGCTGGCCGGATGCACCCAGGCGCAGCTCCAGGGATGGATGCCGTCGCAGCCGGGCCTGACGAACCACGTCGACCGCATCATGGGCCTCTGGACGACCTCCTGGATCGTGCTGCTGGCCGTCGGCCTCATCACGTGGGGCCTGATGATCTGGGCCGCCGTGGCCTACCGCCGTCGCAAGGGCCAGACCGGCCTGCCGGTGCAGCTCCGCTACCACATGCCGATCGAGATCTTCTTCACGATCGTCCCCGTCATCCTCGTCGCCGGCTTCTTCGCGTTCACGGCGCGTGACCAGGCGATCATCGAGGAGCCCATCGAGGACCCCGACTACTCGATCACCGTCTACGGCAAGCGCTGGGCGTGGGACTTCGTGTACGACCGCGAGGGCCAGGAGCCGGTGCACTACCAGAGCATCCAGGTGCAGGAGGAGCCCGACTCGAGCCAGCTCGACGCGAGCACCCTGCCGACGCTCGTGCTGCCGACGAACTCGTCCATCGAGATCACCCTCGAGTCGCGCGACGTCGCGCACTCCTTCTGGATCGTGGAGTTCCTCTACAAGAAGGACATGCTCCCGGGCGTCACGAACCACATGTACTTCGAGACGGGCGACCAGGAGGGCATCCTCGCCGGCAAGTGCGCGGAGCTCTGCGGCGAGTTCCACTCGGCCATGCTCTTCAACGTCGAGCTCGTCAGCCCCGAGGAGTACGACGCCTACCTCGAGAGCCTCGAGCAGCAGGGCTTCGTCGGCCCGATCGACGAGACCCTCAACACCCACACGGGCGATGGCAACATCGACCCGGAGCGCGACGAGAGCGTCGACACGACCAATGAAGGCGAGGGCGAGTGATGACCGCCACGGCGACCCGACCCGCGGTCAGCCCGACCGCTGAGCGCAAGGGCAACGTCCTGGTCAAGTGGATCACCTCCACCGACCACAAGACCATCGGGTACATGTACCTGATCGCGTCGTTCGTGTTCTTCCTGATCGGCGGCGTCATGGCGCTGCTGATCCGCGCCCAGCTGTTCGCGCCGGGCCTGGAGATCGTGCCGACCGAGGAGCAGTACAACCAGCTCTTCACGATGCACGGCACGATCATGCTGCTGATGTTCGCGACGCCGCTCTTCGCCGGCTTCGCCAACGTGCTCATGCCGCTGCAGATCGGTGCACCCGACGTCGCCTTCCCGCGCCTCAACGCGATGGCCTTCTGGATGTACTCCTTCGGCTCGTTCATCGCGGTGGCCGGCTTCCTCACCCCGCAGGGCGCGGCCGCGTTCGGCTGGACGGCCTACACGCCGCTGAGCGACAGCGCCTTCTCGCCCGGCGTCGGCGGGCACCTCTGGGTCCTCGGCCTCGCGCTCTCGGGCTTCGGCACGATCATGGGTGGCGTCAACTTCATCACCACGATCATCACGATGCGCGCGCCCGGCATGACGATGTTCCGGATGTCGATCTTCAGCTGGAACATCCTCATCACGTCGATCCTCGTCGTGATCGCGTTCCCGATCCTGGCGGCGGCGTTCTTCGGCCTCGCGGTCGACCGCATCTTCGGCGGCCACGTCTACGACCCGGCCAACGGCGGCGTCGTGCTCTGGCAGCACCTGTTCTGGTTCTTCGGGCACCCCGAGGTCTATATCATCGCGCTGCCGTTCTTCGGCATCATCTCCGAGGTCATCCCGGTCTTCTCGCGCAAGCCGATCTTCGGCTACAACACGCTCGTCGGCGCGACGATCTCGATCGCTGCCCTCTCGGTGACGGTGTGGGCGCACCACATGTACGTCACCGGCACGGTGCTGCTGCCGTGGTTCGCGCTCATGACGATGCTCATCGCGGTGCCGACCGGCGTGAAGATCTTCAACTGGATCGGCACGATGTGGCGGGGCTCGATCACGTGGGAGTCGCCCATGCTGTGGGCGCTCGGCTTCCTCGTGACGTTCACCTTCGGCGGCCTCACCGGCGTCATCCTCGCCTCGCCGCCGCTCGACTTCCACATCTCCGACACGTACTTCGTGGTCGCGCACTTCCACTACGTGGTGTTCGGCACGGTCGTCTTCGCGATGTTCTCGGGCTTCTACTTCTGGTGGCCGAAGTGGACCGGCAAGATGCTCAACGACCGCCTCGGTCACGTGCACTTCTGGATGCTCTTCATCGGCTTCCACATGACGTTCCTCGTGCAGCACTGGCTCGGCGTCATCGGCATGCCCCGTCGGTACTACACGTACCTCGAGGAGGACGGCTTCGCCTGGATGAACCAGGTCTCGACGATCGGCGCGATGCTGCTGGCGCTGTCGATGGTGCCGTTCCTCTGGAACGTCTGGATCACCGCGCGCACCGCGCCGAAGGTGACCGTCGACGACCCGTGGGGCACCGGCCGCTCGCTCGAGTGGGCGACCAGCTGCCCGCCGCCGCGCCACAACTTCACCTCGATCCCGCGCATCCGCTCGGAGTCGCCCGCCTTCGACCTGCACCACCCGAACGCGGGTCCGCAGTACGGGGTCGGCGTGGGGCCGCTGAAGGACGCCCCGCAGCGACCGGTGGTCGACCTGGCAGACGGAGAGGTGCGCTGACATGCGCGCGAACATCATCATCCTCGGCGTGCTCGCCGCGTTCTTCTTCCTCTCCGCCGCGGTGTACACGCTGTGGCACATGGCGGCCTACGACGGCACGGTGGAGTGGACCGGCACGCTGGGCCTCGCGCTCACGGGCATCATGTCGACGTTCATCGGCTTCTACCTGGTGCTGACGCGCCGCTCGCAGCACGCGGAGCACCCCTCCGACCTGCTCGACGCCGACATCGACGACGCCGACCCGGACGAGGGGCACTTCTCGCCGTGGAGCTGGTGGCCGATCCTGCTCGCGGGCTCGCTCGCGCTGCTGTTCGTCTCGCTGGCCGGACCGACCTTCCTCATCCCGATCGGCGCGGGCCTGCTGCTGATCATGCTGGTCGGCTGGGTGTACGAGTACTACCGCGGCAACTTCAGCCGCTGACGCACGCACCTCCTTCTCGAACGACAGAGCGCCCCGTCCATCGGACGGGGCGCTGTGTCGTTCAGTCGGCCCAGTTGCCGAGCGCGAGCTGCACGGTGTTGTAGAGCAGCAGCGCGCATCCGAGCCACAGCGCGACCCAGAACCAGCGCCTCCGCCGGCCGCGGGTGAGGTCGGCGAGCAGGATGAAGATCGGGAACATCGTGAGCGTGTTGCGGGCGAGCGACAGGTAGCTGTTGCTCGTCATCAGGGATGCGGCGGTGGTGCCGACGAGCGTCGCCGATCCCCAGTCCTTGCGGCGGGCGAGCACGACGACGCAGATGGCGATGCCGACGGCCGCGACGACCTCGAGGACCGCCTGGATCTGCCAGTCGAGCTTCGGCTCGCGCAGCACGTGGATGCCCTGGTTGAAGAGCGTCTCCCAGGGCCAGCGGGTGCGCCGGTTCCATCCCTCGCTCTGCGCGTGGAACCACGCGAGCAGGTCGCCGGTCGCGACGTAGAGCCACACCCAGTAGGCGAGCACGCCCAGCCCGGAGCTGCCGACGGCGATGAGGTCGATGACGCGGAACCGCTCGCCGCGGCGCTTGAGGCCCACGAGGTAGAGCACCAGCAGCGCGATGACGAGGAACATGCCGCTCGCGCGGCTCGCGGTCGCGACGATCCCGAGGACGCCGACCAGCCAGTACCGGCCGCGCAGGCACGCGTGCCAGGCCCAGACCGCGCCGGCGAGGTAGAGCGCCTCCGAGTAGGAGGCGACCAGGAAGACGGCGTAGGGGCTGAAGGCGAAGAGCGCTGCGGCGCGGCGGGCCGTGCCGGCGTCGAACTGGTGCTGCGCGATGCGGTAGACGCCGACGGTCGCGACGATGGAGGCGATCGCGGCCACGAGCCACATGCCGAAGGCGATGCTGTCGAGGCCGACGGCGCCGAGCGACACCACCCAGGCGACGGCCCACGACAGCATCGGGTAGAGCGGGAAGAACGCGATGCGCTCGATGCCCGAGCCGCCGTCGCACGGCTGCCCGACGTAGCCGTAGGAGGCGACGCACGCGAAGTAGCCGCTGTCCCAGCGGTAGAAGAGGCCGAAGAAGCCGTCGGGGGCGTACTCCGGCCCGCCCGCGACCAGCACGACGACGAGCCCGACGAGCTGGATGCCGATGCGCTGCAGCAGCCAGATGGCGAGGCAGTAGCGGATGCCGGACCGCATGATCCAGCTGATCGCGGAGCGGCGCGAGACGGGGAGTGCGAGCGTCGACAACAGGGCCTCCCCGGAGCGGTCCGACGAGGGGAGCCTAGGTGATGCGGCGCTCCTGCGGGCGGGCCCGGTGGATCGCCTGAGGCGCTCCTGAGGTCAGACGGCGCGACCCGCGCGGCGCCCGGTGTGCAGGCAGCCGCCGAGGAAGGTGCCCTCGAGCGCGCGGTAGCCGTGCACGCCGCCGCCGCCGAACCCCGCCGCCTCGCCGACGGCGAAGAGCCCGGGGATGGGTGCGCCGTCGGCGCCGAGCGCTCGCGCGTCGAGATCGGTCTGGATGCCGCCGAGCGTCTTGCGGGTCAGCGTGCGCAGCCGCACCGCGATGAGCGGCCAGTGGCGCTCGTCGAGGATGCGGTGGGGCGCCGCGGTGCGCACGAGCCGGTCGCCGACGTACTCGCGCGCGCGGCGGATCTCGACGGCCTGCGGGTCGGTGGACGCCGGGTCGGCGACCGCGGCGTCGCGCTCCTCGATCGCGGCGACCACGGCGGCGCGGTCGATGTCCTCGAGCCGCTGCATGCCGTCGAGCAGCTCGGTGAGGCTGTGCGCGACGACGAAGTCCTCGCCGTGGTCGAGGAACGCCTGCACCGGCGCGGGCGCACCGGGCAGCACGCGCTGCGCGAGCCGGCGGATGCTGCGGCCGGTGAGATCGGGGTTCTGCTCCGAGCCCGAGAGCGTGAACTCCTTCTCGACGATCGACTGCGTGAGCACGAACCACGAGTGCTCTGCGCCCACCGACCGCAGGTGCTCGAGCGTCGTGAGCGTGTCGAAGCCGGGGTAGTTGGGCGAGGGCAGCCGGCGCCCGCGGTGATCGATCCACAGGCTCGACGGACCCGGCAGGATGCGGATGCCGTGCTGCGGCCAGACCGGATCCCAGTTCGCGATGCCCTCGGTGTAGTGCCACATGCGATCGCCGTTCACGAGCCGGGCGCCCGCGTCGTTCGCGATCGCCAGGCCCGAGCCGTCGACGTGGAGCGGCACGCCGCGCACGGCCTCGCGCGGCGCCGCGCCGAGTCGCGCGGGCCACAGCTCGCGCACGCGCTCGAGCTCGCCGCCGATGCCGCCGGTCGCGACGACGACCGACTCGGCGCGCAGCTCGAACGAGCCCGTGACGTCGCGGCTCGACGGCTCGCCCCGCACGGTCAGGTCGTCGGCCAGCCGGTCGCCGGCGACGCCCACGACCCGGCCGTCCTCGACGAGCAGGCGCGTCGCGCGGTGCCGGAAGGACAGGGACGCGCGGCCATCGGCCACCGCGTCGCGAAGCCGTCGCGTGAACGGCGCGACGAGGCCTGGCCCGGTGCCCCAGACGATGTGGAAGCGGGGCACGGTGTTGCCGTGCCCGCCGGGCGTGCGGGCGCCGCGCTCCGCGTGGCCGACGACAGGGAAGAGCCGCACGCCGAGCTCGCGCAGCCACGGGCGCAGCTCGCGGTGGGCGAAGTCGAGGTAGGCCTCCGCCCACCGCCGGCCCCAGGCATCCTCGTCGCGGTCGAAGCCGGCGCTCGCGAGCCAGTCGGCCCTGGCGAGCTCGAGCGAGTCGGCGATGCCGAGGCGGCGCTGCTCGGGGGAGTCGACGAGCAGCAGGCCGCCGAACGACCAGTACGCCTGGCCGCCGATCGACTGCGGTCCCTCCTGCTCGACGATGCGCACGGTGCGGCCGCGATCGAGCGCCTCGCACGCGGTGACGAGGCCGGCGAGGCCCGCGCCGATGACGATGACGTCCATCAGCGGATGAGCGGGTTGCGGTTGAGCATGGCCGTCGCGGCTCGCTCGAAGTACTCGTCGAGCTCAGCGCGGTGCAGCGGCGCAGGATCGAGCGCGTCGAGGGCGCCGCGCATCGCGGCGAGCCAGCGCTCGCGCGCATCCGGGTCGACGGGGAACGGCGCGTGGCGCATCCGCAGTCGCGGGTGGCCGCGCTGCTCGCTGTACGTCTGCGGCCCGCCCCAGTACTGCTCGAGGAACATCCGGAAGCGCTCCTCGGCACCCGCGCGGTCGTCCTGGGGATACATCGGCCGCAGCACGTCGTCGGCCCACACGCGCTCGTAGAACTCGTGCACGAGCGCGCGGAAGAAGGGCTCGCCGCCGACGGCCTCGTGCAGCGACTGGATCACGGCTTCGCCTCCAGCCCGTCTCCGACGACCTTCTGCACCGACGGCAGGTCGAGGCCGAGCTCGTCGAGCCCTGCCTTGACGCGGCGGCGCAGCTCGCGGGCGACGTCATCGCGCGCGTTGGCGCGCGTGCGCACGACGAGCCGCAGCACGACCGCATCGGGCGAGACCGACTCGATGCCCCAGGTCTCCGGCTTGTCGATGACGCGACCGAGCCACGCGGGCTCCTCGCTCATCGCTGTCGCGACGTCGAGCAGCTGCCGCTCGACGAGGTCGACGTCGGCGTCGTAGGGCACCGCCTGGTCGATGATGACGCGCGCCCAGCCCTGCGACCGGTTGCCGACCCGCAGGATCTCGCCGTTGCGCACGTACCAGAGGGTGCCCTCGACGTCGCGCACCTGCGTCACGCGGATGCCGACCGACTCCACGACCCCGGATGCGGCGCCGAGGTCGACGAGGTCGCCGATGCCCACCTGGTCCTCGAAGACCATGAACAGCCCGTTGAGGAAGTCCTTGATGACGCCCTGCGCGCCGATGCCCGCCGCGGCGCCCAGGAAGCTCGCCATCGCGACGAGCGACGCGGCGTTCACCCCCAGGATGCTGAGGATGAGGATGAGCGCGAGCGCCGCGGTCACCCACGCGAGCATCGTGTTGAGCACGCTGCCGATCGCGCGGGTGCGCTGCACGACGCGCACCTGCGCGAGCGGGGAGTTCGAGAGGGCCTCGGTGTCGGCGGCGTCGGCGCGGCGCTTGACGCCGCTCACCACGCCGCCGACCACACGGCCGATGATCGTCCTCACGATCCGGAACGCGATGAACGCGCCGACGATGACGATGAGGATGCCGATCGGCGCGCCCCACACGTCCCACCAGCCCGCCACCGCGGCCCAGTCCACGCCGTCGGGCGGCGTGCTCGTCTCGAACCTCATCCCGGCGGCCCCGATCAGGCGTCCCGCTCCTGTGCGGCGAGCGCGCGCTCGACGCCCGCGAGGTGCTCGACGACGATGCGGCGCAGCGCCGGCACGGCCGACGTGTTGTCCGCGAGCCAGCCGCGGGTGGCATCCGCGAGCTCCTCGCTCGCGAGCGACGCCGGGTAGAGGCCGACGAGCAGCCCCTCGGCCACCTGGTAGGTGCGCGAGTCCCAGATCTGCTGGATCGCGTCGTGGTAGCGGGGGATGAGCCCGGTCAGCACGGTGGCGTCGTTGACGTGCGCGAGCCCCAGGCCCGTGTAGCGCACGATCATGTTCGAGGCGCCGGCCTCGTCGACGACGGACGCGAACGCGGCCTCCTTCGCCTCGGGCGTGGCGATGGTCGCGCGCGCACGAGCGGCGAACTGCCGGCCGGTCGCGGTGTCGTCGGCCGCCAGCTCCGCGGCGATCTCCTCCTCGCCGGCCGCGCCGTTCAGCACGAGCCCGTCGAGCAGCTGCCAGCGCAGGTCGGCGTCGATCTCGAGGCCGCTGAGCGAGGTCCCGCCGCTCAGCAGACCCCGGAGGATCTCGACGTGCTCGGGCGTCGACGCGAGGCCCGCGAAGGCGCCTGCGAACTGGAACTGCGCGTCCGACCCCGCCTCGGCGGAGGCGGCGAGCTCCCACAGGCCGTCGCCCACCCGTCGGATCGTCTCGGCGCGGCGCGACGGGTGCACGTACGAGCGGGCCGCGAGGCCGAGCTGCGCGAGGGCGAGGCGGATGGTGGTCGACTCGGTCTCGGCGCCGATGTTGGCGAGCACGAGCTCGACGTAGTCGCTCGCGGGCGTCTCGGCGTCGCGCGTCGCGTCCCATGCCGCGCCCCAGACGAGCGCGCGGGCGAGCGGGTCCTCGATCGTGCGGAGGCCCGAGAGCGCGGCGCGCATCGACGACTCGTCGAGGCGGATCTTCGCGTAGGCGAGGTCCTCGTCGTTGATGAGGATCAGCGAGGGGCGGATGTGGCCCACGAGGGAGGGCACGGCGGTCTCGGCACCGTCGACGTCGAGCTCGACGCGGTGGGTGCGGCGCAGCACGTCGTCCTCCTGCTCGTAGAAGCCGATCGCGAGGCGGTGCGGGCGGAGCGTCGGCCACTCGGCGGGGCCGGTCTGCTCGATGGTGAACGACGAGATGATGCCGTCGGCGGTCGTCTCGATGCGCGGGCGCAGCGTGTTGACGCCGGCCGTCTCGAGCCACAGCCGGCTCCACTCGGTGAGGTCGCGCCCGCTCGCCGTCTCCAGCTCGGCGAGCAGGTCGGCGAGCTCGGTGTTGCCCCACGCGTGCTTGCGGAAGTACGCGCCGACGCCCTGCATGAAGGCCTCGAGCCCCACCCAGGCGACGAGCTGCTTGAGGACGGAGCCGCCCTTCGCGTAGGTGATGCCGTCGAAGTTGACCTGCACGTCCTCGAGGTCGCGGATCTCGGCGACGATCGGGTGCGTCGAGGGCAGCTGGTCCTGGCGGTAGGCCCAGGTCTTCTCCATGGCCTGGAACGTGGTCCACGCGTTCGTCCACTCGGTCGCCTCGGCGGTCGCGAGCGTCGACGCCCACTCCGCGAACGACTCGTTGAGCCACAGGTCGTTCCACCAGCGCATCGTCACGAGGTCGCCGAACCACATGTGCGCGAGCTCGTGCAGCACGGTCACGACCCGGCGCTCGCGGATGGCGTCGGTCACCTGGGCGCGGAACACGTACGACTCGGTGAACGTCACGCATCCGGCGTTCTCCATCGCGCCGGCGTTGAACTCCGGCACGAAGAGCTGGTCGTACTTCTCGAACGGGTAGGCGACGCCGAACTGCGACTCGAAGAAGGCGAAGCCCTTGCGGGTGATGTCGAAGAGGTAGTCGGCGTCCATGTGCTCTGCGAGCGACGCGCGGCAGAAGATGCCCAGCGGGATCACGCGGCCGTCGCTCGACGTGAGCTCGGAGCGCGTGACCTCGTAGGGCCCGGCGACGAGCGCGGTGATGTAGCTCGAGATGCGCGGCGTCGGCTCGAACGACCAGACGGCGGTCTCGCCGTCGACGGCCGGCTCGGGCGTGGGCTGGTTGGAGACGACCTGCCAGCGAGCGGGCGCGGTGATCGTGAAGCGGAACGTGGCCTTGAGGTCGGGCTGCTCGAAGACCGCGAAGACGCGGCGCGAGTCGGGCACCTCGAACTGCGAGTAGAGGTAGACCTCGCCGTCGACCGGGTCGACGAAGCGGTGCAGGCCCTCGCCGGTGTTGACGTACAGCGCGTCGGAGACGACCGTCAGCTCGTTCTCGGCCGCGAGGCCGTCCAGCTGGATGCGCACGCCGTCGTTCACGCTCGCGACGTCGAGCTCGGCGCCGTTGAGCGTGACCGAGTGCACGGTGCGGGAGATGTGGTCGATGAACGTCGAGGCGCCGGCCTCCGCGGTGAAGCGCACGCTCGTCGTCGAGCGGAACACCTCGTCGCCGGTGGTGAGGTCGAGGGCGATGTCGTAGCTCTCGACCTGGATGAGCGCCGCGCGCTCCTGGGCCTCGACGCGAGTGAGGTTCTCTCCGGGCACGCTGGACTCCTTGTGACTGTGGTGCAGGTGCGACCAGCGTAGTGCCGCGCGGCGCGGCCCCCGCCGTGCCGTCGCTAGCATCGAGGCATGAGTGCGACGACCCCGATCGAGACCGTCCCCGAGGCCCAGCCGCGCGTGCGGATGTGGTTCGATCCGACCTGCCCGTGGGCGTGGATGACGTCCCGCTGGCTGGGCGAGGTCGCCGACACCCGCGGCTTCGACGTCGACTGGCAGGTGATGAGCCTGGCCGTGCTGAACGAGGGCCGTGACCTCCCCGCCGAGTACCTGGCACGGATGCCGCGGTCGATGCGCCTCACGCGCCTCGTGACCGCGGCTCGCGAGGCCGGTGGCGACGCGGTCGTGAAGCCGCTGTACGACGCGCTCGGCACGCGCATCCACCACGACCGCCGCAAGGACGACGACGCGGTCGTCGCCGAGGCGCTCGCCGAGGTCGGCCTCGACGCGTCGCTCGCCGACGAGACGGATGCGCGCGACGCGACGCTGCGCGGCACCCACCAGGCGGCGATCGACCTCGTCGGCGACGACGTCGGCACTCCGGTCGTCGCGGTCGACGACGTCGCGTTCTTCGGACCGGTCGTGAGCCCGGCGCCCACCGGCGAGGAGGCCCTGCGGCTCTTCGACGGCGTCGTCGCGGCCGCGTCGATCGACGGCTTCTTCGAGCTCAAGCGCTCCCGCACGCGCGGTCCCGTCTTCGACCGCGTCGCCGACGAGCCGCAGGTCGCCTGATGCGCGTGCACGTCGGCACCGACCACGCTGGCTTCGAGATGTCGAAGCGGCTCGTCGCCCACCTCGAGGCCGCCGGCCACGAGGTCGTCGACCACGGCCCGGCCGAGTACGACGCCGAGGACGACTACCCCTCCTTCTGCATCAACGCCGCGCGGGCGGTCGTGCGCGACCAGCGTGCGGGCGTCGAGGCGCTCGGCGTGGTCTTCGGCGGCTCCGGCAACGGCGAGCAGATGGCGGCGAACAAGGTCGAGGGCGTGCGTGCGGCGCTCGCCTGGAGCCTGCCGACCGCAGAGCTCGCGCGCGAGCACAACGACGCGAACGTGGTCGCCGTCGGTGCGCGTCAGCACTCCGAGCAGGAGATGCTCGACATCATCGACGCCTTCCTCGCGACGCCCTTCTCCGGTGCTGAGCGCCACGCGCGGCGGATCGCGCAGCTGGGGGAGTACGAGACGACCGGCAGCATCGCGGGCCACGAGATCCACTGATGGCGGCAGGCTCCGATGCCTGAGGGGCATTCCGTCCATCGCATCGCCCGGCAGTTCGGGGCGAACTTCGTCGGCAGCCGCGCCGCCGTGACGAGTCCGCAGGGCCGCTTCGAGGTGGGCGCCGCCGAGCTCGACGGCCGCACCATCACCTCGTCGGAGGCGATCGGCAAGCACCTGCTGCTGGGGTTCGACGGCACCGCGGCGGCGCCGGACCGCGTCCTGCACGTGCACCTCGGCATCTACGGCGCGTGGGACTTCGCCGGCGCGATCTCGGTCGATCCGACGATCCTCGCGAGCACGCTCGCGGTCGGCACCGCCCGGATGGGGCAGACCGGCATGCGCGGCGTCGGCGGCGGCGCCGGCACGGACGGCGAGCACGAGGACTCGATCGCCTCGATCGGAGCGCCGCGGCTCGCCCGGCTGCGAGCGGGGGAGCGCGAGACGGCGAGCGAGGTCGCGGACTTCCCGCCGGAGCCGGTCGGGCAGGTGCGCGTGCGCATCCTCACCGCGGCCGCCGTCGCCGACCTGCGCGGTCCGACCGTGTGCGAGGTGCTCGAGCCCGCGCAGGTGCGGGCGCTCGCGGATCGGCTGGGGCCCGATCCGGAGGCGCCGACCGAGTCGCGTCGGCGCGCGGAGGACCGCTTCGTCGCGCGCGCCGCGCGGTCGGGCCAGGCGATCGGACAGCTGCTCATGGACCAGTCGGTGGTCGCCGGGATCGGCAACGTCTACCGGGCCGAGCTGCTGTTCCGGGCGCGGATGGATCCGCATCGCCCCGGCAACGTCGTGCCGGAGGACGAGCTGCGCCGGCTCTGGCGGGACTGGGTGAAGCTGCTGCGGATCGGCGTCGAGACCGGGCAGATGCTCACGATCGACGGGCTGCGCGGCGCGCGTCGGGCCGCGGCGCTCGCGAACCGCGCCGACCGGCACTGGGTCTACAAGCGCGAGGGGCAGCCGTGCCGTCGCTGCGGCACCTCGATCGCGCTCGAGACGATGCAGGGGCGCAAGCTCTACTGGTGCCCCGGCTGCCAGCTCTGACGTCGCGCCTCAGCGCCACCGATACAGCGTCGCCGCGTCGATCCCCGACTCCGACGGGCTGATGACCCACGACCCGGTCGGGTCGTCGGCGCGCACCGCGACGATCACCTGCGCGACCTCGCTGTCGCCGGGCGCGAAGTCGTAGATGTAGCCGAGGTCGTTCGGCGCTGCGGCGGTCGACGCGGAGTTCTGGTCGGTGAAGGGTCCGCCGTCGGGCTGGTAGGCGAAGGTCATGTCGTGCATCGGATGCGTCGTGATGACGCCGACGTTCGTGATCTCGAGCTCGAGGATGACGAAGCGCTCGCCGGCGCGCGGCACTCCGCCTGTCATCGCGGCCAGGTCGTCGGCCGGGTCGATCGAGCGCAGGGCCGTGACCTCCCACGTGGACCCGCGGTCGGTGTGGATCGTTACGGTGTCGCCGTAGGAGAACTCGCCAGGGGCGGTCGTCGGCACCGGGGGGTCGGTGGGACCGTTGGTGGTCGGCGCGGGCGCGATGTCGCTGAAGACCGGCGTGGGGCTCGCAGGGATGGCCGGGTCGTCGGGCGTCGAGGGCGGCATCGCGACGCAGGCGGCGAGAGCGAGCGATGCGATCGCGACGAGGGCCGCGCCGAGCCGGGTCGAGCCCTGCCGGCGGGGACGGGAGACGAGCCTGGCCTGCACACCGGCACGCTACTGCGTGCGGCTGTGAGCGCGGGCGCCGCCACCACGCTGGTCGAGTAGCGCGTCGCGAAGCGGCACGCGTATCGAGACCGATCGACTAGAACGGCGCCTTCGGTGCCGGCCCGAACGTGCCTCGCCAGAGCCATTCGGTGTGGCTCTCGGTGAACCGGGGTCCGACCTGCTCCGGCTCGTCGACGTAGACGGCGCCCATGGGCGACTCGAACCGCAGCACGCCGGGTTCGAGCTGGGTGACCTTCCATCGTCTGCCGGCGGGGAGCACGGCGCCCTTGAGCATGTGATGTCGTCGGCAGAGGTGGGCGAGGTTGCCGGGGGTGGTCTTGCCTCCGTCGATCCAGGGGATGGTGTGGTCGATGTCGGCGTGCTCGGCCTTGGCGCAGCAGCCGGGCCATCGGCAGCGCTGGTCGCGCTCGCGGAGCAGCCGCCGGACCTTGCGCGATGGCCGGTAGGTGTCGGCGGCGATGACATGTCCCTTGACGGGGTCGGTGAACACGCGGGTCCACGTCTTGGTCACCCCCGCGAGCCATAGGGCGGTGTCGGGGTCGACGAGCGCGCCGCTGCGCAGCCTGGCGTTGTCACCGCTGCTGCTGTCGTCGCTGCCGTCCTCGCCGAGGAGCACGGTCGCCGGGATGACGATGCTGACCTGTGCGCGGATGCCTGCTAACGCCCGGTCGGTGGGTTCGCCCGTGAGGAGCAGGTCGCAGCAGGCGTCGGCTCGGCGCTGGTCGACGGTGCGCGGGTCGTCGGGGTCGGCGGCGCGCGCCATCTCGATGGAGCGGTCGAGGATGCCGTGGGCGAGGACGGTGGGGATGACGAGCACGAGTCTCGACATGGCGTCGGCGAGGTCGGTGACGAACACCTCGCGACCGTCCCGGGCGACGCGGTGCCGCTCGGTCAGCGGCTCCTCGATGAGCTTCTCGAGCTCGCGGCGGGCGATCCTCGCCAGCCGCGCCGGCGTCGTCGTCTCCGCGACCGGAAGCAGCGCAGCCTCGAACGCGGCTCGGGCTTCCGGCGTCTTGAGGGGTGCGCCGATGTCGGTGATGACGCGGAGGTGGCCCTGGTGGATGCGGGTCTCGCCCCAGGCGCGGAGCGTTGCGGGCCATTCGTCGAGGATCCGCATGGCGCGGTCGATCTCTGCCTCGACGGTGCGGTCGCTGCGGCGCTGGCGGAGGGCGAGCTCGTTCGCGAGGTCGCGCATGACGATCCCGGCGTCGAGGTGCGCGTCGCCTGCCTCCTCGAGCGCCAGCAGCCCGAGACCTGCGAGCGCATGGGTGCGCATCGCCTGCAGCCCGGCGATCGCGGCGTCGAGGTCGACGACGATCTTGATCGCCGACGCGCGCACATCCTGCACCGTCGGCACGGGCACGGGCGCGATCTCCGTGCCTGCCTCGACCGGCGTCACCGCGGGGGCGCCTGACTCGGCGACATCGCCGGGTCGCGGACCCCGCAGCCACAGCGGACCCTGCGCCGCGGCGGGGTCGAGCGGCACCGGCAGCTGCCGGTGCGTCGGCCACCGCGAGGCCTGGATCTCCGTCGACATGGGCGCAGTCTCCCACCGGCCACTGACATGGGGCGGCCGATCAGCGCGACGTGGAAGGGCCTGTGGAGAGCACTGCCCTCGACGGCCGAGATCGCATCCTCGTGCCTCATGCGGGCCACTGCTCGCGAGCCACATATGCTCTCCCAGACGCACGACCGATCGATCACAGGAGCCTCGGATGCTCGCACGAGACACGACTGCGCGCGGTCGACGTGCTCTGTCAGGTCGGACCGCTGGCGCGGGCGCGGTGCTCGTGGCGCTCATGGGCATGACGGCGTGCATCACGCCCCCGCCATCGTCGCCCGGCGGCGTGCCGATCACCGACGTCCAGCATGTCGAGCGCGTCGAGGAGCACTGGGAGGCGATCGACCCTGCGCTGGAGGAGGCCGGGCAGTCGATCATGATGACGTTCACCGGCTGGCCCGCAGAGACGGACGACGCTGTGTGGCACGACATGTTCGCGCTCGAGCTCGAGGCTGGTGAGGCGCTGCTCGATGCGGGCGTCGGCTATCTCGACGGCAACGGATCCGACGGTGAGATCTACCAGGTCTTCTTCGGCGGGAGTGACCATGCGGCGATGTGGTCGATCATCGAGCCGATGTACGCCGACGCTCCGCTCGCGTGGAGCGAGGTGCAGGGCTGGAGCTCCCTGGACGCCGAGGAGCCTGCGCTCGAGCTGTACCGCTGACGGAGCGGGCGACGGGAATCGAACCCGCGTAATCAGTTTGGAAGACTGAGGCTCTACCATTGAGCTACGCCCGCGTGCCCCGTGCTCGCGCGTCGGGACTGGTCGAATCTACCGCATCCGGTCGGCGCGATCCGCACCGCATCCGGCATGCACATCGGCACCCCGGATGGCGGGATACGCTCGTGCGGTGCAGCGCAGCATCCCCACAGACCTCATCCTCGGCGGCGCGACCGCCGCCTACCAGATCGAGGGCGCCGCGGCCGAGGACGGCCGTCGCCCCAGCATCTGGGACGCGTTCGCCCGCGTGCCGGGCGCCGTGATCGACGGCCACACCGGCGACGTCGCGTGCGACCACTACCACCGCATGCCCGCCGACGTGGCGATGATGCGCGAGCTCGGGCTGCAGTCGTACCGCTTCTCGACCAGCTGGTCGCGCGTATGCCCTGACGGCGGCGCGCCGAACCCCGCCGGCCTCGACTTCTACTCGCGGCTCGTCGACGAGCTGCTCGACGCCGACATCATGCCCTGGCTCACGCTCTACCACTGGGACCTGCCGCAGGTGCTCGAGGAGGCGGGCGGCTGGCCGTCGCGCGACACCGCGAGCCGCTTCGTCGACTACGCGCTGGCCGTGCACGAGAAGCTCGGCGACCGCGTCGACAACTGGACGACCCTCAACGAGCCGTGGTGCTCGTCGTTCCTCTCCTACATCGCCGGCGCCCACGCGCCCGGCCGGCAGAGCGTCGCCGACGGCCTCGCTGCCGGGCACCACCTGCTGCTCGCGCACGGCATGGCCGTGCAGGCGCTGCGCGACGCCGGCGCGGAGCGGCTCGGCATCACGCTCAACTTCACGGTCGCCGACCCGGTCGACCCGACCAATCCGTCGGATGTCGACGCCGCCCGCCGCATCGACGAGCAGTACAACCGCTTCTTCGTCGACCCGATCCTGCGCGGCAGCTACCCCGAGACGCTGCTCGCCGACGTCGGCCACCTCGGCCTCGACGCCGTCGTGCAGGACGGCGACCTCGAGATCATCGGCGCGCCGATCGACGTCCTGGGCGTGAACTACTACCACGGCGACGCGTGCTCGTTCGAGCCGCTGGCGGAGCCGATGCTGCAGGATGCGCCGACTGACCGGCCGATCCGCAGCCCGTTCCCTGCCGCGGACGGTGTCGAGATCCACCCGCGCGGGCTGCCGACGACGACCATGGGCTGGGAGGTGCAGCCCGAGGGGCTCACCCGGCTGCTGCGCCGCCTCCACGAGGACTACGCCGGCCCGAAGGGTGTCGACCTCTGGGTCACCGAGAACGGCGCGGCGTACGACGACGTGCTCGACACGGATGCGGCGACGGGCGAGCAGCGCGTCCACGACGCCGAGCGGGTCGAGTTCCTCCGCCTCCACGTCGGCGCGGTGCTCGACGCCATCGACGCGGGCGTGCCCGTCAAGGGCTACTTCTACTGGTCGCTCATGGACAACTACGAGTGGGCATGGGGCTACCACAAGCGCTTCGGCATCGTGCGGGTCGACTACGACACCCAGGAGCGCACCGTGAAGGACTCCGGGCTCGAGCTCGCGCGGATGATCCGGGAGCGCACGCTCTAGCTGCTGGCGCGGTGGCGCCGCTCACGCGTCGTCATCGGGGAGCTGCTTCAGCGCTGCCGTGAGGGCGAGCAGGTCCCGCACCTGCGCCCGCAGCAGCGGCACCGCGGTGATCCGGATCGCGCGGTCGATCATGGGCACCGCCTGCTGCAGCAGCGCCCGGGTGCGCCGCTGGTCGCGGCTGCGGTCGCTCGTCCACGCCAGCATGCCTGCCATGAGCAATCCCCAGAGCAGCTCGGGGAGGGCTCGGCGCAGCTGGCGGTCGGTCAGCAGGTCCGATCCCTCGACGAGGGTCGTGAACAGCGCCACCATCCGCTCGCGCGACGCCCTCGACGCCTCGCCGAACGGGCTGACGGGGGAGTCGGCGGTGATCGCCTGCCCGATGGCCTCGGTGGCCACCCGGTGGAACGGCGCGATCTCGTCGAGCGCGATGTCGAGCGCGATGCCCAGCCGCGCGGCGAACGGCCGCACGCCCGTGATGGCCTCGGTCGCCCGCTGCTCGATCCGGACGACCGTCTCGTCGTAGAGCGCGAGCAGCAGGTGGTCCTTCGAGGGCATCGAGAGGTAGATCGTGCCGGGCGACACCCCGGCGCGGTCGGCGATGCCGCGCATCGTCGTCGTGCGCCACCCGTCCTCGCGCAGCGCGGCGAACGCGACCTCGCGGATGCGGGCTGCGGTGCGGGCGCCCTTCGTGGCCCCGCGCTGGTTCGTCATGCACCCATCATGGCTGAACGCGTTCAGCCGGTGAAAGGCACGCACGTCGAAGGGGCCGATCCTCTCGGACCGGCCCCTTCGATGCGTGTGCTGCTGGATCAGCCCATCGACGGCGGCATGAGCACCGAGTCGATGAGGTAGACCGTGGCGTTGGCGGTCTGGACGCCACCGCAGACGACGGTCGCGGCGTCGCCGTTGACCATGAGCTCGTCAGCGTCGCCCTCGACCATGAGCTCCTCGCCCTGGACGGTCATGTGCGTGCCGGCGATCGCGTCGGGCGCGATCTGACCGGGGATGACGTGGTAGGTCAGCACCGACTCGAGCGTCTCGGCGCCCTCGGGCGTCTGCAGCATCTCGACGGTCTCAGCGGGCAGCGCCGCGAAGGCGTCGTCGACCGGTGCGAAGACGGTGAACTCGTCACCGTTCAGCGTGTCGACGAGGTCGACATCCGGGTTCAGCTGGCCAGAGACGGCCGCGACGAGCTGCGTGAGCATCGGGTTGTTCGAGGCCGCGACCGCGACCGGGTCCTGCGACATGCCGACGATCGAGCCAGCGCCGTCCGGCACCGCCTCGTCGTACATCGCGCAGCCGGCGCCGACAAGGTTGTCGTAGGCGGGGTCCATCGCGGCTTCGGTCTCCATCGACTCCTCGGAGGCGCTGGGGGCCGTCGTCGGCTCCATCGTCTCGTCGGCCGTCGTGGAGCCGCCCATCGAGCAGCCCGCGAGCACGAGCGTCGCCGTGCCGACGAGCACGAGCCCGGCCATCTTGGGGTTCTTCTTGGTGAGCATCGCTGCTCTCCTTCCCTGTTGGGTTGCCGGCCCGTGCGAGCCGGTGATGCCAGGGGTTCGGAGGCGTGCGGAGCGCGGATTGGAAGATCGCTCATCGACATCCGAGGCCATCCGGGAGGGCCGCCGCGCCGAACCAACGGCAACTCGCCAAGGAGGCACCATGCTCGCCCTGATCGGATTGCTGGGTGGATTCATCACCGGCATCTCGCCCTGCATCATCCCGGTGCTGCCCGTCATCCTCTTCTCCGGCGGCATGCAGTCCGCGCGCGACGAGCAGGCGTCGGATGCGTCCGCCGACGCCGCGCAGGGGAGCGGCGGCGTCGCCACCGCGACGCGCGCGAGCGTCAAGCAGCGGTCGATCTCGCGCTGGCGGCCCTACCTCGTGATCTCGGGCATCGTCGTGAGCTTCACGCTCATGACGCTCGCCGGCAGCCTGGTGCTGAGCCTCCTCGGCCTCCCGCAGGACGTGCTGCGCTGGGCGGGCATCATCGTGCTCGCGCTCATCGGCGTCGGCCTCATCGTGCCGCAGTTCCAGCACCTGCTCGAGAAGCCCTTCGAGAAGCTCCCGTTCCTGCAGACCGCGGGCGAGAAGTCGTCGAAGCTCCAGGGCTTCCCGCTCGGCCTCGCGCTCGGCGCCGTCTACGTGCCGTGCGCAGGACCCGTGCTCGCGGCCATCACGGTCGCCGGTTCCACGGGCCAGATCGGCGCCGACACCGTCGTGCTCACCGTCTCCTTCGCGATCGGCGCGGCGCTGCCGCTGCTGTTCTTCGCGCTCGCGGGCCGCGGCCTCGCCGAGCGCATCAAGGCGTTCCGCAAGCGCCAGGGCGTCATCCGCACCGTCTCGGGTGCGCTCATGCTGCTGCTCGCGCTCGGCCTCGTCTTCGACGTGCCCGCACGGCTGCAGCGGCTGGTGCCCGACTACACGTCGGCGATCCAGGAGTACATCGCCGGCAACGAGGAGGTGCAGGAGGCCATCTCGATCGGCGGCCTCGAGACCGAGGAGAACCAGGACCTCGACCTGTGCGACCCGGGCGCGACCGAGCTGCAGGAGTGCGGCACGGCTCCGAGCATCCGCGGCATCGACTCGTGGTTCAACACCGAGGGCGATCAGCCGATCGACCTCGCGGAGCTGCGCGGCCAGGTCGTGCTCGTCGATTTCTGGGCATACTCGTGCATCAACTGCCAGCGCTCGACGCCCCACATGAACGCCTGGTACGACGCCTACGCGGATGCCGGACTGCAGGTGATCGGCGTGCACAGCCCCGAGTACGCGTTCGAGAAGGAGCGCCCGAACGTCATCCAGGGCGCCGAAGCGCTCGGCATCGAGTACCCGGTCGCGATCGACAACTCGCTCTCCACGTGGACGAACTACCGCAACGCCTACTGGCCCGCGCGCTACCTCATCGATGCCGAGGGCACCGTGCGCAACGTGCACTTCGGCGAGGGGCAGTACCGCGAGGGCGAGCAGATGATCCGCGAGCTGCTGCAGCAGGCGAACCCGGACGTCGAGCTGCCCCCTGTCACCGAGATGTCGGACGAGACGCCGGTGAACACCGAGATCACGCCCGAGTCGTACCTCGGCACGACCAAGGTGCAGAACTTCGGTGGCGAGGAGCGCTACTCCACGCAGACCGAGGACTTCGCCTACCCGGCCGAGCAGGCTGCCGACACCTTCGCGCTCGACGGCGCGTGGCAGCTCGAGACGCAGTTCGTCACCCCGCGCGGTGACTCGGCGGACGTGCGGCTGCAGTACCGCGGCCAGGAGGTGCGGATGGTGCTGGCAGGCGAGGGCACGGTCGTCGCGGACGTCGATGGCGAGCGCGTCGAGATCCCGGTCTCGGGCACGCCGCGGTCGTACGAGCTGCTGCGAGCCGATGCGAGCCAGGAGGGCACGATCGAGGTGACGGTGCCGGCGGGCGTCGAGGCCTACTCGTTCACCTTCGGGTGATCGGCGGGCGCTGAGCGCACGCGGTGATCGACCGCGTCGCAGGCTGCGGGGAGTCCGGCGCATCTCGGGCTCCCCGCTCTGCCGACTCGACCCCTTCCCGTCGACTCGACCCGCTGCAACGGGTCCGGTTGGCGGGAAGGGGTCGCGTCGGCTGTGGATGGCGTCGCCTCAGCCGCCGGTAGACTCGCCACTCGTACGGGAGCGATCCCTACGGGGCGTAGCTCAGCTTGGCTAGAGCGCCCGCTTTGGGGGCGGGAGGTCGCAGGTTCGAATCCTGTCGCCCCGACTCCAACCTTCGGAGAGGATGTGCTCGTGGTGGCACCGAAGACGTCGCCGGTCGTTGTCCTCGATGGCGGGCTCTCCAATGCCCTCGCCGACCGCGGTCACGACCTCACGGACGAGCTGTGGACCGCCCGCCTGCTCCGCGATGCACCCGGCGAGATCGCTGCCGTGCACCGGGCGTACTTCGAGGCGGGCGCGCAGGTCGCGACGACGGCGAGCTACCAGGCGAGCGTCGACGGGTTCGAACACGCGGGCATGGCTCGGGCGGAGGCCGAGGCGCTCATCCGGCGGAGCGTGACGATCGCCCGCGAGGCGCGTGACGAGGTCACCGCTGTGACCGGCGACCGCGCGGTCCGGCTGGTCGCCGCATCCGTCGGCCCGTACGGCGCTGTGCTCGCCGACGGGTCGGAGTACCGCGGCCGCTACGGCATGACCCGGAACGCGCTCCGCGACTTCCACGGGCCACGCATGGAGCTGCTCGTGAGCGCCGGGCCCGACCTGCTCGCACTCGAGACGATCCCGGATCTCGACGAGGTCTCGGTCCTGCTCGATCTCGCTGAGGAGCTCGGAACGCCCGCCTGGCTGTCGTGCACCATCGCCGGAGATCGGCTGCGGGACGGTCGTCCGATGGCCGAGGCGTTCGCGCTCGCCGCCGACCGCGAGCACATCGTGGCGGTGGGCGTGAACTGCTGTGCGCCCGGCGATGCGCTGCGGGCGGTGCGCGCCGCGGTCGCGGCGAGCGGCAAACCCGCTGTCGTCTACCCCAACTCCGGCGAGAGCTGGGACGGCGCAGGCCGTCGATGGATCGGCGAGCCTGGATTCGACGCCGCGCTCACCGGCTCCTGGGCCGAGGCGGGCGCCCGCTTCATCGGCGGATGCTGTCGAGTCGGCCCAACCGCCATCGCCGAGATCGCGCGAACGCTCGGGTGAGGATCGGCACGGGCGGTGCGCTCCCGGGGAAGACGAGTGGCAGGTCAGCCCGCGGCTGGTGGACGGTGTGACGCTGCATCGTACGTGCCCTGGCTGCGCAGCCCGAGGTACGTGCGGTCGAGGTAGATGAGCGGTCGTGCGTCGCGCCGCGGAGCATCGCTCTCGAGGCCGAGCAGGGTGACGAGGAAGCTGCTCCCGGCGGGGATCCGGTCGAGGACACGGGCCCGCACCCGCGCCCGCACGCCATGCAGCACGGGCTCGCCTGTCGGCAGGCGATCCCACCCGCGGTCGGCGAACCGGTCGATGCCGGGCGTCGCGAAGCGAGCCGACACGTCGGCCTGGTCGGCCGAGAGGAAGTTGACGACGATCGTCTCGGCAGTCGAGAGCGCGGGCCAGGACGATGACGTGCCGGCGACGGAGAAGGCGAGCACCGGCGGGCTGGCGGAGACGGAGATGACCGACGTCGCGGTGAAGCCGACGGGCCCCGTCGACCCCTCGAGCGTCACCACCGCGACCGCGGCTGCATGCTGGCGGAAGATCGCGCGGTACCGATCCTGGTCGAGGACCGCCTCGACGGTCGGGGACTGCGCGTGCTGGTGCGGCATCTCGCGGCCCACCTATGAGACGCGCGGGTCGAGGCCGTACTGCGCCGGCGCCCCGAGGTGGTCGCGGAGGGTGGCTCCCTCGTAGTCGTGGTGGAAGAGCCCGCGCTCCTGCAGGATCGGCACCACCTCGTCGACGAAGGTGTCGATGCCGTCCTCGTTCACGTCGATCGAGACCCAGAAGCCGTCGCAGGCGCCCGCCTCGAACCACTCCTGCATGTGGTCGGCGGTGACGGCGGCGGTCCCGACGGGGGTCGGGTGGTAGTCGATGACGCCGTGGGCGAGGATCTCGCGCAGCGTCCACCCCTCCAGCGCGACCTCGAGCGCGTGTGCGGAGCGCGGGTCGAACTCGCTGGCGCGCGCGATGGCGAGCTGCGACGCGCTCAGCGGGTCGTCGAGCTGCCTCGCGTCGAGGGCGAGGCCCAGCATCGAACCCAGGTAGGACACGCGGGCTGGGGCGCTGTGCTGGCCGAGCATCACTCGTCGATCGAGCGCCGCCCGCTTCGTGGGGCCGATCGCCGGCATGACCCCGGCGAAGAACTTCACCTCGTCGGGGTCGCGGCCGGCCCGGCGTGCGGCGTCCCGGACGGCGTCGCGCTGGCTGCGCGCATCCTCGATGGTGAAGGCCGCGCCGATGACGCCGCTCGCGTAGCGTCCGGCGAGCTCCACGCCGTTCGCTCCGCCGCCCGCGGAGAAGATGACGGGCTGCCCCTGCTCGGACGGGGGGATCGGCAGCGGGCCGCGGGAGGCGACGTGCTGCCCCTGGAGGTTGATCGGCTGGATCCTCTCGGGGTCGGCGAACCGGCCGCCCTCGACGTCCCGCAGCCACGCGTCCCGCTGCCAGCTGCCCCAGAGCGCCTGCGCGATCTGGATCGTCTCGTGCGCCCGCTGGTAGCGCTCCGGCCGGGGCGCGATCGCCTGGCCGTAGTTGGCGGCCGCGCCGGGGTCGCTCGTGGTGACGGCGTTCCAGCCGGCGCGCCCGTGGCTCATGACGTCGAGCGCCTTGAACTGCCGGGCGATGTTGAACGGCTCGTTGAAGGTCGTGGAGCCGGTGGCGACCAGGCCGATGCGCTCCGTCTCGCGCGCGATCGCCGCGAGCGTCAGCATCGGCTCGAGCGTGATCTGGGGAGACTCGCTGGCGAGATCGCCCTGCAGGCCGGGGAAGTCGGGCAGGAACAGGAAGGCGAGCTTCCCGCGCTCCGCGGCCTGCGCGTAGCGCACCTGCGCGTCGAAGCTGGCGTAGTTCGCGGGATCCACGCCCGGGAAGCGCCACGCGGCTCCCTGGGATCCGTATCCGTTGCCCAGGTGCATCCCCAGGATCATCGTGCGGTCGTTGCTCAAGTTCGTCCTTCTCGTGGATGCGGCGCTCGGCAGGCGTGCCGAGGCGCGGCGGATCGGCCGCGGGGCGTCCCGCGGCATTGGGTGGTGCCGGCTCAGAGGTCGCGGTACCGCTTGGCCTCGGCGAGCCGGTCGCTCAGCTCTTCCCGCCCGACGGGTCCGCCCTCGTTCGGGTCGGTGCCGGCGAAGTAGGGGGCGGTGTACGCGGGCATGTCGCGCTGGAAGCGCCACCCCTCGGCCAGCGGCCCGACGTCGAGCGCGTCGTAGCCGATCGCATCGAGGAACGCCGTCACCGCCGCCTTCGCCGCGGTGTCGTCACCGGCGATCGGGAGCACCGAGCGGTCGGGGTCGCCGGACGGCCGGCCCAGGCTCGCCAGGTGCGGGAAGTAGATGCTGTTGAACGCCTTCACGACGGTCGACTCCGGCAGGTGGGCTTGCAGCAGCTCCGCCGTGGTCGTCGACTCGTCGTCGAGCGCAGGGATGTGACCGTCGCGCTCGGGGTAGTAGTTGTTCGTGTCGATGACGGTCTTGCCGCGCAGCTCGGCGACCGGCACGTCAGGGTAGGCGCGCAGCGGCACCGAGACGACCACGAGGTCGCCCGCGGCTGCGGCCTCTGCCGGCGTCGCGGCTCGTGCACCGGGACCGAGCTCCGCGACCAGGTCAGCGAGCGTCTCCGGACCCCTGCTGTTGCTCAGCACGACCTCGTAGCCCGCGGCGATCGCCAGGCGCGCGATCCCGCCGCCGATGTTGCCGCTGCCGATCAAGCCGATGGTCGTCATGGTGCTCCTCCTGTTGGCGTCCGAACGTGCACTGCTAGTCTCAACGTTGTCATCAGTGTCAAGGTCAAGTCGACGTCAGGATCGTGCACATGCGCATCGGAGAGCTCGCTGCGAAGACCGGGGTGCCGGCGAGGATGCTGCGCTACTACGAGCAGCAGGGACTCATCACGCCCCATCGGCTGAGCAACGGCTATCGGGACTACGACGAGTACCTCGTCGACCGGGTGCAGAAGATCCGGGGACTCGTGGATGCGGGCATCCCCACTCGGATCGTGGCGGACATCCTCCCGTGCCTGCATCAGTCGCGCACGATCGTCGTCCATGACGCGGAACCGGGCCTGCGGCAGCTGCTCGTCAGCGAGCGTGACCGCATGACCGAGAAGATCGCCTTCTTGACGCAGAACCGCGACGCGATCACCGCCTACATCGACGCGATCGACGCATCGCACGACCAGACGCGGGAGCGGCTTGCGAGCTGAGGTCTGCCGCCGCATCCGGCGAGGGCAGGCGTGCCACAGTGCCGTCCTCGCGATCGGCCGCTGCGGGCGCGAGTCGGCGCGCCGCTACTCCCAGCGGCTCGGATCCGGTGGGTCGCCGGGCGCCCAATCGCGCGCCTGGAAGTCCGTGCGGACCGGCTCCCCGGCGTCGACGAGGGTCCCCGACGCGTCGGCGTGCCATGCCCGCACGCTCACCTGCTGGACCAGGTCGCTGACCTCGCTCTGGCCGATCGCGACGGCGAGCGCCGTGCCCGCCACGATGAGCTCGTCCCGAGTCGGCGGCTCCTCGGCGCAGAGGCGCACGTGGGCCTCGAGCATGGTCGGGTCGGCATCGGTCCGCTCGACGATCGTCCGGGTGGACAGGTGCATGCCCTCGGGCAGGGGAGCCGAGCGCAGCGCGGCGGCGATCTGCTCGCTGCCGGGTGGGAGGAAGACGTCGTTGGTCTGCAGATCGCACGTCACGACGCTCGCGCTCGCGATGCGCGGACGCTCGAGGCGGTCCTCCTCCGCCGATGCGCAGGCTCCCACAGCGAGCGTCACCAGGAGGATCCCGCCGAAGGCAGCCGCGCGCATGGGCAGAGCGTAGCGAGGCCGCACCGGCGGAGTCGGCCCTGCGACAGGATGGAGGCGTGACCCTCGCCGCACTGCTGCACGACGCCCGCCCGGTGATGGTCGCGCCGATGGCGGGCGGGCCGAGCACGCCCGAGCTGGTCGCACGGGCGGCCACGGCGGGCGCCTTCGCCCAGCTCGCCGGCGGCTACAAGAGCGCGGAGGCGCTCGCGAGCCAGATCGACGAGGTGCGCGCTCGCGGGATCGAGCGCTTCGGCGTCAACCTCTTCGTGCCGAACCTCCACCCGATCGCCGACGCCGACTACGAGGCCTACGCCGAGCGCATCAGCGACGAGCTCGGGGCCGGACCCGTCGCCGCCAATCGCGAGGACGACGACGCGTGGGATGCGAAGGTCGCGCTGCTGCTCGAGGCACGCGTGCCGCTCGTGTCGTTCACGTTCGGGCTGCCGGACCGCGCGGTCCTGGCCGCGTTCGCGGACGCCGGCATCGCGACGATGCAGACGGTCACCTCGGTCGACGAGGCTCGAGACGCCGCAGCGTCCGGCGTGGACGCGCTCGTCGTGCAGGGCTCCGCCGCAGGCGGGCACTCCGGCATCTGGGCGCAGGACGCGCTGCCGGTCGACATGCCGCTCCTCGAGCTCGTGGCAGAGGTGCGCGCCGCATCGACGCTGCCGATCGTCGCCGCGGGCGGCATCGCCCGCCGCGAGCAGGTGCGGGCGCTGCTCGGGGCCGGCGCGGATGCGGTCGCGATCGGCACCGCCGCCCTCCTCGCCGACGAGGCGGGTACCTCCGCGACGCATCGCGCCGCGCTCGCCGACCCCCCGTTCGAGCGCACGACGCTCACGCGCGCCTTCACCGGCCGTCCGGCGCGGGCGCTCGTCAACGGCTTCGTCGAGCGGCATGACGCCGGCGCGCCCTCCGGCTACCCGGCGCTGCACCACCTCACGCGCGCGATGCGCGCCGAGGCGGCAGCCGCGGGCGACGCGTCGCGGCTGCACCTCTGGGCGGGCGAAGGCTGGCGGGAGGCGAGGCAGGCGCCGATCGCCGAGATCCTCGACGACCTCACGCCTGAGCGCTGAGCTGCTGAACCCTGAGCGGCTGAACGGGGCATTGTGCGCGGCACGTGCTCGGCGTAGCGTCCGGATCGACCAGGGGTCGGCCCTGAGAAGTGAGCACACGCCATGCGCACGACACGCACCACCCGCATCACCGCCCTCACCTTCGCCGCAGCTGCGGCGTTGACGCTCGCCTCCGCCGGTGCCGCGAATGCCGCGCCCGCGATCCCGCTGAACGGCGGGCAGGAGGTGCCCGCACCGAACGACTTCGGCGCGCACGGCTGGTTCAGCTACGAGATCGACGGCGACCAGCTCTGCTACACGCTCGAGGTCGACGGCCTGTCGGCTCCGGCCGTCGCCGCGCACATCCATGTGGCACCGCGCAACGCGCCCGGTCGTGTGGTCGTCCCGCTGTCCGTCGTCGCCGCCACGAGCTTCGAGGTGGACACGTGCACGACCGCCGATCCGATGCTGCTCGCCGCCATCGAGGCGAACCCGCGGGGCTACTACGTCAACGTGCACACCCCGACCAACCCGCCGGGTGAGATCCGCGGGCAGCTGAAGTAGCGGTCGCTACCGCTGCACCCGCCCGAGCGCCGCGAAGCGCAGCATGTGCGCTTGGCCAGCGTGCAGCGCGTACTCGTCGATCATCTTGATGAGCACATGCGAGAGCGGTGCCGCGCTGCCGCGCCCGGGAGCGTCGAGCGCCGGCATGGCGGCGATGGCGGCGTCCGCCCGCTCGATCTCCGCGAGGTACAGCCGCACGTCGTCCTCGACGGTCGCCGCGGATCCGCCCGCGTAGTCGTCGTCGCCATAGGTCTCGATGCGCTCGCCGCCGCCGAGTCCCCACGTCAGGTAGTGGTGCTCCATCTGCTGCATGTGACGGATCAGGCCCAGCACCGACAGCTCGGCCGGCGGCACCGACCACGCGGCGAGCTGCTCGGGGGAGAGGTCGCGCCACTTGCGGCGGAACTCGTGCCGCTGGAACGCGAGCCAGTCGAGCAGGCTCGCGTGCACGTCCGGCTGCGGCGTGGGCTCGTCGCGCCGCGCGAGGTCGAGGCTCGAGAGCAGATCGGCGGCCATGGCGTCCTCCTGGATCGGCTCCCAGTCTCGCCGTGCGGCCCCGTGAGCGCGACCGGCAGCGCGAGAGGGGCACCGACAGGCCCTGCCGCGGTCGTCCCCACCGGCCGCACCATGGAGATCCGTCGCCGAAGCGACATCGCTGCGTCATCGCGGCGACACGGCCGCGCGGGACGCTTGCAGGGGAGGTGCGCGATGGATGGACTCGAGGTGACGGTGCTGCTCGGCGCATCGGTGCTCGTGGGGGTGCTGCTCGCACCCAGGCTGCGCCTCGCGGCGCCGCTGCTGCTCGTGCTGCTCGGCCTGCTGCTCGGCTTCGTGCCGGAGCTGCGCGAGATCCAGCTGCCGCCCGAGACGATGCTGCTCGTCTTCCTGCCGGTGATGCTCTTCTGGGAGAGCCTCACCACCTCGCTCCGCTCCATCCGGCGCGACCTGCGCGGCATCGTCATCGCCAGCACGTTGCTCGTCGTGGCGACGGCCTTCGCCGTCGCGGGTATCGCGCACCTGTTCGGGGTGCCGTGGGAGGTCGCGCTCATCCTGGGTGCGGCGGTCGCGCCGCCGGATGCGACGGCCGTCGCCGCGCTCGGACGCTCGCTGCCGCGCCGCAACTTCATGCTGCTGAAGGCCGAGAGCCTCACGAACGACGGCACCGCGCTCGTCGTGTACGCGATCGCGGTCGGCGTCGCCGTGGGCGGCCGGTTCACGCCGCTCGACATCACCGGGATGGTGCTGCTCTCGTACCTCGGCGGCGCCGCGGCAGGGCTCGCGGTCGCAGGCCTCGCGCTGCTGGTGCTGCGCCGGGTGCGCGACGCGATGTCGATCAACATCGCCCTGCTCGTCACACCGTTCGCCGCGTTCCTCGCCGCCGAGCTCATCCACGGCTCCGGCGTGCTCGCCGTCGTCGTCGCGGGCCTCGCGGTCTCCTATGCCAGCAGCCGCATCAGCACCGCGGCGTCGCGCCGGCAGACCGAGGCGGCGTGGCCGCTCGGCGCCGCGGTGCTGAACGGCGCGCTCTTCGTGCTCATCGGCCTCGAGGTGCAGCTCATCGCGCACCAGACCGACGCGGCCGCGCTCGGCAGGCTCGTCGCGCTCACCGTCGCGGTCTGGACCGGCCTGCTGCTCGTGCGCTTCACCTTCCTGTCGCTGAGCGCCTACGCGATCCGGATGCTCGATCGGCGGCCGTCGCAGCGCGCACGCCGCATGACCTACCGCGCGCGGGTGGTGAGCTCGGTCGCGGGCTTCCGCGGCGCGGTGTCGCTCGCGATCGCGCTCTCGGTGCCGACGGTCGCCCCGGACGGCACGCCGCTCGCGGGCCGCGAGGACATCATCTTCGTCGCTGCGGGCGTCATCGTGCTGACGCTCCTCGTGCAGGGGCCGGCGCTGCCCGCGGTGGTGCGCTGGGCGCGGCTGCCCGAGGACGCCTCCGAGCAGCGCGAGCTGCAGCTGGCCGAGCGCGCCATCACCGATGCGGCGCTCGCGGCGATGGGGGAGCTCGCCGCGAAGCACGGCATCGACGACGAGACGCGCGCCCGCCTGCTGCGCGACTACGAGGACCACCTGGTGACGACGGATGCACGCGACGAGTCGGCTGCGCGCGCCGAGACGGAGGCGGGGGAGTCCGCCGTGCTCGTCGACGCTCCGCGGCCGCAGCCCGCGCCTCCCCGTGCGCGGCACGAGCAGTACGCGCACCTTCGGCTCGCGCTGCTCGATCGCAAGCGGGAGGTGCTGCAGCAGCTGCGCCGCGAGGGCGTCGTGGACGACGCGGTCGCCAGGCGCGTGCAGTCGCGGCTCGACGTCGAGGAGCTGCGGCTCACCGGGGTCGAGCCGATCGACTGATCGACGAGCTCAGTCGCCCCGAGCAGCCCGCCGCTGCGCCACGAGCACGATGGCGACGCCGGCGGCGGCGACCGCGAGCCCCGCGAGACCGAGCGGCGTGACGGGCACGTCGAAGATCAGCCACACCCAGAGCATCGTCGTCGGCGGCGTCAGGTAGAGCAGCGTGCTCACGAACGTCGCGCCGTGCGAGCGCGTGACCGTGATGTAGAGCACGTAGCCGCCGAGGCTCGCGAGCAGCACGAGCCACAGGATGGCGAACCAGACCTCGGGCGTCGTCGGCGGCGCGGCCTGACCGCGGAGCAGCGCGACGGCCATGAAGGCGACGGCGGCGACCACGGCCTGGATCGTGATCGTCTGCAGCAGGTCGTCGTCGAGGTGCCAGCGGCGCTGCAGCACGGTGCCGGTGCCGAGGCACAGGACGGCCCCGAACGGCAGCGCGTACGCCCAGAGCGGTGCGCCCCCGCCGCCGAGCGCGCCGGAGACCACGAGGGCGACGCCCGCGAGCCCCACGACCATGCCGCACCACATCCACCGGGTGGCGCGCTCGCCGAGCACGCGGCCCGCGATCGTCGCGACGAGCATGGGCTGCAGGGCGGCGATGAGGGATGCGGTGCCGCCGTCGACACCGGCGCGCACGCCCTCGAAGACGAGCAGCAGGTAGCCGGCCTGGCTGAGCAGCCCGATGGTGCCCTGCCGAAGCCAGCTGCGCCGACCGGGCCAGTGGCGCCGCAGCACGAGCATCACGACGGCGAGGAGCGCCGCGAGCACGAGGAATCGCCACGCGAGCACGGTGACGGGTTCGCCGCCCGCGCGTGCCGCGAGCTCGGCGCCGACGAAGCCGGAGCTCCACGTGGCGATGAGCGCGACGGCCGCGATGGCGATGGCGACGGGGCCGAGCCGGCCTCGCGACGCGTCGGGCTCGTGCGAGGCAGGCGATTCGGACATCCTGCCGAGTATCGCAGGGTCGGTGTGGCCTACGTCTCGACGACGAGGATGGGGTCGGTCGTCGGGGCGTCGGAGCCGCCGTCGGGCTCGACCGTCACGCCGACCGCGCTGCCAGCGGTGAGGGCGCCGTCGAGCAGGAACGCGGTCGCGCCGCCGCCGGCCTCGAACGTGCCGGCGCTCTGCGGGCCGTCGGCGTCGATGTACCAGGCCTGGTAGGTGCTGCCCTCCGGTGCGGCGCTGAGCCCGTCGAAGAGGATCGCCGACTGGCCGCGCTCGGCCGACCAGACGACCGTCGCGATCGAGCCGTCGGGCATCTCGACCTCGGTGCGCTCCGCGTCGGACGCGCTCACGACAGCGCCGAGCGCCTCCTGGCGGGAGTCGCCGCCGAGCTGCGTGCCGAGGGCGACGCCGCCGAGGAGCAGCGCGGCTCCGGCCGCGACCGCACCGACGGCGCGGAGCGGGCGCCAGCGCGCGCGGGCACGGCGCTCGGCCGGCCCGGGGCCGCCGGAGGTGGGCCGTCGCGTGCGGCTCGGGTCGACCGACCCGCCGCCGAACGACTCGGGCTGGATCGAGACGGGCGTGAGCGCGGCCGGCTGGACCGACGGGAGACGCACGGGCTCGGCGGGCTCTGCCGGCTCGGCCGCCGGCAGCTGCGGCTCGCGCCCGATCGCGTCGAGCACCGACGCGCGCAGCGAGGGCGGGGGCGCGACGGCGTCGCCCGCGAGCAGCGTGGCGGTGTCGGCGAGCGCCGCCGCCTCCTCCCTCGCCTCGGGCGAGGCGAGCGCCTCGAACCGGGCCCGCTCGTCTGCGCTCAGCGCGTCGAGCGCATACGCCGCGGCGAGGTCGTCGATGGACCGCTGGTCGCCGTTCATGCCGTCACCCCCAGGATGCCGCGCAGACGGACCATGCCGTCGCGCAATCGCGTCTTGACCGTGCCGAGCGGCGCTCCGACGCGCTCGGCGATCTCCGTCTGCGTGAGCCCGTCGAAGTACGCGAGCTCGATCGCCTCGCGCTGCGTGTCGCTCAGCTCGCGCAGCGCCTTCCGGGCGCGAGCGGCCTCGAGCGAGATCTCCGCCTGCTCGGACACCATGTCGACCGGCACCGCCGTGTCGCGCACGCCGATGCGGGCGTCGCGGTCGCGCTGCGACTGCGAGGCGCGCACGCGGTCGACCGCGCGGGCGTGCGCGATCTGCAGCAGCCAGCTGATGGCGGCGCCGCGGTCGGGGTCGAAGCGCTTCGCCTGCCGCCAGGCCTCGAGGTAGACCTCCTGCGCGACCTCCTCGGCCTGCGCGCGATCCACCAGGATGCGCAGCACGAGCCCGAAGACGCGCGACGACGTCGCGTCGTACAGCTCCGCGAAGGCGCGCTGGTCGCCGTCAGCGGCGCGCACGAGGCACTGCTCGAGGGTCGTCTCCACGCGCCTGAGTATTGCAGGCGGAGCGACGAGGGCGAGCGCGGTCATGACGGTGGTTCGTCACATGCGCCCTCTCGGATTGGACTCGGCGGAGCAGCGGGTAGACTCGGGCGGTGGTCCGCCCTCTCGCGGCGGATCCGGCGTGCCCACGCGCGCCGCGGGCATCCAGTGCCCGCCCAACGACGAACCACAGGAGACCACCTCGTGAAGACCACGGTCGAGAAGATCGAGAACACGCGCACGAAGCTGACCATCGCGGTCGAGCCGGCAGAGCTGCGTCCCGCGATCGACCAGGCGTACAAGACCGTCGCCGAGCAGATCAGCGTCCCCGGCTTCCGCAAGGGCAAGGTGCCCACCGCGATCATCGACCAGCGCGTCGGCCGCGAGGACATCCTGAACCAGGCCGTCTCCGAGTCGATCGACGAGTTCTACCGCCAGGGCGTCGCCGAGGCCGGCATCCGCCCGATGGGCCGCCCGCAGGCCGACGTCACCGCGTGGCCCGAGGTCAAGGACTTCTCCGGCGACCTCGTGCTCGAGATCGAGGTCGACGTCCGCCCGGACTTCGAGCTGCCCACCGTCGAGGGCCGCACGATCACCGTCGACGCGATCGAGGTCGGCGAGGAGGCCGTGGCGAAGGAGCTCGACGAGCTCCGCGGCCGCTTCGGCACGCTCGTGACGGTCGACCGCCCGGCCGCCAACGGCGACTTCGTGCAGCTCGACCTCACGGCGTCGATCGACGGCGAGGTCGTCGACAGCGCGAGCGGCATCTCGTACGAGGTCGGCTCCGGCGAGCTGATCGACGGCATCGACGAGGCCGTCGAGTCGCTCACCGCCGGTGAGGAGACCACCTTCACCTCGACGCTCGTCGGCGGCGACCACGCCGGCAAGGACGCCGAGGTCAAGGTCGTCGTCGAGGCCGTCAAGGAGCGCGAGCTGCCCGAGGCCGACGACGACTTCGCCCAGATGGCGAGCCAGTTCGACACGATCGACGAGCTGCGCGAGGACCTCAAGGTGCAGGCCGGCCGCAGCGGCCGCCTCGGCCAGGCCGAGCAGGCGCGCCAGCGCCTCCAGGACGAGCTCGTCGACGCCGTCGAGATCGAGATCCCCTCGGCCGTCGTCGAGGACGAGGTGGTCCGCCACCTCGAGGCCGAGAACCGCGCCGAGGACGCCGAGCACGGCGAGGAGGTCCGCCAGGAGACCCGCAAGGTGCTGAAGCAGCAGATGATCTTCGACCGCTTCGCGGAGGAGGAGGGCCTGCAGGTCACGCAGCAGGAGCTCACGCAGATCATCGTGCAGCAGGCCGCGCAGTACGGCATGGCGCCGCAGGAGCTCGTCACCGCGCTCGAGGCGAACGGCCAGCTGCCGGTGCTGCTGGGCGACATCCTCCGCGGCAAGACGCTCTCGACGCTGCTCGGCCGCGTCACGGTCGTCGACGACAAGGGCGAGACGGTCGACCTGTCGGACTTCCTGCCGTCGAACGAGGTCGACGAGGACGACGTCGAGGGCGCCATCCGCGAGGCTGAGGCGAAGCTCGCCGCGCAGCACACCGAGGACTGATCCACGACGAGGGGCCGGGCTGCGCGCCCGGCCCCTCTCGTGTGCTCGGGCCGTCCTCCGCCGCACCCTCCGCCTGCGGCGAACACGGCAGATCGCGTCGTGTTCGCCGCCTAGGGTTGGAGACGAATCGAGAGAAGGAGTCACCCGTGGCTGAACCCGTCTTCGCGCCGTCGGTCTTCGACCGACTGCTGCGCGATCGCATCATCTGGCTCGGCGAGGAGGTGCGCGACGAGAACGCGAACGAGATCTGCGCCAAGATCCTGCTCCTCGCGGCTGAGGACCAGACCAAGGACATCTACCTCTACATCAACTCGCCCGGCGGCTCGATCACGGCCGGCATGGCGATCTACGACACCATGCAGTTCGTGCCGAACGACATCGTCACCGTCGGCATCGGCATGGCCGCCTCGATGGGGCAGCTGCTGCTCACCGCCGGCACCGCAGGCAAGCGCTACATCACGCCCAACGCGCGCGTGCTGCTGCACCAGCCGCACGGCGGCTTCGGCGGCACCTCGAGCGACATCCAGACGCAGGCGCAGCTCATCCTCGACATGAAGAAGCGCCTCGCCGAGATCACCGCCGAGCGCACGGGCAAGAGCGTCGAGCAGGTCAACGAGGATGGCGACCGCGACCGCTGGTTCACCGCGCAGCAGGCGCTCGAGTACGGCTTCGTCGACCACGTCCGCGACTCCGCGACCGACGTCACCGGCGGCGGCGGCACCGACCAGGAGGGCTCAGCCTTCGACGACATCACCGGCCAGGAGGGCAACTGATGGACACTCCCACGTTCCAGGCGGGCGGCAACGCGCTGCAGATGCCCAGCTCGCGTTACATCCTGCCGAGCTTCGAGGAGCGCACGCCCTACGGCTTCAAGCGCCAGGACCCCTACGCGAAGCTCTTCGAGGACCGCATCATCTTCCTCGGCGTGCAGGTCGACGACGCGTCCGCGGACGACATCATGGCCCAGCTGCTCGTGCTCGAGTCGCAGGACCCCGACCGCGACATCGTGATGTACATCAACTCGCCCGGCGGCTCGTTCACGGCCATGACGGCGATCTACGACACGATGCAGTACATCCGTCCCGCGGTGCAGACCGTGTGCCTCGGCCAGGCGGCCTCCGCCGCTGCCGTGCTGCTCGCTGCCGGTGAGCCCGGCAAGCGCCTGGCGCTGCCGAACGCCCGCATCCTCATCCACCAGCCGGCGACCTCGGACGCCGGCCGCGGCCAGGCCTCCGACATCGAGATCCAGGCGCGCGAGGTGCTGCGGATGCGCGGATGGCTCGAGGAGACGCTCTCGAAGCACTCGAACCACGATGTGGCGCGGGTGTCGAAGGACATCGAGCGCGACACGTTCCTGTCGGCAGAGGAGTCGCTCGAGTACGGGCTCATCGACCAGGTGCTCGGCAGCCGGAAGACCGCGCAGCTGGTCGTCTGACCGCAGCGCGATCGCATGGAAGAGGGCCGGCCCCGCGGGGCCGGCCCTCTTGCGTGCGCAGCGGGCGTCAGGCGTTGCCGCGGTCCTTGCGACGGCGGTTCACCCGGTAGGCGATGAAGGCGAGCGCCGCGAGGATCGCGAGCACGAAGACGGCGACCGTCGGCCACGGGCCGGTCGAGTCGGTGCCGGGGTCGACGCCCGGCGCATCCGTCGACTCGGGCTCGTCGGGGCCGGTCGCCGTGGTCTGCGGTGCGGCGACCTCGCCGCTCGAGGACGGGGTCTCGGCGGGGGCCGAGGTCGCAGGCTCGGCGGTCGCGGGGGTCGTGCCGGAGGGCGTCTCGACGGGGGCGGCGGCGGTGTCGCACACCGGCGCGGCGGCCGCGCCGTCAGGGCCGCCGACGGCGTCGACGGGCTCGAACGCGAAGGCGATCTCGCCGGAGACCGCGTGGCCGTCGGCCGACACCACCTGGTAGGCGAGCGTGTAGTCGCCCGCGGCGCCGAGCTCGGCGTCGAGCGAGATGGTGTCGCCGTCGACGGTCGTGCAGCCGTCGCCGTAGTAGAGGCCCGCGGCATCCGTGATCTCGAGGGCGTTGCCGCCCTCGGCGCCCGGGACGTCGATGATCGCCTCGTTGAGCACGACGCTGAGCGAGCCGGGCTGCTCGGTGATCGTGGCCCCGTCCTCGGGCGTCGAGCCGATGACGGATGCGTGGGCGGGCAGGAGCAGGGCGACGGCGACGGCGGTCATGGCGGCGATCATGCGCTCAGCGTACGCGCCGCGGATCTGCGCCGCCTCGGCGTGGGCGTCGCCCGTGTCACCGGGGTGTCCTAGGCTCGTAGCACGGGCGCGGCCTGCGCCTACGACGATGTGGAGAAGCGACATGGCGCGACTCGGAGAGAGCGGCGACCTGCTCAAGTGCTCGTTCTGCGGCAAGAGCCAGAAGCAGGTGCAGCAGCTGATCGCGGGGCCCGCGGTGTACATCTGCGACGAGTGCGTCGAGCTGTGCAATGAGATCATCGAAGAGCGGATGGCCGAGGCCGGCGAGACGACGGCGCAGGAGGGCTTCACGCTACCGAAGCCGCGCGAGATCTTCGCGTTCCTCGAGGAGTACGTCGTCGGGCAGCGCAGCGCGAAGCAGTCGCTCGCGGTCGCCGTCTACAACCACTACAAGCGCATCGCCGCGATGCAGCAGCTCGAGTCGGCGGACAAGGCCGGCGACGGCGTCGAGATCCAGAAGTCGAACATCCTCATGGTGGGCCCGACCGGCTGCGGCAAGTCGTACCTCGCCGCCACGCTCGCGCGCCAGCTCAACGTGCCCTTCGCGGTCGCCGACGCCACAGCCCTCACCGAGGCCGGCTACGTGGGCGAGGACGTCGAGAACATCCTGCTGAAGCTCATCCAGGCCGCCGACTACGACGTGAAGCGCGCCGAGACCGGCATCGTCTTCATCGACGAGATCGACAAGGTCGCGCGTAAGGCCGAGAACCCCTCGATCACGCGCGACGTCTCCGGCGAGGGCGTGCAGCAGGCGCTGCTTAAGATCATCGAGGGCACGGTCGCGTCGGTGCCCCCGCAGGGCGGCCGCAAGCACCCGAACTCCGAGTTCATCCAGATCGACACGTCGAACGTGCTGTTCATCGTCGCCGGCGCGTTCGCGGGCCTCGAGGACATCATCGCGAACCGCTCCGGCAAGCGCGGCATCGGCTTCGGCGCCCCGGTGGCGTCGCTCAAGCCCAACCTCGACGTCTTCCAGGACGTGCTGCCCGAGGACCTGCACAAGTACGGCCTCATCCCCGAGTTCATCGGGCGCCTGCCGGTGATCGCGACCGTCTCGCCGCTCGACCAGTCGGCGCTCGTCGAGATCCTCACCGGGCCGCGCAACGCGCTCGTCAAGCAGTACCAGAAGATGTTCGAGATCGACGGCGTGAAGCTCGACTTCGAGGCCGAGGCGCTCGAGGCGATCGCCGACCTCGCGGTCGAGCGGAAGACCGGCGCCCGCGGCCTGCGATCCATCCTCGAGACCGTGCTCGCGCCGGTGATGTTCGAGGTGCCCTCGCGGGACTCCGTCGAGCGCGTCATCGTCACGAAGGAGTCGGTCGCCGGCGCCGAGTCGCCGGTGATCCTCACGGCCGACGACATCGAGGAGCTCTCCGCCTGAGCGGATCCGAGGCCGCCTCGCCGCCCGGATTGCTCCCAGCGCTGAGGTAAGGCTATCCTTACCTCGTGACCTCCACGGGACCCGGCGCACTGCGCGCCACCGACGTCAGCCTCGCCTATGGGCGCGAGCGCATCGTCCACGACGCATCCATCGCGCTCGAGCCCGGCTCGGTCACGGCGCTGGTCGGCCCGAACGGCAGCGGCAAGTCGACGCTGCTCCGCGGCCTCACCGCGCTGCACCGCCCGACCCACGGCAGCGTCGTCTTCGCCGACGGCGCCAGCGCGTCGGCACTGGGGGAGCGCGAGCTCGCCCGCCGGATCGCGCTGCTCGCCCAGTCGCACCCCGACCCCTCCGGCGTGAGCGTGCGCGAGGTCGTCGCCTACGGCCGCTTCGCGCACCGCGGCCGCTTCCGTGCGGGCGACCCCCAGGGCGCCGACGTCATCGACCGGGCCATGGCCGCGACCGGCATCGCCGAGCTCTCCGACCACCCCGTCTCGCAGCTCTCGGGCGGGCAGCGCCAGCGCGTCTGGCTCGCCACATGCCTCGCGCAGCAGACCGGGATCGTGCTGCTCGACGAGCCCACGACCTACCTCGACATGCGGTACCAGCGCGAGATCCTCGAGATCGTGCGCGACCTCGCCGACGACGGCGTCGCCGTCGGCATCGTGCTCCACGACCTCGAGCAGGCGGCCGAGGTCGCCGACGAGGTCGTGCTGCTCGTGCACGGCCGCATCATCGCCACCGGCACCCCCACGGAGGTGCTGACGGCCGAGCGCCTCAGCGCCGCGTACGAGGTGCCCATCGACGTCGAGCCCCTCGCAGAGGGCTTGCGCATCCGGCCGCAGCGGCTCCGCCGCCGGCTCACCGTGTCCCGCGCCGCGTGACTCGCTCCACATCAGGCCCGAAGGCTCCGCCTCGGGCCGAGGAAGGCTGACCATGTCCCAGCGAATCCTGCCCGCCAGGCCCGTCCTGGCCGGCGTCGCGGTGCTCACCGCGCTCGCCCTCGCCGCGTGCGGCACCACCGAGGCGCCCGCCGAGAGCGCCGCGCCCGGCGCCTCGAGCGAGGCCGTCACGCTGACGGACGCGCGCGGCGTCGAGGTCGAGATCCCCGCCGAGGTCGAGGACGTGGTGGCGCTCGAGTGGGCCGCCGTCGAGCACCTGCAGGTCGCCGGCCTGCCGCCGGTCGGCGTCGCCGACGTCGCGGGCTACACCGACTGGTCGGGCACCGGCGCGCCCCTCGAGGGCGAGCCGACCGATGTCGGCACGCGCATCGAGCCCTCGATCGACGCGATCGCCGGCCTCGCGCCCGACCTCATCGTCACGGTTCTCGGCGCCGACGACGCGGCCTATGCCGACCTCGAGGCGATCGCGCCCGTCCTCGTGCTGCAGGGCGCCGACGCCGCCGACCCGATCGGCACGATGTACGCCGACCTCCGCCTCGTCGGCGAGGCCGTGGGCGGCCAGGACGCCGTCGAGACGGCGATCACCGAGTACGAGGCGCACGTCGAGGAGCTCGCGGCGACCGTCGAGGAGGCAGGCCTCACCGGCACGCCGCTCGCGCACATGGACGGCTACGAGAACGGCGGCCAGGTCGAGATCCGGCCCTATGCCGACGGCGCGCTGCTGCCCGCCGCCTTCGAGTCGATCGGCTTCGTCAACGGCTGGCCGGGCGAGGGCGACGCGCAGTACGGGCTCGGCGTCACCGACGTCGAGGGCCTGACGGCGCTCGAGGAGGGCACGCACATCGTCTACATGACGGTCGGCGAGCGCGACGTCTTCACCCAGCAGCTCGCGTCGAACGCGATCTACACCGACCTGCCGACCGTGCAGGCCGGCAACGTGCACCGGCTGCCCGACGGCATCTGGCTCTTCGGCGGCGTCGAGTCGATGACCGCCTACCTCGACGCGCTCGTCGCGGCGCTCTCGCCCGCCCCGTGACACGCATCCGACCGGGAGGGCTCGCGCTCGGCGCGGCCCTCCTCGTCGGCCTCGTCGCCCTCTCGGGGTGGCACGCCACGCAGGGCACGACGGACCTCGGGCTGCAGGAGCTGCTGGGCTGGCTCGGCGGCGACGCGAGCCACGCGTCCGTGATCGTCGAGAGCCGGCTGCCGCGCATCGCCGCGGCGATCGTCGTCGGGCTCGCGCTCGGCGCGGCCGGCTACGCGATGCAGACCCTCACCGGCAACCCGCTCGCCTCGCCCGACACGCTCGCCGTCAACGGCGGCGCGAGCGCGGCGATCGCGATCGCGGCCGTCGCGGGCATCAGCCTGCCGGGCATCGGCGGCGCCGGCATCGCCTTCGCCGGCGGCCTCATCGCCGCCCTCGCCGTCGTGGCCATCGGCCGCGGGCGGGGGTCGACGACCCAGATGGTGCTGGTCGGCACCGCGCTCGCGCTCGCGCTGCAGTCGGTGACGACCGTCACGATCATCCTCAACGAGCAGGAGACGGCGGGCCTCTACGCCTGGGGCGTCGGACGGCTGTCGCAGAACGGCATCGAGACCGTCGCCCAGCTGCTGCCGATCGTGCTCGTCGGCATCGCGGTGCTGCTCGTGCTCGCTCGCCGGCTTGACGTGCTCGCGCTCGGCGAGGAGGCCGCGACCACGATCGGCGTCGGCGTCGGCCGCCTGCGGCTCGGCACGCTCATCGCCTCGGTCGCGCTCGCCGCGGCCGCGGTGGCGATCGCCGGCCCGATCGGCTTCGTCGGCCTCGCCGCGCCGATCGTGATCCGCATGGTCGCGCGCCGCATCCCGGGTGCCGCCCGCCACGTCGTCGCGATCCCGCTCGCCGCGCTCGCGGGCGCCGTGCTCGTCGTCGGCGCGGATGTGCTGCTGCGTGCGGCGCTGCCCGGCTCGGCCTCGCTCGACGTGCCGACCGGTGTCGTGACGAGCCTCGTCGGCGCCGTCTGCATCATCGTGCTCGCCCGCACGATGGCCGGTGCCGCCGAGACCGAGTCGATGTCGGTGCTCGGCGCCCGCACGATCGCGAAGCACGCGTGGGTGCCGATCGTCATCGCGGCGGTCGTGCTCACGGCGATGACCGTCGCGGCCGTGCTGCTGGGCGACCGGCTGCTGCTGCTCGGCGACGTCGTCAACTGGCTCGCCGGTCGCGCCGGCGATGCTGTGCGCGTGACGCTCGACACCCGCACCCCGCGGGTCGCGGCCGCGGTGCTCGCGGGCGTCGCGCTCGCGCTCTCCGGCGCGCTCGTACAGGCGGTCGCGCGCAACGCGCTCGCGGAGCCCTACCTGCTCGGGGTCGCCGGCGGTGCAGGGCTCGGCGCGGTGAGCATCATCACCCTGGTGCCGGTCGCGACCGGCTGGCTCGTGGCGGGCAGCGCGCTCGCCGGCGGCGCCATCGCGGGTGTGCTCGTGCTCGTGCTCGTCGGCTGGCGCAGGCTCGGCAGCCTCCGGCTCGTGCTCACGGGGCTCGCGCTCTCGGCCGCGACCGCGGCGCTCACGAGCATGCTCATCGTCATCACCGACCCGTGGAACCGCGGCAAGGCGATCGTCTGGCTCTCGGGCTCGACCTACGGCCGCGGCTTCGAGGATGTGATCCCGGTCGCGATCGCCGTGGTGCTGTCGCTGCTCGCGCTCACCTGGATGCACCGCGACCTCGACCTCGCGCAGCTCGACGAGGCCACGCCGAGGCTCCTCGGGGTGCGGCTCACGGCCGTGCAGATCGTCGCGCTCGCCATCGCGGTCGTGCTGGCCTCGACGGCGGTCGCCGCGATCGGCGTCGTCGCGTTCGTCGGGCTCGTCGCGCCGCATGCCGCGCGGGCGATCGTCGGCGCGAGGCACCGGGTGCTGCTGCCGCTCGCTGCGCTGCTGGGCGGATCGCTGACGCTGCTCGCCGACACCCTCGGCCGCACGCTCATCGCGCCGGCCCAGCTGCCGGCCGGGATCATGACCGCGCTCGTCGGCATCCCGTACTTCATCTGGCTCGTGCTGCAGGCGGGCCGCTCCCGCTGACGCGGCCGCTGACCCTCCTCGCGGGTCAGCGGCCGGCCGGTGGGACGCGCGAGTCAGGCCGCGGCGTCGAGCCCCCGGCGCTTCAGCAGGTGCGTGAGGTCGGCGTCCTGGCCGTGGAAGTCGCGGAACGCCTCGAGCGGGTCCTTCGAGCCGCCGACGCCGAGCAGCCGCTCGCGGAAGCGCTGCCCGGCCTCCCGGATCGACGGCTGCGCCTTGAACCACTCGACCGTGTCGGCGTCCATGACCTCCGACCAGATGTACGAGTAGTAGCCGGCGGAGTAGCCGCCCGAGAAGACGTGCTGGAAGTAGCCGGTCGAGTAGCGCGTCGGCACGGTGTCGCTCAGGAGGCCCACCCGCTCGAGGGCGTCGCGCTCGAACGCCGCGACATCCGTCACCTCGTCGCCGGCCGTGCGCGCGTGCCATGCCTGGTCGAGCAGCGAGGCTGCGAGGTACTCGCTCGTGTCGTGCCCCTGGTTGAACGACTCGGAGGCCTGCAGGCGCTCGATGACGTCGGCGGGGAGCGGCTCGCCCGTCTCGATGTGCTTCGCGTAGTGCTCGACGATGCCGGGCCACAGCATCCACATCTCGTTCACCTGGCTCGGGAACTCGACGAAGTCGCGGAACGTGTTCGTGCCGCCGAACGACGGGTACGTCACCTGGGCGAAGAGCCCGTGGAGCGCGTGCCCGAACTCGTGGAAGAGCGTCGTGGTCTCGTCGAAGGTGAGCAGCGTCGGCGTGCCGGCCGGGGGCTTCGGCACGTTGAGGTTGTTCATCACGACGGTGGGCTGGCCGAGCAGCGCGTTCTGCTGCACGAGCGAGTTCATCCAGGCGCCGCCGCGCTTCGAGTCGCGCGTGTAGAGGTCGAGCAGGTAGAGGCCGACCTCGCTGCCGTCCTCGTTCCGCACCTCGAACACGCGCACTTCCGGGTGGTAGCCGACCAGGTCCGCGCGCTCCTCGAACGTGATGCCGTACACCTGGTTCGCGGCGTGGAAGACGCCGTCCCACAGCACGCGCTCGGCCTCGAAGTAGGGGCGGAGGGCCGCGGTGTCGACGTCGAAGCGCGCGGTGCGCTCCTTCTCGGTCCAGTAGTCCCAGTCCCAGGCGGCGAGCTCGTAGGACTCGCCGGATGCGTCGATCTGCGCCTGCAGCGCCGCGGCCTCTGCGGCGGCGTTCGCCGCGGCGGGCGTCGCGAGCCGGGTGAGCATCGACAGCACGCGCTCGGGGTCGCGCGCCGTCTCATCCGCCATGATCGCGTGCGCGTGGGTCGCGAAGCCGAGCAGCGCGGCGCGCTCGGCGCGGAGCGCGGTGAGCTCGAGCACGGTCGCGCGGTTGTCGTGCTCGTTGCCGCGCGTGCCGCGGGCGAGCGACGCCTCCATGATGCGCTGGCGCACGCCCCGGTTCGTGAGCGACGCGAGCCACGGGTGGCCCGAGAAGAGCGGGAGCGTGACGAGGTGCTTGCCCTCGAGGCCTCGGTCGGCTGCGGCCTGCGCGGCCGCCTCGATCTCGCCGGCGGACAGCCCGTCGAGCGCGGCGGCGTCGTCGATGACCACGGCGAGGTCGTTCGTGTCGGCCTGCAGGTGCTTGTCGAAGCGCGCCGAGAGGGTCGCGAGCTGCTGGTTGAGCTCCTTGAGCCGCTCGCGCGCCTCGGGCTCGAGGCCTGCGCCGGCGACCGTCATCTCCGTGTGCTTGCGCTCGACGAGGTAGCGCTGCTCCTCGGTCCAGGAGGGGTCGGGCGACTCGTGCAGCGCGGCGACGCGGGCGTAGAGGCGCGGGTCGAGCGTGATGGAGTCGGCGTGCGCGGCGAAGCGGGGGGCGTAGCGCTCCTCGAGCTCCTGCAGGAACGGCGACGAGTCGGTCGAGGTCATGCTGAAGAAGACGTGGGCGACGCGCGAGAGCACCTGGCCGCTGCGCTCGAGCGCCTCGATCGTGTTCTCGAAGGTGGGCTCGTCGTCAGCCTCGACGATCGCGCGCACCTCCTCGGACTGCTCGGCGAACCCGGCCTCGAGCGCCTCCTCGTAGTGCTCGTCGCGGATGTCGGCGAACGGCGGCAGCTGGTAGGGGAGCGTGCTGGGCGAGAGGAAGGGATTGGTCATCCCACCACCCTAGGACGCCCACCCTGCAGCGGTCGTAGACTCCGGGGATGGGGCACGCCACCTACTCCCACGGCCACCACGCGAGCGTCGTCGCCGCGCATGCCGCACGCACCGTCGCGAACTCCGCCGCCTACCTCTCGCCGCTGCTCGCGCCGGGGATGCGCGTGCTCGACGTCGGCTGCGGCCCCGGCTCGATCACGATCGACCTCGCCCGCCGGGTGGGAACCACCGGCCGCGTCGTCGGCATCGACATGAGCGCGGAGGTCGTCGAGACGGCGCGCGCGGCGGCCGAGCAGGCGGGCGTGCCCAACGTCGAGTTCCGCGTCGGCGACGCCTACGATCCCGCGCCGGGCGAGCGCTTCGACGTCGTCCACGCGCACCAGGTGCTGCAGCACCTCGGCGACCCGGTCGCGGCGCTGACCGCCTGGCGGGCCGCCGGCGACCTCGTCGCGGCCCGCGACGTCATCTACTCCGCGACGACGATCCATCCGCTCTCGCCCGAGCTCGCGCGCTGGCGCGAGCTGATGGTGGCGCTGCAGGGCGCGAACGGCGGCGATGGCGACGCGGGCGCGCGGCTCAAGGCCTGGGCGCGCGCCGCGGGATTCGGCCGCATCGAGACCGACGTCGAGACGTGGTGCTTCGAGTCGGAGCGCGGCCGGGCGTTCTGGGGCGGGCAGTGGCAGGAGCGCGCGCTGCACTCGGCGTTCGCCGACGGCACGGAGCGCCACGGCCTCGCCGACGCGCGGGAGCGCGAGGCGATCGCGGCCGCCTGGGCAGACTGGACGGCCGACGACGACGGCTGGATGGCCATGATCCACGGCTGGATCCTGGCGAGCGACGGAACCGCCGGGTAGCGTGCAGCCCATGGTCGCGGTCTGGCGTGGAGCTGCGGTCCCGATCCTGCCGGTCGCCGACCTCGACCGCTCGGTCACGTTCTACCGCGGCATCGGCTTCGACGTGGAGATCTCCGCCGAGGGGCGCTACGCGTTCGTGCGATCGGAGGGGGTGCAGCTGCACGTCTCCGAGACCGGCGGCTTCGACCCCTTCTCGCAGGCGGGCATGGCCTATGTCTTCGTCGACGACGTCGAGGCGGTCCGCGTCGCGCTCGAGCTCGACGATGCGCTCGCGCTCAGCCATGCCGAGCTGCGCGCGCGATGGGCGCGGGGCGAGTCGCTCGCTCGAGCGACGCCGATGCAGGACGAGCCGTGGGGGCTGCGGGAGTTCTCGTTCATGGACCCCGACAACAACCTGATCCGCGTCGGCGGTCCACCGCCCCGCGACTGATCTCTCGACGTCGCCAGTGGTCGCTCGAGGCGCAGAGCGCGACGCGCGACCACCCGCGACGTTGAGAATCGGGTCAGTCGGCTCGGGTGACCAGCACGTCGTCGCCGTCGAGGCGGATCGTGGTGCCGTCGTCGAGCTCGACGACGGGCAGCCCCTCGAGCCACGTGAGCGTCCAGCGCCACGTCGAGGTGTCGGCACCCAGCTCGACGAGGGTGCGCTCCTCGTCGTCGATGGCCGCGCGCATCGCGACCGGCACGGTCTGCGGAGCCTCGCCGCCGACCGCCCACCGGGTGCCGATCTGCATCAGGACTCCTCGAGCACGATCTCGCCGACGGCGAGCTGGTCGCCCTCGACGATCGACAGGTCGCGGATGCGCCCGACGGCCTTGAGGTCGACGGCGGCGGCCTCGAGGTGCTCGCGGAGCGCCTCGGGCACGGCGATCACGGCGGAGGCGACGGGCGTCTTCTGGCTCGCCTTCGCATCCGTCTTGGCGCGACGGATGCCGATGAGCGCCTGGCCGACGGCCGACAGCATGCCGGTCGGGCTGGCATCCGTCATGCCGGGCAGCGCGGCGAGCTCGTCGGCCTCGGGCCAGGCGGCGAGGTGGATCGAGCCGTCGTGCGACCACGACCAGACCTCCTCGGTCGCGAACGGCAGGAACGGCGCGAGCAGGCGCAGCTGCACGTCGATCGCCGTGCGGAGCGCCGCGATCGCCGAGGCGCGGCCGGCCGCGTCGCCCGAGTAGGCGCGCTCCTTCACGAGCTCGAGGTAGTCGTCGCAGAAGGTCCAGAAGAAGGCCTCGGTGGTCTCGAGCGCCTTCGCGTGGTCGTAGCCCTCGAACGCGCGGGTCGAGGCGCGCACGACGGCGGCGAGCTCGGCGAGCATCTCGCGGTCGAGCCGCTCGATGACCTCGCCGGGCGCGCCCTCCATCGACAGCACGAAGCGCGCCGCGTTGAGCACCTTCATCGCTAGGCGGCGCCCGATCTTGATCATCTTCGGGTTCTGCGGGTCGAGCGTCGCGTCGACGCCGAGGCGCGACGACGCCGCCCAGTAGCGCACGCCGTCGGAGCCGTGGTCCTCGAGCATGCCGAGCGGCGTGACGACGTTGCCCTTCGACTTCGACATCTTCTTGCGGTCCGGGTCGAGGATCCAGCCGGAGAGCGCGGCGTGCTGCCACGGCGCGCGGCCGTCCTCGAACATCGAGCGCAGCAGCGTCGAGAAGAGCCACGTGCGGATGATGTCCTGGCCCTGCGGGCGCAGGTCGAAGGGCGTCAGCTTGTCCCACAGCTCGGAGCCGCGCGCCCAGCCGCCGGCGAGCTGCGGCGTGAGCGACGAGGTCGCCCAGGTGTCCATGATGTCGATCTCGCCGGCGAAGCCGCCGGGCACGCCGCGCTGCGACTCGTCGTAGCCCTCGGGCAGGTCGCTCGTCGGGTCGAGCGGCAGCTGGTCGGGCGTCGGCAGCAGCACGCGGTCGAAGTCGCGCTCGCCCTCCTCGTCGAGCGCGTACCAGACCGGGATCGGCACGCCGAAGAAGCGCTGGCGCGAGATGAGCCAGTCGCCGTTGAGCCCGTGAACCCAGTTCTCGTAGCGGGTGCGCATGTGCTCCGGGTGCCAGGCGATCTCGCGGCCGAGCTCGACGAGCCGCTCGCGGAGCGCCTCGTCGCGGCCGCCGTTCTTGATGTACCACTGGCGGGTGGAGACGATCTCGAGCGGCTTGTCGCCCTTCTCGTAGAACTTCACCGGGTGCTGGATGGGCTTCGGCTCGCCGATCATGCGGCCGGCGGCCTGCAGCAGCTCGACCATCGCCTTCTTCGCGCTGAACACCGTCTTGCCGGCGAGCTCCGCGTAGGCGGCCCTCGCGGCGTCGCTCGAGAGCGCCTCGGGCGCCTCGGCGGCGAAGCGGCCGTCGAAGCCGATCACCGAGCGGTTCGGCAGCTGCAGCTCGCGCCACCACGTGACGTCCGTCACGTCACCGAACGTGCAGATCATCGCCACGCCCGTGCCCTTGTCGATCTGCGCGAGCTCGTGCGCCACGAACGGCACCTCGACGCCGAAGACCGGCGTCGTCACGGTCGTGCCGAAGAGGTGCTGGTAGCGCGTGTCGTCCGGATGCGCGACCACGGCGACGCACGACGGCAGCAGCTCGGGGCGCGTCGTGTCGATGCGCAGGTCGCCGTCCTGACTGGTGAAGACGATGGTGTGGTACGCCCCGGGCTGCTCGCGGTCCTCGAGCTCGGCCTGGGCCACAGCGGTGCGGAACGTCACGTCCCAGAGCGTCGGCGCATCCGCCTGGTACGCCTCGCCGCGCTCGAAGTTGCGCAGGAACGCGAGCTGCGAGGTGCGGCGGGCGTCGTCGGAGATGGTGCGGTAGGTCTGCGACCAGTCGATCGAGAGGCCGAGCGTGCGCCACAGGTGCTCGAAGCGCTCCTCGTCCTCCTCGGTGAGGCGCTCGCACAGCTCGATGAAGTTCTTGCGCGAGACGGGCAGCTGGTCGGCGGCCTTCGAGCTCTTGCCCTCGCCGCCCTGCTGCGGGGGCGTGAAGTCGGGGTCGTAGGCGAGGGTCGGGTCGACGCGCACGCCGTAGTAGTTCTGCACGCGGCGCTCGGTCGGGAGGCCGTTGTCGTCCCAGCCCATCGGGTAGAAGACGTGCTTGCCGCGCATGCGCTGGAACCGCGCGATGAGGTCGGTGTGCGTGTAGGAGAACACGTGGCCGACGTGGAGCGAGCCGGATGCGGTGGGCGGCGGCGTGTCGATCGAGTAGATCGCGTCGCGGTCGAGCTCGGCGGCATCGAAGCGGTAGGTGCCCGCTGCCTCCCAGTGCTCGCCCCACTTGGCCTCGAGTCCTTCGAGGGCGGGCTTCTCGGGCATCCCCGGCGTGGCGGGCGTCCCGGACGTGGGCATGGCGCTCATGGCGTCTCGCTTTCGATGTGCGCGGCATCGCGTCTGTGCTGCCGCCTCGGGACGAGGCCGCGGCTTGATGCCTGGTTGTGCTGGGGAGAGTCTACGGCGGTCAGCGCGCGCTGGACCTGCGCCACTGCAGGAGGGCGGTGACCGCGAGGGCTGCGGCGGCGACGCCGAAGAGCACCTGGCTGAGGATGTCGCGCTGCAGCAGCGCGGCGATCGCGAAGCATGCCGCCGCGACGATCCAGATCCACAGCGGCGCGGGCTTGGGGGAGCGTGCCATGCCGACCACGCTATCGGCCACGCCGTGCCAGGGTTGCGCCATGGACGTGGTGAAGCGGGCGCGTGCGGGCGCGCCGCACGCGCTCGCGATGGAGGCCGCCGGGCTCGCGTGGCTCGCGGAGGCCGAGGACGTCGGCGGCACGCGGATCGCGCGCGCCCGGTTCGACGGCTCGGCGCTGCACGTCGCCCGGGTGGCGGAGGCTGCGGCGACGCCCGCTCGCGCCGAGGCGCTCGGGCGCAGCCTCGCCGCGCTGCACGCGAGCGGCGCCGGCTGGCACTGCTGCCCGCCGCCCGGGGCGACGGCACCGTTCGAGGTGGGCTCGTCGCGCACGCTGCTCGCCGCCGAGCCGGCCGGCGAGGGCTGGGGCGAGGCGTGGGCGGCCACCTCGGTGCGGCCGATCCTGGAGCGCTGCGTCGCGCTCGGCAGGCTCGACGCCGATGGGGCGCGCGTCGTCGCGCGTGCCGTCGATCGGATGGCCGAGGGCGCGTTGGACGCGCCGCAGCCGGCGGGCGTGCCGTCGGTCGCGCGCATCCACGGCGACCTCTGGAGCGGCAACGTGCTGTGGAGCGACGTCGACACCGGCGCGGTGCTCATCGACCCCCACGCGCAGGGCGGGCACGCCGAGACGGATCTCGCGATGCTCGCGCTCTTCGGGCTGCCGCGCCTCGACGCGGTGCTCGCCGCCTACGACGAGGCGGCACCGCTCGCCGACGGCTGGCAGGGCCGCATCCCGATGCAGCAGCTGCAGCCGCTGCTCGTGCACACGCTGCTGTTCGGCGGCGGCTACGCGGGGCGGGCGATCGAGGTCGCCCGGACGCTCGGCTGAGCACGACGCGGATGGGGCTCGCCGTCGCGCGCCCGCGGTGCCAGGCTGGCGGCATGGAGACCTCCGTCAGCAGGCAGAGCGGCCCGGACCGGTTCGTCGTCGAGGCCGACGGCATCGCCGCGGGCTTCGCGCAGTTCCACGACCACGACGGGCATCGCATCTTCTTCCACACCGTCGTGAGCGCCGAGTTCTCGGGTCACGGCCTCGCGAACCTCGTGATCGAGCGCGCCCTGACGGCGACGCGCGACGAGGGCCTCCGCATCGTCGCCGTCTGCCCGCTCGTCAAGCAGTACGTCGAGCGGCACGCCGACGAGTGGGGCGCGAGCGTCGACCGCGCGACGCCCGCGATGCTGCAGGCGCTGCCGCCGAAGCTCTGACGCCTGGACCGCTCAGGGTCAGGCTCGAACTCAGGCCGGGACGGGCTGCTCCTCCGCGACGATCGCCTGCGCGGCGTCGGCGTCCTCGTCGCCGAGGCGACGCATCCGGCCGGCCGCGATCGCGCCGATCAGCGTGAGCGCCGAGAGCGCCGCGAGCACGAGCCCCGGGTGCCACCATGCACCGCCGGTCAGGGTGCCGAGCTCGGCCGTGAGGTAGGGGATGAAGCCCGAGAGCACCGCGGCGATCGCGTACGCGAGCGACAGCGCGGAGTAGGCGTGGCGGCCGTGGAAGAGCTCCTGCATCGTGCCGCCGAGCGCGGCCCACGACGCGGTCGGCAGGATGCCGCCGACCACCATGAGCGCGACGAGCACCGCGAAGGTCGCGGAGCCGAGCAGCCAGTAGATCGGGAAGGCGATGAGCAGCGTGCCGACCGCGCCGAGCGCGACGACACGAGCAGAGCCGATGCGCGTCGCGAGCCAGCCGAAGAACGGCACGGTCACGAACTGCAGCAGGCCGCCGATCGTCGCCGCGGCGAGCAGCTGCATCTCGTCGTAGCCGAGCTCCGCGACGCCGTAGCCCATCGTGTAGGTGTTCATGAGCGAATAGGAGCCGATGCCGAGCAGCGCGACGAGGATCGCGACGCCGAAGGCGGCCGGCTGCGTGCGGACCGCGGCCCACACGGGGTTGCGCTCGCGCGTGCCCTGCGCGGCGATGGCCTTGAAGACGGGCGTCTCGTCGACCGACCAGCGCAGGTAGAGCGAGACGGCGATGAGCGGGATCGCGAGCAGGAACGGGATGCGCCAGCCCCACGCGGCCATCGCCTCGCCGCCGAGGGTGGAGAACATCACGAGCATCAGGCCGCCCGCAGCGACCGAGCCGATGGGGGAGCCGAGCTGCGGCAGCGACGCGAAGAACGGGCGCCGACGGGCATCGGCGTGCTCGGTCGCGAGCAGCACGGCGCCGCCCCACTCGCCGCCGAGCGAGAGCCCCTGCACGACGCGCAGCAGCACGAGCGCGACCCCGCCGAACATCGCCCAGCCCTCGCCCGTCGGCAGCAGGCCCACGAGCCCCGTCGCGACGCCCATGAGGGTGATCGTGATGATGAGCGTGGCGCGGCGGCCGATGCGGTCGCCGAGGTGGCCGAAGAGCACCGCGCCGATCGGCCGGACGACGAAGGCGATGCCGATCGTCGCGAAGGAGGCGAGCAGCGCGCCGGTGGCGCCGAGCGCCGAGAAGAAGAACGGCCCGGCGAAGAACGCCGCGAAGTAGGAGTAGGTGTAGAAGTCGTAGGACTCGAGCGCGGTGCCGACGGTGGCGGCGGCCGCGACCCGGGACGTGGCTGTGCGCGCGGGCGCGGTGGTGGTGCTCACGGTTGCTCCTCAGGCGCGCCGTCCGCGGCGCGGGGTTGTCGTACCGAGTGCAACAATAGCGCCACGAAAGGATTCCCATGACCGCGAAGAAGGGCCCCGGTCGGCCGCGCGCATCGAGCGCGGCGACGATCCACGAGGCAGCGCTCGAGCTGTTCCTCGAGCACGGCTACGACGCCGTGAGCGTTGACGACATCGCCCGTCGTGCGGGCGTCTCCCGCGGCACCGTCTTCACGTACTGCGACTCGAAGGCTGACGCGCTCTGGGTCGAGCTCGACGCCGCGATCGCGCGCGCCGGCGCGGCGCTCGACGCCGGTGGCCCGGATGCCGTCGGCCGGCTCGTCGCGGCGATCGCACGCGCGGTCGAGCCGTGGAACGCGACCCCGCCGACCGCGCTGCGGGATGCGCGCGCCATGCGCGCCGAGGAGGCGCTGCGCGACGGCGCCCCCGCGCGCCTGCAGCCGCTCGTCGAGCGCGCCGCGCTCGCGCTCGCGCTCGAGCGCGACGCGCTGCCGGAGTCGGTGGATGCCGCGGTCGCCCCGGTCGCGATCGTCGCCGCTGCGTGCGCGGCGCTCGTCGCCTGGGCCGGCACACCAGGCCGTCCTCGAGCGGCCGACGCGATGCGCGCCGCGCTCGAGCCGATCGCCGCGGCGTCACGGTTGGGCAACGATCCGCGCGGCTGATGGGGGACAGCGCCATCGAGGCGCATCATGGTGCTCGTGTGGCGCCCTCCTCGCTCGGTGATGGCCGCCGCCGCCATCGTGGCGGGCGCGGCGCTCGCGGGCTGCGCCCTGCCGGCTGAGCCGCCCCCGGTCGCCGTGGTGTCGCCGCCGCCGATCGTCACGCCGGCGCCCGTCGCGGTCGCGCAGCCTCCTTCGCTCTCCCCGCCGACCGGCGTGCCCGAGCCGCCGGCCCCGACGGTGCGCCACACGCCGCTCCGGCCGAGCGCGACGCCGCCCGAGTCGCGGGAGACGCCGCGGCCTGCGACCCCGACGTCGTCGCGACCGCCGTCGCCCTCACCGACGCCGTCGGCCTCGCCGACGCCCGAACCCACCTCGTTCGTCGCGCTGCTGCCGCGCGCCGCGGCGCTCGCGCCGCTCGAGTGGGCCGACGCGACCGGTGCGCACACGGCCCCCTGGGTCGAGGTGGCGCCGCCCGGCGCCATCGCGCCCGGCGTCGCGCTGCCGCACGTCGCGGCAGCGAGGTCGGCGACCGGCAGCTGCGCGAGCGCCGCCGACGCGGTCGACGGCGAGGCGCTCGAGGCGGCATCCACGACGCTGCACGCCGATCCCGCGCCCGGCGCGCCCATCGACCTCGTGGTCGTGCGCTACCCGAGCGAGGCCGCCGCCCAAGCGGCCGTCGCCGCGATCCAGGCGCTCGGCGCCGCCTGCGAGGGGGTCGCGACCCCCGACGGCACGCTCGGCAGCGGTGTCCCCACGCTCGCGGCGGCCGCCGTCCTGTCGGGCGACGGCGCCGCGCTCGTGGTCGACGCTGCCGCGGACGGCGCCATCCTCATCGCGGTCGTCCACGAGGGCGCGCCGCCCGAGGCCGTCACCGCGCTCGTGCGGGCGCAGGTCGCGGCCGTGCCCTGAGGCGGGCTCAGACGTCGAGGATGCGGCGCAGCTCGCCGTCGAGCGGCGAGCGCGGCAGCGGCTCCCCGTCGACGCTCGTGACGGCGGCGAGCAGCCGCCCGGACGAGAGCAGCCACGCGCCATCGGCGCCCAGCAGGTCGGCCGGCTCGAGCGCCGCGAACGCCACCTCGAGCCCGGCATCCGGTGCGTCGCGCATCAGGTGCTCGAGCGTGATCGAGGCGAGGATGCCGTCCTGCGACGGCGTCAGGAGCCTCCCGCCGCGGTCGATGACGAGCGTCGACGTCGGCCCTTCGAGCAGCCGGCCGGAGGGCGCGACGAAGACGACGTCGTCGAAGCCGTGCTGCACGGCATGCCGCTTCGCCGCCATGTTGATCGAGTACGACAGGCTCTTCGCGCCCGGCAGCAGCCACGGCATCGCCGCGACCTCGTCGCCGTCGTGGCCGCGCCCCAGCAGCGTGATCGCGATGCCGCGCTCGCGCTCCTCGACCGCTGAGCCCGCGAGCGGCGCCATGAGCGCGAACGCGGTCGGATCGCCGCCCGACTCAGGACCGCGCGTCAGCACGAGCCGGATGAGCGCCTCCGGGCGGGTGTCGAAGTCCCACGCCGCGACGAGCGCGTCGATCGCCCGCTGGTAGCCCGCCCGGTCGGGCGCGGGCAGCTGCAGGATCTCGGCGGAGCGCTCGAGCCGGTCGAGGTGCGCCTCGCGGTCGCGCACGTGCGGCGCGCCGTCGGCGCCCAGTCGGACGAGGGTCGCGTCGAACACGCCGTCGCCGCGGACCACGCCGAGGTCGTCGGCCCGCACGAGCGGGGAGGTGACGTCGGCGATCGTGCCGTCGAGGAGTGCGAGCAGGGGAGCGGCCATGCGCTCAGCGTAGGGGCGCGATCAGAGGATGCCCGCGCACGGCAGCAGCGCGGCGGGGGCCGCGAACGCCACGGATGCCGACGAGAGCGTCACGACCAGGCTGTCGCGCGTGCCGACCGCCTCGGTCATGTCGACGATGGGCTGGTCGAGCTCGCGGAAGCTCTCGGCGAGCGCGACGCTCGTCGTCTGGGCGATGAACGCGTCGCGCATGACCGGCAGCTCGGCGACCACCGCGTCGGCGGCCGCCCAGTCGGGCTCGCCGTCGGCGGGCACCGCGTCGAGCACCTGCGACGAGCGGGTGACGATCGCGGCGAGCGCCTGGTCGGCCGCGGCGCACTCCTCGGCCGTCGGCTCGGGCAGCTCGGGCGCCTGCGCGGTCTCAGCCGGCTCCGGGCTCGGCGCCGGCTCGCTCGGCTCGGGCTCGGCCGGCCCCGGCTCGCTCGCCGACGGGGACGGGACGGCGGGCTCGGCGACGGTCGGCACCGGGACCGGCGCGGCCGTCGGCAGCGGCGGCGGCAGGATCACGCAGCCGCTCATCGCCAGCGCGGCGAGCACGACGAGGCCCGCACGGCGAGCGCGGGCGCCTGTGCCGCGGGCGTTTGTGCCGTTCACGATCACGGGGTGCCCGCGCACAGCTGCTGCAGGTCGGACACCTGCTGGCCGAGCTCGGTGAGGGATGCGCTGACGCGCTCGATCGCGGTCACGTCGCCGGAGCCGAGCGACTCCTGGGCGTCCTGCACGATCGCGTCCCAGCCGGCCTGGATCTGCTCGATGCGCTGCACGAGCTCCGGGTCGGTCACCCGCAGGTGCAGGTCGCCGACCCGGTTCGAGATGTCGCCGACGAGCGCGAGCGCCCCGAAGGGGTCTGTGCCGAGCAGCTCGCCGACGCGCGGCACGTCGGCGGCGATGCCCTGCACATCCGTCATGAGCTGCGCGCACTGCTGCGCCTGCGTCTGCGGCTCGGCGGTCGGGGTCGCCGCGTCTGCCGTCGCCCAGGGGCTCGGCGTCGGCGCGCTCGCGCAGCCGCTCACGACGAGGCCGGCGGCGAGGACGAGCGCTGCGGCGGCGGTGCGGATGCGCGTGTCGATCATGGGGCGAGGGTACCGGTGGGGGCCATGGATGCGCCGACCGGCGGCTGCTGGGGGATAGCCCCCGCAAGGCTTCCGGACAGCCGCCGTACCGGGCGCTCCCGCCAGTCCTAGCGTGGAGCCATGCAACGAACCGGCACCATCCTCGCGACCGTCGCGCACCTCGCGCTCCTCGGGTCGCTGGGGCTCCCCGTCCTCACCACGATCGCCGTGCTGACGGCCACCGGCATCGCCACGCTCGTCGTGCTCGTCGGCTTCCTGCTGCTCGCGCTCGCGATGCTGGCGATGCTCGCCGTCGCGTGGTTCGAGCGGGAGCGCATCGCCGGCCTCTACGGCGCACCGGTGCCCGCCGCCGTCTGGCGCGGCTCGCCGCGCACCGACTGGCTCCGGGTGCCGCACCGCCTGCTGCGCATCGTCTCCGACGGCCAGCACTGGCGGGCGCTCCTCAGCTTCTTCCTCGCGAGCATCTTCGGCGCGATCACCCTGCCGCTGCTCGGCCTCGTCGGCATCGGCGTGCCGCTCGCCCTCGCGGGCCTCGGTGCCGCAGAGACGGTCACCGTGCCGCTCACGAGCTTCGCCGTCCCGGTCGAGTGGGCGCCGCTGCTGGGCATCCTCGCGCTCGCCGCCGGCGTCGCCGGCACGATCGGCCTCGCCATCGCGCACCGCAACGTCACCCTCGGCCTGCTCGTGCCCGACGACCGCGAGCGGCTCGAGCAGGAGGCGCGCGAGGAGCGCGACCGCCGCCACGGCGCCGTGCGCGCCGCCGACCTCGACCGCACGCGCATCGAGCGCGACCTCCACGACGGCGTGCAGCCGCGCCTCGTCTCGATCGCGATGCAGCTCGGCATGGCCCGCGACCGCATCGAGGCGGACCCCGAGGGCGCGAAGGCGCTCATCGAGGAGGCGCACGCCTCGTCGAAGTCGGCGGTCACCGAGCTCCGGCAGCTCGCCCGCGGCATCCACGTGGCCGTGCTCGACGACCGCGGCCTCGACGCCGCCATCTCGGCGCTCGCCGCCCGCAGCCCCATCCCCGTCGAAGTGGATGCGCGGCTCGACCGCCGCTGCTCCCGCGACGCCGAGACCGCCGTCTACTTCGCGATCGCGGAGGCGATCACGAACGCGCAGAAGCACGCGAGGGCGAGCCGCATCCGGGTCGCGATCCGCACCCGGCAGACGCAGGACGGCGTCGCGACCCTCTGGGCGCGCATCGAGGACGATGGCATCGGCGGCGCCGAGCGCCAGATCGGCGGCGGCATCGACGGCCTCGCGCACCGCGTCGCGGGCGTCGGCGGCACCCTCACCCTCACGAGCCCCGCAGGCGGCCCGACCGCGATCGAGGTGACGGTCCCGTGCGCATCCTGATCTGCGAGGACAGCGTGCTCCTCCGCGAGGGCATCGCCAGGCTCCTCACCGACGCCGGCCACGACGTGATCGCGCAGCTGCCCGATGCGAGCGCGCTCGAGGCCGCGATCGCGGCCACCGACCCCGACCTCGCCATCCTCGACGTGCGGATGCCGCCGACGCGGACGAACGAGGGCATCCTCGCCGCGATCGGGATCCGCTCGCGCGGCGACCGGCCGAGGGTGCTCGTGCTCTCGCAGTACGTCGAGGAGCGCTACGCCGCCGACCTCATCGCGAGCGGCCCGTCGGGCTTCGGCTACCTGCTGAAGGACCGCGTGGCCGACATCCGCGACTTCCTGAGCGCGGTCGAGCAGGTCGCCGCGGGCGGCACGGTGCTCGACCCGGAGGTGGTGAGCCAGCTGCTCGCCCGTCGCCGGCGCGACGCGCGGATGGAGCGGCTCACGCCGCGCGAGCGGCAGGTGCTCGCCCTCATGGCGGAGGGGTCGTCGAACCAGGCGATCGCCGACCGCCTCTACGTCTCGGCGGGCAGCGTCGAGAAGCACATCTCGGCGGTGTTCCAGAAGCTCGAGCTCGAGCCCGAGGACGGCAACCGCCGCGTGCTCGCGGTGCTCGCGCACCTCGACGCGCCGACCGACCACGACTCGCACCGACCGAACGACCAGCCCGGAGGCATCCGATGACCATCCCCACCACCTCCACCCGGCCCGGCCGGTGGATCAGCATCATCCTGATCGTGCTCGGCTCGATCGGCCTCGTCTTCGCCGTCGGCGGCGGCGTCATCCGCGGGGTCGCCGCGCACAGCCCGACGAGCCAGTCGTGGACGGCGTCGGCCGACGGCGTGCAGGCGCTGCGCATCGACAGCGCGGCCGCTGGCTTCGAGGTGCGCTTCGACGACGTCGCCGAGGCCCGGCTCGACGCCTCGACCGACGGCGGCCCCGTGCAGCGGTGGCGCCTCGAGCGCGACGGCGCGACCCTGCGCGTCGACACCGACCGCCGGTGGGGCTGGTGGGGCTTCGGCGGCTGGTTCGGCGGCCGCGGCGGCGAGGAGCACGTCGTGCTGACCCTGCCCGCCGAGCTCGAGCGGGAGGGGCTCGACCTCGCGGCCGAGGTCGCCGCCGGCAGCTTCGAGGCCGACGCGACCTGGGGCACGGCGGACGTGAGCCTGAGCGCCGGCAGCATCGACCTCGCCGGCGACGCCGAGTCGCTCGGCCTGCAGGTCTCCGCCGGCGAGGCTCGGCTCGACCTCGCGACTCCGGGCGCCGTCGTGCTCGACGTGAGCGCAGGCCGCATCATCGGCGCCCTCACGGGCGAGCAGCCGACGTCGATCGACGCCGAGGTGAGCGCGGGCAGCATCGAGCTCGGGATCCCGGCCGGCGACTACGCCGTGACGCAGGATGTCTCGGCGGGCGACGCGACGATCGACGTCGCCGAGGACGCGGATGCGCGCGCCACGATCGACGTGCAGGTGAGCGCCGGCAGCGTCGCGCTGCGGGGCGAGAGCCGGTAGGATCGGGGCACACGCATCGATCCGGCCATCACCGGGGAGCGGTCGGGAGAACGGCGGCGACGCCCAGTAGATCCGAACGGGGCAGGCCCGTCACAGCCCGAGCACGAAGCGGCGGTCCGCGTGCGGACCGCAAGCGGGGTGGTACCGCGCGAGAGCGTCCCCGCATCCGACAGTTCCGAGGATGCAGGAGACCCAGCGTGACCGAGCAGAGCCGATACCCGCTCACCTCCGAGGCCGGCGCCCAGCGCAGCGTCGCCGCGAGCCCCGACCTGCCGGCGATCGAGCAGGGGATCCTCGCCTTCTGGAAGGGCGACGGCACCTTCAAGGCGTCGCTCGAGCAGCGCCAGGGCTGCGAGGAGTGGGTCTTCTACGACGGCCCGCCGTTCGCGAACGGGCTGCCGCACTACGGCCACCTGCTCACCGGCTACGCGAAGGACGTCTTCCCGCGCTTCCAGACGATGCGCGGCAAGCAGGTGCCGCGGGTGTTCGGCTGGGACACGCACGGCCTGCCGGCCGAGCTCGAGGCGATGAAGCAGCTCGGCATCACCGAGAAGGCCGAGATCGAGGCGATGGGCGTCGACGTCTTCAACGCGCGGGCGAAGGAGTCGGTGCTGCGCTACGTCGACGAGTGGGAGGACTACGTCACCCGCCAGGCGCGCTGGGTCGACTTCGAGGGCGGCTACAAGACCCTCGACATCACCTACATGGAGAGCGTCATCTGGGCGTTCAAGACGCTGCACGACAAGGGCCTCGCCTACGAGGGCTACCGCGTGCTGCCGTACTGCTGGCGCGACGAGACGCCGCTGTCGAACCACGAGCTGCGGATGGACGATGACGTCTACCAGGACCGCCAGGACACCACGCTCACCGTCACCTTCCCGCTCGAGGGCGAGGCGGCGGATGCGATCGGCCTCACCGGCGTCAAGGCGCTCGCCTGGACGACGACGCCGTGGACGCTGCCGACGAACCTCGCGCTCGCGGTCGGCCCCGCGGTCGAGTACTCGGTCGTGCCCGCGGGCCCGCAGGGCACGAGCGCCGGGGACGGCGACTTCCTGCTCGCGACCGCCACGATCGCGGGCTACTTCAAGGACCTCGGCTACGACTCCGCGGAGGACGCGGTCGACGCCGCGACGCGCACGCTCGCCGGCGCCGAGCTCGCGGGCGTGCGCTACGCGCCCATCTTCGACTTCTACGCCGACGCGGAAGCCTGGGGCACCCAGCACGCCTTCCAGATCCTCGTCGACGACTACGTCGCCACCGGCGAGGGCACCGGCATCGTGCACCAGGCGCCCGCCTACGGCGAGGACGACCAGCGAGTGTCGAACGCCGCGGGCATCCCGACCATCCTCTCGGTCGACGACGGAGGCCGCTTCCTCGACGCGGTCGCGCCGGTCGCCGGCATGCAGGTGTTCGAGGCCAACAAGCCGCTCTCGAAGCTGCTCAAGGACGCCGGCCGCGTGCTGCGCCAGGCCTCCTACGTGCACTCGTACCCGCACTGCTGGCGCTGCCGCAACCCGCTCATCTACAAGGCGGTCTCGAGCTGGTTCGTGCGCGTCACCGAGATCAAGGACGACCTGCTCGCCGCGAACGAGCAGATCAACTGGGTGCCCGAGAACGTCAAGCACGGCCAGTTCGGCAAGTGGCTCGAGGGCGCGCGCGACTGGTCGATCAGCCGCAACCGCTACTGGGGCAGCCCGATCCCGGTCTGGAAGAGCGACGACCCGAACCACCCGCGCGTCGACGTCTACGGCTCGCTCGACGAGCTCGAGCGCGACTTCGGCGTGCGCCCGACCGACCTGCACCGGCCGGCGATCGACGAGCTGACGCGCCCGAACCCCGACGACCCGACGGGCCGCTCGACGATGCGCCGCATCCCCGACGTGCTCGACGTCTGGTTCGACTCCGGCTCGATGCCGTTCGCGCAGTTCCACTACCCGTTCGAGAACGAGCAGTGGTTCGAGGAGCACAGCCCCGCCGACTACATCACCGAGTACATCGGCCAGACGCGCGGCTGGTTCTACGTCATGCACGTGCTCTCGGTCGCGCTCTTCGGCCGCCCGGCGTTCGAGAACGTCATCAGCCACGGCATCATCCTCGGCGACGACGGGTTCAAGGCGTCGAAGTCGCGCCGCAACTACCCGGACGTGAACGAGTCGTTCGACACCTACGGGTCGGATGCGGTGCGCTGGAACCTCATGCAGGGCTCGATCCTGCGCGGCGGCAACTTCATCGTGTCGGAGGAGGGCATCCGCGAGGCGCTGCGGCAGTTCCACCTGCCGCTGTGGTCGACCTGGTACTTCTTCGCGACGTACGCCAATCGCGCCAGCGGCGGGCAGCCGTACCTCGCGCAGCGCTCGACGACGTCGACCGACGTGCTCGACCGCTACATCCTCGCGAAGCTGCGCGAGACCGTCGAGACGGCGACCGCCGCCTTCGAGCGCCTCGACGCGACCGGCGCGACGCTCGCCGTGCGCGAGTTCATCGACGTGCTCACCAACTGGTACGTGCGCCGCTCGCGCGACCGCTTCTGGGAGGGCGTGCAGGAGGACGGCTCGGGCTCCGAGGCGTTCGACACGCTCTTCACCGTGCTCGAGACGCTCACCCGCGTCGCCGCGCCGCTCTCGCCGCTCGTCACCGAGGAGGTCTGGAAGGGCCTCACCGGCGGCCGCTCGGTGCACCTGACGGACTGGCCGGATGCCGCGGACCTCCCGGCCGACGCCGAGCTCGTCGCGCAGATGGACGCCGTGCGCGCGATCGCGAGCGTCGGCAACGCGCTCCGCAAGCAGGCGCGGAAGCGCGTCCGGCTGCCGCTGCCGACGCTCACCGTCGTCGGCGACGTCGACGTGGCGCCGTTCGCCGCCGTGCTGCAGGACGAGCTCAACGTGCGCGAGGTCGTGCTCGAGGCCGCCGGCCCCGACGCGCTCGAGCGCTACGGCATCTCCCGCCGCCTGCAGGTCAACGCGCGCGCCGCGGGCCCTCGCCTCGGCAAGGACGTGCAGCGCGCGATCCAGGCCGCGCGCGCGGGCGACTGGACGGCCGACGGCGAGACCGTCGTCGCCGGCGGCATCGCGCTGCAGGAGGGCGAGTTCGAGCTCGCGCTCGAGGTCGCCGACGAGACGGCGGCGGTGGGCTTCCTGCCCACCGGCGGCTTCGTCGTGCTCGACACCGCGACGACGCCGGAGCTCGAGGCCGAGGGCCTGGCGCGCGACGTCGTCCGCGCCGTGCAGCAGGCGCGCAAGGAGGCCGACCTCGACGTCTCCGACCGCATCCGCCTCGCCCTCGGGTCCGACGCCCACGGCGTCGCCGCCCTCGAGGCGAACCGCGCGCTCGTCGCCGCCGAGACGCTCGCGACCGAGCTCTCGGTCGAGCGCATCGACGACACCATGGGCGAGCTGGCCGACGGCCGCACCGCGCACCGCGTGGGCGACGGGTCGCCGCTCGCGATCACGATCGAGAAGGTGGCCGCATGACCGACCTCACCGCAGACCAGGGGAGCGACGACCAGGGCAGCATCGACGACCGCATCCTCGAGTCGCTCGAGCACCGCGAGGCGGCCGAGGCCGCCTACCAGGCGCTGCTCGAGCGAGCGGGGGAGCAGGCCGTCGAGCCCCGCATCGAGGCGACCCGCCGCGCCGTCGAGCTGCTCGGCGACCCGCAGCGGGCGTTCCGGATCATCCACATCACCGGCACGAACGGCAAGGGCTCGACCGCGCGGATCGCGGATGCGCTGCTCCGAGCGCACGGCCTGCGCACGGGGCTGCTGACGAGCCCGCACCTCGAGCGCGTCAACGAGCGGATCGCGATCGACGGCGAGCCGGTGAGCGACGAGGCGTTCGCGCGCGGCTACGACGACATCGCGCCGTTCCTCGACCTCGTCGACGCGGAGCTCGCGGCGGCGGGGGAGCGGCGGCTGACGTTCTTCGAGGCCTTCACCGTGCTCGCCTTCGCGATCATGGCGGATGCGCCGGTCGACGTCGCGGTGCTCGAGGTCGGCATGGGCGGCACCTGGGACTCGACGAACGTCGCCGACGGCGACGTCGCCGTCATCACGCCCGTCGCGCTCGACCACACGAACCGGCTCGGCACGACGGTCGAGGCGATCGCGCGCGAGAAGGCCGGCATCATCAAGCCCGACGCGATCGCCGTCTCGGCAGCGCAGGAGCCCGAGGCGCTCGCGGTGCTCGAGGAGCGCGCCGCCGAGGTCGGCGCGCGGCTGCTCGTCGAGGGCCGCGACTTCGCGCTCGCCTCGCAGACCGTCGCGGTCGGCGGGCAGCTCATCACGGTCCGCGGCCTCGCCGCCGAGTACATCGACCAGCTCGTGCCGCTGCTCGGCGCGCACCAGGGCGCGAACGCGGCCCTCGCGCTCGTCGCGGTCGAGGCCTTCCTCGGCGGCGGCTCGCAGCCGCTCACCGCGCAGGTGCTCGCCGAGGGCTTCGCCGCGGCGACCTCGCCCGGCCGCCTCGACGTGGTCGGCGCGCATCCGCTCGTCGTGCTCGACGCCGCCCACAACCCGCACGGCGCCCGCGCGCTGCGTGCCGCGCTCGGCGACGTGTTCGGGCTCGAGAAGGTCACGCTCGTGCTCGGCGTGCTCGTCGGCAAGGACGTCACGGGCGTGCTCACCGAGCTCGAGCCCGTCATCGACGAGCTCGTCGTGACGCAGTCGACGTCGGAGCGCGCGCTGCCCGCCGACGACCTCGCCGCGCAGGCCGTCGCCGTGCTCGGCGCCGACCGCGTGCTCGTCGAGCCGGAGCTCGGCACCGCCGTCGAGGCGGCGCGCGAGGCGGCCGCGGACCGCGACGGCGCCGTGGTCGTCACGGGCTCGATCACGCTGCTCGGCGACGTGCTCGGCCACGCGCGCGAGCAGGGATGGCTGCGCCGACCGGATGCGCGCCGCCAGGCCGCGACCGTCGAGATCACCGACGAGGAGCAGCTGTGAGCCCGCGCCAGCGCCCGGCGCGCGGCGCGATGGAGTCGCTGCTGCGCATCGTGCACGGGCTGCAGACCGCCGGCATCGCGTTCGGCGCGCTCGCCGTCTGGGGCGTGACGCGCGACTGGCCGGGGCCCCTCGCGTTCGCGGTCGTCGGCGTGCTGCTCATCGCGACGATGCCGCTGCTGCGCCGCCCGTGGGGCTGGATCGTGAGCCTCGTCACGCAGGCCGCGGTCGTCGCGCTCACCTGGTTCGAGCCCGTGTGGGGCGTCGTCGCGATCGTGCTCGTGGGGCTGTGGATCTACTGCTTCGTGAAGGCGCGCCAGATCGAGCGGCAGCGGCGTGCGCAGGGCCTCGACCCCCGGGGAGCCCCGGGCACCTGAGTGGTCACTCCCGCGGGTGAGTGGTCACTGCCGCGGGTGAGTGGTCACTCCCGCGCGTGAGTGGTCACTCGTGACGGTGATCGGCGCGCGCGTCGGGGTGGTCGGGCGTCGGATGGGTCGGGCATCCGGGATGCGCGGTGCGAGAGGCGCGCTCAGCCTTGGTGTCGCAGTGAGCACTCACGCCTTGCGTGACCGCTCAGGTGCCGGAGTGACCGTTCAGGTGCCGGAGTGACCGTTCAGGCGCCGGAGTGACCACTCAGGTGCCGCAGTGACCACTCAGGCGCCGGAGTGACCGCTCACGTGCCGGAGTGACCGCTCACGTGCCGCAGTGACCGCTCACGGGCGTGCGTGAGCGGCTCGGTAGGCTGGCGGCATGCAGAGCACCCTCGTCCTCATCAAGCCCGACGGCGTCCAGCGCCAGCTGACCGGCGCCATCCTCGCCCGCATCGAGGCCAAGGGATACGTCATCGCCGACCTCAAGCTCGTGCAGCCCGAGCGCGCGCTGCTCGAGGAGCACTACGACGAGCACCGCGGCAAGCCGTTCTTCGAGCCGCTCGTCGAGTTCATGCTCTCCGGCCCGTCGGTCGCGATCCGCCTCGAGGGCGACCGCGTGATCGAGGGCTTCCGCTCGCTCGCCGGCACCACCGACCCGACGACCGCCGCGCCCGGCACGATCCGCGGCGACCTCGGCCGCGACTGGGGCCTGAAGGTGCAGCAGAACCTCGTGCACGGCTCCGACTCCGAGGAGTCGGCCGCGCGCGAGCTCGCGCTCTGGTTCGCCTGACCTGTCCCGCATCCGCCGAGCTTCCCCGAACTCCGGGTTTCGACGACCGAAACCCGGAGTTCGGGGAAGTTCGACGTAGACCGGGGGCCTAGAAGGCGAAGAGGAAGCGGGGGATGCCGGGCAGGGCGATCATGATCGTCACGACCAGGATCACCGCGAGGGTCAGCGAGAGCACCCAACCCCACGCCGAGTAGCGCGCCGCGACGCGTCGCAGCCCGGCGGGCGCCGGCAGCGCGCCGGCGCCGAACGCCCAGGTCCAGAGCGGGAACGCCATCGCGTACATCGCGAGCCACACCAGGAAGCACCACGGGCACACGAAGCCCAGCACGAAGATCGACTGCTGCGCGAGCCAGAGCACGAGCACGATCGCGCCGAGCACGCCGATCGAGAAGACCGTCCACACCCAGCGGGGCATCGCGACGCGGCCGAGGGTGAGGACGCCCATGATGATCGGAGCCGGGAACGCCATGAGTCCCAGGAACGGGTTGGGGAAGCCGAAGACGGCGCCCTGGTCGGACTCGATCGCGCCCGAGCACGTGAGGAACGGGTTCAGGTCGCACCCGAGCGCCTCCTCGGGGTGCAGCAGCAGCTCGATGCGCTCGACCGAGAGCGAGAACGCCCCGAGCAGGCCGAGGAGGCCGGTGATGATGAGCACGACGCCGAGCCACACGGGTGCGGCGATCTGGGCGGGACGGGTGTCGTTCATGGAGCCTCCTGCGCCCCATCCAACCAGCCCGCGCTATGCGATCCGCCCGGGGTCGGCCCGATGAGCCTCGACGCGGCCACCCTCGCCGCCTTCACCGCGGGCGTCGTCGTCATCGTGCTGCTGCCGGGCGCCAACAGTCTCTACGTCGCGACCACCGCCCTGCGTGCCGGCCGCCGCGCAGGCTTCCGGGCGACCTTCGGCGTCTTCCTCGGCGATGCCATCCTCATGGTGCTCGCGGTGCTGTCGGCGCAGGCGCTCTCGACGAATCCGATCGTCTTCCGCATCCTCACGTGGGCGGGCGCCGCCTACCTCTGCTGGCTCGCGATCGGCCTCGTGCGCAGCGCCGTCGCCCGCATCGCGGCGAAGCGGCGCCGCTCCGCCGAGCCCGCCCCCACCGAGAACCCGACGAACCCGCCGACCGCCCCGAACCCGATCATCGCCCGCCCGCGGCTCGCGCCGTTCCGCACCGCGCTCGTCACGAGCCTGCTCAACCCGAAGGCGATCCTCTTCTTCGCGTCGTTCTTCGTGCAGTTCATCGACCCGGACTCGCCGACGCCGCTCGGCGACCTCGCGGTGCTCATGCTGATCCTCGAGCTCATCTCCGCCGCCTACCTCGCGGCGGTCGTGCTGATCGGCGCGAAGGTGGGCAGGAGCGTCCAGCCGCACGGCTGGCCGGCGATCGGCGCCACCCTCGTCGCGGCCCTCGCGTTCGTCGCCCTCGCGGTGCGCGTCGTGCTGCCGTGAGAGATCGTCGGCCGTGGGGTAGACTTCCCGGCAGCGCGCCCTCCGGGCGCACACCACAGTTTTCCGGGCAGCACGTCTAGCCCGGGCCATCCCCGCAAGGGGGTGCCAGGAAGGATTCGCGCCGGGGCGCGCCCCGGTCGCGAGCGAGATGGCGACCGGCGGCGCCGGTTGCGGCAGGAGAGCGCCAGCGATGGTGGACAACGACACGACCCTCCCGACCGGGAGCACTGCGGGCGAGGCCCAGGCGCCCGCCGAGCGGCCCAAGCGCAAGCGAGCGACGACGCGCAAGCGGTCCGCAGCGGATGCGCCGGCGCACGACGCGACGCTCGATGCGGTGCCCGAGACGCCGGATGCCGGCACCGAGGCGGCTGCGACCGACCTCGTGGCGGGCGCCGCCGACCCGATCACGGCCAACACCGTGCTCGAGCGCGTCCGGCCCGAGACCGCGACAGTCGACTCTGCAGCGGCCGACACCGCAGCGGCCGACACCGCAGCGACAGACACCGCCGCGCCGGCGCTCGCCGGCTCGCAGCCGGCGGAGCCCGGCCACGAGCCCGGCCTGACCGACCCGGCGAGCGACGCCCCGGCATCCGACGAGCCCGCGGATGACCCGCGCGCCGCCGCGATGGCGCTCCCGGAGCTGCCGACCAGCCCGTTCGGGATCGTGTTCCACGCGCCCGACCTCGCCGCGCTGCCCGCCCTCCCGTCGCTGCGCGACGACGACGAGCAGGACGACGAGGACGACGACGACGACGAGCGCCCGCAGGGCGGCCGCCGCTCGCGTCGCACCCGCACGCGCGGTCGCACGCCCCGCGAGGCCGAGGACGAGAAGCCGCTCATCACCGAGCCGCAGAAGGTGCGGGGCTCGACCCGCCTCGAGGCCAAGCGCCAGCGCCGCCGCGAGGGCCGCGACGCCGGTCGCCGCCGCACGGTCGTCACCGAGACCGAGTTCCTCGCCCGCCGCGAGGCCGTCGAGCGACAGATGATCGTGCGCTCGAAGCACGACCGCGTGCAGCTCGCCGTGCTCGAGGACGGCGTGCTCGTCGAGCACTACGTCGCCAAGGCATCCGAGTCGAGCCTGATCGGCAACGTCTACCTCGGCCGCGTGCAGAACGTGCTGCCGAGCATGGAGGCCGCCTTCGTCGACATCGGCCGCGGCCGCAACGCCGTGCTCTACTCCGGCGAGGTCGACTGGGACGCCGCCGAGCTCGAGGGCCAGCCCCGCAAGATCGAGCTCGCCCTCAAGCCCGGCGACACCGTGCTCGTGCAGGTCACGAAGGACCCGGTCGGCCACAAGGGCGCCCGCCTGACGAGCCAGATCTCGCTGCCCGGCCGCTACCTCGTGTCGGTGCCCGGCGGCTCGATGAACGGCATCTCGCGCAAGCTGCCGGACACCGAGCGCGCGCGCCTCAAGAAGATCCTCAAGCAGGTGCTGCCGGAGGGCGTGGGCGTCATCGTGCGCACCGCCGCCGAGGGCGCGACCGAGGACCAGCTCACGCGCGACGTCGAGCGGCTCACCCGCCAGTGGGAGCGCATCCAGCAGCAGAAGAAGATCGGCTCCGCGCCGCAGCGGCTGCACGCCGAGCCCGACCTGCTCGTGAAGATCGTCCGCGACGTGTTCAACGAGGACTTCCACAAGCTCGTCATCCAGGGCTCGGAGGCGCTCACCACGATCCGCGAGTACCTCGAGGCGATCGCGCCCGACCTGCTCGACCGCGTCGAGGCCTACGAGGGCACCGACGACCCGTTCTCGCACTTCCGCATCTCGGAGCAGATCGACAAGGCGCTCGACCGCAAGGTCTGGCTGCCCTCGGGCGGCTCGCTCGTGATCGACCGCACCGAGGCCATGACGGTCGTCGACGTCAACACCGGCCGCTTCGTCGGCGCCGGCGGCAACCTCGAGGAGACGGTCACCAAGAACAACATCGAGGCGGCCGAGGAGATCGTGCGCCAGCTCCGGCTGCGCGACATCGGCGGCATCATCGTGATCGACTTCATCGACATGGTGCTCGAGTCGAACCGCGACCTCGTGCAGCGGCGCCTCATCGAGTGCCTGAGCCGCGACCGCACGAAGCACCAGGTGGCTGAGGTGACGAGCCTCGGCCTCGTGCAGATGACGCGCAAGAAGCTCGGCCTCGGGCTCCTCGAGTCGTACTCCGAGCAGTGCGAGGTCTGCGCGGGCCGCGGCGTGATCGTGCACCACGAGCCCATCTCGAAGTCGCAGCGCCAGCAGCAGCAGCCCGAGAGCGGCGGCGCCGGCAACGGCCGCAGCCGACGCGGCCGCGGCAAGCAGTCGGACTCGCAGCAGCCCGACCAGCACCAGCACCAGCAGCCCGCGGGCGGCACGCACGCGATCACGGAGGACCTGCGCAAGGGCCTCTCGCAGATCGCCGCAGCTGGCAAGGGCAAGGTCGAGGGCGAGCAGCACGGCCACCACGCGCCGGCCGGCGATGCGCGCGACGAGCAGCAGGCACCGCAGCACGTCGAGCAGCCCGTCGAGCAGCGCGAGCAGCGCAGCGAGCGGCAGGCCGAGCCGGTCAGCGGCATCGTGACCCCCTCGAAGGCGGCGGTCGAGGCCGTCGCGGCCGAGCCGGTCGTCACGATCCTCGACATCCCGGTCGCTCCGGCGCACGAGCCCGTCGCGGCGAAGGCGACCCCCGATGACCTCGACGGGCTGCTCGGCAGCGCGCTCGACGCCATCGCGACGCCCGCGCCCGGCACCGGCAAGGCCGCTCGGCGCTCGCGCCGCGCATCCTCGGGCGTCATCACCGCGAAGCCCGACGAGCAGCGCTAGCGGCGGTCGCGCTCCTTCACGCGCAGCCCGCTCGCGATGAGCCGCCGCACGAGCTCCTTCGGGGGCACGCGCTGCGCGCCCATCGCGACGAGCGCGTCGATCCGCTCCGCCGGCACGTCGTAGTGGTCGTGGTCGAAGCCGCGCGCCGGGATGCCCGCGGCGCGGGCGAAGGCGTGCAGCTCGTCGAGCGATGCGTCGCTCACGAGGTGCGCCCACATCGTGCCGTGGTTCGGCCACAGGGGCTCGTCGACGAGGATCGCCATCCGCCCACCGTAGTCCGCGCCACGCGGGCCCGGCCGTGTTGACCGAGAGCGCTGCGAACCTGTATCGTTGTTCGCTGGCGCACGTCGCGACTTCGCGCGCGCTACAAGCTTCGTCCCGGTTCGGCCGGGAGTCGTACCAACAGTGAGGATCCCATCGTGGTGTACGCAATCGTGCGCGCCGGCGGCCGGCAGGAGAAGGTCGAGGTCGGCACCGTGCTCGTCGTCGACCGCATCGCCGGTGACGACAACGGCAACGTCGAGCTGGCCCCCGTGCTGCTCGTCGACGGCGACAAGGTGACGACGGATGTCGACGCGCTCGCCAAGGTGAAGATCACGGCCGAGGTCGTCACCGACCTCCGCGGCCCGAAGATCCGCATCCAGCACTACCGCAACAAGACCGGCTACAAGCGCCGCATGGGCCACCGCTCGGAGCTCACGCGCCTCAAGGTCACTGAGATCAAGTAAAGGGGCTGACAGACAATGGCACACAAGAAGGGCGCATCGTCCACCCGCAACGGTCGTGACTCGAACGCGCAGCGCCTCGGCGTGAAGCGCTTCGGCGGCCAGGTCGTCAAGGCCGGCGAGATCATCGTCCGTCAGCGCGGCACCCACTTCCACCCCGGCGCCAACGTCGGCCGTGGCGGCGACGACACGCTGTTCGCCCTCGAGGCCGGCGCTGTCGAGTTCGGCAACAAGGGCGGCCGCAAGGTCGTCAACATCGTGGCAGCGGTCTGACGCACCACATCAGCATCCGATGAGCGGGGCGGGCTTCGGCCCGCCCCGCTCTCGCATCGAAGGAGACAGTTCATGGCGACATTCGTCGACCAGGTGACGCTGCACCTGCGCGCAGGGCACGGCGGTCACGGCTGCGTCTCCGTCAAGCGCGAGAAGTTCAAGCCCCTCGCGGGCCCCGACGGCGGCAACGGCGGCGACGGCGGCGACATCGTGCTCGTCGCCGACCCGCAGATCACGACGCTGCTCGGCTACCACCGCGCACCCCACCGCTCGAGCGACAACGGCATGCCCGGCCAGGGCGACCACAAGTCGGGCACGTCCGGCCAGGACCTCGAGCTGCCCGTGCCCGTCGGCACCGTGGTGACGGATGCGTCGGGGGAGCAGCTCGCCGACCTCAACCAGCCCGGCATGCGGCTCGTCGTCGCCGCCGGCGGCCAGGGCGGGCTCGGCAACGCCGCGCTCTCGAGCACGAAGCGCCGCGCCCCGGGCTTCGCGCTGCTCGGCACCCCCGGCGTCGAGGGCGACGTCACACTCGAGCTGAAGACCGTCGCCGACGTCGCGCTCGTGGGCTTCCCGAGCGCCGGCAAGTCGAGCCTCGTCGCCGCGATGAGCGCCGCGCGGCCGAAGATCGCCGACTACCCGTTCACGACCCTGCACCCGAACCTCGGCGTCGTCGAGTCGGGCCAGACCCGCTACACGATCGCCGACGTGCCCGGCCTCATCGAGGGCGCGAGCGAGGGCAAGGGGCTCGGCCTCGAGTTCCTCCGCCACGTCGAGCGCTGCTCGGCGCTGCTGCACGTCATCGACTGCGCCACGCTCGAGCCGAGCCGCGACCCGATCAGCGACCTGCAGGTCATCCTGCGCGAGCTCGAGGCGTACCCGGTGCCCGACGGCCAGACGCCGCTGCTCGAGCGCCAGCAGCTCATCGCGCTCAACAAGATCGACGTGCCCGAGGCGCGCGAGCTCGCCGACTTCGTGCGGCCCGAGCTCGAGGCGATGGGCTACCGCGTGTTCGAGATCTCGACGGTCGCCCACACCGGCCTCCGCGAGCTCTCGTTCGCGCTCGCCGACCTCGTCGAGGCCGACCGCGCGGCGAAGGCCGTCGAGCCGGTGCCCGAGCGCATCGTGCTGCGCCCGAAGGCGATCGACGACCACGGCTACGTCGTCAAGGTCGAGGGCAGCCACGACGGACCCGTCTACCGCATCCTCGGCGCGAAGCCGGAGCGATGGGTCGCGCAGACCGACTTCCGCAACGACGAGGCCGTCGGCTACCTCGCCGACCGGCTCGCGAAGCTCGGCACCGAGGACGCGCTGCTCAAGGCCGGCGCGGTCGCGGGTGCGACCGTCGTGATCGGCCCGGGCGCCGGCATCGTCTTCGACTGGGAGCCGACCATCGCCTCTGCCGCCGAGCTCGTGGGCAACCGCGGCACGGACCCGCGCCTCGACCGCAACGACCGTCGCACGACGGAGGAGCGCCGCCGCGAGTACCACGAGCGCATGGACGCCAAGCAGGCGGCGCGCGACGACCTGCTGGGCGAGCGCGACGGCGGCGTCTGGACCGACGACGAGGGGTTCGAGGTCCAGCGCTGGGACGACAAGGCATGACGACCCTCGACCTCCGGGCCGGGGAGCGGATCGTCGTGAAGGTCGGCTCGTCGTCGATCTCGGGGGAGCGGCGCGGCCAGATCGAGCCGCTCGTCGACGGGCTCGCCCGACTGCACCGCGAGGGCCAGGTCATCCTCGTCTCGTCCGGCGCGATCTCGACGGGCATGCCCTACCTCGGCCTCGACGCCCGGCCCGCCGACCTGCCGATGCAGCAGGCGGCCGCGGCGGTCGGGCAGAACGTGCTCATGAACCGCTACCAGCGCAGCCTCACGCGGCACGAGCTGGTCGCGGCGCAGATCCTGCTCACCGCGTCCGACATGGACATGGACTCGCACCGCGTCAACGCGCGGAACGCGCTCGAGCGGCTGCTCGAGCTGCGGATGCTGCCCATCGTCAACGAGAACGACACGGTCGCGACGCACGAGATCCGCTTCGGCGACAACGACCGGCTCGCGGCGCTCGTCGCGCGGCTCGTCGGCGCCGACCGGCTCATCCTGCTCTCGGACATCGCCTCGCTGCGCACCGCGCCGCCGGACGAGCCGGGCTCCGAGCCCATCGAGCACGTGGCCTACGGCGACCCGCTCGACGGCGTGCGCCTGGGCGCGAGCGGCTCGCACATCGGCTCCGGCGGCGCCATGACGAAGGTCGACGCCGCTCGGCTCGCGGCCGACGCGGGCGTGCGCGTGACGGTCACCGCGACGCCGCTGCTCGAGCGCCTCATCAGCGGCGAGCGGCTCGGGACCGAGTTCGAGCCGAACCCCGACGCCCGCCGCTGACCGCCGCCTGCCCGCGCGGGCGATCCGTCGTCCGTGTTAAGGCGTTGCGTCCCAGTTGAGCCCAACTCGGACGCAAACCCTCAACGCGCTGGGCTGCTCGCCGTCCGTGTTGAGGGTTTGCGTCCCAGTTGCGGGCAACGCGGACGCAAACCCTCAACAGGCAGGTGCGGAGGGGTCGGCGTGGCCTCCTAGGATCGAGGCATGCCTGACGAGCTCGACGCGCTGCTGACCGAGTCGAAGCGCGCCTCGCGCAGCCTCGGCGTCGCGCCGGCCGAGCAGCGCCACGCCGCCGTCGAGGCGATCGCCGACGCGATCGAGGACGCCGCCGACGCGATCCTCGCCGCGAACGCCGACGACCTCGAGCGCGGCCGCGCGTCCGGGCTCGACGCGGGGCTGCTCGACCGGCTGCTGCTCGATGCCTCGCGCATCGCCGGCCTCGCCGCCGCCGCACGGGCCCTCGCCGTGCTGCCCGACCCGATCGGCGAGGTGCTGCGCGAGCGCACGCTGCCGAACGGCCTCGAGCTGACCGAGGTGCGGGTGCCGTTCGGCGTCATCGGCGTCATCTACGAGGCGCGCCCCAACGTCACGGTCGACCTCGCATGCATCGCGCTCGGCTCCGGCAACGCGGTCGTGCTGCGCGGCGGCTCCGCGGCCGAGCGGACGAACGCCGTGCTCGTCGAGGCGATGCAGGGTGCCATCGAGCGCGCCGGCCTGCCGCGCGCGTCAGTCCAGACCATCGACCGGTTCGGCCGCGACGGCGCCGGCCGCCTCATGCGCGCCCGCGGCCTCATCGACCTGCTCGTGCCGCGGGGGAGCGCCGCCCTCATCGAGCGCGTCGTCACCGAGTCGACCGTGCCCGTCATCGAGACCGGCGCGGGCGTCGTGCACGCCTTCGTCGATCGCGCAGCACACCTGCCGATGGCGCTCGACATCGTGCTCAACGCGAAGACGCAGCGCACGAGCGTCTGCAACTCGCTCGAGACCGTGCTCGTGCACCGCGACATCGCCGCGACGGCCGTTCCGGCCATCGCGCTCGCCCTGCAGCAGGCGGGCGTCACGATCCACGCCGACGGCGAGCTCCCGGGCGTCGTCGACGCCGCGCCGCTCCGTGAGGGCGGCTGGTCGACCGAGCACCTGTCGATGGACATCGCGATCGGCGTCGTCGACGACGTCGACGCGGCGATCGAGCACGTCAACCGCTACGGCACGCACCACACCGACACGATCGTGACGGACGATGCGGATGCGGCGGCGCGGTTCCTCGCGGAGGTGGACTCCGCGGTCGTCATGCACAACGCATCCACCCGCTTCACCGACGGCGGCGAGTTCGGCTTCGGCGCCGAGGTCGGCATCTCGACGCAGAAGTCGCACGCGCGCGGACCCATGGGCCTGCCGGAGCTGACGAGCAGCAAGTGGATCGTGCGCGGCACGGGCCAGGTGCGGGCCTGACCCGCGCTAGGCTTGGCATGGATCGGAGGCACACCCATGATGACCCTGTCACTCCTCGCCGCCGCGGCTGAGCACGCCGAAGAGGCTGCGGGCGCTGGCCCGTACATCGCCGGCGGCATCGCCGCTGCCGTCTTCATCATCTCGGCCATCGTGCTGCGCTCCTTCCGCGACGTCTCGCACCGCGCTGAGCGGCACGACGTCCACGGCAACGCCTGACATCGACGCCGCACCGGAGCGTCGCCGCCGCCTTGGCATCATGGGCGGCACGTTCGACCCGATCCACCACGGCCACCTGGTCGCGGCGAGCGAGGTCGCGCAGCACTTCGGCCTCGACGAGGTCGTGTTCGTGCCGACCGGGGAGCCGTACCAGAAGCGCCACGCGTCGCCGAGCGAGCACCGCTACCTCATGACGGTCGTGGCGACCGCGTCGAACCCACGCTTCCGCGTCAGCCGCATCGACATCGATCGCGCCGGCCCGACCTACACGATCGACACGCTCCGCGACGTGCGGGCGATGCATCCCGAGGCCGAGCTGTTCTTCATCACGGGGGCGGATGCGTTCGCCTCGATCGTGGAGTGGAAGGACCAGGACGAGCTCTGGGAGCTCGCCCACTTCGTCGCCGTCACCCGCCCTGGGCACCACCTCTCGATCTCCGGATTCCCGCCGGGACGTGTCTCACTGCTGGAGATCCCGGCACTTGCGATATCCTCGACCGATTGCCGTGCGCGCGTCCGCGCCGGATATCCCGTCTGGTACTTGGTCCCTGACGGGGTGGTTCAATACATCAGCAAGCACGACTTGTACCGGAGACTGACAGCATGACCGATGCGAACGAGGGCCGCCCGCTGACGCGACGGCAGCTTCGAGAGCTCGAGCGCGCTGCTGAGCTGGCCCGCACGGGCGAGGCGCCGCCGGTTCCCGACGAGGAGCCCGAGCACCCCGGGCCGAGCGATGCTCCGGCCCACGAGGGTCGGCACTCCGCGCCGAGCGTGCCCGCCGCGCCGGATGAGGCGCAGCCGCTCGACGACGCAGCGCCCGCGCTCGAGCCGGTCGACGCCGTCGAGGCGCAGCCCGTCGACGACGAGCCGGTCGAGGCTGAGGCCATCGAATCCGAGCCGGAGCCGGAGCCGGAGCCGGCCGTCGAGCCGGAGCGCCCCGCGAACCCGGTCGGCCGCTTCTTCGGCCGCCGCAAGGCCAAGGTCGAGGAGCCCGTCCGCGACGAGCCCGTCCGCGAGGAGCCCGTCCTCGAGGCCACGGTCGCGATGGACCGCATCGAGCCCGACGAGGTCGACGAGCTCGACGTCATCGAGGCGGAGATCGCGCCGGAGCCGAAGGCATCCGTGCCCGCGCCGTCGTCCGCGCGCCGCTCGGCCGTGCCGGTCGACGACGTGCAGGGCCTCGACACCGTCGACGACGCCGAGGTCGACGGCCTCGAGATCGACGAGGTCATCGTCGAGCTGCCCCGCGTCTCGTCGCGCCGCGTCGCCGAGTCGACGCCCGCCGAGCTCGAGGACCACCGCGCCGCCGCGGAGGCCGAGGAGCTCATCCAGACAGGGCCGACCCGCGGGCAGTCGCAGCGCCTCCCCGTGATCGTCAACGTCGTCTCCGACACCTCCGAGCACCACATCGCCGACCTGCGCGAGCAGGGCGTCGCCGGCACCGGTGGCTCGTCGGCCTCGTCGATCACGGCGAACGCGCTCGTGCTGCCGGCCGGCTCGGACGCCCCCGACTTCCAGCTCGAGGGCGCCGACGGCCTCCTCGTCACCGGCTCGATCGACGTGCCGGAGGGCTTCGCCTCGTCCGGCCGCGGCAGCGCCTCGATCGACGGGAGCGACGTCGACGCCGACGTCGCCGACGGCGAGGTCTCGAGCCCCGAGGCGGCGCCGGTGCGCGCATCGAAGGCCGTCTCCTCCTATGCCAACGCTCGGGTGCAGATCGCACCCCAGAAGCAGCGCTCGACCGTGTGGCCCATCGCCATCGGCGTCGGTGCGGGCGGATTCGCCGTCGCCGTCGCGGGCTTCCTCGCGCTGGCGCTCACGCAGGGATGGCTCTGACCAGGTATGGCACTGAACACCACGGGCGCTCGATGAGCGCCGACCAGAAGGCCGTCGCGCTCGCCCGCGCCGCAGCGCTCGCCGCCGACAAGGCGCTCGCCGTCGACCTCGTCGGGCTCGACGTCTCCGGCCAGCTGCCGCTGACCGACGTCTTCCTCATCGCGACCGGCCGCAACGAGCGCCAGGTGAGCGCGATCGCCCGCGAGATCGAGGATGCGCTCATCCTCGTCGGCGCGAAGCCGGTGCGCCGCGAGGGCCGCGCCGACGGCCGCTGGGTGCTGCTCGACTTCTCCGACATCGTCGTGCACATCTTCCACGAGGAGGAGCGCACGTACTACCAGCTCGAGCGGCTCTGGCGCGATGCCGGCGTGATCGACCTGCAGCTGCCCGCGGCACCGGAGTCCTCCACGCAGTAGCCCTCCACCTTCGACGATCGAGCAGCGCGCGGCCCCCGGCCGCGCGCTGCTTCGCGTTTGGGAGGTTCGTGATCGGCGGCTCCGAGGTCGGGCTTGCGCTCCACCTCGGCCGTGTCGTATCGTCGCACTCGACCGATTGGAAACGTTTCCAGTCGGGACGACCACGGGATGAGCGATGGCGCTCGGAGCGGAGCAGGGGATGGCCGGTCTCCCGACGATCACCGCGGTCGCGCAGGTCGCGGGCGTCTCCGTCGCCACCGCCAGCCGAGCGCTGCACGGCGGGGGAGCCTCCGCCGCCACGGCCGAGCGCGTGCGCCTCGTCGCCGAGCAGCTCGGCTACCGGCCCAACGCGGTGGCCCGTGCGCTGCAGGGCGGCACGATCGGCCAGATCGCCATGATCGTGCCGGATGCCGCCAACCCCGTCTACGCCCGCATGACGAGCGCCGTCCAGCACGAGCTCGCCGCCGACGACCGCCACCTGCTCGTCGCCCAGGCGCAGGACCCCGCCGACGTCGCCGCGGCGATCGGCCGCTTCGGCCCGAGCACGATCGACGGCCTGATCGTCGTGCCGCTGCGCCCGGAGCAGCAGGTGCTCGAGGCGCTCGACGCGGCGCGCGTGCCGACCGTCGTGATCGGCTCGCTCCCGCCCACGGCCGTGCACGGGGCCGTGGGCGCCGACTCGCGCGCCGGCGTCCAGCTCGCGATCGACCACCTCGTGGCGCAGGGCGCGCAGCGCATCGCGTTCGTGAACGGCCCGGTCGACACGACTCCGGGGCGCATGCGCCTCGAGGGCTACCGCCTGGCGCTCGATGCCGCGGGGCTGGCCTTCGATCCCGCGCTCGTCGTCGCCGCCGACGACTTCACGCACGCGGCCGCGCTGCCCGCCATCGACGCGCTGCTCGAGCGGTCCGCGCGATCGTTCGACGCGATCGTCGCCGCGAACGACCTCATCGCCTTCGCTGCCCTGCGCGTGCTGTCGGACGCCGGCATCGCGGTGCCGGGCGACTGCCTCGTCGTCGGCATGGACGACACCGAGCTCGCGCAGATGGCGATCCCGAGCCTCACGAGCGTCGACCTCGGCGCCGAGGCGCGCGGCACGCTCGCCGCCCAGCAGCTGCTCGCGTCGCTCCGCGGCGACGCCGATGCCACCTCGCACGCCACCGTCGTGCCGCGCCTCGTCGTGCGCGAGTCGTCCACCAGGAGGGACCGCCCATGAGCGCCGTCGATGTCGTCGTCGCCGAGCGGAGGCTGACCCGCAGATCGCGGTTCGGTCCCGAGCGCGGCGCGTGGCTGCTGTTCCTGCCCGCGATGCTGCCGATCCTGGTCTTCAGCGTCTGGCCGCTGCTGCAGGGCATCGCGCTGGGCTTCACGAACGCGACGGCCGCGCGGAACGCGACCGTCGAGTTCACCGGGGTCGAGAACTACGTCGAGCTCGCCGGCTACGAGCTCTTCTGGAACTCGTTCGGGATCGGTCTCATCTGGGCGTTCTCGGTCACGATCATCCAGTTCTTCGCGTCGCTGAGCCTCGCGCTGCTGCTGAACGCGAACCTCTGGGGCCAGGGCATCGCGCGCACGCTCGCGCTCATCCCGTGGGCGATGCCGCCGGTGATCATCGCGATCATGTGGCGCCTCATGCTGCACCCGACCTACGGCGCGGTGAACGGGGGCCTCGGCGCGGTCGGCCTGCCCGACTCCATCAACTGGCTCGGCCAGGCGTCGACGGCGCTCCCCGCCGCGATCGTCGTCGGCGTCTGGGCCGGCATGCCGCAGACCACCATCACGCTGCTCGCCGGCCTGCAGGGCGTGAACGCCGAGCTGCACGAGGCGGCGCAGATCGACGGCGCCGGCACCTGGCAGCGCTTCTTCTCGGTGACGCTGCCGGCGCTGAAGCCGGTGATCATCGCGATCACCACGCTCGACTTCATCAACAACTTCAACTCCTTCGCCCTGGTCTACGTGCTGACGGCGGGGGCGTGGGGCACGATGCTGCCGATGCTCTTCGCCTACAACGAGGCGTTCCGCTACGGCAACTTCGGGCTCGCCAGCGCGATGGGCAACGTCATCGTCATCGTGATCGCGATCTTCCTGTTCTTCTACCTGCGCTCGCAGGCGAGGGGGCGAGAGGCATGAGACGACGCCGCTTCCGCATCGGACGGATGCTCCAGTACGTCGCGATCGTGCTGTTCATGATCTTCCTGGCGTTCCCGCTGCTGTTCCTGTTCACGACGGCCTTCAAGAGCCAGCGCGAGCTGCAGTCGCCCGATCCCCAGCTGCTGCCGGCGCAGTGGAACCTCGACAACTTCACGGCCGCGATCGACCGGGCGAACCTCATCCAGGCGGCGGGCAACAGCCTCATCGTGGCGCTCGTCACGACGCTCATCGTCGTCGCCGTCTCGCTGCCGGCCGCCTACGCGCTCGCGCGCTTCCGCACCCGGCTCCGCAAGCTCGCGACCGGCTGGATCCTGCTGTCGCAGGTCTTCCCGTTCATCCTCATCATCGTCCCGCTCTACCTGATGCTGCAGCCGCTCGGGCTCGGCAACTCGCTCGGCGGGCTCGTGGTCGTCTACGTCGTCTGGTCGCTGCCCTTCGCGCTCTGGATGCTGCAGGGCTACGTCGCGTCCATCCCCGTCGACCTCGAGGAGGCCGGCGCGATGGACGGGGCGCCGAAGTGGCGCGTGCTGATCTCGATCGTGCTGCCGCTGCTCGCCCCCGGGCTCGTCGCGACCAGCCTGTTCGCCTTCATCGGGTCGTGGAACGAGTTCTTCTTCGCCCTCGTGCTCATCAAGGACGAGGCGCTGCAGACGCTGCCGCAGCGGCTCGCGCTCTTCGTGGGCGCGGAGGGCCAGGTGCAGCTCGGCCAGCTCGCCGCGGCATCGCTGCTCGCCGCGATCCCGAGCCTGCTGTTCTTCGCGCTCATCCAGCGTCGCCTGACGTCGGGCCTGCTCTCGGGCGCCGTCAAGGGCTGACGACCCACCCATCCATCCATCTCCACCCCACCCATCCCGAGGAGACACCATGCACCGCACACCCCGCGCCGCGATGACGCTCGCGGCGGGCGCTCTGCTGCTGACCGGCTGCGCCTTCGGCGGCGGCCAGGCGCCGACCGCCACCGAGACGACCGACCCCACCGAGGAGGTCACGCTCACCTTCCAGTCGCTCGCCTTCCAGGACGCCACGATCGCGGCGACCGAGTCGATCGTCGACTCCTGGAACTCGGAGCACCCCGAGACGCAGATCGACCTCGTCCAGGGCTCCTGGGACAACGTGCACGACCAGCTCGTCACGCAGTTCCAGGGCGGCGACGCGCCCGACATCATCCACAACGAGGCGTCCGACATGGCCGGCTTCGCCCATGACGGCTACCTCGCCGACCTGACGCCGTTCCTGAGCGAGGAGCTGCGGGGCGACGTCTCGGAGGGCGTGTGGTCGACGGTGACCGCGAACGACCAGATCTTCGCCGCGCCGACCATCATGCAGTCGTACGTGGCGTTCGCCAACACGGCGGCGTTCGAGGCGGCCGGCGTCGAGGTGCCGACCGGCGAGTCGCTCGCCTGGGAGGACCTGCGCTCGATCGCGCAGGAGCTCACTGCCGACGGCACCTACGGCCTCGGCTGGGGCCTGAAGTCGCCGACCGCGCCGTTCATGAACCTCGCGCTCGGCGAGGAGGGCACCTTCTTCGAGGTCGACCCCGAGGGCGAGGCGACGATCGAGATCGGCGAGGGCGAGCTCGCGATCCCCGAGACGGTGCACGCGATGGCCTACGAGGACCAGTCGCTCGACCCCGTCACGCTCACGCAGACCGGCGCCGACGTGCTGCCGGGCTTCCTCGGCGGGTCGTACGGCATGTACATCGGCGGCTCGTTCCTCGCGCAGCAGATCGCCGACACCGCGCCCGAGGGCTTCGAGTGGACGGTGCTGCCGCCGCTCGCGGGCAGCGCGGGCGCCGCGCAGGGCACCTCGCCGCAGACCCTCTCGGTCTCGGCCGACTCCGAGTACGTGGATCGCGCCGCGGCGTTCATCGACTACTACATGCAGGCCGAGAACCTCGCGGCCGTCGGCGAGGGCGACTGCCTGATCCCGACGACCGGCGCGGCACGCGACGCGCTCGCGACCGCCACCGAGGGCCAGACCGGGTGGGCCGAGATGCTCGCGTCCGGCGCGGTGCTCGAGGCTGCGCCGTTCCAGCTCGCGGTGAACTACCCGCAGTGGAAGGACCAGTACGCGACGCCCGCGTTCCAGCAGTACCTCTCGAACGCCATCACCCTCGAGCAGCTGTCGACGCAGCTGACCGAGGGCTGGGACTCCATCCAGTAGTCGCATCGTCGCGCAGGGGGCGCACGCCGCCCCCTGCGCGGCACCGACCGCGCACGCCCGCACCGATCCGGAGACGACATGACCGACGCATCCTTCGCAGACATCGCGACAGCGTCGCTCGCGGGAGCGGCCGTCGCCGACGCCCTCGGCGGCGCGGCCGAGGGCAACACCCCCGAGACGATCCAGCAGCGCTACGGCGGCACGATCGAGGGGATCGTCCCGCCCTTCCTCGACGACTGGCGGCACGCTCGCCCCATCGCGCCGTACCACAAGGGCGACGGCCACGTCACGGACGACACCCTCATGACGAACCTGCTCGTCGACGTCTACGCCGAGGTGCGCCGGCACCTGACGGCGCACGACATCGCCGATCACCTGGTGCCGCGCATGATCGGCCAGGTGCAGTGGATCCCAGAGCTCGAAGCCGAGGCGCTGCCGTTGCAGCGCGTCTTCCTCGCCGAGAAGTGGCTCGTCGCCCGCCTGCACTACGGGCACATCGACCCGCGCGAGGCGGGGGTCGGCAACGTCGTGAACTGCGGCGCCACGATGTACGTCGGCCCGGTCGGGCTCGTGAACGCGGGCGACGCGCGGGGCGCCTACGCCGAGGCGATCGACATCGCGGGCGCCCACCAGTCGAGCTACGGCCGCGAGGCGGCGGGCGTCTTCGCCGCCGCCGTGGCCGCGGCATCCGCCCCCGGCGCCACGCTCGACGGCGTGCTCGACGCGGCGATCGGCCTCGCCCGTGACGGCACCCGGGCGGCGCTCGAGGCGGTCGTCGGCGCAGGGCACCGGCTCGACGGCTGGCGCGACGGCGGCCTCGCCGTGCTGCGCGACGCGGTGCGCCCGTTCGACACCGTCGGGGATGTGTACCGGCAGCCGGCGATGGACGCCCGGCTGCCGAGCCGCACGAAGGCGATCGAGGAGCTGCCGATCGCGCTCGGCCTGCTCGCCGCGTGCGACGGGGACTACCGCGAGGCCGTGCTCGGCGCCGTCAACTACGGACGCGACTCCGACTCGATCGCGGTCATGGCCGGCTCCGTCGCCGGCGCGCTCGGGGGTCTCGGCAGCGTGCCCGCCGAGTGGATCGACGAGGTCGGCACGGCATCGCGCCTCGACCTGCGCGCGAGCGGCGCCGTCATGGCGGGCGTTGCCGCCGAGGTGTGGCGCGCCGACGACGAGCGCCACCGCGAGCGGCGGAGCGCCGCGCTCGCACTGGGCCTCGAGGCGTGAGCGCGGGCCCCATGCTGCGGCTGAGCTGGACCCAGCCGGAGGACCTCGCCGCGCACGCCCTCGTCGCCGCTCGGCTCGACGGGCTCGACGTCTCGGCCCTCGAGGACGAGCTCGTCGCCGCCGGCGGGTCGCTCACCGCACCGGTGAGCGGCGCGACCCCCGACCGCGCCGACGAGGGGCTGCGCGCGACCGCTGCCCGCGTCACCGAGGCGGCGACCGCGCTGCCGCGGCCCGCCTCGCTCCTGGAGCGGGAGCCCGACGCCTGGGCCTCGATGGCGCTCGAGCCGCCGACCGTGCCGGTCGCCGACGGCCTCGACGACCGCCTCCGTGGCGCGTGGCTCGGCCGCGCCATCGGCTGCCTCGTGGGCAAGCCGGTCGAGAAGATCCCGCGAGACGGCATCCGCGCGATCGCCGAGTCGACCGGCCGCTGGCCGGTGCGCGGCTACTTCACCGAGCAGGGCCTCGACCCGGAGATCGCGGCGCGCTGGCCGTGGAACCGGCGCTCGCGGCCGACGAGCCTCGACGGCGTCATCGACGGCATGCCCGAGGACGACGACCTCAACTTCGCGATCCTCGCGCTCGTGGCGCAGGAGCGCGCGACCGCAGGCGAGCTGACCACCAGCGCGATCGCGCAGCTCTGGCTCGACCAGCTGCCCGCCGGCCGTGTCTTCACGGCCGAGCGCATCGCCTACCGCAACCTGCTCTCGGGCGAGGAGCCCGACGTCGCCGCGGTGCGCGGCAACCCGTTCGTCGACTGGATCGGCGCACTCATCCGCGCCGACGCCTACGGCTGGGCGCATCCGGGCGATCCGGCCGCGGCGGCGGAGCTCGCGGTGACGGATGCGAAGCTCACGCACCGTCGCGCCGGCGTCCACGGCGCAGCGTTCATGGCCGGCGCCGCAGCGGTGGCCGTCGCCGGAGCAGGCGTGGAGGCAGCGGTCGAGGCAGGGCTCGGCTGCGTGCCGAGCGGCTCGCGGCTCGCCGATGCCGTGCGGCTCGGGCAGTCGCTCGCCGCGAGCGACCGCGACGACGAGGCATGCCTCGACGAGCTGCACCGCGCCTATGGCCACCTCCACTGGGTGCACGTGCTGGGCAACACCGCGCTGCTCGTGCTCGCGGCGCTCCGCGGCCGCGACGACTTCGCGCGCGGCGTCGGGCTCGCGGTCGCGGGCGGCTGGGACACCGACTCGGTCGGTGCGAGCGTCGGCGGGCTGCTCGGCGCCGCCGGCACCGCCGCCATCCCCGCGGACCTCGCCGCGCCCATCCGCGGCGTCTACCGCACGACCCTCGCCGGCTTCGACGGCGTGCGCTTCGACGACCTCGCCGCACGCACGCTCGCGCTCGCGGAGGCCGGCTCGTGACCATCGACCCCGACGAGGCGCCCACGAACGCGTTCGACCCGCTCGTGCCGCGCCCGATCGACCTGCCGACCGCCGTGCCGCTGCCCGCGCTCGGCGACGAGCGGCTGGACGCCGCGGCCGTCGACATCGCCAAGATCCTCGCCGCGCCCGAAGACCCTGCGCACTGGCCCGCCTGGCGCGAGGAGCTCGCCGCGCTCGCCGCCGACGCGCGGTCGCGGCTCGCGCACGACGACGCCGCCTACGACGCCGTCCCGTGGGCCGCGCGCTGCCGCGTCGCCGCGCAGATCTGGCTCTGGGACGAGCGGCTGTGGGACTGGCGGGAGCGGCGCTTCACGCCCGATCGGCTGCTCGCCGCCTACGACGACCTCGGCGGCCTCGACGGGCTCGTGCTCTGGCACGCCTACCCGTGCATCGGCATCGACGAGCGCAACCAGTTCGACTGGTACCGCGACGTGCCGGGCCTCGCCGCGCTCGTCGCCGACCTGCACGCGGCCGGGGTGCGCGTCTTCCTCGACTACAACCCGTGGGACACCGGCACGCGGCGCGAGACGGATGCGTCGGGCCGCGAGCGCTCGGACGGCGAGTCGCTGCGGCTCGTCGCCGACGACCTCGGCGCCGACGGCGTCTTCCTCGACACGCTGAAGCAGGCCGATCCCGCGTTCCTCGCGGCGGTGGGCGGCGACCGACCGCTCGCGCTCGAGGGCGAGTCGCGGGCGCCGAACGAGCGCCTGCGCGACCACGTGCTGTCGTGGTCGCAGTGGTTCGCCGACTCGCGCGCGCCGGGCGTGCAGCGCGCGCGGCTCGTCGAGCGCCGGCACATGCTGCACGGCGTGCGGCGCTGGAACCGCTCGCACGCCGAGGAGCTGCAGACGGCGTGGATGAACGGCACGGGCGTGCTCGTCTGGGATGCGGTCTTCGGCGTGTGGGTGGGCTGGAGCGCGCGCGATCGCGCGACGCTGCGCGCCATCTCCCGGGTGCAGCGCGCGTGCCACGAGCTGCTCGAGCAGGGGGAGTGGGCGCCGCTCGCCGGCGCGACGGCCGAGGCGGCAGAGCTCGGCGTCCACGGCACGACCTGGACGTTCGGCGACGTCACGCTCGTGACGCTCGTGCATCGCGGCGACGAGCCGGTCACCGGGCGCTTCCTCGCGCCGGTCGAGGGCGCGCTGTGGGACCTGGCACGGGGAGCTGCGACCGACGGCGAGCTGACGATCCCCGCGCACGGCATCGCCGCGGTGCTCGCGGTGCGCGGCGAGGCGCCGGCGTGGCTGCCGGCGCTGCTCGAGGCGGCGGCCGCCGATCCTGCGCATGACGACCCGGCGTGGGCGGATGCCGCGTTCCCCGCCCGGGCGACCGAGCGCATCCGCGTGCCGAGGTCGAGCGCCGCGCCGCCGGAGGATGCCGTGCTCGTGCCGGCCGGCGTGCACGAGCTGCGGGTGCAGTGGCGGCGGCGCGAGACGGGCCTCTACGGCGAGGCGCCGTACGTCGAGGAGTGGAAGCCGCTGCCGCCGCGGCTGCACGACGAGCGCGAGATCGAGGTGCGCGCCGAGCTCGACGCGGTCGCGATCGCGCGCCGGGAGGTGAGCGTGGCGGACTGGAACGCGGCCGCCCGCGATGCGGGGCTCGAGCCGCGCGAAGGCGCGCCCGACGCGCCCGTGACGCACGTCGACCTCGACGACGCCCGCCGGTTCGCGGCCGCGGTCGGCGCGCGGCTGCCGACGGACCACGAGTGGCAGGTCGCGGGCGCCGAGCTGGAGCGGCGCAGCCCGAGGGTGTGGAACTGGACGGAGAGCGAGATGACCGACGGCATCACGCGGAGGACGATCCTCAAGGGCGGCAGCGAGCGCGCCGTCACCGGCTCGGACTGGTACGCCGACGGCGGCCCGCAGCCGCCGGAGCGGTCGTTGGCATGGCTGCGCACGGGCATCGACCGCTCGAGCGCGATCGGCTTCCGGCTGGCCTGGGACCTCGAGCCCGGCTCCGGACCGGAGCAGGGGGATGCGCGATGACCGGCCCGCTCGAGGGCGTGCGCGTGCTCGACGTCTCGACGCTCTTCGCCGGCCCGCTCGCGGCGACCTTCCTGGGCGACTTCGGCGCCGACGTGATCAAGGTGGAGCATCCGCGGCGCCCGGACGCGTCGCGAGGGCACGGCCCGGCCAAGGACGGCGTGAACCTGTGGTGGAAGACGCTCGGGCGCGGCAAGCGCACGACGACGCTCGACCTCTCGCAGGCGGAGGGTGCGGCGCTGCTGCTCGAGCTGGCGCGCGGCGCCGACGTGCTGATCGAGAACTTCCGGCCCGGCACCCTCGAGCGGTGGGGCCTGGAGCCGGCGCAGCTTCACGATGCGAACCCGGCGCTCGTGATCGCGCGCGTCACCGCTTTCGGGCAGTCCGGTCCGATGGCGCGCCAGCCCGGCTTCGGCTCGATCGCCGAGGCGATGAGCGGGTTCGCCGCGATCACCGGCGAGCCGGACGGGCCGCCGATCCTGCCGCCCTTCGGCCTCGCCGACGGCATCACCGCGCTCGCGACGGCCTACGCCTGCGCGATCGCGCTGCGGCACGCGGAGCGCTCGGGCGAGGGGCAGGTGATCGACATGGCGATCATCGAACCCATCCTCATGCTGCTCGGCGGGCAGATCACCGCCTTCGACCAGCTGGGGCTCGTGCAGCCGAGGGTCGGCAACCGCTCGGTCAACAACGCGCCGCGCAACGTCTACCGCACCGCCGACGGCCGTTGGGTGGCGGTATCGACGTCGTCGCAGTCGGTCGCCGAGCGCGTCATGGCGCTCGTCGGCCGTCCCGACGTGATCGCCGAGCCCTGGTTCGCCTCCGGCCGCACGCGCGTCGAGCACGTCGAGGAGCTGGATGCGGCGGTCGGTGGCTGGATCGGCGAGCGCACGCTCGCCGAGGTCGTCGGCGAGTTCGAGCGGGTCGAGGCGGCGATCGGCGTCGTCGACGACATCTCGGGCGTGATGACGAACCCGCAGTACGCGTCGCTCGGTACGATCCTGCCCATCCACGACGCCGAGCTGGGGGAGATCCGCATGCAGAACGTGCTGTTCCGGATGTCGGCGACGCCCGGCGAGGTGCGCCACACCGGCAGGCGGCACGGCGAGGACACCGACGCGGTGCTCGCCGAGCTCGGCATCACGCCCGAGCAGGCTCGGGCGCTGCGGGAGCGGGGGATCGTGTGACCGTCGCGCTGTACGTGCCGGGGGATCGGCCCGACCGCTTCGGCAAGGCCGTCGAGTCGGGCGCGGATGTCGTCATCCTCGACCTCGAGGACGCGGTGGGGCAGGACCGCAAGGCGGTCGCACGAGAGGCGGTCGACGCGTTCCTGCGGCAGCGCGGCCCGGGCGGGCTGCAGGTGCGGATCGGCGGGCTCGACGACCTCGAGGTGCTCGCGGCGCACGAGGTGGAGCTGCGGGTGCCGAAGGTGCGCGGCGCGGCCGACCTCGACGCGGTCGTCGACCGACTCGATCTCGACTCGCGACGGCTGCACGCGATCGTCGAGGATGCGGTCGGCGTCGCGCGGCTCGACGAGATCGCCGCGCACGCCGCCGTCGCCTCGGTGGCGCTGGGGGAGTCCGACCTGCGGAGCGACCTCGGCGCGACGAGCCCGGCGATGATCGAGCACCTGCGGATCCTGCTCGTGCTCGCCGCGAGGGGCGCGGGACTGCCGGCGCCGCTCATGTCGGTGTACCCGGCGATCGCCGACCTCGACGGGCTCGAGGCCGACTGCCGGGCGGGGGCGGCGCTCGGCTTCGGCGGGCGCACGGCGGTCCACCCCAAGCAGATCGAGGTCATCCGCCGGGCGTTCGCGCCGAGTGCGGAGGACGTGGCGTGGGCGGATGGCGTGCTCGCCGCGCTCGCCCAGGGCGGGGGCGTCACGACGCTCGCTGACGGCCAGATGGTCGACGAGGCGATGCGGGCGCGCGCGGAGCGCATCCTCGCCCGCCAGAACGGGTGATCGAGCAGATCACCCCACCGCGCGCCGCCGCGGTGAGGCCGCTCGCGCGCTCACGAAGCGCCGATAGCGCCACGACTGGTGCGAGTACATCGCGAGCGGGTACACGGTCAGCAGGGTGGGCGAGACGTAGCTCCATGGATGCTCGTAGCCCGCGCTGACGGTCGCAGCCAGCGTGATCAGCCCGCACGCCGCGATCGCCAGCAGCAGCCACGAGGGTCGGCCCGGTCGCCTCGACCGCGGCTCCGTCGACGGCGCCGAGCGGGAGAGCAGCGACGCGATGGTCATGCACAGACCGAGCACGACGACGCCGACCGCCCACGCGCGCGGCTGCTGCTCCAGCCCGGCGGTCGTGGTGGGCTCGGTGAGGGGGAGCAGCGCCAGCCCCAGCACCGTCACGACGACGCCGAGGGCGACGAACCGCATGGCGCGTCGTCGATGGCGAACGAGCCGCTCGGCCTGCGCGCGCTCGTCGGGCGCGTGCCGGCCGCTCATCGTTCGAGGCGCGGCCAGCGCCTGCCCGGGGCTCGCATAGCGCTCCGTGGCGGAATGTCATCCGGAGCGACGGTCCGACTCCCGGACCTCCGCCTCTGCACCGAGGTCATCGCACCCTCCCGTCGCGGTTTCCAAACAGTGTTCGCGATGATGCTGAGAGTTTGTCGGTGCCTCCATCGCTGGTCGAGTAGGACGGCGGAGCCGCCCGTATCGAGACCTCCACCGCTGGTCGAGGAGGACGGCGGAGCCGCCCGTATCGAGACCGGTGCAAGGTGACGGTTCGATTCGTCTCGATGCGCGGCCTTCGGCTGCTACTCGACGAGCGGGTAGGGGCTGCTCCTCGACTGGCGGCGCGAGGTCGTCTCGATACGCGGCCTTCGGCTGCTCCTCGACGAGCGGGGTTGGGCGGCCGCCCCTCGGCGGGCGGCGAGGGGTCGTCTCGATACGCGGCCTTCGGCTGCTACTCGACGAGCGGGGAGGGGCGGCTACTCGACGGGAGCGCGAGGTCGTCTCGATACGCGGCCTTCGGCGACGAGCGGGGAGGGGCGGCTGCTACTCGGCGGGGGCGAGGGGGGTCAGGGTGATCGCGTTCGCCCACGGGTCGTCGAAGCGGATGCTGCGGCCGTCGTCCGCGACGGCCACGCCGCGCGCCGCCAGTCGCTGGCGGGCGGCGCCCAGCGCATCCGCATCGGGCACGGTGATCTCGACGCGGCCGAGCCCGAGCGTGTCGGCGCGACGGCCGGCGCCGCGCGAATTCCAGACGTTCATCGCCATGTGGTGGTGGTAGCCGCCCGCGCTCACGAAGAGCGCGGTGCCGCCGAGCGACGCGGTCTCGGCGAAGCCGAGCGCGTCGACGTAGAAGGCCCGAGCGGTCCGCACGTCGCCGACCTGCAGGTGCACGTGCCCGACCTTCGCGTCGGCGGGCGCGATCTGCGAGGTGCCGAACGCGCCGCGATCGAGGTGCTCGTCGACGAAGCGGTTCGGGTCGATGAACTCCGTCGTCATGTGCACGTGCCCGTTCGCCCACTCCCACCGATCGCGGGGCCGGTCGGCGTACAGCTCGACGCCGTTGCCGTCGGGGTCGGCGAAGTAGAAGGCCTCGGAGACGTGGTGGTCGCCGGTGCCGGCGAACTGGATGCCCGGGATCTGCGACATCCGCACGACCGCTGCCGCCAGTGCCGCCTGGGTCGGGTAGAGGATCGCCGTGTGGAAGAGCCCCGCGTCGGACGGGTTCGGTCCGCGCAGGTCGGGTGCCTCCTCGAGCACGAGGATCGTGCGTCCGTCGACGCCCAGCTCGACCGCGCCCGGCCGCTCGGCGACGTGCTGCAGGCCGACACCGGTGGTGTACCAGTGCACGAGCCGCGCGAGCTTCGCGGTCTTCAGCATCACGGGGCCCATCGCGGTGGCGTCGGGCAGCAGGTCGATCGTGGTCATGGTTCCTCCACAGGAGGCAACGCCCGCGGCCGGCCGGCATTCCGGGCGGGCGCCCGGACCGCCCGGCTAGGCTCCTCGGTCGTGAGCAGCAGCGTGTGGTCCCTGCGTGCCGACGAGCTGCTGCGGCGCACCGCCTCGTCGGAGCCGACGCCTGGCAACGGCTCGGTCGCGGCGGTCGCGGGTGCGTTCGGCATCGCGCTCGTGCTCATGGCGCTGAGCATCACCGAGGATGCGCCCGCGAGCCTGCGCGAGCGGGGCGAGGCGATCCTCGAGCGCGTCACGCCGGCCGCCGACGCGGATGTCGCCGCGTTCGGCGCCGTCATCGAGGCGAGCGGCGACGGCGGCGACGACGCGGCCCTCGAGTCGGCGACGGTCGCGGCGACCGAGCGGCCGCTCGAGCTGCTGGCGGCGCTCGTCGACGCGCTCGCGCTCGCCGCGGAGGCCGAGCCGGTCGTCAAGCACGCGCTCGTCAGCGACGTGCTGTCGGGCGGCGACCTCATCGCCGGCGCCGCCCGTGCAGCGCTCCGCGCGGCCGACCTCAACCTCGCGACGCTCGAGCGCGACGGGTCCGACGCATCCGCCGCCCTGCGGCAGCGGCGCGAGAGGCTCGTCGCGGCGCTCGACGACGCGCTCGACGCGCGCGGCTGACGTCGTCGGCGCCTGCGTCAGCGGCGCCCGAGGTCGCGCTCCAGCACCGGCGCGAGCCGGAAGGGGATGAGCTCGCCCATCGACAGCCACGTCTCGGTGCGCACGACGCCGTCGCACGCGAGCACGAGCTTGTTCACCCGGTAGAGGTCCTCCGCGTCGCGGCACACGGCGCGCACGAGCACGTCCGCCTGCCCCGAGAGCCCGAAGGCCTGCACGACCTCCGGGATCTCGCGCAGCTGCTCGACCACGGCGTCGATGCGCGGCTGGTCGACGTGCGTGGCCATGAAGACGGTGAGCGGGTAGCCGAGGGCTGCGGCGTGGAACCGGCGGTCGAAGCCCTGCAGCGCATCCGACGCCTCGAGCGCGGCGACGCGCGACTGCACGGTGTTGCGCGCGAGGCCGAGCTGCTCGGCGATCGCGGCGTTCGTGATCCGGGGATGCCGCGTCAGCTCGAGCAGGATCCTGCGGTCGGTGTCATCGACGATGCGCATGGTGCGCAATCTAGCGCAGCCCAGAGCGCACCGGAATGGGCGAGAAGCGCAGGCGGTGTGTCGCTGATTGCGCGAAGTGCGCCCCCGAGGTAGCGTCGAGCCACGCTCACCGGATGCACCCGTCCGGCGCAGCCGACAGGCGCTCAAGAGGCGCTTCGAACGAGGAGGTTCGACCGTGTCGATCACCGTGCCAGCACCTGACCCCGCGCTCGCCGTCGGCCTCGACTGCCCGCTGCGCGTGCTCGACCTCGACGGCTCCCGGTTGCCGGATGCGCTGCTCGATCCGCACCTGACCGACATCGACGAGTCGGCCCTCACGAACCTCTACGTCGACATGGTGCGCGTGCGCCGGCTCGACACCGAGGCGTTCGCCCTCACCCGCCAGGGCCACCTCGTGCTCTGGCCGCCGCTGCTCGGCCAGGAGGCCGCGCAGGTCGGCCCGGCCCGCGCGCTGCGCACCGAGGACTGGGTCTTCGGCTCCTACCGCGAGCACGCGTTCGCGCTGCTCAAGGGCGTCGACCTCGCCGAGTTCGCCAACGTCTGGAAGGCCTACGCGCACGGCGGCTGGGACCCGCAGGAGATCCGGATGGCGCCGGCGCAGATCATCATCGGCGCACAGAGCCTCCACGCGACCGGCTTCGCCATGGCCTCGAAGCTCGACCGCTCCGACGACGTCGCGCTCGCCTGCTTCGGCGACGGCGCGACGAGCGAGGGCGACGTCAACGAGGCGCTCGTCTGGGCATCCGCCTTCCAGGCGCCCGTCGTCTTCCTCTGCCAGAACAACCAGTACGCGATCTCCGAGCCCGTGCGCGTGCAGTCCGGCACGCCGCTCGCGCTGCGCCCGACCGGCTTCGGCATCCCCTCGATGCGCGTCGACGGCAACGACGTGCTCGCGATGCACGCCGCCGCGCGCATCGCCTTCGAGCGCGCCCGCTCCGGCGGCGGCCCGACCTTCATCGAGGCCGTCACGTACCGCCGGGGCCCGCACACCACGACCGACGACCCCAAGCGCTACCGCGACGAGGCCGAGCTCGAGGAGTGGACCGCGAAGGACCCGATCGACCGCGTCGAGCGCGCCCTGGAGCGGATGGGCGCCAACATGGAGGCCGTCCGCGCCGAGGCGAAGATCCGCGCCGACGAGCTCGCCAAGGAGCTCCGCGCCGCCGCCGAGCACGCCGTCGCGCCGCACGCCGACGCGATGTTCGAGCACGTCTACGACCAGCCGACGAAGCGCATCCAGCGCCAGCAGGCCGAGCGCCGCGCGTTCGCCGCATCCATCGAGGGGAACCGATGACCACCGAGACGCTCACGCTCGCGAAGGCCGTCAACGCGGCGCTCGCCGACTCGCTCGAGGGCGACGACCGCGTGCTGCTCATGGGCGAGGACATCGGCAAGCTCGGCGGCGTCTTCCGCGTCACCGACGGCCTGCAGGCTCGCTTCGGCGAGGACCGCGTGATCGACGCGCCGCTCGCCGAGTCGGCGATCATCGGCACCGCGATCGGCATGGGCTACCGCGGCTTCCGCGTCGTCGCCGAGATCCAGTTCGACGGCTTCATCTACCCCGCCTTCGACCAGATCGTCGCGCAGGTGGCGAAGCTGCACTTCCGCTCGAAGGGCCGCGTGAAGGTGCCGCTCACGATCCGCGTGCCGTTCGGCGGCGCGATCGGCTCGGTCGAGCACCACTCCGAGTCGCCCGAGGCGTACTTCGCGCACACCGCGGGCCTCCGCGTGGTGACCGCATCGACGCCGCAGGAGGCGTACTCGACGCTGCGCGCCGCGATCGCGAGCGACGACCCGGTGCTGTTCTTCGAGCCGAAGGGCAAGTACTACACGAAGGGCGAGGTCGACCGCTCGATCGTCCGCGACCTCGACACCGCCAACGTCGTGGCCGCCGGCCGCGACGTGACGGTCGCCGCCTACGGCCCGACGGTCGAGACCGCGCTGCGCGCCGCGATCGCCGCCGCCGACGAGGGCATCAAGATCGAGGTCATCGACCTGCGCTCGATCTCTCCGCTCGACGTCGACACCGTCGTCGAGTCGGTGCGCCGCACCGGCCGGCTCGTCGTCGCGCACGAGGCGCCCGGCGAGGTCTCGGTCTCGAGCGAGCTCATCACGTCCGTCGTCGAGCGCGCCTTCTCGAGCCTCGAGGCGGCGCCCGAGCGCGTCACCGGGTATGACACGCCCTACCCGCCGTCGGCGATCGAGCACGACTACCTGCCGAGCCTCGACCGCATCCTCGACGCCGTCGACCGCACGCTCGGCCGCCGCAGCTCGCGCGACGAGCTCGACTCGGCATCCGCACTCGTCACGGCAGGAGCCGCCCGATGAAGACGTTCCTGCTGCCCGACCTCGGCGAGGGCCTCACCGAGAGCGAGGTCGTCTCCTGGCGCGTCGCCGAGGGCGACACGGTGGAGCTCAACCAGCCGCTCGCCGACATCGAGACGGCCAAGGCCGTCGTCGAGCTGCCGAGCCCCTACGAGGGCGTCATCACCAAGCTGCACGCGGCCGAGGGCGAGACGGTCGCCGTCGGCGCGCCGCTCATCGAGTTCGACGTCGACGGTGCGGGCGGTGCACCGGCAGCGGATGCGCCGGCGGCCGACGAGCCGATCGCCGACGAAGCAGTGCCGTCGCCCGAGGCCGGTCCGGTCGCGACCCCCGACGAGACGATCGAGGAGACGCCCGCGGCGATCGAGCCCGAGTCGAAGCCGGAGAAGGTCTCGGTGCTCGTCGGCTCCATCACGGTGCACGGCGGCAAGCCCGTGCGCGCGAAGCGCACCTGGGACGTCGCGCCCTTCTCGCGCACCGAGCGCCCCGCCGAGCGTCGCGCGAACCGCGCCATGCCGCCGGTGCGGAAGCTCGCGAAGGAGCGCGGCATCGACCTGCAGTCGGTGCGGCCGTCGGGCACCGACGGGCTCGTCACGCGCGCCGACCTCGAGTCGCACGGCAGCGCATCCGCTGCACCGGCCACCGCTGCCGCGCCCGCGTCCACCCGCGAGAAGGTGACGGGACTCCGCAAGCACACCGCTGCCGCGATGTCGCAGTCGGCGCTGACGGTGCCGCACGCCGCGACCTTCCACCAGGTCGACGTCACCGAGACGCTCGCGCTCGCCCGCTCGGGCGATGCGTCGTTCCTCGCGCTCGCGTGCCGCGCGATCCTGCTCGCCGCGAAGCGCTGGCCCGACGTCACGTCGTCGTTCCACGCCGACACGAACGAGCTCGAGCGCTTCGCGCACGTCAACCTCGGCATCGCCGTCTCGACCGACCGCGGGCTCGTGGTCGCGTCGATCGACGAGGCGGAGGCGATGGACGCGCTCGCGCTCACCGCTGCGATCAAGGACCGCGCCACGCGCGCCCGCGACAACGCGCTGTCGATGGCCGAGCTCACGTCGTCGAACATCACCGTCTCGAACGTCGGCGTCTTCGGCGTCGACGGCGGCATCCCGATCCTCAACCCGGGGGAGTCGGTCATCCTCGCGCTCGGCGCGGTGCGGAAGATGCCGTGGGCCCACGAGGGCGAGATCGTGCTGCGCGACGTCTGCACGGTCACCGTCTCGTTCGACCACCGGGTGCTCGACGGGCGCGAGGCGGCCGGCTTCCTCGCCGATGTCGCCGCGGTGCTCGAGCGTCCCAGCCTCGCACTGGCACGGTAGGGGCATGCACCGGCTCCCGACCCACGTCGATCCTGGCGGCGACGCCGCCCGCACGAACCGCGCCGCGATGGAGGCGCTCGTCGCCGAGCTGCGCGAGCGGCTCGACCTCGTCGCGCTCGGCGGGCCCGAGGCGTCGCGGCAGCGGCACGTCGCGCGCGGCAAGCTGCTGGCGCGCGACCGCATCGACGCGCTGCTCGACCCGGGCAGCCCGTTCCTCGAGGTGGCGCCGCTCGCGGCGTGGGGCGTCTACGGCAAGGACCTCGACGGCACCGGCGGCCAGGATGCGCCGTCGGCGGGCGTGGTCGCCGGCATCGGCCTCGTGCACGGCCGGCACGTGATGGTGATCGCGAACGACGCGACCGTCAAGGGAGGCACCTACTTCCCGCTCACGGTGAAGAAGCACCTGCGCGCGCAGCAGATCGCGCGCGAGAACCGACTGCCGTGCATCGCGCTCGTCGACTCGGGCGGCGCGTTCCTGCCGATGCAGGACGAGGTCTTCCCCGACCGCGAGCACTTCGGTCGCATCTTCTTCAACCAGGCGCAGATGTCGGCGCTCGGCATCCCGCAGCTCGCGGCCGTCATGGGCTCGTCGACCGCCGGCGGCGCGTACGTGCCGGCGATGAGCGACGAGACGGTGATCGTGCGCGACCAGGGCACGATCTTCCTCGGCGGTCCGCCGCTCGTGAAGGCGGCGACCGGCGAGGTGATCGACGCCGAGTCGCTCGGCGGCGGCGTGCTGCACGCCGAGGTCTCCGGCGTCGTCGACCACCTCGCCGACGACGACGAGCACGCGCTCGAGATCGTGCGCGACATGGTGGAGGCGCTGCCGGATGCCGACCGCGCCCGTCCGCAGGGCACCGTGCCCCAGCGCTCGGACTCGGCCGGATGGTTCGCCTACGCGCCGCTGAGCGGTTCGGCGTTCGGCGACGGCAGCGACGAGCCCGCCATCGACGCGTCGACGCTCTACGACGCCATCCCGCCCGACCTGCAGACGCCCTACGACGCGCGCGAGATCATCGCGCGCATCGTCGACCGCTCCGAGTTCCACGAGTTCAAGGCCGGCTACGGCGAGACGCTCGTCACCGGCTTCGCCGAGCTGCACGGGCACACCGTCGGCATCATCGCCAACAACGGCGTGCTCTTCTCGGAGTCGGCGATGAAGGGCGCGCACTTCATCGAGCTGTGCGACCAGCGCGGCGTGCCGCTCGTCTTCCTGCAGAACATCAACGGCTTCATGGTCGGCTCGGAGGCCGAGCGCGGCGGCATCGCCAAGCACGGCGCCAAGATGGTCACCGCGGTGGCGACCACGCGCGTGCCGAAGCTCACGGTCGTCGTCGGCGGCTCGTTCGGCGCGGGCACCTACTCGATGTGCGGCCGCGCCTACGACCCCCGATTCCTGTGGCTGTGGCCCAACGCGCGCGTGAGCGTCATGGGCGGGCCGCAGGCCGCATCCGTGCTGTCCACCGTCAAGCGCGAGCAGATCGAAGGCGCGGGTGACCAGTGGTCGGCGGAGGCGCAGGCCGACTTCGAGCGCCCGGTGCGCGAGCAGTACGAGACGCAGGGCAACCCCTACTACGCCTCCGCCAGGCTCTGGGACGACGGCGTCATCGACCCCGCAGACACGCGCCGGATCCTCGGGATGGCGCTCGACGTCGTCACCGCGGTGCCGCTGCCCGAGCCGCGCTTCGGCGTCTTCAGGATGTGAGCGCCATGGCATCGCAGATGTTCCACACCGTCCTCGTCGCCAACCGCGGCGAGATCGCCAGCCGCATCGCCCGCACGCTCGACGAGCTGGGCATCCACTCGGTCGCCGTGCGCGCCGAGGACGACCCGTCGCCGCACCACCTGCGGTTCAGCGAGGTCGTCTCGCTCGGCGCCGGTCCGCTGCGGGACACCTATCTGTCGATCGAGAAGATCATCCAGGCGGCGCGCGACACCGGCGCGCAGGCGATCCACCCGGGCTACGGCTTCCTCTCCGAGAACGCCGCGTTCGCGCAGGCGTGCGCGGACGCCGGCATCGTCTTCATCGGACCGCCCGCCTCGGCGATCGAGACGATGGGCGACAAGATCTCCGCACGGCACGCGGTCGAGTCGCGTGGTGTCGCGACCGTGCCGGGCATCGCGGAGCCGGCGCTCGACGACGCGGCGCTCATCGCCGGCGCCGAGCGCGTCGGCTTCCCCGTGCTCATCAAGCCTGCCGCCGGCGGTGGCGGCAAGGGCATGTACCGCGTCGATGAGGCCGGAGGCCTGCCCTCGGCGCTCGCCGCAGCTCGGCGCGAGGCCGCGTCGTCGTTCGGCGACGACACGCTCTTCATCGAGCGCTTCGTGACGAACCCGCGCCACATCGAGGTGCAGGTGCTCGCCGACGCGCACGGCAACGTCATCCACCTCGGCGAGCGCGAGTGCTCGCTGCAGCGCCGCCACCAGAAGGTGATCGAGGAGGCGCCGAGCCCGCTCCTCACCGAGGCGCAGCGCGCGTCCATCGGCGCGGCCGCCGTCGAGACGGCCCGCTCCGTCGGCTACGTCGGCGCGGGCACGGTCGAGTTCATCGTCGCGGCCGACCGACCGGACGAGCCGTTCTTCATGGAGATGAACACGCGCCTGCAGGTCGAGCACCCGGTGACCGAGATGGTCACGGGCATCGACCTCGTCGAGCAGCAGCTGCGCGTGGCGGCAGGGGAGCCGCTCTCGATCGCGCAGGACGACGTGACGCTCACGGGGCACGCGATCGAGGCGCGCATCTACGCCGAGGATCCGGCGGCAGGCTTCCTGCCGACCGGTGGCACGGTGCTCGACCTCACCTGGCCGTTCGATGGCGACTGGCACGGCGGCATCCGGGTCGACGACGGCGTGGATGTGGGCACCGAGGTCGGTTCGAGCTACGACCCGATGATCGCGAAGGTGATCGCCCACGCCCCCACGCGGGACGCGGCGCTCGAGCGGTTGCGTGGCGCGCTCGCCGAGACCAGCATCTTCGGAGTCGTCACGAACCGCGGATTCCTGCGCGCGCTGCTCGATGAGCCGAGCGTCCGCGCGGGCGACCTCGACACCGGCTTCATCGACAGGGAGGGCGAGCGGATCGCCTCGGTGCCGATCCCCAGCGATGTGCTGGCGATGGCGGCAGCCGACCCGATGGCCCTGCTGCCCTACGTCCTGGGCGCCTGGCGGCCGGACGGCTGGCGCATCGGCGGAGCCGTCGGGCGACGTGTCCGCCTCCGTGACGGCGACGGGCTGGCCGCTGTGCAGGTGCTCGGCGACCGATGCATCGTCACTCGGGCTGACGGCCAGGTCGACCACATCACGACCCCGCGAGATGCGCCGATCCTGCGGACCGACGAGGGCACGTGGGTCGGCACGCAGGGAGGCGACTGGCTCGTCGAGGCGCCCGCGCGCATCCGCCGCGGCCGCGGTCCCGTGCAGCCGACCCTCGCATCCCCGATGCCGGGCACCGTCGTCGCCGCGCACGCTGCCGACGGCGACACGGTCGCGGAGGGGCAGGCCATCGTGAGCGTCGAGGCCATGAAAATGGAGCACGTGCTGCGCGCACCCGTCGCCGGCACCGTGCGCCTGTACGCCGCCGTCGGCGAGCAGGTGACGCGCGGGCAGGAGCTCGCGACCGTGACCCCCGAGGAGGCAGCGGCATGACCGACGAGACGACCGCGGCAGGGCCCGCGACCGAGCCCGCCGAGCGGCGCGTCACCCAGCGAGGGCTCTGGTTCGACGAGCTCGAGGAGGGCGTGGTCTACGAGCACCGCCCCGGTCGCACGATGACCGAGACCGACAACGTGCTCTTCACGACGCTGACGATGAACACGCAGCCGCTGCACCTCGACCGCGCGTACAGCGCGACCACGGAGTTCGGCGAGCCGCTCGTCAACTCGATGCACACGCTCGCGACCATGGTCGGCCTGTCGGTCGGGCAGCTCACCCAGGGCACCATCGTCGCGAACCTCGGGTTCAGCGAGGTGACGTTCCCGGCGCCGGTGCGCCACGGCGACACGATCTACTGCGAGACGCGCGTGCTCGAGAAGCGCGCGTCCCGGTCGCGGCCAGGGCAGGGGATCGCCACCTTCGAGCACCGCGCGCGCAACCAGCACGGCGAGGTCGTCGCGAAGGCGGTGCGGCAGGTGCTCATGCAGGCCGACCCGGAGGGAGCGTCGTGAGCATGCTCTCTCCGAAGCAGCTGGGCATGGGACCGGCGCTGCTGTTCTGCCCGGGCGACCGGCCCGATCGCTTCGAGAAGGCGGCCGATCGTGCCGACGCGGTGATCCTCGACCTCGAGGATGCCGTGGGCGCGGACTCGAAGACCGCCGCCCGCGACGCGATCGTCGCTGCCCGGCTCGATGTCGACCGCACGATCGTCAGGGTGAGCGCCGCCACCGCCTACGGCTTCGACGACGACCTCACCGCCGTCGCCGGCTCTCCGTTCCGCACCGTGATGCTCGCCAAGGCCGAGTCGGTCGAGGAGGTCGACCGCGTCGTCGCGGCGCTGCCCGGCGTGCGCGTCGTTGCCCTGTGCGAGACGGCGCGCGGCGTGCTCGCCGCCGAAGCGCTCGCCGCCCACCCGTCGGTGGTCGGCATGATGTGGGGCGCGGAGGACCTCGTCGCCTCGCTCGGCGGCACGTCGAGCCGCGACGACACCGGCGCCTACCGCGACGTCGCCGCCCACGCACGCAGCCGCATCCTGCTCGCCGCCGGGGCGTTCGGCGTCACCGCGATCGACGCCATCCGCACCGACATCGCTGACCTCGACGGCGCCCACGCCGAGGCGGTGGATGCCGCGGCATCCGGCTTCGGCGCGAAGGCCGCGATCCACCCGAACCACGTCGAGCCCTACCGCCGCGCCTTCGCGCCGACGGCCGAGCAGCTCGACGAGGCGCAGCGCATCCTCGCTGCCGCCGAGACCACGCCAGGCGTCTTCTCCTTCGAGGGACGCATGGTCGACGAACCGATCCTCCGACTCGCCAGAAGCGTCGTCGCCCGGGGATCGGCCGCAGCCACCACCACGAATGGGAGCACGCCATGACCACCACGGCACTGAACCGCCCCGCCGCCGACGAGGTCGTCGACGGCACCGAGATGCTGAGCCCCGAGCACCAGGAGCTCGCCCGCACCGTCCGCCGCTTCGCCGACGAGGTCGTCGCGCCCGCGAGCTACGAGTACGACACCGCGCGCCGCCTGCCGATGGAGATCATCGCCCAGATGGGCAAGATGGGCCTCTTCGGCCTGCCGATCCCGGTCGAGTACGGCGGGCAGGGCAAGGACTACATGTCGCTGTGCGTCGCCGTCGAGCAGCTCGGCCGGGTCGACCAGTCGATCGCCGTGACGCTCGAGGCGGGCCTGGGGCTCGGCGCGATGCCGATCTACCGGTTCGGCACCGAGGAGCAGAAGCGCACCTACCTGCCTGCGCTCGCTCGCGGCGAGGCGCTCGCCGCCTTCGGCCTCACCGAGGCGCAGGCAGGCAGCGACGCCGGCGCGACGCAGACGACCGCCGTGCTCGAGGACGGCTGGTGGCGCATCGACGGCACGAAGCAGTACATCACCAACTCCGGCACGCCGATCACCTCCGTGGTGACGGTCACGTGCGTCACCGGCCGCAAGGTCGGCAAGGACGGCCAGGAGAAGCCCGAGCTGTCGACAATCATCGTGCCGACGCCGATCGACGGCTTCACCGCGCTGCCTGCCTACGACAAGATCGGCTGGAACACCTCCGACACGCATCCGCTCGTCTTCGACAACGTGCGCGTGCCCGAGGGCAACCTGCTCGGCGCGCGCGGCAAGGGGTTCTCGAACTTCCTGTCGGTGCTGGACGAGGGCCGCGTCGCGTTCGCGGCGCTGTGCGTCGGCGCCGCGCAGGGCTGTCTGGAGCAGGCCATCGAGCGGGCCAAGACGCGCGTCGTCTTCGGCCGGCCGATCGGCGACAACCAGCACATCGCCTTCACGATCGCGCGGATGCGGTCGCGCGTGCACGCAGCGCGTGCCGTCATGCACGACGCGGCGCGCCGCATCGACCAGGGTCTGCCCTTCACCGAGCAGGCGTCGCTCGCCAAGCTCATCGGCTCCGAGGCGGCGGTCGCGAATGCGAACGACGCGACGCAGATCTGGGGCGGCGCCGGCTTCATGAACGAGAACGTGGTGGCGCGCCACCTGCGCGACTGCCGCATCCTCACCCTGGGCGAGGGCTCGACCGAGGTGCAGCTCGCGATCATCGCCCGCTCGCTCGGCTTCGAGAAGTCGTTCGGCGCCTGACCCGCGCGCGTTGCGGGTTTGCGTCCGAGGTGAGAGCAACTCGGACGCAAACCCTCAACGCGCGGGCCAGCTCGCCGCCCGGCCGACGCGCCGTTGATAGCCTGCGCGCGCCGAGCGGACAGCGGGGGAGACGGCGTGGGGCGAGAGCGCACTGACGGGGACGACGAGCGACGCGACGACGACGGCTACCGGAGCCAGCGCCACCGCGCTCGCGGGAGCCGCGGCCCGCTCGACTCGCCGGACTGGCACGCCGCCGACGACGACGAGCCCATCCACGCCTGGGGCGGCGAGCGTCGCTCGCGCAGCGTCGCCGCGCGCGATGAGGCGGCGACGGGCCACGGCATCCTGCGCGCCGACGCCGGCGACAGCGCCAGCGCCGGCGGTCACGGGCACGGGCACGGCGGCGGCACGGCGCAGCCGGTCAGCCGCCGGTCGCGGATGGTGCTCTGGCTGATCCTCGCGCCGCTGCTGCTCGCGACGCTCGGCGGCCTGATCGCTCTGTGGCCGCAAGCCGATGCGATGCCAGAGCGGATGGCGTACCTGGGCGAGGGCGCGAGCGTGCTGCAGGCGACCGCGATCGGCGCCGCAAACCCCGAGACCTCGCTCGTCGCGGCGCAGCTGGACGACGGTTCGCTCGTCGAGGTCGTGATGTCGCCCGAGGCGGTCGCCGAGGTCGGGCCCGGCGACCGGATGCGCGTCTTCGACATCCCGGAGGCCGAGGGGTTCGGCACCTCCTACGTGTTCGTCGACTTCGCGCGCGAGGTGCCGCTGCTGCTGCTCGCCGCCGCGTTCGTGCTCGTCGTGGTGCTCGTGGCCCGGTGGCGCGGCCTCGCGGCGATCGTCGGGCTCGCCGGCGCCTTCGCGACCATCTGGGGCTTCGCGCTGCCCGCGTTGCTCTCCGGGCGGCCGGCGCTGCCGGTCGCGCTCGTCACCGCGTCGATCGTGATGTTCATCGTGCTCTACGTGGCGCACGGCTTCACGACGCGCACGACGACAGCGCTGCTCGGCACGATGTTCGGTCTCGCGCTCACGGCGACGCTCGCCTGGATCGCGACGGGCTCGTCGCGCATCCTCGGCACGAGCACCGAGGAGTCGCGGCTGCTGTTCACCCAGACCACGGTCGATCTCTCGGACGTGTTCGTCTGCGGGCTGATCCTGGCGGGCATGGGCGTGCTCAACGACGTGACGATCACGCAGGCGTCGGCCGTCTGGGAGCTGCGCGCCGTCGCCCCGGGCGCGTCGAGGCGGGAGCTCTTCTCGCGGGCGATGCGCATCGGTCGCGACCACATCGCGTCGACCGTCTACACGATCGCCTTCGCCTACGTCGGCGCCGCGCTGCCGCTGCTGCTCGTGCTGTCGCTGACGGATGCGCCGCTCGACCTGCAGCTCACGACCGGTGAGGTGGTCGAGGAGATCGTCCGCACGCTCGTGGGATCGATCGGCCTGGTGCTGGCGATCCCCGCGACGACGGCCATCGCCGCGCTCGTCGTGCCCGGCGCCGAGACGCTCACGCGCTCGGCGGCGACGAGCGCGGCGCAGTCGGCGTAGGCCGAGCCGACCTCCGCATCCGGATGCTGGAGGATGAGCCGGTGATCAGCTACCAGCGACCCTCGATCGACGTTGCCGTCTTCCGCGACGCCGCGGGCGAGGTCATCGACTACGGCGATCGGTGGGGCGGCGAGATGCCGCCAGAGGACACCTACTCGGTCGACACGCATCCGGAGCGCTTCGCACCGATCCACGCTGTGGCCGACGCGCTGATCGCCCACCTGCGGGCCGCCTACGACGTCGACCTCGACGAGGGGGATGAGGTCGTGGCGGACCTCCTGCACGCTGCCCGAGACCTGGAGCGCGCGGTCCGGATCCGTCCTCGGGATCCGGCGAGTGCGTCGCTCACCGTCGTCTTCACCGACTACCCGGGCGTCTTCGTGCATGCCGGCCTGCTGCACGACTTCCACTTCCCGGTCTGCGGCTGCGACGCATGCGATTCCACCTGGAAGGCGGAGGCCGGCGAACTGGAGCGGCTCGTGCTCGCGGTCGTCGGTGGGCACTACCGCGAGCACATCGGGCCCGGATTCCGTCCTTTGGTCGAGCACTCGCTCACCTTCGCCGACGGCTCTACCTCCGGTCGGACGTCGGCGCGGGACCTGCCTGCCGATCGCGTGCGCGCGGCCGCCCCCGTGCTGCGGCGGCTCCCCGATGGGTGGGCGCCGTGGCCTCCCAAGCACCCCGCCCCCTGATCCGGCTGGGCCAGGGAGCGGCCGCTAGGCCTTCGCCCGCAGCTTCGCCGCGGCGGCCGCGAACGCCTCGACCTTCGGCGTCGGGCCGTGCACGAGCAGGATGTCGCCCCGCTCGAAGCGGATCTCGACCGTCGAGAGGATCCACGAGCCTTCGCGCTTGACGGCGCCGATGCCGACGCCGTGCTTCGCCTGCAGCCCCAGCTCGCGCAGCGGCACGCCCAGGAGCGGCAGGGGCGCCTCGAGCAGCACCGCGGCGTACCCGGCCTCGACCTCGATGAAGTCCTCGAGCGCGCCCCGCACCATGTGCGCGACGCGACGGCCCATGTCGGCCTCCGGGCGCACGACGTGCTTCACGCCCAGCTGGTCGAGGATCAGCGCGTGGCGCTCGTCGAGCGCCTTCGCCCACACCTCGCGCACGCCCAGGCGCAGCAGCTGGCTCGTGACCAGGATGTTGGCGGTCACGTCGGTGCCGATCGCCACCACGACGCGGTCGAAGTCGGCCACGCCCAGCTGCTCGAGCAGCTCCGGCTTGGTGGCGTCGCCCGTGACCGCGGCCGTGAGTCGACCGTTGAGCGCCTGGACGACCTCCTCGTCGGCGTCGATGCCGAGCACCTCGGTGCCGTGCGCCATGAGCTCGAGTGAGAGCGACGTGCCGAAGCGGCCGAGGCCGACGACGGCGACCGAGGAGGCGGATCCGATGGTGCTCGGATCGAAGGGGTTGCGGAGCCTAGCCAATGATGGGCCTTTCCTTCGGCAGCTCGAACGCGAGCCTGCGGGGTCGGAGGGCGAGCGTCGTGGCGACCGTGATGGGCCCGACGCGGCCGATGAACATGAGCAGGACGAGGATCAGCTGGCTCGGCGTGCCGACGGATGCCGTGATGCCGGTCGAGAGGCCGACGGTGCCGAACGCGGAGATGACCTCGAAGAGCACGCGGTCATGGTCGACGTCGGTGAGGTGCATGATCGCGAGAGTGGCGACGAAGCAGAGCCCGACCGAGAGCAGCGCGATGGTGATCGCCTCGCGGTGGACCGCGCGCGAGAGCCGCTTGCCGAAGAGCGTCACGGTGGGGTCGCCGCGGACCTCGGCGATGATGATCGCCGCGAGCACGCCGAAGGTGGTGATCTTGATGCCGCCGGCGGTGCCGGCCGGTCCGGCGCCGATGAACATCAGCACATCCATGACGAGCAGTGTCTCGGGGCGGAAGGTGCCGATGTCGAGCGCGTTGAAGCCCGAGGTGCGCGTCTGCACGGAGTGGAAGAATGCCTCGAGGATGCGCACGCCCGTCGGGTGCGCGCCGAGTGACGCGGGGTTGGCCCACTCCAGCACCGCGATCGCGACCGTGCCGAGGGTGAGGAGGGCCACCGTTCCCACCAGCACGAGCCACGTGTGCATCGAGAACCGGCGCGGGTGCGGCGCGTGCTTGAGGACCTGCATGATGACCGGGAAGCCGAGGCCGCCGACGATGGTCGCGCCGGCGAGCGGCAGCAGGATCCAGGGGTCGTCGACGAATCCCATGAGGTTGTCGCTGAAGAGCGCGAAGCCGGCGTTGTTGTAGCTCGAGACCGCGTGGAACACCCCGAGCCACAGCGCGTGCAGGGGATCCTCGCCACGGCCGAGCCAGAACCGCAGCCACAGCATGATGGCGACGGTGCCCTCGACCACGAGCGCGATGCGCAGGATGCTCATGACCAGCTGGCGCAGCCCGCCGATGCCGGTCGCGTGCGCCTCCTGCGCGGTCGTCAGCCGCGAGCCGAGGCTCAGGCGCTTCACGATGGCGATGCCGACGAGGCTCGCGAACACCATCACGCCGAGACCGCCGAGCTGGATGAGCAGCAGGATGACCACCTGGCCGAAGGGCGTCCAGTACAGCGCCGTGTCGACGACCGTGAGGCCGGTCACGCACGCAGCGGAGACGGCGGTGAACAGCGCCTCGATCCAGCTGGCGCCGCCCGGACCCTGCTTCGACATCGGCAGCATGAGCAGTGCCCAACCGGTGAGGTTGAGCACGACGAAGCCGGTGAAGATTCGACGAGCGGGATGCTGGCGTTGCCAGAAGTGGGTGAGCCCCCGGTGGGGGCGCGTGGCGTGCACGAGCGACGACTATACGCCCGCCGATGTGACTTCCCGTCCCAACGTGTTGTAGAGTTATCTGGTTGCTCCGAGAGCAGCAGAGGGTCTGTGGCGCAGCTGGTAGCGCACCTGCATGGCATGCAGGGGGTCGGGGGTTCGAGTCCCCCCAGATCCACCAAAGAACCGCGGGTGACCGCGGTTCTTCTGGTTTCTGCGCGGGCGATCCGTCGAGCGCGCTGCGCCCCTGCAGCGCACGCCTTGTAGCCGTGCTCGCCGTGTCGTGACGGCCTTGGCGATGGATCCACCGCTCCGCTGGGTCGAGATGCGCAGCGCCGGGGATCGGACCTGATGCGGTCCTCGACTGCCCGGCCGCTCGCGTTGCCCGGATCCGTCGTCGGGTCATCCTCGAGAAGGCGCGCTCACCACGACCAGAGGGAAGCGGCTCGAGCCTCAGATGTCCCAGGCAAGACCGGGCTGGAGATGCAGTGGCACGATCGCCCGAACGGCGTCGTCGACGTGCACCGGCCTCTTGCCCGGCTCCTCGATCTCGAGGGAAGCGATCTCTGCGAGGAGCGTCTCATCCACCGGGTCGAACAGCTGCGCGTACTCGGCCATGTCTCGTGAGTACGCGCAGAGGCCTGCTTCACGCAGCCATCGGTACACGACGACGATCGAGTCGCGGTAGGTGCCTCCCCAGACCCACGTGATGTGCGACCGCCGTTCGGGTGCGGCCAGGAGCTCCCGGGTTCTCTCGAGCACGAGCTCGGCGCTGATGGTGGGCATCGCTCGCATGGGCAGAGCCTACGCAAGGAGGTCAGTCGTCGTCACGGACGGCAACCACGAGCGCTTCGAGGCGTAGAGGGTCATGCGAAGGCGCGACCACCAGCGGTCGTCCTCGTCGACGCTCGGGAACCGATCTCGAGTCGAGGGACGCCTATCGTTGCGGCATGAGCAAGCGGGTCACGAGCTTCGATGTCGCGCGGCTCGCGGGCGTCTCGCAGGCCACCGTCTCGCGTGCGCTCCGCGATCTGCCGAACATCACGCCGGAGACGCGCGAGCGCGTCGCCCGCGCCGCCGAGCAGCTCGGCTACGTGCCCCACGAGTCGGGCCGCGCCCTCTCGACGCGCGTGACGCGGCGCATCGCGATCGTCTCCGAGGCGCCGATGAACCCGTTCTACCCGGAGCTGCTCGACCACCTGCGCCAACGCCTGGGGGAGCGGGGCTATCGGGTGGTGCTCGTGGCCGACAGCGAGGACGACGCGCTCACTGCCGCCACGCTCACCGACGGCTCCTACGACGGGGTCATCATCACGACCGCCACGCGCACCTCGAGGCTGCCCGGCGCCTTGCTGGCGCACGGGCTGCCGTACGTGCTCGTCAACCGCGTGCGCGACGATCCCGACGACATCGCGTGCGCCTTCGACAACCGCGACGGCGCCGGTCGCATCGCGCACCTCCTGCACGACCTCGGCCACCGGCGCGTCGGCGTGCTCGCCGGCGCCTCCAACCTGTCGACGGGGATCGAGCGGGAGCAGGGGCTGCGAGACGAGCTGGAGCGGCTGGGCGTCGAGGTCCCGGATCGGTGGACGCGACGGATCGACTTCGACGCCCGCGGCGGCCGTGCGGCGGCGCTCGAGATCCTCGTCCAGGACGACCGGCCCACGGCGCTCGTGTGCGGCAACGACTACCTCGCGTTCGGCGCTCTGAACGCCGCCCGCAGCCTCGGGCTGGCCGTGCCGGACGACCTCACGGTGATCGGCTTCGACGACGTCGCGATGGCCTCGTGGGACGTGCTCGACCTCACGACGGTGCTCTGCGACCGCGATGAGCTCGCAGCCGAGGCGGTCGACCTCATCACCCGCGCGATCCGGGGCCTGCGAGTGGGTCCGCAGGTGCGCGTGCCGGTCGAGCTGGTGCTGCGCGGCACCCACGGACCGCCGCCTGCGTAGGACATCTCAGCCCGCGGCTTGAGTTTCATACGTATGCACAGCACGCTGTTCCGCGACTGGTCGAAGGAGACAGCATGGACAACGAAGTCACCACCGCGCGCCGCAAGAGCGCGGTCCGCTCGCTGCAGGCGGGCACCATCGGCGCGATCGTCGAATGGTATGAGTACACGATCTACGGACTGGCGTCCGCTCTCGTGTTCGGCAGCATCTTCTTCACCGAGCTCGAACCGGCCGTCGCGCAGATCGTCGCGCTCGCCTCGTTCGGCGTCGGCTTCCTCGCGCGCCCGCTCGGCGCCTTCGTCGCCGGCCACCTCGGCGACCGGATCGGTCGCAAGTCGACGCTGATCCTGACCTTCTCGGTCATGACCGTCTCGACCGCCGCGATCGGCCTCCTGCCGACGTATGCGCAGATCGGCACTGCTGCGCCCATCCTGCTCTGCGTGCTGCGTCTCGCCCAGGGCTTCGCCGTCGGCGGCGAGTGGGGCGGCGCAGCGATCATCGCCGTCGAGAACGCGCCCAAGGGTCGTCGCGGCTTCTTCGGCTCGTGGCCGCAGATCGGTGTCTCGGCGGGCCTGCTGCTCGGCACCGCGGCGCTCTCGTTCTCGGTCGCCATCTCGGGCGACGCGTTCGCCGAGTGGGGCTGGCGCGTGCCCTTCCTGCTCAGCATCATCCTCGCGGCCGTCGGCTTCTACATCCGCCTCCGCGCCACCGAGAGCCCCGCGTTCCTCGAGGAGAAGGCCCGCATGGAGGCCGAGGCCGAGGAGCAGAAGGCGCCGCTGAAGGTGCTCCTCGCCGAGCACCGCAAGCCGCTGCTCATCGCGATCTTCGCCCGCTTCGCCGAAGCCGGCAACTACTACCTGTTCACGACCTTCGTGCTCAGCTACCTCGCCACGACGCTGGGCCTTCCGACGGAGGTGGGCCTGACGGCATCGATGATCGGCGCCGCCGTGAACATCGCCATGATCCCCGTGTACGGCGCGCTGTCCGACCGGATCGGCCGCCGCCGCGTGTTCCTCATCGGCGGCACGATCATGATCCTCACCACCATCCCGGTGCTGCTGCTCGTGCAGACAGGCCAGCTGTGGGCGATCATCGTCGGCTTCGTGGTGTTCCTCGGCCTCGGCCATGCGATGGTCTACGCGCCTCAGCCCGCGATGTACTGCGAGCTCTTCCCGACCCGCGTGCGCTACTCGGGCATCTCCGTCGGCTACCAGATGGCCTCGATCCTGCTCGCGAGCTTCACGCCCGCGCTCGCCGGTGCGATGGTCCTGTGGAGCGGCGGCTCGCTGTGGCCCGTGATGATCTACGCGATCGTCTGCACCGCCATCGCGATGGTCGCCGTGCGCTTCGTGCCCGACAACCGCCACCTCGAGCTGCGCGAGATCGGCGAGACCGCGACGGCGCCTGCACCGGCGCCCGCGGCCGCTGCCCGATGAACGCGCCCGAAACCCACCTGACGAACGAAGGAGACAGCATGAACGACGTCATCACCGCATCCGACCGCCTCGACCTCAAGGTGCCCGGCCGCGACTCCGTCGAGCGCTTCGGCACCGCCGAGGTCCGCGCGACCGTCGAGTCGGTCATCGCCGACATCCGCGAGCGCGGCGACGCCGCCGTGCGCGAGTACTCGGAGAAGTTCGACAAGCACTCGGCAGAGACGTACCGCCTCACCGAGGCCGAGCTCGACGAGATCGTCGCCCGCGTGCCGGCGCAGGTGATCGAGGACATCGAGTTCGTGCAGGCGCAGGTGCGCCGCATGGCCGAGCGACAGCTCGAGTCGCTCGGCGAGTTCGAGATCGAGACGCTCCCCGGCGTGCTGCTCGGCCAGAAGCAGGTGCCGATCCAGGCTGCCGGCGCCTACATCCCGGGTGGCAAGTACCCGCTGCTCGCCTCGGCGCACATGACGATCGTCACGGCGAAGGTCGCGGGCGTGCCCCGCGTCGCCGCGTGCACGCCGCTCATCAAGGGCGAGATGCCGGATGCGACCATCGCCGCGATGCGCCTCGCGGGCGCCGACGAGATCTACCTGCTCGGCGGCATCCAGGCTGTGGCGGCCCTCGCGGTCGGCACCGAGACGATCGAGCCCGTGCACATGCTCGCGGGCCCCGGCAACGCGTTCGTCGCCGAGGCGAAGCGCCAGCTGTTCGGCGAGGTCGGCATCGACCTCTTCGCCGGCCCGACCGAGGTGCTCATCGTCGCCGATGAGCACGCCGACCCCTTCGTGGTCGCCGTCGACCTGCTGTCGCAGGCCGAGCACGGTCCCGACTCGCCCGCCGTGCTCATCACGACGAGCGAGGACCTGGGTCGGCAGGTGATCGAGCACATCGACACGATCCTTCCCGACATGCCGACCCGCGACTTCGCGGAGCCCGCATGGCGCGACTGGGGCGCCGTCCACGTCGTCGCCGACCTCGACGCCGCGTACGCGCTCGCCGACGAGTACGCCTTCGAGCACGTGCAGATCCTCACGCAGGAGCCGCGCGAGGCGCTGGAGAAGATGCAGCACTACGGCGCGCTCTTCCTCGGCGAGGGCACGTGCGTCTCCTACGGCGACAAGGTGATCGGCACGAACCACGTGCTGCCCACGCGCGGCGCGGCCCGCTACACGGGCGGCCTCTGGGTGGGGAAGTACCTCCGCACCGTCACCTACCAGGAGGTCACCGACCGCGCCTCGAGCGCGCAGCTGGGTGAGCTGTGCGGCCGTGCGTCGCGCGTCGAGCGCTTCGAGGGGCACGCTCGCTCGGGCGACGTGCGCGCCGCGAAGTACGCGGGCGCCGACCTGCCGTGGAGCGACCACCGCTTCGAGGCCTGAGCCGATGACGCTCGAGACCGCGCCCGCCGCCCTCGTCACGGGCGCCGGGCGCGGTCTCGGCCGGGCGATCGCCGATCACCTGGCCGAGACCGGCATGACCGTGCACGGCACGGCGCGCGACCGGCCGACCGCCGACGCGATCGCCGAGCGCTACGGCACCGCGCCGATCCTGCTCGACGTGCGTCACCCGGAGTCGGTGGTCGAGGCCGTCGACGGCCTCGAGTCGCGTGGGGCCGGTATCACGCGCCTCGTGAACAACGCGGGCGTCAACGTGCCTGCAGCGGCCGTCGACGTGCGCGCCGAGGACTGGGACCTCGTGCTCGCGACGAACGTGCGCGGCCCGCTGCTGCTCTCGCAAGCGCTGGCGCGCGGCTGGATCGAGCGCGGCGATGAGGGCGCGATCGTCAACATCGCCTCGCAGGCGGGCATCGTCGCCATCGAGGAGCGTGCCGCCTACGGGGCGAGCAAGGCTGCGCTCATCCACCTCACGAAGGTGCTCGCGCTCGAGTGGGCGCCCCACCGGATCCGCGTGAACGCGGTCGCACCGACCTTCGTGCGCACGGAGCTCACGGCGTCCACCCTCGCGCGGCCGGACTGGGCGAAGGAGCTGCTGGGCCGCATCCCGCTCGGCCGCTTCGGGGAACCGGAGGAGATCGTCGGCGCCGTGGGCTTCCTGCTCAGTTCCGCGGCGAGCCTCATCACCGGGCAGACGCTCGCGATCGACGGCGGCTACACGATCCGGTAGCGGCCTGGCAGGCGAAGCGCGGGTACTGACGTCTCGGCCGAGCACGGCCATGGACCGCGTGCGACTTGGCCGAGCGTCGAAGCGCGAGGATCGGATCATCCCCTCGGACGACGGTCGATCCACCGCTCGTCCGACGCGAGGCATCGACGCCGCGCGGTGAGATGGGGGCATGACACGACGCCATGCCTCCATCGCCGCTGTCGCGGCCGCCACCCTCGCCGTCGCCGGCCTCACCGGGTGCACGAGCATCACCGACCTGTTCGAGCACGTGCACAGCGAGTCCTTCGACACCCGCGCGGATGCCGCTAGCGGTTGGGTCGGGGTCCCCATGCCGGAGTGGCTGCCCGGCGATGCTGCGAACGTCCGCACCACCGCGACGATCGACGAGACGAACGCGGTCATCGCGTTCACCGGCAGCGAGCCGAGCGGATGCACGGTCGGCGAGCGCTCCTCGCTGCCGTTCGACGGACGCTACGGGGGCTTCGAGGAGGGAAGCGAGCTGCCCGACGAGGTGCTGCAGTGCGGCCCCTACGAGGTGCACGAGACGGACGAGGGCTGGCTCGCCTGGTTCACGGCGACGGAGCCGGGGGAGACGCCCGCCTCCTGATCATCACCGGCGGGCGCTGCACCCGAGCAGCGCTGAGCCGAACGCCGAGCTACACGTGCGCGCCACAACGACGGGCGGCGAGCACGGCCAGCGATCGGGTGGTCGCGATGAGGTCGTCGATCTGCACCTGCTCCCGCGGCGCGTGGGCGTAGCGCACGTCGCCTGGCCCGTAGTGGAGCGTGGGGATGCCGCCCATGCCGGCGTAGAGGCGCAGGTCGCTGCCGTAGGGGGCGCCGGCGAGGCGTGCCTCGCGGTGCTCGGTGCGGCGGATCGCGCCCATGACCTCGTCGACGAGCGGGTGCGCAGCGTCGAGCTGCCCGCTCGCGAACTGTCCGCCGGGCCACGACACGCGCACGGGGTGGTCTCGCAGCCACGGGTTCAGCCGGCATGCGTCGGCGATCGCCTGCTCGAGCGCCGCCCGGGCCGCTGCCACCGGCTCGCCGAGCTGCACGCCGAGACGCCCCTCGGCGACGAGCAGGTCGGGCACGCTGCTGGCCCAGTCGCCGGCTCGCACGGTGCCGATCGAGATGGGATAGGGGAGCGGATTGCCGTCGAACAGCCGATCGCGGCGGGCGTTCCGCGCGCGCTCGAGCTCGACGAGCGCCGCGCGGACGGGCAGGAACGCGTCGATGGCGCTGTAGCCGCTCAGCCGTGCGCTGCCGTGCGCGGCGCGGCCGGCGATCCGCAGCTCGAAGGTCAGCGCACCAGCGTTGCCGACCACGAGGTTCGTGCTCGTCGGCTCCGTGATGACGGCCGCCTCGCCGCGGTGGCCCCGCAGCATGGTCGCGAAGGCGCCGAGGCCGCCGTCCTCCTCGCCGACGACGGCATGCAGCGCGAAGGACCGCTCGAGCCGCACACCGGACGCCACCAGAGCGTGTGCGACCGCCATGTTCGCCGCGACGCCCGCCTTCATGTCGCAGGCGCCGCGGCCGTGCACAGCACCGTCGCGGATGGCTCCGCTGAAGGGGTCGCGGTCCTGCCACCGGTCGAGGTCACCGGTCGGCACGACATCCACGTGGCCCTGCAGCACGAGCGCGGGCACGAAGCCGTCATCGCCCAGCACGCCGACGACGCCGTAGCCCTCGGTGCGCGGCGCCTCGGTACCCGGGAAGTCGGGATGCGCGGCCAGCTCGTCGAGGGCGAGCTTCCAGGTGTCGACGTCGAAGCCAAGCGCCGCCAGCCGCCGCGCCTGGTGGTGCTGGAGGTCGGACTCCGCGTCGGTGCCGGTCACGCTGGGCACACGGATGAGGTCGACGACGTCGGCGACGAGCGCATCGACGTCGATCGCGTCCAGCACGCGTACCTCCGCGGCGGAGAGGTCACCGGATGACTCGACGGCGGGGGAGTCGGTCAGGAGGGAGTGCGAGGACGTCACGTGGCGAACGTAGGCGGGTGCGCGCGTGTGAGGGAATAGCGCGAAGTCGTAGACGGCCTCATAGGATCTATGAGGTGATGCAGCCCCAGCAGCTCCGCGTGCTCGTCGCCATCCGCGACCACGGCTCCTTGACCGCTGCCGCGGATGCGATGGGCTACGGCGTGCCGACGATCGCGCACCACCTGGCATCGATCGAGCGGCACTTCCGCGTGCGACTCGTCGAGCGCGACCGGCGCGGCGCGAGGCTCACGCCGCTCGGCGGGGTGCTCGTCGAGGAGGCCGTTCAGATCCTCGCGCGCCTCGAGCAGGCCGAGCGGCTCGTGACCACGCAGCGCGACCAGGGACTCGCGACGATCCGCGTCGGCACGTTCGCGTCGATCGGGTCGCAGCTGCTGCCGCGAGCCATCCGCGAGCTCCGCAGCCGCATGCCCGTGCAGGTGGAGGTCGTCGAGGCGGAGCCCACGGGGGTGGTGCAGCTGCTGGAGGCGGGGGAGATCCACGCCGGACTCATCTACGACTCGGCGGACGACCCCGCCTTCACCTCGCCCGACCTGGAACTGCAGGTGCTCCTCGAGGAGCGCTACCGGGTGCTCGTGGCCGTCGGCAGTCCGCATGCCGACGCCGACGCGATCGACATAGCCGAGCTGGCGCAGGCTGACTGGATCTGCAGCAGGCACGAGTCCGAGACCTCCGACCGGGTGCTGCGGCGCATCGGCCACACCCTCGGGTTCGAGCCGCGGGTGCTGATGCGCACTGATGATCTCAACATGATTCACGGTCTCGTGGCCGAGGGACTCGCGTGCACGATCATCGCGCCGAGCGCTGTCGACTCGCGGTTCGCGGTGCGGGCGCTCCCCGCCGCGCAGGATCTCGATCGACGTCGCACGCTCTTCGTGCGTCCGAAGACGGCTTCGCCCCGAGCGATCGGTGAGCTGCAGCGCATCCTCTTGGATGTGCTCGAGACACGGACGGCCTGACCGACTGCCGCTGCTGGCGCCGCAGCCGGCCCATCGTGCTGCCGGATCCTGCGCGCAGCGATCAGGGAGTCGGTTTCGGCGCGAGGAGCTGGAACGTCGCGCGCCCGTAGGCGCTCCCGTTGACCTGCAGCTCGAGCGCGTGCTCGCCGGGGTGGAACGTGCGTGTCGTCCGGGGTCGGAACGAGTAGGACTTCGCGATCGCCACGGTCTCGCCTGGTGCGACCGTGCGCGAGGTGAGCTTGAAGACCTTCGGTGCGAGCCCCCCGCTGGCCTTGCGGAAGTGCAGCACGAAGTCGATCGCCGTCCGCGCGGTCTCGAGCCCCGCGTTGGTGACCTCCGCAGTGAAGTGGACCGCGTCGCCCATCGGGACCTCGCGCGAGGAGATGGTCGGGCCGACGACCTCGAAGCGCGCCCCGGTGAACCCCAGCAGCGCGAGCGCCTGCGGATGGCCCTGCTTGACGAGCGTCCGGAGGGCGTGCCTGGCGACGCGGGGCGTGTTCGCATCGGGCCTGTCGAGCCAGCCGGCGACGATCTCGGCGGCGCGGTCGGGGTCGTCTCGGCTGAGGTCGTTGACGTGGTTCGCGACGGAGCGGCGCACGTCCTCGCTCTCGTCGCGGTAGAGCGCGTCGAGGATCGGCCTGGTGATGCCCGGCTGCCGGAGCAGCGCGGGCACGCCCTTGCCCCACTGCAGGTGCGGCCGGGTGCCCTCGCTCGCGAGGCGCCGGACGTGCGCATCCGGGTCGCTCGTCCATTGCGCCGCGATGTCGAGGGCCCGGTCGAGCCGCGCGTTCAGCATGGCCCGGATGGCGAACTCCCCGGTGAGCCTCGTCGTCAGCGAGGCGAGCACGGCCATGCCGTCGTCGAAGTCGCGCTCGAGACCGGACGCGAGCGCGCGAGCGACGACGGCCTCCGAGACGGGCCACAGCATCCAGCCGGTGAGATCAGGGTCGCCGAGCGCCGCGCGCACCGCGGCGGATGTCTCGCTGTACTCGATCGGGAGGTCGGCCAGGAGGGCATCGCGCACGAGGTCGATCCGCTGCCGGACCTTCTTGCCGTCGAGGACGCGGGCTGCGTCGCCGAGGGCGCGGACTTCCACGCCCTGCTCGGCGAGCACGCGGATGAGTCGCTCGACGACGGGTGCGTCGATCAGCTCGTCCATCACGCCCACGACGACCTCCGATCAGCCCCTATGACCGCCGAGCATCCCGAGCGTATCGACGGGTGCCGACGAGGTGCCGCACACCCGTTCGCCGAGTACCGTGGTCGCCATCGCCGCGTCGAGCGGCAGACGGGCGGGAAGCCATGACCACGACGACGGCGCACGTGATCAAGCCGCTCACGCCGGAGACGTATCCGGCATGGCTCGCGCTCGCGCAGAAGCACAACGGGGTCTGGGGCGGGTGCTTCTGCTCGTACTTCCACGGCGACACCGACCAAACCGTGAAGCGCGAGCACGACGGGCCGACGTTCAAGCAGCGGCTCGTCGCGGAGGGCGTCGCCCACGCCGCCCTCGTCTTCGACGGCGACGACGCGATCGCCTGGTGCCAGTACGGCAGCCCGACCGAGCTGCCGGGCATCTACCACCGCAAGCAGTACGACGCGGGGGAGACGAGGCCGGCGCCGTGGCGCATCACCTGCTTCTTCGTCGACCGCGACCACCGACGCTCCGGCGTCGCTCGGGAGGCGCTGGATGGCGCGCTCGCGCTGATCGCGCAGGCGGGCGGGGGCGAGGTCGTCTCGTTCCCCAACGAGCTCGTCGCCGGCAAGCGGACGTCGTCGTCGTTCCTCCACAACGGCACCCGGGCGATGTTCGAGCAGGCAGGGTTCGCCTTCGAGCGGCACATCGGCAAGAGCAAGACGGTGATGCGGAAGACGGTGCCGCCCGCCGGCGGCTGACGCGCGCGGGCGGGCTGCTGCCGCCCGTCAGCGGCGGCCGCTCACTCCTCGACGACGATGGTCGTGATCACCGGGTTGCGGCGGTGCCGACGCGACAGCCAGCGCCCCAGCGTGCGGGTGATGAGCGTCTCGACGTCCTCGCGGTTGCGCGACGTCGACTCGGCGGCGCTCCGCAGCGCATCCTCGATCGTCTTCGCGGCCGTCTTCTCCCAGCCGGCCTCCTCGACGAAGCCGCGGCTGAAGAACTCCAGCGGCTCCGTCAGCCGGCCCGAGGCGTGCTCCATGATGGCGAGCACCGTGATGGTGCCCTCCTCGGCGAGCACGCGCCGGTCGGTGAGGGCGGCCTCGGTGGCGACACCCATCGTGGTGCCATCGACGAGGATGTGATCGGCGGCGACGCGGCCGCTGATGCGGGCGCTGCCTGCGACCAGGTCGATCGAGACGCCGTCCTCGACGACGAAGACCCGCTTCTCGTCGATGCCGGTCCGCACCGCGATCGCGGCGTTGGCCGTGAGGTGTCGCCACTCGCCGTGCACGGGCAGCACCGCGGTCGGTCGGAGGATGTTGTAGCAGTACGCGAGCTCGCCGGCGCTGGCGTGCCCGGAGACGTGCACCTTCGCGTTGCCCTTGTGCACGACGTTCGCGCCCCACCGCGTGAACGCGTTGATGATCCGGTAGATCGCGTTCTCGTTGCCGGGGATGAGCGAGCTGGCGAGCAGGACGGTGTCGCCCTCGCCGATGTCGATGACGTGGTCCTTGTTGGCCATGCGCGACAGCGCCGCCATCGGCTCGCCCTGCGACCCCGTGCAGATGAGCACGATGTCGGTCGCGGGCAGCTTCTCGAGGGCCTTCATCTCGACGACGAGCCCGTCCGGGATGCGGAGGTAGCCGAGATCGGCGGCGATGCCCATGTTGCGCACCATCGACCTGCCGACGAACCCGACCTTGCGGCCATGGCGCTCCGCGGCGTCGAGGATCTGCTGGATGCGGTGCACGTGGCTGGCGAAGCTCGAGACGACGATGCGACGGGGAGCGGTGCGGAACACCTGGTCGATCGCCGGAGCCAGGTCCTCCTCGGGGATCATGAAGCCGGGCACGTCGGCGTTCGTCGAGTCGACGAGGAACAGGTCGACGCCCTCGTCGCCCAGCCGCGCGAATCCGGGCAGGTCGGTCGTGCGCCCGTCGAGGGGGAACTGGTCCATCTTGAAGTCGCCGGTGTGCAGCACGAGGCCGGCAGCCGTGCGGATCGCGACGGCGAGCCCGTCGGGGATCGAGTGGCTGACCGCGAGGAACTCGAGGTCGAACGGGCCCGCATCGATCCGATCGCCCTCCCGCACCTGGCGCGTCTGCGGCTTGATGCGGTGCTCCTCGAGCTTCGCGGTGATGAAGGCGAGCGTCAGCTTCGAGGCGATGATGGGGATGTCGGCGCGCTCGCGCAGCAGGTAGGGCACGCCGCCGATGTGGTCCTCGTGGCCGTGCGTGAGCACGATCCCGACGACATCGGCCAACCGCGACCGGATGGCTGCGAAGTCGGGCAGGATCACGTCGATGCCCGGCTGGTGCTCCTCGGGGAAGAGCACGCCGCAGTCGACGATGAGCAGCTTGCCCTCGTGCTCGAAGACGGTCATGTTGCGGCCGATCTCGCCGAGCCCGCCCAGGGGCGTGATCCGCATCGCCCCCTTCTTCAGGGATGCGGGAGCGGGGAGCTCGAGATGGTGTCGCGCGGGCTTGGCGGTTCTGGCGTTTCGCATGGGATCGTTCCTTGGAAGTTCGTGGTGCGTGAGGGGAGCGCGGCGCTCTGACGGCCCGTGATGCTTCGGGCGGGGCGATGCTGGATGAGCGAGGATCGCCAGCCCGGGTGGTGCAGAGCGCTCGGGGGCAGCCGCTCGCGGTCACGGTGGACCACGGTCGAAGCGCTGAACAGGGTGAGCCTGTGCTGCCGTCTCCATCGATCAGTGTAAGCGCATCCGCCCCCCGAGCCAGGAGCCGGCGGCGGAAGGCGTTCGAGGATCACGATTCCCGTCCGCCGATGCGAGGGCTCCGAAGACTCTCGGTGAGCCTCGGAACCTTCAACGACAACCGGACCCTGCCCATCGAGCTGCTGCGCGGCGACATCGAAGCCGGCCTCGACGCCCGAGCGGCCGCGCGAAGCCTGGAGCGGCACCGCGCCGCCCATGCGGAGGCCCTGCAGCACGCGCGCAACTGGGTCGAGCGAGAGGTGCTCCTGCACAAGTCGGCGGTCCTCGAGCGCGAGCTGCTCTACGTCATCGCCCGGCTGCGGCGGCTCGACGCCATCCATGGTGAGCTGGTGCGCGGCCGCTTCATCGCCGACGACCCGCACGTGCATGGCACAGCGGAGGTCGCGGTGCGCTTCTCGCTCACCGAGCTCGTCGTCAGCAGCACGTCGGCGGAGCGGGACGGGGTGCGCGCGGCCTAGTCCGTCTCAGGCGGCAGCGATGCCGAGCTGGAGCAGCATGCGGTCGACGTGGGCGCTGATCTCGTCCCGGACGCGACGCACGTCGTCGGCGCTCGCGTGCTCCGGATCGTCGAGCTGCCAGTCCTCGTAGTGCTTGCCGGGGTAGATGGGGCATGCGTCGCCGCACCCCATCGTCACCACGACATCCGCGGCGCGCACGACGTCGTCGGTCAGCGGCTTCGGGAACTCCTCGGTGAGGTCGAGACCGATCTCGGCCATCGACGAGACGACGGCCGGGTTGAGGGCGGCGGCAGGCATCGACCCCGCTGAGCGCACGAGCAGGCGACCTCCCGAGCGCTCCGCCGCGATCGCGGCGGCCATCTGCGAGCGGCCGGCGTTCTGCACGCACACGAACAGCACGCTCGGCCGGTCCTGCGGGATCGCGCCCTTCGCCTCGGCGAGGGCGTGCAGCCGGTCCTTCGCGAAGCGCGTCACGCGCGTGACGAGGTGCGCCCTCACGACGGAGGTGCGGAGGAGTGCCGCGTAGGACTCGAGCACGTAGCGCTCGATCGTCTCTGCCGCGAAGATGCCGTGGAAGTCGGTGCTCAGCTCGTCCGTGAGCGCGTGCAGGAAGCGCTCGGGGTAGGTGATCCCGGGGAGGCCGCGGCGCGTGCCGACGTCGAGCTGATCCATGATCAGCCCGCGCTCGGCACGAGCTCGGCGAGCAGGCGCTCGACGCGACCGCGGATGTCGTCGCGCACGCGGCGGACCGTCTCGATGTCCTTGCCGGCCGGGTCCTCGAGCTCCCAGTCCTCGTAGCGCTTGCCGGGGAAGATCGGGCAGGCATCGCCGCAGCCCATGGTGATGACGGCGTCGGACTCGCGGACCGCGTCGACCGTCAGCACCTTCGGGGTGTTGCCGGCGATGTCGATGCCGACCTCGGCCATCGCCTCGATGGCGATGGGGTTGATCTGGTCCTTCGGGGCGCTCCCGGCGGACAGCACCTCGACCGCGCCGTTCGAGAGCGCCGTCGCGAAGCCGGCGGCCATCTGGGAGCGGCCCGCGTTGTGCACGCAGACGAAGAGGACGGTGGGGTTCTCAGACATGGTGACTCTCTCTCGGGGTCGGAGGTGGCCTGCGGATGGACGGGAGTGGTGCGGGGGTGACTGGCTGCTCAGACGAGCTCGGCAACGAGTCGCTCGACGCGCTGCGCGATGTCATCGCGGATCGCAGCGACGCCCTCGGCCGATGCGAGCGCGGGGTCGCCGACCGCCCAGTCCTCGTACCGGACACCCGGGATGATCGGGCAGACGTCGCCGCATCCCATGGTCACGACGACGTCGGCGGCACGGACGGCATCGTCGGTGAGCGGCTTGGGGAACGCCTCGGACTCGGCGGCGTCGTCGATCGACGCGAGCAGCGGGCGCACGGTCGGGTGGACCGCAGCGGCAGGGGAGGAGCCGGCGGAGCGTGCCACGACGCGTCCCTGCGAGAGCTGCTCGACGAGCGCTGCGGCGAGCTGCGAGCGACCCGCGTTGGCCACGCAGACGAACATCACCTGCGGCGCCCCCGCGGCGCGATCGCGTGTCAGGTCGGCGAGGCGCTGCCGGGCGAAGCGCTCCGTCAGCGGCACCAGGTGCGCGGTGATCCGCGCGGTGCGCGCGAGTCCGGCGTAGGACTCGCGCACGACGCCGGTGACCGCGTCGGGGCTCACCCCGGGGAACCGCGCCATCAGCGAGGACGCGAGATGCGTGAGTGCCTCGTCGACGTCATCGAGCCCGAGGTGCAGTGCTGCATCGCGAGGGGGCGTGAGCGCCGCCGGAGCGAAGCTCTCGAGCAGGGTGGTGATCGCGGGCCGGGCGGCGGCATCGATCGAGTACCAGACCCACGTGCCTCGGCGCTCGGAGACGAGCACACCCGCATCCTTGAGGACCCTCAGGTGATGGGAGACCGTGGGCTGCGAGACGTCGGCGAGCTCGGCGAGGTCGCACACGCAGGACTCGCCTCGAGGGTCCGAGGCAATGGCCGAGAGCATGCGCAGCCGCAGCGGGTCGGCGAGCGACTTCAGCGCCGCGGCGACGGTCGAGGCGGCCTGCTCGCTGATGGCGTGGGACGCGGTCGGCGAGCACGGTGCGCTCGTCGCGGTGGTGCTGGTCGCCCGCTCCTGTATCGACACGCTTCTATATTGACGGACATCGAAGCAGTTAGCAAGCGGGCGCGGGATCGGGCGACGAGCATGTCGATCTGGGTCACACCGTCGCGCGCTCCAGCTCGATGGGCACCGGCGCGGCGCAGCAGCTGCTCCCGCCGAAGTCACCGCTGCCGCCGCAGACCCCCGTCTCGGGCAGCACGAGCTCGTTGCGCGCGGCCGCCTCGTGGTCGCCCGCGAGCTCGGCGACGACGCTGCGCACCTGCTCATAGCCGGTGAGCGCGAGGAAGGTCGGCGCACGGCCGTAGCTCTTCGCCCCGATCACGTACAGTCCGAGCTCGGGCTGCGCGAGCTCGGCAGCGCCGGTCGCCGCGACCGTGCCGCAGGAGTGGATGTTCGGGTCGATCTCCGCGGCGAGGCCCGCGACCGAGTCGAGCGCGGGATCGGTCGCGAGCCGCACCTCCGAGAGGATCGACAGGTCGGGACGGAACCCGGTGAGCGCGTACAGCCGAGCGACCGGTCCGAGCTCGCGGCCGTCCTCGGCGACCAGCACGATGCCGTCGCCGGCCGGACGGATCGCATCCACCCGGAAGCCCGTCACGAGCTCGACCGAGCCGCGCTCGATCGCGCGGCGAGCGCGCACGCCGAGCGACGCGCGCTGGGGGAGGGCGTCCGCCTCGCCGCCGCCGAGCGCGCCCTCGACCGAGGGGCGCCGCACGAGCCACGTGACGCGGGTGCCGGGGTGGCGCTCCGCGAGCTCGGCGAGGCGCAGCACCGCGTGCACCGCGGAGTGGCCCGCGCCGACGACCGCGACGTGCGCGCCGGCCAGCAGGCTCACGTCGGCCGGGATGCGGTACTCGATGTGCGCCGCGGCCGCCCGCTCGCCGAGCGCGGGGGTGCCGTCGGCGCCCGCCGGCCCAGGCTGGCTCCAGGTGCCGGATGCGTCGAGCACCGCCTGTGCGAGCAGGCGCTGCTCGCGACCCTCGCGGTCGACGACGCGCACGGCGAACGGCTGCTCGTCGCGGCCGCCGTCGACGACCTTGTCGCGGCCCAGCCGCGTGACCGAGGTCACCTCGAGGCCGAAGCGGATGCGGTCGCCGAGCACGTCTGCGAGCGGCCCCAGGTACTCGCGCACCCACGCCTCGCCCTTCGGGTAGCCCGACGCCGGGATGGCGTGCCCCGCCGCCTGCAGCAGCCGTCGGCTCGCCGGGTCGACGAGCTCGTCCCATGCCGAGAAGAGCCGCACGTGGCCCCACTCCGAGACGGCAGCGCCCGCCGCCGCGCCTCGCTCGACGACGACCGGCTCGAAGCCGCGCTCGAGCAGGTGCGCCGCTGCGGCGAGGCCTTGCGGGCCGGCGCCGATGACGATGACAGGAAGGTCGGACATGGTGCTCCTCGTATCGAAGGATGTCGATGCGTCGATCGTGCAACAACGTATCGACGTTTGTCAATGCATGTGGCAGACTGCCGCCATGACCGCAACCACGACGATCGTCGCCGACGCGTCGGAGACGTGCTGCACCCCCGCGGAGCCGGCCGTGACCGCCGACGAGGCCGCGCGGATCGCGAGGACCTTCAAGGCCATGGCCGACCCCACGCGCGTCCGACTGCTGTCGCTCATCGCCGCGGGCGAGCAGGGCGAGGCGTGCATCTGCGACCTCACGGATCCGGTCGGGCTCTCGCAGGGCACGGTGTCGCACCACATGCGGATCCTCGCGCAAGCCGGGCTGGTCGAGCGCGAGCAGCGCGGCAAGTGGGCGTACTACTCCGTGGTCCGGCCGGCGCTCGACGCCGCGGCCTCCGCGCTCCGCGCCTTCTGACGGGAGCGGCTGCTTGAGCGCCGACGCTCCGGCCGACGGTGTCGCGCTCGCAGTCCGCGCCGACCGCTGGCGGCTCGCCGCGCTCTCCGGTGGTCAGGTCATCAGCTGGGGCATCCTCTACTACGCCCTGATCGTCGCCGCGCCGGTCATCGCCACCGACACGGGGTGGGCCCTCACCACGGTGATGCTGGCCTTCTCGGCAGGGCTCGTCACGTCGGCGATCGCCGGGGTGCTCGTCGGACGATGGCTCGACCGCGGCAGCCCGCGGCTCATCATGACCGGTGGCAGCGTCGTCGGGGCGCTCGGCCTCGTGATCGTCAGCGCCGCCCAGGACGTGCCCTGGTTCGTGCTCGGCTGGATCGTGGTCGGATCGGGGCAGTCGGCCGTGCTGTACCAGGCGGCGTTCACCGTCATCACGCGCAGGCACGCGGCCGACCGACGCCGTGCGATGACCGTCGTCACGCTCGCGGGCGGCCTCGCGTCGACGGTCTTCGCGCCCGTGGTCGCGGGCATGCTCGGCGTGCTCGACTGGCGCGCGACCATGCTCGCGCTGGCTGCCGTCCTCGTCGTGACGACCACGCCGCTCCACTGGTGGAGCCTCGAGCGCGTCTGGCCGCCACGCCCTCCGAGCCTCACCGATGAGCCGCGGCACACCGTCTCGACGGTGCTGCGGACGCGGCGGTTCTGGGCGCTGGAGCTGTCGATGATCGCCGTCGCGGCGTCGCTGTACAGCGTGACCCTCGCGATCATCCCGCTCTACACCGAGCGGGGCATGACCTACGAGCTCGCGGCGTGGGGACTCGGGCTGCTGGGCGCGGGCCAGGTGCTCGGGCGGATCGTGTACGTCGCGCTGCCGCACGCCGCGTCGCCGTGGGTGCCGCTGGCCCTGACGGCTGCGGCGAGCGCGCTCACCCTGGCACTGCTGGCCCTCGTGCCCGGCCCGCCATGGCTGCTGATCCTGATCGGCGTGGGGGCGGGCGCCGTGCGCGGCGCGCAGACGCTCGTGCAGGGATCTGCGGTCGCGGATCGGTGGGGGACCCGGGACTACGGGGCGATCAACGGGGCGTTCGCCGCACCGATCACCGCGGTCACCGCGATCGGGCCCGCGCTCGGCCCCGTGCTCGCCGTCGCGACGGGCTCCTACGCCATGATGGGGCTCCTCGCCGCGGCGCTCGCGCTCGTCGGCCTCGCGCTGGCGCGCCTCACGTGACGGAGCCTTCGGCCACACGAAGCCCATGACGGGCTCGTCGTCGACGTCTACGCGCGCTGCACGCCTCGATCACTGCAACCCGTCTTGCACTGCTGAGCTGCCCGGGCCTCCATGACGCAGCGCCGCCGCAGCCGCGCCCGGGATGCGGCGAAGCCTGCACGTCGTCGCCTGGAGCGCCGCGGTCGTGGAGGCCCGGGCGCGAGGAGGCCCTTCCGGTGCCTGACGCCTCGGCACGACCGAGGCGTGACGCGCAGTCGCAGAGCGGGCCCGGCTACGTGGTAGCCCGGGCGATCAGCCGCAGGCCGACCTCCGGCACGTCGTCGGTCGCGTCGCGCTCCGTGATGCCCAACTGCACGAGGATGCTGTCGATGGCGGCCTGCGCGGAGCTTGCGGTGTCGTAGTCGATCGTGGTCAGCGGGGGAGTGGTGACCGCCGAGAGCGGCGTGTGGTCCATGCCGATCACCGCGAGATCCTCAGGGACGCGCCAGCCAGCGGCCGCGGCCGCGTAGAGCAGCGCGGTCGCGACGTCGTCGTTGTAGCAGGCGACGCCGATGCCGGGCTGCCCGAGCTCCTCCAGAGCAGCGCGCGCCGCGACGGGGTCCACATCCAGGCCGACCACACCGATGAGCTCCACCGGGAGCGCGGCGCACGCCTCTCGGAAACCCTGCTCTCGGCCACGCCCGAATGGGTCCTGCCGGGCATCCCGCAGATGCGCGTACGCGAGCCGGCGGTGTCCGCGCTCGGCGAGATGCTGAGCCTGCAGCGCGCCGATCTCGTGATTGAGGTCGGATCGCGCCGTGGTCGAAGGATCGATGGCCATGATGTCCCGATGCGCGAGCAGCTCGCGTTCTTGCGTCGAGAAGGGCGTGAGCGAGAGCACCGCTCGCGGCTGCATGCCGGTCACGACGCGGTCCAGGGTCTCCATCGAAGGCGTGGCGAGACGGAGCACCAGCGTGAGACCGCGCTTCGCGAGCTCGTCGGTGAGCGCTTCGAAGACATCCTGCAGGTTGCCGCCGAATGTCGTGTTGGGAATGAGCGCGATGACGACGTCGCTCGATCCACGAGCGAGGGCACGTCCGGCGATCGACGGCTGGTACTGCAGGGCGCGGGCCGCCTCATGCACCTTCTCGCGCGTGGCCTCCGTGAAGCGCTCCCCCCGACCGTTCAGGATCTGGCTCACGGCCCCACGGGATACACCCGCGCGCCTCGCTACATCCGCGCTCGTCGTCGCCATCATCGGCCTCCTTCCTCTCAGCCTAGCGGTGAGGGTTGACGCGCGTTACCTCCGACGCTACAGTCGATCGGTAACGCGCGATACCGACGTCGCGACCAGCGCTGGAGACACCTCGATGACGAGCACATTGCTGAACACCGGATGGGAATTCCGCCCGAAGGTGAGCGCCTTCACGGAGCTCGGCGGTGCGACGCGGGACTGGTCCGACGTGACAATCCCGCACGATGCCCTCATCGGCACGCAGCGCGATCCTGAGCTGCCGAACGGCGCCGCCACCGGCTACTTCCGCGGCGGGGCGTTCGAGTACCGCACCGGTCTGGCGCTCGATCCGGATGCACGCGGCAGCTTCGTCGCGCTGCAGTTCGACGGCGTCTACCGGGACGCGGCGGTGTTCGTCAACGGCAACCTCGCCGGTCAGCGCGCGTTCGGCTACTCGCGGTTCGCCGTACGGCTCGACCCGTTCCTCCGCTTCGACGGCCAGGACTCCGTGCGGGTCGAGTGCCGCTCGCACGAGGACAGCCGCTGGTACAGCGGCGCCGGCATCCACCGGGACGTCCATCTGATCGTCAAGAAGCCGGTGCACTTCGCCATCGATGGCGTGCGCGTGACGACGCCCGACATCGACGCCGACCGCGCGGTCGTCGAGATCGCGGCGACCGTGGAGAACACCGGCGCCACCACCGCCACCGTCAGCATGACGAGCGAGCTCGGCCACGTGGACGGGGCGCGCTCCCCGGGCGACCGCTCACCCGTGACCCTTCTGCCGGGCACCTCCACCGTCGTGCGGCACCGGCTCTACGTCGACGCGCCGCGCCTGTGGAGCGTGGAGGAGCCCGAGCGCTACGAGGTCGAAGTGGCACTGGAGCTCGAGGGTGAGCGGGTCGACATGGAGCTCGTGCGCTTCGGCATCCGATCGATCCAGGTCGACCCGCGCAAGGGCCTGCGGATCAACGGCCGCGAGGTGAAGCTGCGCGGCGCCTGCATCCATCACGACAATGGCCCTCTTGGCGCAGCCGCCATCGCCCGCGCCGAGGAGCGCCGGGTGCAGCTGCTCAAGCAGGCCGGCTTCAACGCGATCCGCAGCTCGCACAACCCGGCGAGCGAAGCGCTGCTCGAGGCGTGCGACCGCCTCGGCATGCTGGTGATGGACGAAGCGTTCGATGTCTGGACCTCCAGCAAGTCCGACTTCGACTTCGCCTTCGACTTCCCCCAGTGGTGGGAGCGCGACCTCGAGTCGATGGTGGCGCGGGCGTTCAACCACCCGAGCGTGATCATGTACTCGATCGGCAACGAGATCCCGGAGACGGGATCGCCCGACGGCGGCGTCTGGAGCCGGCGTCTCGCAGAGAAGGTGCGCTCGCTCGACGAGACCCGCTTCGTGACCAACGGCATCAATGGGTTCGTCTCCGTGCTCGACGCCGTCGTGGCGGGCATGCGCCAGCGCCGCGACGCGGCCGCGCAAGCGGGCGACGCCGGGCAGCCGGCCGCGGGAGGAGGCGTCAACGCGATGATGACTGAAGTCGGGGGGATGATGAACGCGATCGCGGCGTCACCGATGGTGAGCGAGCGCACGGCGGAGTCCTTCGCCGCGCTCGACATCGCCGGGCTCAACTACGGCGACGGTCGATACGCGCTCGAGCGCGAGCTCTTCCCGAACCGCATCGTGGTGGGTACCGAGACCTTCCCCGGGAACATCGCCCACAACTGGGCGCTCGTCTCCGAGCACTCGCACGTGATCGGCGACTTCACCTGGACAGGGTGGGACTACCTCGGCGAAGCCGGCATCGGCGGTGTCGCCTATTCCGACGGCACCGACGGCGCCACACCGACGACCGCGAAGCCCTATCCCTGGCTGACGGCGTGGACGGGTGACATCGACATCACCGGGCGTCGACGCCCCATCTCCTTCTACCGCGAGGTCGTCTTCGGACTCCGGTCGGACCCTTTCATCGCCGTCCACCGTCCCCAGCACCGGGGGAAGGCACTGCTCGCGACGCCATGGTCGTGGAGCGACGCGATCGACAGCTGGTCCTGGGACGGATTCGAGGGGCAACCGCTGCGCGTCGAGGTATACGCCCGTGCCGATCAGGTCGAGCTGCAGCTCGATGGGCGCCCGATCGCTCGAAGGGCCGTGGGTGCCGAGCTCGCATTCCGCGCCGACTTCGAGGTGGAGTACGAGCCCGGTGAGCTCACCGCCGTCGCCTTCGACAAGGGCGTCGAGATCGGGCGGACCTCGCTGCGCAGCGCGGGCTCCAGCACGCGCTTGCAGGTGACGAGCGATCGCTCGCGACTGAGCGCCGACACGCAAGACCTCGCCTTCGTGGACATCGCGATCACCGACGACCGAGGCGTCGAGCACCGCGGATGGGACCGGACGGTCCACGTCGAGGTCGACGGCAGCGCGGTGCTCCAGGGCCTCGCGAGCGCCAACCCGGAGAGCGAGGATCGCTTCACCGACGCGCGCTGCAGGACGTTCGACGGTCGGGCGCTCGCGATCATCCGCCCGACGGCACCCGGGCCCGTCCGCGTGACGGTCAGCGCGCGCGGCTGCGAGCCCGTCCGGCTCGAGCTCAGCGTGACCGGCGGAACCGCCGACGCCCGGGACACCGGAGCCCCCGATCACGAGACCGCACCAGCGGTGCTCGCCGAGACCTGAGCGAACGCGCTCAGACTGCTACACCCGACAAAGGAGTCACCCATGATCACCGATGACCAGCGGCCGCCCGTGCCCTCTGGAGGGGCCTTCCCCCTGCCCAGCGCGACGCCCGCAGAGGACACCGAGCAGCTCGCGGCTGCCGCGACTGCGGAGCCCGACCGTCCGAACGTCTCCAAGACGTTCATCACGCTCCTCGCACTCGGCGTGTTCGGCATCTACCTCGCCTTCGTGACGCCCATCGCGATCTCGCTCGCGATCCGCGTGAACGCGCTCGCCCCCGAGAACCCGGAGTACCTCGGCCTCCTGCTCGGCCTTGGCTCGCTCGCGGCCCTGCTGCTGAGCCCGCTCGGCGGCCAGCTGAGCGACCGCACCCGATCGCGCTTCGGTCGACGGCGCCCCTGGATCTTCGGCGGCACGCTCGTCGGCCTGGTGGGGCTGCTCATCATGGCTGTATCGCCCGCCGTCTCCGGCCTCGCGATCGGCTGGATCATCGCGCAGGTCGGGCTGAACCAGGCGGTCAACACCCTGGGGACCGTCCAGGCAGACAAGCTCCCGGAGCACCAGCGAGGCAAGGTCGGAGCGATCACCGGCTTCGCGACGATGGTGGCGCCCGTCGTCGGCTCCGTCGTCGGTGGGATGGTCGCGGATCAGCCGTTCCTGCTGTTCCTCGCCCCCGGGGCGGTCGCGATGCTCTTCGTGCTGGTGTTCATCGGCTACTACAAGGACGCCGACAGCCGGGGCCTCACCTTCGATGAGCCGCTCACCGCTCGCCTGCTGATCTCGAAGTACGTCTTCAACCCGCGTCGCTACCCCGACTACTCGTGGAACTGGCTCGGCCGGTTCCTGTTCTTCTTCGGCCTCACCCTCAACACCAGCTACACCGCGTTCTTCTTCTCCGAGCGCCTCGACATCCCCGTCGACCAGATCGGTGGGACCATCGCGACCGTTGGTGGTCTCGGCATCATCGGCACGATCGTGGGCGTCTTCGCGGGTGGCTTCCTGTCGGACAAGCTCCGCCGCCGCAAGCCGTTCGTGCTCGGCGCGGGTGTCGCCTTCGGCCTGGGCGCCCTGCTCATGGTCGTCGCACCGGGCTTCGAGCTGCTGCTCGTCGGCTCCCTCCTGTGCAACCTCAGCATCGGTGTCTTCTCTGCGGTCGACCAGGCGCTGTTCCTCGACGTGCTGCCGGAGCGCGATACCGAGGCTGGCCGCTTCATCAACCTGACGCAGCTCGCCAACATCTCCGCCCAGGCGGTGGCGCCGCTCGTCGCTGCGGTGGCGCTGGCGCTGCTCACCGTCGAGGACCGCTACGCGATCATCTACGCCGCCGCCGCGGTGTTCACCGTCGCTGGCGGCCTGGTGATCCTGAAGGTCAAGGCCGTCCGATGACGCGTGACTTCGCACTGTCTGGAGCGAGCACGCTCGGCGCGTGGTTGCAGGACCCGGCCGGTGCGCCGCTGGTCGAGGAGATCGCCACTCGCTCGGGGATGGATGCGCGCGCGCTCGCGATGCTGCGCAGGGTGTCGTTGCAACGGCTCGTCGAGCTGAGCGGTCGCCCTGACGCCCAGGAGATCGTCGCCCAGCTCGTCGCGCGGGTGCGCGATGCGAGGGGACCGTCCGGGGCTGAGGTTGCGGACCCCGCCTGGAGCGAGCGGATCTCCGTGAGTCGCTTCGACGGTGAGATGGTCGTCGTCACGGGCGCAGCGTCGGGCATCGGCCGAGCCGTCGCCTCGCGCATCGCTCGTGAGGGCGGGACGGTCGTCGCGGTCGACCTCGCGGAAGATCGCCTGCTGGAGCTCGCGGAGGGGCTCCCGAACGTGCGGGCGGTGCGCGCCGACATCACCACCGAGCGCGACGTGCAGCGCATCGTGGACGCCGCAGATGGCGCGGTGCACGGGCTCGCCAATGTCGCCGGCGTGCTCGATGACTTCAGCCCGCTGCACGAGATGGAGGACGCGGTGATGCAGCGCGTCTTCGAGGTCAACGTCTTCGGTCTCATGCGCCTGTCCCGCGCGTGCCTTCCGCTCATGCTGGCCGCTGGTCGTGGCTCGATCGTGAACGTCGCATCCGAGGCTGCCCTGCGGGGATCCTCAGCGGGTGCCGCCTACACCGCGTCGAAGCACGCGGTCATCGGCGTCACCCGGAGCGCAGCGTTCATGTACGAACCGGCGGGGATCCGCGTCAACGCGGTCGCGCCTGGAGGCACGCTGACCGGCATGCGGCCGACCCGCGCGAACGAGTTCGGACAGACGCGGGTGCAGAGCCATGCGTCCAGCCTCCCGATCGCGGTGCCCGAGGCGGTCGCCGCGCCCATCACCTATCTGCTCAGCCATGACGCGATCAACGTCAACGGCGCGGTGCTCCCTGCCGACGGCGGAGAGTCCGTCTTCTGATCCATGGCTCGACCCAACGGTGCGGACATGTCCGTCCGCACCGCACGAGAGGACCCGCACTGATGACCGCCGCCGCTGCGCTCCCACCGCTGAGAGCGATCGTCTGGCAGCCCGACGATGCCGACGACCGCTTCGGCTGGAACCTCGCGCGTGCCCGCGTGACCGTCACATCCTGACGACCGTGCCAAGTCCTACGAGAGAGACGAACGAACCGATGACCACTGCCTCCTTCATCAGCGCGCCCGAGTACACCGCGGGCGGACCGGCCGTGTACTTCCGGCGGGAGTTCTCGGTCGCGACGGCCCCGGAGCGGGCGACGCTGAGGATCACCGCTCTGGGCATCGTGGTGCCGCGCATGAACGGTCGACGCATCGGTGACGAGGTGCTCGCCCCGGGATGGACGTCGTACACGCACCGGTTGCACGTCAGCGAGCATGACGTCACCGAACTCATCGCAGCGGGAGAGAACGTCCTCGGCGCGGTCGTCGGTGAGGGGTGGGCGGTCGGCCCGCTCACGTGGGAGCTGAACAGGAGCAACTACGCGGAGCGGCCGGCGCTGTGGGCAGAGCTCACCCTGCACTACGGCGACCGCGAAGAGGTGGTCGGGTCTGACGAGACCTTCCAGGTCGGCGAGGGAGCCGTCCGTCAGAACGGGATCTACGAGGGCGAGAGCTACGACGCCCGACTCGAGCAGACGGGATGGGACACACCGGGATTCGACGGCTCTGCATGGCCTGCCGCGGCGATCTTCGAATGGTCGCCTGCCGTGCTCGAGCTCGACGCCGCCCCACCCATCCGCCGCACGCAGCAGCTCGCGCCCGTCGAGATCACCACGTCCCCCTCCGGAGCCACCATCCTGGACTTCGGGCAGATCCTGTCCGGCTGGGTGCGATTCACCGTCAACGGGCCCGCCGGGAGCACGGTCACCCTCCGTCACGCCGAGCTCCTCACACCGGAGGGGGAGCTCGAGGTCGAGACGCTGCGACAGGCGGCCGCCACGGATCGCTACACGCTCGCCGGCTCGGGCGACGAGACATGGGAGCCGGAGTTCACCTTCCACGGCTTCCGGTACGTGGAGGTCGACGGATGGCCCGCTCAGGTCGACCCCGCCGCGTTCACCGCGGTGGTGGTTCACACCGACATGGAGCGCGCCGGGTGGTTCGAGACCTCCGATCCGCTGGTGACCAAGCTGCACGAGAACACCGTCTGGGCGATGCGCGGCAACTTCGTCAGCGTCCCCACCGACTGCCCGCAGCGCGATGAGCGGCTGGGCTGGACCGGCGACCTGAACGCCTTCGCGCCCACCGCCACCTACCTCTACGACACTCGGGCGATCCTGCAGTCCTGGCTCAAGGACCTCGCAGCCGAGCAGCGCGCCGCCGGCACCGTCCCGTGGGTGGTCCCGGACGTGCTGCCCACCTCGTCCTCGCCGACCGCGGTGTGGAGCGACGTCGCGGTGAGCCTGCCCTGGGAGCTGTATCAGGAGCACGGCGACCTCGACATCCTCCGCGACAGCTACGAGTCGATGACCGCGTTCATCCGGGAGGTGGAGGGTCTGCTGGATGCCGAGGGCCTCTGGAGCGAGGGATTCCAGTTCGGCGACTGGCTCGACCCGGACGCCCCCGCCAGCAACCCCGCCGGGGGCAAGACGGACCGATACCTGGTCGCGAACGCGTACCTCTGCAAGACCACGCGAGAGATGGCCCGGACAGCGGAGCTGCTCGGCAACGTCGCCGACGCCGAGCACTTCCTCGCGCTCCACGAGCGGGTCCTGGTTGCGTTCCGCCGCGAGTTCGTCACGGAGTCCGGGCGCGTCGTCAACGAGTCCGCGACCGCCTACGCGCTGAGCATCATGTTCGACATCCTCCGCGCCGATCAGCTGGAGAAGGCGGGGGACCGGCTGGCCGAGATCGTCGAGGCCGCCGGCTACACGATCTCGACGGGATTCGCAGGCACGCCGCTGGTCCTCGATGCGCTGAGCAGCACCGGGCACATCGACGAGGCCTACAAGCTCCTCCTCGAGCAGCAGTGCCCGTCGTTCCTGTACCCGGTCACGATGGGTGCGACGACGATCTGGGAGCGGTGGGACTCCGTGCTGCCGGATGGCACGCTGAACTCGACCGGCATGACGTCTCTGAACCACTACGCGCTCGGAGCGGTCTCGAGCTGGCTGCACCGCGTCGTCGGCGGGCTCACGCGAGCCGCAGCGGGGTGGGAGCGCGTGGTCATCGCGCCGCAGCCTGGCGGAGGACTCACGTCCGCACGCACTGCCCACCGGACCCCTGCGGGGCTCGCCGAGGTGAGCTGGCGGATCGAGGCCGGTGACGTCGTGCTCGACGTGACCGTGCCCGAAGGGACAGATGCCTCCGTCGTGCTGCCGCTGCATCCCGACGGCGCCACGGCGGACGTCGGCGCCGGACGCCACTCGTGGCGCTACCCCGCGCCCGAGGGCTACGGCGTCACGGCGGCGTTCACGATGGACACCCCCATCAAGGAGATCTCCACCGACCCCGTCGTCTGGGCGGCGGTCGTCGAGGTCTTCAAGACCTACTTCCCCGGCGTCCCGATCGATGCCGCGGGCGCGCACATGGCGGCGATGCCGCTCAGCGCCGTCCTGGAGCGGATGCCAGGCGCGGCCGTCTCGGATCTCGCCCGGGACCTGGAAGCCGCCATCACCCCACGAGAGGCCACCCAGGCCTGACATCACCCCGCGGACTGCCTTCCGCCCCGGCCAGGTGCGGATGGACATCAAGGGCGAACGCATCCAGGCCCACGGCGGATCGATGTACATCGAAAGCGGCGTCTTCTATTGGTACGGCGAGCGGCTAGCGGGGGTCGATGCGCAGCGTCGTCCCGCGCGCCGGCTGACGGTTGAGCGCCTGCGTCGGCGAGCCGTTCCCGTAGCGCGCGCAGCAGCGCGCCTCAGCGCTCGGAGATCGCCTCGGCGGCGGGCGCCGCCTCCTGCGTCGCCGCCCATGAGGCCAGCATCCGCAGCGCGTCGGCGGTCGGGGATCCGGCGGGCGCGGTGTAGACATTGAGCACCAGCCCGGGCTCGCTCGGGAGCTCCATCGACTCGTAGTCGAGGTCGAGGTCGCCGACGACGGGGTGGTGGAGGCGCTTGCGTCCGCTGCGATGGAACATCACGTCGCGCGATGCCCAGCGCTGCCGGAAGAGCTCGCTCTGCGTCGACAGCTCGCCTACCAGGGCGATGAGCTCCGGATCGTGCGGGTTGCTGCCGACCTCCATGCGCAGCATCGCGGCGGCGTCGTTCGCGATCTGGTCGTAGTCGCGCCAGAAGACGCGCGCCGCGGGGTTCAGGTAGGCGAAGCGCGTGGTGTTCACGGGTCGTCGCGGGTCGTCGAAGACGGGGGCGTACAGGGCCCGGCCCATCCGGTTGGTCGCCAGGATGTCGTGCCGTCCGTTGCGCACCCACGCCGGGCTGTCGATCGCGTCGAGCACCTGCTGGACGGCGGGGCGCACGGCGCTGGTCGCGCGGGCGCGACGGGGTCTCGTCGGCCCGCTCGCGCGGGCGAGGTCGAACAGGTGCTGTCGCTCGGCGTCGTCGAGCTTGAGCGTCGAGGCGAGCGCGTCGAGGACGCTCTCGGACGCTCCCGCGAGGTTGCCCCGCTCGAGGCGGACGTAGTAGTCGACCGAGACGCCTGCGAGCATCGCGACCTCCTCGCGGCGCAGGCCCGGCACGCGCCGGTTGCCGCCGTAGGCAGGCAGGCCAGCCTCCTGCGGCGTGATGCGTGCGCGGCGCGAGCTGAGGAACTCGCGCACCTCGTTCCTGACGTCTCCCATGCCGACCACGCTACGCGCGGCGCTGGTAGGCCGGGAGGCACGGTCACTACCCCTCACCGGTGGCGGCCCGCAGGTCTCGGCTCGGGAGAGCGTCCTGGCTCTGCGATCAGAGCGTCGCGGCGTGGTCCGGGACGAACCGGAGCTCCTCGATCGGCGGCCGGGCGGTTCCGGCGGGCGCGGGACGCTCGGGGAACTCGACCTCGTCCGGGTCGAGCCGGTCGTACGGGACCTGGCTGAGGAGGTGCTTGATGGTGTTCAGCCGAGCGGCGCGCTTGTCGTCGCTGTTGATCGACCACCACGGCGCGTGCGCCCGGTCGGTGACGTCGAACATCGCGTCCTTGGCCTGGGAGTAGTCCTCCCACTTGGTGATCGACAGCAGGTCGGTCTCCGAGAGCTTCCAGCGCCGCATGGGGTCGTTGAGCCGAGACCGGAATCGCTTCTCCTGCTCGGTGTCGGAGACGGAGTACCAGTACTTCACGAGGATGATCCCGTCGTCGACGAGCATCTGCTCCACGACGGGGGCCTGCGCGAGGAAGCGGTCGTACTCCTCCTCGGTGCAGTAGCCCATGACGCGCTCGACGCCGGCGCGGTTGTACCAGGAGCGGTCCATCAGCACGATCTCGCCCTTGGTGGGCAGCCGCTCGATGTACCGCTGGAAGTACCACTGGCCCTTCTCGCGCTCGGTGGGCTGCGGCAGCGCGACCACGCGGGCGTGGCGCGGGTTGAGGTACTGCATGACCCGCTTGATCGCACCGCCCTTGCCGGCGGCGTCACGGCCTTCGAAGAGGACGAGGATGCGGGCGTCGGCCGCGATGACCCACTGCTGCATGCTGACGAGCTCGACCTGCAGGCGCTTGAGCTCCTGCTCGTACTTCTGCTTGTCGACGCGTCGGGTCTTGTGCTTCTTGCCCTGCTTCTTGCTCGCCATGGCGTGTGCTCTCGATCGGGGAGCGGATCCGCCGGTTGGCGTTCGGCCGCTCGGTCATCATGGCAGTCACGCCCGGAAGGTCACCGCAGCAGCAGCTCGAAGGGCACCGGGCTCGCGCGGTAGCGCGCTGCGGAGTGTCGCGACGGCGCGACCAGCACGACGGATGCGGCCGCCTCCGCGGTCGGGTAGTCGTCGAACGAGTCGGTCCAGAAGCGCCGCCGCTCGATCGGGATGCCGGCCTCGCGGATCGCCGTCAGCTTGCTGGCGCCGCGGATGTGGCGCTCGAAGACCGGGCCGGTCGGCGTCCAGCGGAGCGTGGAGGCCAGCAGCAGGTCGTGCTCGACCCCGGCGGCGGCGAGGAACGCCGACGCCAGGCGCTGCTCGGAGCCGGTGGCGACGACGATGTGCGCACCCTCGCGCCGCAGCCCAGCGGCCACCTCGAGCATCGAGCGACGGCTCGCGATCCTGCCGAGCCGAGCGCCGACATCGCGCGCGAGCGCGTCGTACATCGGCTCCGGCATGCCGCGCAGGAGGCTGCGCGCCACCTCGCGCGAGGCGGCCGCGTGCCGCGGCACGTCGTGACCGGCGCGCAGCCAGCGGGCGAGCGCGGGAGCGCTTCGGGCGCCCATGACGGGGGAGCGGCGAGCCGCCTCGACCAGCAGCGTGGCGAAGGTGTCGCGCGTCGAGAGCACGCCGTCGAGGTCGAGCACGGCGTCGGTCATGGTCGTCAGCCTGCCAGTGCCAGCCTGCCGATGGCTGGCGCGCCGCGTCAGGGCAGGGCGTGGCCGGGCTGCAGCTCGCTGCGGCTGAGGCGCGTCGGGCGGAACTCCTGGATGCTCACGAGCGTCGGGTCGGGCGCGACGCCGGGGCCGCCGGCGTTCACCCACTCGACGATGTCGTTCGTCACCACGGTGTCGTTCACCTCGCCGATCCAGACGGGCGTAGCACCGGCCGCGCTGCCCGCTTCGCTCGGCAGCACCACCACGACGTTCGAGTGCTCGCACGCGTCGAGGCACTTGCTCGGGATGACCGTCGCCGATCCCGCGGTGCCATCGCGGAAGGCCGTGAGCTGCGCGCCGTGGTCGACCTCCGGATGCTTGCGCCGGCTCCCGCAGTCGCCGCCGCGGCAGACGACGACGGTGAGCTCCTCCGGCGGCGCGGACGGCTTCGGTCGCTTCGTACGCTGCTTCGCCATCGTGATCCTCAGTCCCCGTTGCGCTTGCGTGCCTGCATCCGCAGGACTCCGGTCGGGAGCACCTCGACGACGAAGAGCTCGCTCGCGCGAACCAGGTCCGAGAGCTTCGCGTAGCCCCAGTTGCGCGGGTCGAAGTCAGGGTGCTGCTTGCGCATGAGCTGGCCCACTGTCGAGAGGTGGGCCCAGCCGTCCTCGCCGGAAGCGGCGGTGGCACTCGAGCGCAACCCTGAGACGAGCTTGCTGTCCGCGCGCAGCTTGGCCGTCGGCGTGCGCGTGGGCACGGGTGCGGTGGCGGCGCTCTCGGCAGCAGGCGCATCGAGCACCTCGAGGTACGTGAACTGGTCGCACGCGTTGCGGAAGGCCTCGGGCGTCTTCCGCTCGCCGAAGCCGTAGACCGTGACGCCCTCCTCGCGGATGCGAGACGCGAGACGGGTGAAGTCGCTGTCGGACGACACGATGCAGAAGCCCTGGAAGCGACGCGTGTACAGCAGGTCCATTCCGTCGATGATGAGCGCGCTGTCCGTCGCGTTCTTGCCCGTCGTGTTCGCGAACTGCTGCATCGGCTGGATGACGTGCTCACTGGCGGAGAGCTTCCACGAGCTCAGCTCCGGCCGCGTCCAGTCACCGTAGACGCGCTTCACGGAGGCGGTGCCGAAGCGCGCGATCTCGGTGAGCACCGCGCCGATCTTCGTCGGCGAGACATTGTCGGCGTCGACGAGGACGGCCAGGAGGTCGTGGGGCTTCGCCATGGGTCCAGCATGGCAGTGGCACGCTCGGCCTCCGCGCGGGCGCTTAGGCTGAGAAGACGAACGATCGAGCGGGGGAGCGGCATGGAGCAGGAGCAGCAGATCGCAGACGATCCGCTCGCGCTCGAGCGTCAGATCTGCTTCGCCCTCGCGGCCGCGTCGCGCAGCATCGTCAACGCGTATCGGCCGGTGCTGCAGCCGCTCGGCCTCTCGCATCCCCAGTACCTGGTGATGCTCGCGCTGTGGGGCTCCTCCCCGCTCTCGCTCCGGACGCTGAGCGAGATGCTGCGGCTCGAGCCCGCCACCGCCTCGCCGCTCGTGAAGCGCCTCGAGGCGGCCGGGCTCGTGTCTCGCACGCGTCGGCCCGGCGACGAGCGCACGCTCGACATCGCGCTGACGGAGGAGGGCCGTCGCCTGCGCGAGAAGGCGTCGGCGGTGCCTGGCACGATGGTGGAGCGCCTGGGGCTCGAGCTCGACGAGCTGGAGCAGCTGCGCTCGCTGATGGGGCGGCTCATGGACGCCGCCGACCGCTCGCCTCGAGACTGATCGACGCGCTCCGGCCGTCAGAGCCCGGGGAGCACCACCACCGCGACGAAGGCCGCGGTCGCCGCGAGTGACAGCACGATGCCGCCGGAGATCGCCAGCTTGATCGCCAGCACGTCGCCGCGCGTAAAGCTCTGCGGGTCGCGGCGGCGCTGACCGTCGAGCGTGACGGGGGTGGGCTGCTGCTGCGCGTCCATGGCTGGCTCCATCAGTGCGAGGCGCGGCCCGAGCCGCTCCCGGCGTCGAACCTTCGTGCACTAATCGTACCAGTCCTACCGCTCGCGGTGGGGTGCTCAGGGCTCCAGCTCGAGCTCGGCGACGACCGCGTGGACGCGGCGGCGCTGCTCGTCGTCGAGGCCGAGGATGGGGCGGGGGAGGCAGCTGCGCGTCGCCATGCCGAGGTGCTCGGCGATCGCAGCGGTGACGCGCAGGCTGCCGTGCTCGGCGAACAGGTCCCACAGCGGCTGCAGCCGGGCGGATGCGGCTGCGGCAGCGTCGTGGTCGCCCGCGAGCGCCGCCCGCGTCAGCGCGACCATGGGCGGCGCGATCGTGCCGGCGATCACCGAGTACCAGGCGTCGCAGCCGGCCGCGAGCCCTCGTGCGGCGTGCGCGTCACCGGAGATCCCGATCGTGATGCGCTCGGGCAGGAGCGCACGGAGCTCGCGCAGCCGTTCCTGCGCGGCCGTCGCGTCGGCGATGCCGGGGATCTTGATCGACGCGATGCCGGGGAGATCGGCGAGCCGCGCGTAGAGCGCGTCGTCGAAGGCGAACCGCGTCGTGCCGGGGTTGTCGTAGACGATCACCGGCAGGTCGGCGTGCTCGACGACGTCGGTGAAGAGCCCCAGGACGTCGGCCGCGGTGAGGGGCTGATAGCTGACCGGTGCCACGAGGAGGGCTCGCGCGCCGGCGTCCTGCGCGTCGCTCGCGTGCTCGAGCACGTGCTTGGTGCGGAGCGCACCTACCCCGGCGAACACCGGGACGCCGCCCGCGTGCTCGACTGCGGTCGCGATGGCCGCCTGGCGCTCCGCGCGGTCGAGGTAGGCGTAGGACCCGGTCGAGCCGAGCACGGTGATGCTGTCGACCCCGGCGGCGACGAGCCGGCGCACGATCGCGGCGAGCGCGTCGTGGTCGACCGCGTCGTCGCGCAGCGGGGTCAGGGGGAAGGCGCTCAGTCCGGTGAACACGGGTCTCCTCTGCGGTCGGGATGCTGCGGGTCGAGCCGGGTGCACGACGCCGAGCCCGCGGTCCATCGTCGCGCAGCGGAGCGCTGCTACGGTCCAGGATCGTGCGGGTCGCCGCGACGAACCATCGGAGGACGCCATGACCGATCGCTACACCGCCGCCGACGACCGCTACGAAGCCGCCGGCGCCGTCTACCGCAAGGCCGGCTCGAGCGGTCTCCGGCTGCCCGCGCTGTCGCTCGGGCTCTGGCAGAACTTCGGCGCGACCACGCCCTTCGAGACGCAGCGGGCGATCCTCACCCGGGCCCTCGACCTCGGGATCACCCACTTCGACCTCGCGAACAACTACGGTCCGCCCTACGGCGCCGCGGAGGACGGCTTCGGCCGGCACCTGGAGCGCGACCTCATGCCGTACCGCGACGAGCTCGTGATCTCGACGAAGGCGGGCTACGACATGTGGCCCGGGCCCTACGGCGACGGCGGCTCGCGCAAGTACCTCTTCGCATCCCTCGACCAGAGCCTGCGGCGGATGGGGCTCGACCACGTCGACGTGTTCTACCACCACCGGCCCGATCCGGAGACGCCGCTCGAGGAGACGATCGGCGCGCTCGCCGACATCGTGCGCTCCGGTCGCGCCCGCTACGCCGCGATCTCGAACTACTCGCCGGAGCAGACGGAGGCCGCCGCCGCGACGATCGCCGGTCTCGGCAGCAGCCTGCTGCTGCACCAGCCGCGGTACTCGATGCTCGACCGGCGCGTCGAGGACGGCCTGCTCGACGTGGTCGGCCGCCTCGGCATGGGGATGGTCGTCTTCTCGCCGCTCGCGCAGGGGCTGCTCACCGACCGCTACCTCGACGGGGTGCCCTCCGGGTCGCGCGCGACGCACTCCCGCTACCTCCGCTCCGGCGACATCACGGAGGCGAAGGTCGCGATCGCGCGCGACCTCGACGCGATCGCGCGTCGGCGGGGCCAGACGCTCGCGCAGCTCGCCCTGCAGTGGGTGCTGCGCGACGAGCGCGTGACGTCGGCGATCGTGGGGGCCAGCAGCGTCGCGCAGCTCGAGTCGAACGTCGCCGCGCTCGAGGCGGCACCGCTCGACGACGCCGTGCTCGCCGAGATCGATGCGGTGCTCGCGCGGGCTGACGCCGGTCGCGCCTGACGGCGGCTCCGCTCAGGGAGCGGCCCGGGGCATCAGCCCGTGGCGCCGCCGGAGCCGAGCAGCGGGTGCAGCGTCGCGGTGATGGCGACGATCGCGACGGCGACCGCCGTCACGACGGCGCTCGCGCCGCCGCCTCGGGCCGTGCGGAGCAGCACGATGACGGTGGCGAGGCAGGCGATCGCCGCCCACACGAGCAGCACCATCCCCACGATGAAGAACAGCTCGACGGGGCCGTCGAGGGTGTTGACCCACCCGGCGAGCTGCAGCACGGCGGCGGCAGCGGCGGCGACCACGATCGAGATGATGGCGAGCGGCCAGGCGTCGTGCTGCGTGCCGGCCCGGACGCGGCCACGGAGACCGCCTGCGGCCGGAGAGAGTGCGCTCATGGTGCGAGCATGCAGGCAGGCGCGCCCGCGCGCAAGCGCCTGCGCCACAGTTCATCTGGCGGTAGTCCGGGGCGCGCCGCGATGGCGTGGCCTACGCTTGCGGCCATGCTCGAGCTGCGCCCGAACTGCGAATGCTGCGACCGGGATCTGGCGCCCAGCGACGTGGCCTACATCTGCACGTTCGAGTGCACGTGGTGCCCGGCGTGCGTCGAGGCATTCCCGGGCCGCGCGTGCCCCAACTGCGGCGGCACGCTCGAGCTGCGGCCGGTGCGACCGCCCGCTGCGCTGCTGCGGCATCCGGCGAGCACGACGAGGGTCGTGTCGGCGAGCTGCCGCGAGGCGGCGGAGTCGCCGGCATGACGGGAGAGGGAGCCACGGTGGACGAGGCGACGGACGAGTACGACATCGCGGTGATCGGCGCGGGACCCGCCGGCACCGCAGCCGCGCTCCGAGCGCGAGAGCTCGGCGCGACGGTGGTGGTGCTCGAGGCGAAGCACCTCGGCGGCACGTGCGTCAACAGCGGCTGCGTGCCGACCCGCGTGCTGGCCAAGGCGGCGCGGCTGATCCGCGACGCCCGCACGGCGCACGAGCACGGCGTCGACGTGTCGGGCGTCGGCATCGACTGGCCGACCCTGGTCGAGCGCGTGCACGGCCGCGTCGACGAGGTGCGGGCGATGAAGCGCGAGGCGCAGCGCTTCGCCGACGCCGGCGTCGACCTCATCGAGGAGGGACGGGCGCGCTTCGAGGATGCGCACACGCTCGTGCTCGACAGCGGGCGGCGCGTGCGCGCGGCATCGATCCTCGTCTGCGTCGGCGGGCACTCGCGGCGGCTGCCCATCCCCGGCGCCGAGCTCGCGACGATGCCCGAGGAGGTGCTGCACCTCGCGGCGCTGCCGTCCCGGGTCGCGGTGATCGGCGGCGGCAACACGGGGGCGCAGCTCGTGACCGTGCTGAACGCGTTCGGCGCAGACGTGACCCTGCTCGACATCGCGCCGCGCATCCTCATGCCCTCGGATGCCGCGATCGCCGAGGAGGTGAGCGCCGCGTTCCGCAGGGTCGGGGTGACCGTGCGCGCGGGCATCGCGTCGATCGACGAGCTGCGCCGGGTGGACGGCGACCGGATCGAGCTGCGCTGGACCGACGCGGGCGAGCCGCAGGCCGAGCGCTTCGACGCGGTCGTCATGGCCGCGGGCTGGCCCGCCGACGTCGAGGACCTCGGGCTCGAGCGCGCGGGGATCCGGCCGGAGCGCTCGGCCATCCCGGTCGACGAGTACTTCCGGAGCGCCGTGCCGCACATCTACGCGGTGGGCGACGCGAACGGTCGCGACATGCTCGTGCAGGCGGCCCAGTTCGAGGGGGAGGCCGCGGCCGAGAACGCGGTCGTCGGCGCGAACCGGCGCACGTCGCACCTGCTGCTGCCCGCGGGCGGCTTCACCGACCCGGACTACGCGGGCGTCGGGCTCACCGAGGAGCAGGCGCGCTCACGCGACGAGCAGTGCGTGGTCGCGACGGTGCGGTACGACCAGCTCGACCGGGCGGTGATCGACGATCGCGGCACCGGCTTCCTCAAGCTCATCGCGGACCGGCGCCGGTCGCTCATCCTGGGCGCGCACGCGGTCGGCGAGAACGCGGTGGAGGTCATCCAGTCGGTGACGACGGCGATGGCGGCGGGCATCGACGTCGCGGCGCTCGCGAACGTGCGCTTCGCCTACCCGACGTACACGGCGATCGTCGGCCTCGCCGCCCGCGCCGTGCTCGCCGAGCCGGCGCGGGGGAGCGAGCTGCACTAGGGGCGGGCGCGCGCGGCGGGCGAGCTCAGGCGAGCACCTCCGGCGCGAGCCGCGCGAGCGGCAGCGCCGCCTGCCATCGCTCGTGGTACGCCGCGCACTCCTCGACGAGCCGGGCATCCGGCTGCTCGACGGTGCCCGGGTCGATGCCGCCGCGATCGAGCAGCCAGTCCTCGAGCGCGCGCTCGTCGCCGCGGATGCGGTCGAGCCGGTAGCGGGCGAGGAGCGCCATGCCCCACGCGCCGCCCTCGCCGGCGCTCGGCGTCACGCGGACCGGCGTGTCGAGCGTCGCAGCGAGCAGCGGCTGCGCGGCGCCCGGGGTGCGGAAGACGCCGCCGTGGGCGACGAGCTCGTCGAGCCGCACGCCGGTGTCGGTCAGCTGCTGCATGCCGAGGCGCAGCGCGCCGAACGCACCGAGCAGCTGCGCCTTCGCGAAGCCGGCGAGCGTCAGGTCTGCGCCCGCCCGCCGCGCGACGAGCGGCCTGCCCTGCGGCAGGTGGATGGCGTGCTCGCCCGAGATGAAGCCGTACGCGACGAGCTCGTCGACGCTCCCGCCCGCGCTGCCGCCGAGCATCGCCGCGAACACCTCGTCGGGCGCGAGCGTCACGCCGGCCGCTGCCGCGAACTGCCCGAAGAGCCCCGCCCATGCGCCGAGCTCGGCCGTGCCGTTGTCGCAGTGCACCATCGCGCTCGGCTTGCCGCCGGGCGTCGCGACGATGTCGGCGTCGAGCGGCTCGCCGGTCGGCACGGCGTCGAGCACGATCATCGCGAAGATGCTCGTGCCGACGCTCACGTTGCCGGTGCCGGGGGCGAGCGCGCCGGTGGCGACCATGCCCGTGCCCGCGTCACCCTCGGGCGGGCAGAGCGCGGCGCCCGCCTGCAGCGCGCCGGTGGCGTCGAGCAGCCGAGCACCGGCCTCCGAGAGGCTGCCGGCCTCGTCGCCTGCCGTGCGGACCTGGGGGAGCAGGTCCGCGATGCGCAGGCCCTGCGCGCCGTGGCGAGCCGCGAGTGCGTCGAAGGCGGTGAGCAGCTCGGCGTCGTACTCGGTGCCGGAGGGCGCCAGCGGGAACATGCCGGATGCGTCGTCCGGCCCGAGCACGGGCGCGCCGCCGAGCAGCCGGTGCACGTAGCCCGCGAGCGTCGTGATGGCGGCGAGCCGGCCGACGTGCTCCTCGTCGTCGAGCACCGCCTGCAGCAGGTGCGACGCCGACCAGCGCAGCGGCATCCGCACGCCGAGCTCGGCGGTGAGCAGCTCGGCCGCGCGCGCGGTCGTCGCGTTGCGCCACGTGCGGAAGGGCACGAGCAGCGCGCCGTCGGCGTCGAAGGCGAGGTAGCCGTGCATCATCCCCGAGACACCGATGGCGCCGATGCGCTCGGGGCGTGCACCCCACTGGCGCTCGCAGTCGTCGGCGAGCGAGGCGTACGCGCGCTGGAGCCCCTCGTGCACCGCGTCGAGGCTGTAGGTCCAGAAGCCGTCGCGCAGCTCGTTCTCCCAGGCGGCGTTGCCGGATGCGATGGGCGTCCCCACGTCGTCGACCAGCACGGCCTTGATGCGGGTCGAGCCGAGCTCGATCCCGAGGCTGGTGGTGCCGTCGCGGAGCGCGTCGAGCGCGGTCGTCGGTTCGGTCTGCATGCTGCTCCTCGAGGGCGGGGGTGGGTCGTCGTGCTGGGCGCCGCGGTCGGTCACGCCGGCGCCAGGGTCCAGGATGCGGTGTGGTCGTCGCCGGGGGCGAGCACGGTGATCGGGCCGACGTGCTCGCGCCGCTCGTCCATCGCGCCGGGCGCGCACGTCATCGGCTCGACCGCGAGGCCGATCCGGTGGCCGAGCGCGCGGTCGCCGGACGGCAGGTCGGCGGTGTGCACCTGCACCCACGGACACTGCTCGTCCCACGACATCCGCACGCCGGTGCCCGCCTGCGGGTCGGTGACGACGACGCTCGCGATGCCCCGCTCGTCGCGGCGGAGGTCGGTGAACGCGTGGTCGATGCTCGTCGACCCGATGCTGCGGGCGGTGCGGAAGTCGAGCTCGCCGTCGCCCTCGTCGAGCCTGGCGATGCCGACCGGGGTCAGCGACTCCGCCTCGACGAGCTGCACGCGCTCGGCGGGCACCTCGAGCGACCATGACTCGAGCGGCCCGGGGCCTGCGACCAGGTAGGGGTGCGGCGCGGTGCCGTAGGGGGCGGGCGCGTCGTCGAGGTTGGCGGCGCGCACCTGCTGCGTCAGCCCGTCCGCGCCGAGCGCGAAGGTCGTCGTGATCTCGAGGCGCCAGGGGTAGCCCAGCGTCGGCTCGAGCAGCAGGCGCAGCGAGACCGCCTCCGCCTCGGCCTCGACGAGCTCCCACGAGCGCCAGGCGCCGAGGCCGTGCAGCGCGTGCCCGCGCTCCGGCTCGGAGAGGTCGAGCTGGCGGACGACACCACCGAACGTGTACTCGCCGCCGATGACCCGGTTCGGCCACGGCACGAGGGTCGCGCCCCGGTAGGCGGGCCGGACGGTGTCGGCGGGGTAGGGGACCACGAGATCGCGGTCGTCGTCGCGGTACTCGCGGAGCGACGCGCCGACGCTCGCGATGATCGCGGAGGCCGTGCCGTGCCGCAGCTCGTACTGGTCGCCGGATCGGGGGCGGGAGCGCTCGCGCGCTGCTGCTGCGGTCGGGCCTCGTCGCTCCATGGCACCAGTATGCGTGCCCGCAGAGGATGTCGCCACTCCATGTGATCGCTCACGTCAGCCGCGCGGAGCCCCAGGGCGCGGCCCGTGGCGCCGCCATGCCGTCGGATCATCGTTACCCAACCGTTACCTCCGGAACTCCCCCGAACGCGAAATGTGAGGGTTAACATTCCCGCAGTGCGAGAGCCTCCGGCCAGCGCACGATCCGGCAACGACGCCGGGCACAGGACGAGGAGGTCCGAACATGGTCAAGAGATCCACGATCAAGGGCGCACTGGCGCTCGGCGCGGTCGCGCTGCTGGTGACGGGCTGCGCCGGCTCCAACGCGGGAGCACCCGCGGGCAGCGACGGCGCCGACGGCGACGTCATCACCGTCGGCTTCGCGCAGACGGGTGCGGAGAGCGGCTGGCGCAGCGCCAACACCGAGTCGATGCGCGCGGCGTTCTCCGAGGAGAACGGCTTCGAGCTGGTCTTCAACGCAGCCGACAACGACCCGGCGGCGCAGATCGCCGCCGTCCGCAGCTTCATCAACCAGGGCGTCGACGCCATCGTCATCGCGCCGATCGTCGAGGACGGCTGGGACGACGTGCTGCAGGAGGCCGCCGACGCGGAGATCCCGGTCATCCTCGAGGACCGCACCGTGAGCGCCTCCGAGGACCTGTACGCGACCTGGGTCGGCCTCGACTTCCGCAAGGAGGGCCAGACGGCCGGCGAGTGGGCGGTCGAAACGTTCGGCGACGAGGAGACCAACATGGTCGTGCTCGAGGGCACGACCGGGTCGGCGCCGGCCAACGACCGCGCGGAGGGCTTCCTCGAGGCCATCGAGGGCTCGGGCATCACGACGCTCGCCTCGCAGACCGGCAACTTCACGCGCGCGGAGGGCAAGACCGTGATGGAGGGCTTCCTGCAGGCGCACGCCGGTGAGATCGACCTGCTCTACGCGCACAACGACGACATGGCGCTCGGCGCGATCGACGCGATCGAGGCCGCGGGCCTGACGCCCGGCGAGGACATCCAGATCGTCTCGATCGACGCGGTGCGCGACGGCCTGCAGGCGCTCGTCGACGGCAAGATCAACTTCATCGTCGAGTGCAACCCGATGCTCGGCGAGCAGGTCGCCGACCTCGTGCGCCAGGTGCTCGACGGCGAGGAGGTCGAGCCCGCCTACTTCGTGGAGGACCAGAGCTTCACGAGCGAGCAGGCCGCCGAGGTCATCGACACCCGGCCGTACTGATCCCATCGGAACCGGCGGACCCGTCCGCCATGGTCGTGCCCGGTCGACTCCTCGACCGGGCACGGCCCCTCCATCGAGAGGCACACCATGCTGCAGCCCACCGCGACGGACGCCGTCGTCCGGATGCGCGACATCACCATCGCCTTCCCGGGCGTGCTCGCCCTGGACGGCGTCGACTTCACGCTCCGCGCCGGCGAGGTCCACTCGCTCATGGGCGAGAACGGCGCCGGCAAGTCGACGCTCATCAAGGCGCTCACGGGCGTCTACCGGATCGACGCCGGCTCGATCGTCGTCGACGGCGCCGACCGCGACTTCCACGGCACCGCCGACGCGCAGGCCGCCGGCATCTCGACGGTGTTCCAGGAGGTCAACCTCTGCCCGAACCTCTCCGTCGGCGAGAACGTCATGCTCGGCAACGAGGTGCGCCGGGCGTGGGGCATCGACTGGCGCGCCACCCACCGAGAGGCGGCGCGGCACCTCGCGAGCCTCGGCCTGTCGCTCGACACCCGCTCGACGCTCTCGAGCCACTCGATCGCGCTGCAGCAGCTCGTCGCCATCGCGCGCTCGATGGTGACGAGCGCGTCGGTGCTCGTGCTCGATGAGCCGACGTCGAGCCTCGACCGCAGCGAGGTCGAGCAGCTCTTCGGCGTGATGCGCGACCTCCGCGACCGCGGCGTCGCGATCCTGTTCGTCAGCCACTTCCTCGACCAGGTCTACGAGATCTCCGACCGCATCACGGTGCTCCGCAACGGCCGCCTCATCGGCGAGCACCTGGCTCGGGACCTGCCGCGCGACGAGCTCGTCTCGCAGATGATCGGCCGCGCCGTCGCGGAGCTGGAGGCGGTCGCGACGACGGCCGAGCGCGCGATCGACCGCGATGCGACGCCGGTGCTGCGCGCGAGCGGCGTCGGCAGGCGCGGCTCGATCGAGCCGAGCGACATCGAGGTGCACCGCGGCGAGGTCGTCGGCCTCGCCGGCCTGCTCGGCTCCGGCCGGACCGAGCTCGTGCGGCTGCTGTGCGGCGCGGACCGCGCCGACGTCGGCACGATCGCGATCGACGGCCGCGAGGTGCGCATCCCCACGCCGCGGCACGCGATCGGGGAGCGCATCGCGTTCTCGTCCGAGGACCGCCGCGGCGAGGGCATCATCGGCGACCTCAGCGTCGCCGACAACATCGTGCTCGGCATCCAGGCCCGCAGGGGATGGATGCGGGTGGTCGGCAAGGAGGAGCGCGACCGCATCGCCCGCGAGGCGATCGAGGCGCTCGGCGTGCGGCCCGCGAACCCCGACACGCCCATCCGCAACCTCTCTGGCGGCAACCAGCAGAAGGTGCTGCTGGCGCGCTGGCTCGCGGTCCAGCCCGACCTGCTCATCCTCGACGAGCCGACGAGGGGCATCGACGTGGGCGCGAAGGCCGACATCCAGCGCAAGGTCGCCGAGCTGTCGGCCGAGGGCCTCTCCGTGATCTTCATCTCGTCGGAGCTCGAGGAGGTGCTGCGCCTCGCGCAGCGCGTCGTCGTCATGCGCGACCGCCGGAAGATCGGCGAGCTCGACTCGAAGGACGTCGACATCGACGGACTCATCGGCTACATCGCCAACGAGGGCGTGAGGGCAGCAGCATGAGGGCCGTCCTCCGCAGCCGGCTGCTCTGGCCCGTCCTCGCGCTCGTCGCGCTCGTCGTCGTGAACACGGTCGCCCGGCCGTCGTTCCTCGGCATCACGGTGCGCGACGGCGAGCTCTACGGCTCGCTCATCGACATCCTGCGCAACTCCGCGCCGCTCATGCTCGTCGCGCTCGGCATGACGATCGTGATCGCCACGCGAGGGATCGACCTGTCGGTCGGGGCGATCATGGCCGTCTCCGGCTCGGTGTCGCTCACCTTCATCGACTCGTCGTCCGACCCCGACGGCGTCGGCACCGTCATGATCGCGATCGCGATGGGCGTCGCCCTCGCGCTCCTGCTCGGCGTCTGGAACGGGTTCCTCGTCGCCGTGCTCGGCATCCAGCCGATCATCGCGACGCTCGTGCTCATGCTCGCCGGACGCGGCGTCGCGCTGCTCATCACCGACGGCTTCATCACGACCGTCACGAGCGCGCCCTACCGGTTCATGGCGCAGGGCTACCTCGTGGGGCTGCCGTTCGCGCTCTACGTGTCGCTCGTCGCGATCGCCGTCATCGTGCTGCTGGAGCGCCGCACGGCGCTCGGCATGCTCACCGAGGCGGTCGGCATCAACCCGAGCGCGAGCCGCCTCGCGGGCGTGCGCTCGCGCGGCATCGTCTGGGGCGCCTACGTCGCGAGCGGCGTGCTCTCGGGCGTCGCGGGCATCCTCTACAGCTCGAACATCATGGCCGCCGACGCGAACGCCGCCGGCCTCTACATCGAGCTGTACGCGATCCTCGCCGTCGTGCTCGGCGGCACGTCGCTCATGGGCGGCCGCTTCAGCATCGCCGGCACGGTCATCGGCGTGCTCACCATCCAGACGCTGCTGTCGACCATCACGTTCCTGGGCGTGCCGCCGGCCGTGAGCCCCGTCTTCATGGCGGCGGCCGTCATCATCGTCGTCCTCATCCAGTCCCCTCGCGTGCACGGGTGGACCTCCGCAGCTGCCGCGCGCCTCCGAGCGCGTCGCACGCCCGACCGCACCGAGGTGACTGCATGACCGCCATCGCACCGCCGCCCGCCGCCGACGCCCCGCCCGCGCGCCCGGCGCTCGGCGACCGGCTCCGGCGCTTCACGCCGCTCTCGCCGACGCTCGCCGCCGTCGTGATCCTCGTCGTGCTGTTCGTGGGGGCCGAGCTGACCTTCGGCAACTTCATCACGCCGCGCAACCTGTCGGCGCTGCTGCTCGACAACGCGTACCTCATCATGCTCGCGGTGGGCCTGACCTTCGTGATCCTCACCGGCGGCATCGACCTGTCGGTGGGTTCGGTGATGGCCTTCACGGGCATCCTCGGCGCGAAGATGCTCGCCGACGGCGTCCCGGTGCTCGTCGTGCTGCCCGCGATGATCCTCGGCGGCGCCGCGATCGGCGCGCTCATCGGGGCGCTCGTGCAGTACTTCGACGTGCAGCCCTTCATCGCGTCGCTCGCCGGGCTCTTCCTCGCCCGCGGCTTCGCCTTCGTGGTGAGCCTGTCGTCGATCCGGGTAGAGGATCCGGTCGTGCTGTGGCTGCAGTCGACGCGGCTGCGGATCGGTGACTGGTACCTCACGCCGACCGGCATCATCGCGCTGCTCGTCGTGGCGATCGCGGCCGCGGTGCTGCGCTGGACGCGCTTCGGCCGCACGGTCTACGCGATCGGCGGCAGCGAGCAGTCGGCGCGGCTCATGGGCCTGGCGGTCGGTCGCACGAAGGTGATCGTCTACCTCATCAGCGGCGTGTGCGGCGGCCTCGCCGGGCTCATGCTCACCGCATACTCGGGCGCGGGCTACCCGCTCAACGGCGTCGGCACCGAGCTCGACGCGATCGCCGCGGTGGTCATCGGCGGCACGCTCCTCGCGGGCGGTCAGGGCTACGTGCTCGGCTCGCTCGTGGGCGTGCTCGTCTACGGCGGCATCAAGTCGGTCATCAGCTTCACCGGCGCGGACCAGTCGTGGACGCGCATCATCATCGGCGGGCTGCTGCTGCTGTTCATCATCGTGCAGCGGCTCATCGTGGCTCGCGCCGACCGGCGCTGAGGCCGCCGGTCGGGGAGCGCCGGAGCACGTGTCCGCCGCGAGGGCGCACGTCGCGCCACCGGGGCGGCGCGATACTGGAGCCATGACCGCCGCCCCCGTGCTCGAGCTGCGCGGCGCGACGGTGCGCTTCGGGGCGCAGACCGTGCTCGACGACGTGGACCTGCGGCTGCTGCCGGGCGAGGTGCACGCGCTGCTGGGCGAGAACGGCGCGGGCAAGTCCACGCTCATCAAGGCGATCACGGGCTCCATCCCGCTCACGGCGGGCGCGATGCTGCTCGACGGCGTGCCGGTGCGGCACCGATCGCCGCGCGACGGGCAGGCTGCGGGCATCAGCGTCGTCCACCAGGAGCTCGAGCTGCTGCCCAACCTCTCGGTCGCCGAGAACCTCAGCATCGGGCACGAGCCGCGGCGCGGCGGCCGCATCGACTGGCGCCGCGCACGCCGATCCGCCGCCGCGGCGCTCGACGACCTGGGCATCCGGATCGATCCGGCCTCGCTGCTGGGCGCGCACCCGCGGTCGGCGCAGCAGCTCGTCGCGATCGCCCGGGCGGTCGCGGCCGATGCGCGCGTGCTCGTGCTCGACGAGCCGACGGCCCGGCTCGAGCAGGACGCGATCGCCGAGCTCTTCCGCGTCGTGCTCGAGCTGCGCGACCGGGGCGTCGCCATCCTGTTCGTCTCGCACTTCCTCGACCAGGTCTACGAGGTCTGCGACCGGGTGACGGTGCTGCGCGAGGGTCGCTGGGTGGGGGAGCATCGCACCCGCGAGGTGCTGCGCGTCGAGCTGCTCGAGCAGATGACGGGCAGCGCGCCGGCCGCGCCTCGACCGGACGCGGTCGGCACCGGCGAGCCGGGCGCCGGCATGCCGCACGTCGTCGCGCGCGCCATCGTCGGGGGGCGCGCGGCCGGGATCGACCTCGAGCTCACCGAGGGCGAGATCGTCGGGCTGGTCGGTGCCGTCGGCTCCGGACGCACCGCCCTCGCGCGCCGGATCTCCGGCGTCGAGCGCCCGGTGTCGGGCACCGTCCAGATCGCGGGCGTCCGCCGCGACCTCGCGCACCCGCGCGACGCGATCGCCCTCGGGGTCGTCTACGCATCCGAGGACCGGCGAGCGGAGGGCATCGTCGACCGGATGAGCGTCGCCGACAACATCGTGCTCGCGCTGCAGGCGGAGCGCGGCACGCTCCGGCCGCTCTCCCGAGCGCAGCGCGACGAGCTCGCCGAGAGCTGGATCGAGGCGCTCGCGATCAAGCCTGCCGATCCCTCGCGGCCGGCGGGCACGCTCTCGAGCGGCAACCAGCAGAAGGTGCTGCTCGCACGCCTGCTGTGCCTGTCGCCGCGGGTGCTCATCCTCGACGAGCCGACTCGCGGCATCGATGCGGGCGCGAAGTCGGAGGTGCAGCACCTCGTCGAGGACCTCGCTGCCAACGGGGTCGCGGTGCTGTTCATCTCGGCCGAGCCGGAGGAGGTCGTCGGGCTCGCGACCAGGGTCGTCGCGCTCCGCGACGGGCTCGCGGTCGGGTCGTTCGACGCCGACGGCCTCACCGTCGAGTCGCTGCTCGCTGCGGTGGCGGAGAGCGGCGACGACTGAGATGACGAACGAGGAGGCGGCGCCGAAGGCCGCGAACATCTTCGACGTGGCGCGGCTCGCGGGCGTCTCGCACCAGACGGTCTCGCGCGTGCTCAACGACCTCCCGAACGTGCGCCCCGCGACGCGGCAGCGCGTCGAGCACGCCATCGCGCAGCTGCGCTACAGCCCGTCCCCGGCCGCTCGCGCACTCGTCACGCGCCGGACGCGCACGATCGGCCTGGTGACGCCCGGCGTGCCCGACTACGGCCCGACGTCGATCGCGCTGCGGTTCAACCTCGCGGCCCGGCAGGCGCGCTACAGCGTGCACGCGGTGCACGCGCTCACGCACGAGGTGACGGACGTGCGCGCCGCCGTCGACGAGCTGCTGCGACAGCGCGTCGACGCGATCGTGCTCATCGTCATCGACGTCGCCGTGCTCGAGGCGATCCGCACGATCGAGCTCGGCGTGCCGCTCGTCGCGGTCGCCGCGACGCCGCGCGCGTCGTCGACGACGATCTCGATCGACCAGTACCGCGGCGCGAGATCCGCGGTGCGGCACCTCGCCGAGCTCGGGCACGAGCGCATCCTGCACATCGCGGGCCCGGCGAGCATGCCCGACGCGGTCGAGCGCGTGCGCGGCTGGCGCGACGAGCTCGCCGCGCACGGCCTCGTGGCGAGCGACCCGGCCGCCGGCGACTGGAGCGCCGAGAGCGGCTACCGCATCGGGTCGACGCTCGAGCTGCGCCCGGGCGACGGCGTCTTCGTCGCGAACGATCAGATGGCCATCGGCCTGCTCGCGGCGCTCCGCGAGCGCGGGCTGCGCGTGCCCGACGACGTGAGCGTGGTCGGGTTCGACGACGTGCCCGAGGCGGCCTACCTCGATCCGCCGCTCACCACCGTGCGGCAGGACTTCGACCGGCTCGGCGAGCTGATGATGCAGAAGGTGCTCATCGCGATCGAGGAGCCGGACAGCGCGAGCCAGGACGCGCCGCTGCCGACGCGGCTGATCGTCCGGGGATCGACGCGCGCGCGACCGTGAACGGGTGCGCGGCGGCACGTGCGTCACCGCAGGGCGGGAGGAGGGTTCGCTAGGGCCTCCCCACGGGCGGGCCCGTGGCGCATGCTGGAGGCATGCACATGCCGTGGGCGAGCCGATGAGCCCGGCGGGGGCGCGCGCGAGGAGACGCTGGCTCCGTCGTGCGGTCGCTGCGCTGCTCGCGATCGCGGTCCTCGTCGGCGGCGGCACCGCGCTCGCCGTGACGGCGCTGCAGCCCGCGCCGCCGCTCGCCGGGGCGGCTGTCGGCACGGACCTCGGCGTGGCTGCCGCGCCCGCCGAGATCGACTGGCCGGGCTCGTCGGCCGCCGGCGCGTTCCGGGTGGTGGGCGTCGACGGCGCCGAGGGCTCGTTCGGCGCCGCGGGGCCGATGCCGATCGCCAGCATCGCGAAGCTCGTCGCCGCGCTCGTGGTGCTCGAGCGGCACCCGCTCGGCACCGACGAGCAGGGGCCCACGATCACGATCGCCCAGGGCGACGTCGACGACCTGCGCGCGGTGACGCGCGAGGGCGCATCCGTGCTGCCGGTGGCGGTCGGGCAGCAGCTGACCCAGCGCCAGCTGCTCGACGCGTCGATGCTCCGGAGCGCGGCGAACGCCTCGACGACGCTCACGACCTGGGCGTTCGGGACCACGCGCGAGTACCTCGGGGAGGCGCGGCGATGGCTCGAGACGCATGACCTGGACGGCATCCGGATCGTCGACGCGACGGGCCTCAGCGCCGACAACACCGCGAGCGCGGTCGACGTCGCGCGGCTGATGGCGCTCGTGGACGGCGCTCCGACGCTCCGCGCCATCTCGGGTCAGCGCGCGGCGTGGCTGCCGGGGCTCGGCCCCGTCGCGAGCACGAACGGAGCGCTCGGCGCCGCCGGGATCGACAGCGGGAAGACGGGGAGCCTCAACCGGTCGGGCCGGACCGTCGTCGTGGGCGCATCCGTCGAGGTCGGCGATCGGACCTTCCGCATCCACGCGGCGCTGCTCGGCATCGGCCGATCCGCCGACCGCGACGCGGCGATCGTGCAGCTGGTCGAGAGCGTCGCGCGCAACCTGGCCGAGCGCGAGGTCGTCGGTGCCGGCGACGTGATCGCCACCTACGACGCGTCGTGGGGCGAGCGCATCGAGCTGCGATCGCGGACGGCGCTGCGCATCGTCGTGTGGCGGGAGCACGGTGCGACCGCGGACCTCGACATCCCGGACGAGCTCGCCGTGGGCGCGCAGGCGAGCGTGGCGCTCACGGTGACGAGCAGCGTCGAGCAGGAGCTGGCGTGGCTCGACACCGCCGGTGCGCCGCGCCCGCCGACCCTCGGGTGGCGGCTCGAGCACATCGGCGAGGTGCTCGGCTGGCGGTTCGAGGAGGATCGCGCGGGACCGCGGACCGAGGCATTGCTCAGCTGAAGCGCTCTCGCACCCGCTCCGCCTGCTCCTGCGTCAACCGCCAGGGGGCCCAGATGCGATGCCCGTCGAACAGGCCACGACCGTCGTCCGGGTTGCGCAGGAAGACGCGGATCGCGCGGCCCGCGTCGGTGTGGCCGAGCTCGTGGGCGAGGTCGTGCGCAGTGGTCGTCTCTTGCATCCCGCCGAGCGTATCCACGGCTCGTCGGGCGGCTTGGCGTGCAAGCAGAACCTGTGCAATTCTTGCGTCGTGGCAGGCATCGTGGACCGAGACGAGATCGCTTCGCAGGTGACTGCCAAGCTCATCGCGACGCATCCGGAGTACGACCGCGACGAGGTCGACCGGATCGTCGAGGAGGAGCTCTCGGCGATCGAGCACAGCCCGGTGCAGGACTTCCTGCTCGTGCTCACGGAGCGCGCGGCGAAGAAGCGCCTCAAGCGCGGCGCGAAGCGCGACTAGCCGGTCACGCCCGGCGCCGCGACGCCCGGACGATGGCCTCGAGCGCCGAGCCCTCCGCGACGCTCCACGCCTCGTCGCGCGCGGCGGGCTCGAAGGCGACGGCGCGCCGCTCGACCTCGGCCCACGACACGGTGCGCTCGGCGTCCAGCTCGGTGAGGATCCAGTAGAGCCGATCGACCGCCTCGTCGCGCGAGCTGTGGCGCGACGCGGTCGCGCTCGGGCGATGGATGGTCACGCTCGCGCTCCGTCGTTGGGGCTCATGCCACCAGCATGACGGGGTGGGCGTGCGGTGCACAACGGCGTGCACCAGACGTTCACCGAGCCGAAACACGCCGGCCACGCGGGCCGGCCTCCGGCCGACGGATCAGATCGACTCGGCGGCGCGCATCGCACCGGTGTCGCCGGGGCGGATCGCAGTGGCGTCGTCCGCGCGCATCGCGGCGGTGTCGTCCGGCGCCGGCGCAGAGATCGGGGCCGGGCCGACGGTGCGCGAGCGGGCGATGCTCCGCGCCAGGCTCACGCGCAGCACGACCACGATGCCGATGACGACCAGGACGAAGAGCGCGGCGGCCAGGATGAGCGGGAAGAACAGGGACAGATCCAACATGACGGCCACCGGGGCCCTTCTGTGGAAGCCAGACAGCGGAGTCGCTACGTGCGCTGAGAGGGAATGGGACGCACCTGCGGATGAGGCTTGCGCTGGCTGCCATCAGGTCGATGGCCAGTGCTCCGACGCTATCGCGCCTGGGGGACAAGCGCGAGGGGCAGTCCCCGGCGCGTCGCCCCGACACGGAGCGGCCGCCCCGCGATGGCGAGGCGGCCGCGGAGCCGGTGTCAGCGCTCGAGGAAGGCGAGCAGCGCCGCGTTGAACTCGACGGGGTGGCTCGCGTTCAGGCCGTGCGGCGCACCCGGCACGAGCACGAGCTCGCTGCCCGCGATCGCTTCGTGGGTGCGCTTGCCGGATCCCTCGAAGGGCACGATGCCGTCGGCGTCGCCGTGCAGCACGAGCGTCGGCACGGTCACGCGCTCGAGGTCGTCGCGGAAGTCGGTGATGCCGAACGACTGCATCGCCTCGAGCGCCGCGAGCTTGTCGGCCTGCAGGCACAGCGCGATCGCCTGCTGGCGCTCCGCCTCGGTCACGAGCACCTCGCCGTCGGCGTTCGCCGAGAAGAAGTCCTTCGTGAACCCGTCGAAGAACGCCTCGCGGTCGGCCGTCAGCTGCGCCGTCATCGCCGTCGCCTTGGCGACGGTGAGGGGGCCCTCCGGGTTGTCCGGGGTCTGCATCATGCGCGGCGGCACCGCCGCGGCGAAGACGACGCTGCGCAGGCGCTCCTGCCCGTGCCGCGCGATGTAGCGCGCGACCTCGCCGCCGCCCATCGAGAAGCCGACGACGGTGACGTCGCGCAGGTCGAGCTGCTCCAGCAGGCCGGCGAGGTCGTCGGCGAGGGTGTCGTAGCCGTAGCCCGTCTTCGGCTTGTCGCTGTGGCCGAAGCCGCGGCGGTCGTAGGCGATGACGCGGTAGCCGGCGTCGACGAGCGCCTGGCGCTGCGGAGCCCACGAGGCGCTCGAGAGCGGCCAGCCGTGGATCAGCACCACGGGTCGTCCTGTGCCGTGGTCCTCGACGTGCACGCGCACGTCCTTCAGGCCCAGCATGCGGGTGTTCACGGAGATGTCGGTCATGGATGTCCTCCTCGTCGCTGCTGCGTGGTGGGTGCTGGCTCAGGGCGTTCGGAGCGGCTGGACGCCGGGTTTGGATGGTCGCGGAGGGCGCGAGCGGCGCGGCCGCGCTCGCGCAGGTGGTCGGCGACGGCGTCGTCATCGGCGAGCACCGCGGCCCGCTCGAACGCCGCCGTCGCGTCGAGACCCGCGGCCGCGAGGAGGTGCGCCCGCGTCGCCCAGTACGGCTGGAAGCCGTCGGCGTCGTCCGGCAGCGCGTCGAGCCCCGCGGCCGGTCCGTGCAGCCGCGCCGTCACGGCCGCGGCGGCGACGCGCGCGCCGAGGCTCGGAGCGGTCGCGAGCATCGCCGAGTACAGCACCTCGAGCGCACGCCAGTCGGTGGAGCCGGTGCGCCGGCGGTCGCAGTGCACGGCGTCGATCGCCGCCTCGAGCTGGAAGCGTCCCGGTGGGCCGTCGGGGCGCGCGCGGTGGAGGTGCCGCGCGGCCTCCTCGAGGAGGGCGGCATCCCAGTCCCGAGGATCCTGCTCCTCGAGCGGGACGAACGCGCCGGTCTGCCGGCGGGCGAGCGAGAAGGTCGTGAGCGCCGCGAGCCCCCAGGCCTCGGCCTCGTGCTCGAGCAGCGTCGCGAGCGTGACCGACAGGTAGCGGGCCTCGCCGGCGAGCGACGCCGCGTCGCCGCGCCACGCGATCGCCGCGCAGCCGTAGATCGCCTCCAGCACGGCGGGCAGCCGCTCGGGCATCGCGCGCCGATCGGGGATCGCGAACGGGATGCGGGCATCCTTGATCCGCCGCTTCGCCCGCACGAGCCGCTGCGCCATGGTCGCGGGCGGCAGCGCGAACGCCCGCGCGATCTGGGCGGCCTCGAAGCCGAGCACCGCCTGCAGCATGAGCGGCGCCCGTGCCGCGGGGTCGATCGCCGGGTGCCCGCACGCGAACAGCAGCTCGAGCCGACGGTCGCCGATCGCGTCCGGGTCGTGCCGCGCGAGCGGATCCCAGGCCGCGCTGTCGTCGTCGAGCGGTGCGGCGGTGCGCGCGGCGGCCGAGCGCCACGCATCCCGCTGCCGGTTGCGCGCCACGGTGAGCAACCAGCCGTCGGGGTTCGCCGGCACGCCCGCTGCCGGCCAGCGGCGCAGCGCCTCCTCGAACGCGGCGGCGAGCGCGTCCTCGGCGAGCGCGAGGTCGCCGGTGGGGGCGGCGAGCAGCGCGATCAGCCGGCCGTAGGAGGTGCGGGCGGCGTGCTCGGCAGCCGCCCGCGCCTCCTGGGTGCTCATGCTGGCTCAGTCGCTCGCGGTCCAGGCGCCGTCGACCGTGTGGACGGCGCCGGGGCGGATCTCGACGGCGCCCCAGTGCACGGGCGGTGCCTGGCGTGCCCACTCGATCGCGGCGTCGAGGTCGGGCACGTCGATCACGATCGTCCCGCCGAGCTGGTCCTTGGTGTCGGCGAACGGGCCGTCCTGCACCTGCAGGGCGCCGTCGCGCATCCGCACCGTGGTGCTCGCGACCGACGGCTGCAGCACCTCGCCGGCGATGAGCACGCCCGCTGCGTGGAGCGTCGCGGCGTAGCTCGCGAAGGCGCGCTGGCCCTCGGCGAGCGCCTCGGCGCCGAGCGTCTCCGCGGTGGCCTCGGGGTAGTGCAGCAGCAGCGTGTAGCGCATGGTGGTCCTCCTCGAGCCGGTCTCACGCGACAGCGTAGAGGCCGAGGTGGTGGTGGTGGTGGTGGTCACGGGAGGTCCCTTCGTCGTGGCGGCCGGTGCGGCCGTCGAGGGGATGACGATCGAGCGGCCCGCCGATCGACAGGTCGCGCGGGATCCGCGCGTGGAGCCATCCCGGAGCACGCGGCGCCCATACTGGGACCGACCACACGGACTCGACGGGATGGGGATGCGATGGAGCAGCGGACGCTCGGACGGACGGGGCGCAGCGTCTCGGTGATCGGCCTCGGCACCTGGCAGCTCGGCGCCGACTGGGGCGACGTCAGCGAGCAGGACGCCATCGCCGTGCTGCGCGCGGCGCACGACAGCGGGGTCCGCTTCTTCGACACGGCCGACGTCTACGGCGATGGCCGGAGCGAGCGGATCATCGGCGCGTTCCTGCGCGAGCTGGGCGACCACGACGTGGTCGTCGCGACGAAGGCCGGGCGCCGGGTGGAGCAGCTGCCCGAGCACTACACCCTCGAGCACCTCCGGTCGTGGGTGGACCGGTCGCGCGAGAACCTCGGCGTCGAGCGCCTCGACCTCGTACAGCTCCACTGCCCGCCGACCGCGGTCTACAGCCAGGACGCGGTGTTCGACGCGCTCGACACCCTCGTCGCCGAGGAGCGCATCGCGGCCTACGGCGTGAGCGTCGAGACCCGCGCGGAGGCGCTCGCCGCGATCGCCCGGCCGGGCGTCGCATCCGTGCAGCTGATCCTCAACATGCTGCGGCTCGCGCCGCTCGAGGCTGTGCTGCCCGCTGCCGCCGACGCGAACGTCGGCATCATCGTGCGGGTGCCGCTCGCGAGCGGCCTGCTGTCGGGGAAGTACGACGAGCGCACGACCTTCGCCGAGGACGACCACCGCACCTACAACCGGGAGGGGCAGGCGTTCGACATCGGCGAGACCTTCTCGGGCGTGCCGTTCGAGACGGGCCTCGAGGCGGTCAGGAGGCTCGCGCCGCTCATGCCCGCGGAGGCGACCATGGCGCAGTTCGCGCTCCGTTGGATCATCGACCAGCCGGGGGTCAGCACGGCGATCCCCGGCGCGCGGAGCGTCGAGCAGGCGCGGAGCAACGCTGCCGCCGCGGAGCTGCCGCCGCTGTCGGCAGAGGCGCTCGCGGGCGTCCAGCAGGTCTACGACGAGGTCATCGCCCCGCACGTCGCCGGCCGCTGGTGATGCTCAGCGGGGTCGGCCGTACGCGTCCAGGAGCCGCAGCCACACCTCGCTGATCGTCGGGTACGCGGGCACGGCATGCCACAGCCGGTCGATCGGCACCTCGCCCACGATGGCGATCGTCGCGGCGTGGAGCAGCTCGGCGACGTCCTGGCCCACGAACGTCGCGCCGATGACGACCTGCCGCTGCTCGTCGACGACGAGCTTCGCCCTGCCCGTGTAGCCGTCGGCCTGGAGGCTCGCGCCCGCCACCTGGCCGAGGTCGTGCTCGACCGCCCGGACCTCCATGCCGGCCTCGCGCGCCTGCGCCTCGGTGAGCCCGACGGCGGCCACCTCGGGGTCGGAGAACACCACCCGCGGCACCGCGCCGTGGTCGGCGGTCGCGACGTGCTGCCCCCAGGGGTCGTCGGCGACGGGGGAGCCGTCGAGGCGCGCCGCGATGGCCTCACCGGCCGCCCGCGCCTGGTACTTCCCCTGGTGCGTGAGCAGCGCTCGTCCGTTCGCGTCGCCGACCAGGTAGAGCCAGTCGGTGCCGGCGACGAGCATGGTGTCGTCGACGGCGAGGTCGGTGCCGAGACCGACGTCGTCCAGTCCGAGGTCGTCGAGGGCCGGGCGACGGCCGGTCGCGACGAGGAGCTCCTCGGCCTCGAGCCGGCCGCCGTCCTCGAGCTCGATCGTGACGATCCCGTCGTCGCCTCGGTCCACGCGGGTAGGGGTGGCGCCATCGCGCACGTCCACGCCCTCCTCGACCAGGGCGTCGGCGACGAGGTCGCCGACGAACGGCTCCTCGCGGCGGAGCAGGCCGCCGCGGGCGAGCAGCGTGACGCGAGCGCCCAAGGACGAGAACGCGAAGGCCAGCTCGACGCCGGACACGCCGCCGCCGATGACGACGAGGCGGTCGGGGATCTGATCGGCGGAGGTCGCCTCGCGCGTTCCCCACGGGGCTGCATCCGCGAGGCCGGGGATGTCGGGCATCGTCGGCACCGAGCCGGTCGCGAGCGCGATCGCGCGCGCCGAGCACGTGCGGTCGCCCACCTGCACGAGGCCCTGGCCGACGAGGCGCGCTCGCCCTCGGATCAGGTCGATCCCGGCGGAGGCGACCCAGTCGGCCTGCCCCGAGTCATCCCAGTCGCTCGTGAACGACGTGCGCCGCGCGAGGACGGCGGGAGCGTCGATCCCGCCGGTGACGGCCTCGTGCGCGCCCGCGACGCGGCGGGCGGCGCGGAGCGCGTGACCCGAGCGCAGCAGGGCCTTCGACGGCATGCAGGCCCAGTACGAGCACTCGCCGCCGACGAGCTCGGACTCCACCAGCGCGACCCGAGCCCCGCGCCGCGCGGCGTAGTCGGCCACGTTCTCCCCGACGGCGCCCGCGCCGATGACGATGAGGTCGTAGTCGTGCGAGCCGTGCTCCGAGGTGGTCATGCTGCATCCTCTCGCGCACGTCCGACGTCCGTCGAGCGGCGCGCGTCGCGGGTCCAGCCGGACCGAGCCTCGCGTGCGTCAGAATCGACCCATGCGCGACGAGCCACCGGGTCATCGCGGCGGCGGCTGGGCGGGTGAGTACGCGCTCGTGCTCGGCGTCGTCGCGCTCGTCTGCGCGCTCGTGCCCGTGGTCAGCGACCTCATCGCCGGCCCCCTCGGCGCGGTCGCGATCGTGCTGGGGCTCGTCGGCGTGCGCCGCCACCAGGCGGGTCGCGACCGGCGCGTCGCGCCCGCGATCCTCGGCGTCGTGCTGGGCACGCTCGTGCTCTGCGTCGTCGCGATCATGTTCGCGGCCTCGCACACCTGAGCGGCCTCAGGCCGCGCCCGGCACGCGGACCAGCCTCGACACGGGTCGCGCGGGCCGCGATGATGGACTCGTGCTCGATCCCTCGCTGCTCATCGGCCTGGCATGGGCGGCGGGCATCCTCGTCGTCGGCGGCTTCATCGTCTTCGAGCTGCGCGCGCCCGACCGGCCGGACGGCAGCTCGATCGCTCGCGTCGCGACGGTCGTCGCGATCCCGGTCGCCGTGACCGGGGCTTGCTTCGTGCTGCTCGCGTGGGCGGCGGGGCTGGACTGAGCCCGCCGCGGCGCTCACTCCTCGATCGCGCCGCCGAGGCCCCGCAGGTGCTCGCGGAAGCCGATGCCGCGCTCGCTGCGCGCCGCGAGGTAGGCCGTGAAGCGCAGCTGCTCGCGCAGCGACGTGCCCGACGCCATGGCGGCCGCCTGCCGGCGCTCGGTGTCGCGGATGGCCGCGGCGGCATCCGCCACGGCGCCCGCGTGCTCGAGGCCGACGAGGATGACGCCGTCGTCGTCGATGAGCACGAGGTCGTCGCGGGTCGCCTCGTGCTCGCCGCAGCGTGCGCGCTCGAGCGCGTCCACGGGCTGCGGCTCGGCCGACGCCGGTCCGGTCGGCGACGTGCCGAGGCTCACGATCGGGAGGCCGATCTCGCGCAGCTCCGGGGTGTCGCGGTGGAGGCCCCAGATGGCGACCCCGGCAATCCCGGCGCCGACCGCCTCGAGCGCGACGAGGTCGCCGACGCAGGCCCGATCCGTGCGGCCGCCGTCGTCGACGACGAGCACGTCGCCGGGCTCTGCTTGCTCCATCGCCTCGAGGAACACGTCGACGCTGCCCGTGTGCTGCGCCGGCAGCGCTCGCCCGACGACGTGCACGCCGCTCTGCACGGCGCGCATGCCGCTCGGCGCGCACCGCACGGGCAGCCCGAGGCGCATGCAGGCGTCGGCGACGTGCGGGGTCGACAGCGCTGCGAACGCGGCGAGGAGCTCGGCGGTCACGCTGCTCCGAGCCTCGGGCGTCAGCCCTCGTCGGCGATCGGCTCGAGCGTCAGGAACAGCCCGCCGTAGGGCGGCAGGCTCACGCTGAAGCTCTGCAGGTCGTCGACGTGGCCGATGCTGTCGCCGGTCGCGGCGTCGATGACGTCGCATTGCGTCTGCAGGGCCTCCGAGTGCACGGTGCCCTCGATCGCCTCGCCCGAGAAGTTGAGCACTGTCACCTGGATGCGCGCATCCTCGTCGGTGTGGTCGCCGTCGTCGAGCCGGTGCACGAGCACGAGCATGGCCGGGTGCGCGACGTGCGGCACGTCGAGCTGCGTGGCGGTCGCGATGCCGCCCTCGCGGCGGATCGTGAGCACGTCGGCGAGGCCGTTGAGGAACGAGTCCGGCTGCTCGATCTGCGACGGCAGCGAGCCGTAGAGCGCGCGTCCGCGCGGCATCCCGGCCGCCGATCCCGCGGCGTCGGGCGCCGCATCCATGAGGTCGTGGGCGCCGCGCTCGATCCAGCGGGTGTCGCCGGTCGCGATGAGGTCCTGCACCTGGTCGGCCGGCACGGTGAGCATGCCGGTGAGGTCCCAGCCGGAGAGCGCGAAGACGCCCGGCTGCCACGCGTTGTACTTCGCGAGCAGCAGGTGGGCGTCGCGGATCGCCGGGATCGCGTCGTCGGTGATCTCGTCGAGCGTCGCGAACCCCTGCGTCGCCGCGATGAGCGACGCCGTGGTACAGGCGATGCCGTTCTGCGTGAACACCCGGTTGTAGTCGGCGCTGCCGGTGAGCGCCTCGGTGAGCTCTGCGCGGATGAGCTCGGCGAGCGAGCCGCCGGAGATCTCCTCGTGCCGGAAGACGTAGGTGTCGTCGCGGTGGCGCGTCGCCCAGTGCACGAGCTCGTAGGTGAGCTCGTCGTGGTTCTGCAGCCCGTGCACGAGCCCGACCGGCTCGACGCCGAGCTCGAGCGACGTCATGAGCGTCAGCCGCAGGAACTCCGTGTGGCCGGTCGCGAGCGCGTGGTGGTAGCCCGGGCGGCTGACGAAGTCGTAGGACAGGTCGGCGCCGACGGCACCGGTGTCGCGGATGTCCTCGATCGTCAGGTTGAGCTCCTGGAACGTGAAGCCGCCCACCTTGCGCACCATGCCCGAGATGATGTGGTTCGCCGCGTGCGAGAGCGGGTGCCCCTCCGACCACGCCGGCAGGCCTTCCGCGCTCTTCTCGACGCCGAGGAACCCGTTCGCGTCGAGGCGCAGGGCGCTCGTGCCGAGGTCGCCGAGCGAGTGCAGGGCATCGCCGATGACGAGGCGCATGCCGGCGAAGGTGGGGTCGAGCCAGTTGATCGACGGCTGGCCCTCCTTGAAGTAGTGCAGGTACACCCAGCGGCGCTCGTTGCCGTCGACGCCCAGCACCGGCGCGGTCGCGCTCCAGTTCGTCTCCTTCACGCCCGGCGTGTAGAAGATCACGCGCTGCAGCTCGCCGATGATGTAGCCGCGCTCGGCGAGCTCGCGCTCGCACGCCGCGTCGAGGTTCACCGCGTCGCGGCCCTCCGGCACGTCGGGCAGCAGGTGCCAGTCCTCCGGCGGGATCTCGACCATGTGGTAGATGCCGGGGTAGTCCTTGAACGCCATCTCGGCGAGCCGGAAGTCGGCGCCCTTGCCCGTGTGGCCGGGCACGATGTCGTCGATGATGCTGCCGTTGTGCGAGTCGGCGACGTCGGAGAGCCGGCGGAAGGCCTCCTCGCTGCCGAAGGCCGGGTCGATCTGGGTGCTGATGCGGTCGAAGTGGCCGTCGACGCTCGGCGTCTCGCGCCAGTCGGTGATGCCGCCGGCGCGCTTCACCGGGCCGGTGTGCAGGCCGTTGATGCCGACGTGCTCGAACGCGGCCCAGAGCGCGTCGTCGCCGAGCGCCTCCAGGAACGACTGCCCCGGCCGCGTGATGAGCGAGATCGGGTACGCCGTGAACCAGACGTCGCTCGTGCCGATCGCGCGGCGCGCATCCGGTCGCGCGTAGGGGTTGCGCCACATCGAGGGCTGCCCCGACAGCTGGCGGCTCAGGACGTCGGAGTCCTTGAGCATCGACTGCCGCACGAGCCACTCGACGTACGAGGGGTTCGACGCGTTGGCCGTGCGCGGGTCGGTGCTGAACCGCCGCACGCTGCCGCCGCGGAACTGGTCGCGCGGGCGCAGCCGTCGGGGACGAGCGGGGTAGCGCTGCTCGTCGTAGGTGATCTCGGTGCCGTGCTCGTCGGGCTCATCCACGTGTGCAGTCCTATCACGACAGCTCGGGCGGGACTCGTGTGCGACGCGGTCGGGGCGGATGCGCGCGGGGCGTGCCGCCGCTCGTCGCGCCTGCCAGGATCGTGGCATGCGCGCCCTCATCCTCGACGCCGTCCGCGGCACGCCCGCGGTCCGCGACGTGCCGACGCCCGTGCCGCCGCCCGGCGGCGTCGTGGTGCGGGTGATGGCGACCGGGCTGTGCCGCAGCGACTGGCACGCGTGGGCGGGTCACGACGACATCGACTTCCCGCATGTGCCGGGGCACGAGCTCGCCGGCGTCGTGGCCGCGGTGGCCGACGACGTGGTCGCCTGGCGGGTGGGCGACCGCGTGACGGTGCCCTTCGTGTGCGGCTGCGGCCGGTGCGCGTGGTGCCTCGCGGGCGAGGCGCAGGTGTGCCCGCAGCAGGAGCAGCCCGGCTTCACCCACTGGGGCTCGTTCGCCGAGCAGGTGGCGCTGCACGCCGCGGACGCGAACCTCGTGCGCATCCCCGACGGCGTCGACTTCGCGACCGCCGCGAGCCTCGGCTGCCGCTTCGCGACCGCGTACCGCGCCCTCGTCAGCCGGGCGCGCGTGGAGGCGGGGGAGTGGGTGACCGTCGTGGGCGCGGGCGGCGTCGGGCTCAGCGCCGTGATGATCGCCCGGGCGCTCGGCGCCCGGCCCATCGCGGTCGACCGCAACCCGGCAGCGCTCGAGCTCGCGCTGCAGCTGGGCGCCGAGCACGCCGTGCTCGCCGACGGCACCGACGTGCCCGCCGCGGTCGCAGCGATCACCGGCGGCGGCAGCCACGTCGCGGTCGACGCCGTCGGCAGCGAGCAGACGAGCGCGGATGCCCTGCTGAGCCTGCGCCGGCGCGGACGGCACGTGCAGATCGGCCTGCTGCCGCCCGTCGACGGGCACCCGCGCGTGCCGATGTCGCGCGTCATCGCGTGGGAGCTCGACGTGCTCGGGAGCCACGGGATGGCGGCGCGCGACTACCCGGGGATGCTCGCGCTCATCGAGCGCGGCGTGCTCGCGCCGCAGCGGCTCGTCGAACGGACGGTGGGGCTCGACGAGCTCGTGACGCTGCTGCCCGGGTTCGATCGCGCGACGGCGGCGGGCATCACGATGGTGGACCCCCGCCTGGGCGGACCGGACGCGTAGGACGACCCAGCCCGGCTCGCGTCACCCGGGCTTCGTGGCGCGGATGCGCTCGATCGTGCCCAGCTTCAGGCGCTCGTCCTCGTCGATCCTGAACCCGGCCGCCTCGACGAGCGGGAGCTGCCGACGCGTGAAGTGCTCACCCGCGACCCGCACGCTCACGAGCTCGACGAGCCGCTGGGCCGCGCGCAGCGGCCACGCGCTGCTCGCCACGTGGTCGAGCAGCAGCAGCCGGCCGCCCGGCTCGAGCACGCGGTGCATCTCACGGATGGCGGCGGCGGGCTGCGGGATGCTGCAGAGCGCGAGCGCGCAGACGACCGTGTCGAACGCGGCGTCATCGAAGGGCAGCCGCTGCGCATCAGCCTCGAGCAGCGTCACCGGGCGGCCGAGCGCCGCCATGCGCGAGCGCGCCTCGGCGAGCATGCCTGGGCTGATGTCGACGCCGGTGACGACCGCGTCGGCGGGGTAGTGCGGCACGTTCGTGCCGGTGCCGACCCCGACCTCGAGCACCCGGCCGCGGGCCCGCGCGCCGAGCCACTCGCGGCCGCCGGTGAACCAGACGCGCTCGAGGCGCGCCATGCTCGCGTCGTAGTCGGGCGCCGCGCGATCCCAGACCCGCCGCTGGAGGGCTGCCTCGTCGTCGCCGTCGCGATGCGCCATGCCGTCCTCCTCCGCCGCCGTGGCCGCCGGGCAGCCGCATCCGCGATGGCGTCGACCGGCGGGGCGACCTACGCTGGCACCGTACGCCCGCCGCGGCCATCGCGGGGAGGCCGTGCGCTGATCCGGAGGTGCCCCATGGCCACGACGCGGACGCCCGCACTCCCGCCGCGCTGGTTCATCCGCGGCGCTTGGGTCGCCCATCGGCTGCTCTATCGCACCACCAGGCGCGGGCTGCGGCGCGCGCGCCCCGGCGTCATGGGCATGCTGCGGCTGCGCACGACGGGTCGGCGCTCCGGCGAGGAGCGCAGCGCGATCATCGGCTACATGGACCACGCCGGCGCCTTCGTGACGCTCGCCATGAACGGCTGGGCGGCGGCCGACCCGGCCTGGTGGCTCAACCTGCAGGCGCACCCGGACGCGTGGGCCGACACCGTCGACGGCGTCGTGCGGGTGCGCGCGCGTGAGGCGCTCGGCGACGAGCGCGCCCAGCTGTGGGCGGCGATCGCGCGCCTCGAGGGCTGGGGAGACATCGCTGCAGCCGCGCAGCTGCGGCCGCACACCGCGGTCGTGGTGCTCGAGCGCCTCTGACGCGCCTCGCAGGGACGCGAGCGGCGCACGCACCACAATGGTGGGATGCGCGATCCCGAGCACTGGTCCCTGTCGGCGATGTGGTGGCACGTCTACCCGCTCGGGTTCACGGGCGCGCAGATCCGCGACCGGGAAGATCCCGAGGCCGAGCCGATCGTGCACCGGCTGCCGCGCCTCGAGGCGTGGCTCGACCACGTCGTCGAGCTCGGGCTGAACGGCATCGCGCTCGGTCCGGTCTTCGCGAGCACCACGCACGGCTACGACACGACCGACCACTTCCGCATCGACCCGCGGCTGGGCGATGACGCGGACTTCGACAACCTGGTCGCGGCGGCGCACGAGCGCGGCATCCGCGTGCTGCTCGACGGCGTCTTCAACCACGTGGGGCGCGAGCACCCGGCCTTCCAGGCGGCGCTCGCGGATCCCGGCAGCGATGAGGCGGCGCTCTTCCAGCTCGGCGCGGGCGGCGACGCCGAGGTCTTCGAGGGCCACGAGGCGCTCGTCGCGCTCGACCACGCGGGCGACGCCGCCGCCGAGCTCGTGACGCGCGTCATGCTGCACTGGCTCGGCCGCGGCATCGACGGCTGGCGGCTCGACGCCGCCTACAGCGTGCCGAGCGAGTTCTGGGCGCGCGTGCTGCCCGCGGTGCGCGAGCAGCACCCGGACGCGTGGTTCCTCGGCGAGGTCATCCACGGCGAGTACGCCGAGATCGTCGAGTCGTCGACGATGGACGCGGTCACGCAGTACGAGCTGTGGCAGGGCATCTGGCACAGCCTCGCCGAGCGCAACCTCTTCGAGCTCGAGCACGCGATCGGCCGCCACAACGCGCTGCTCGCGACGTTCGTGCCCTACACCTTCCTCGGCAACCACGACGTGACGCGCATCGCGACCGCGGTCGGCCCCGACCTCGTGCCGCACGCGCTCGCGGTGCTGTGCACGGTCGCGGGCACGCCGTCGGTGTACGCGGGCGACGAGCTGGGCCTCGAGGGGCTGAAGGAGGAGCGCTGGGGCGGCGACGACGCCATCCGGCCGGAGTTCCCCGACCGACCGGCGCCCGCCGACGAGCTCGACGACGCGACGCGCGGCGTGCTCGACCTGCACCGCACCCTGATCGCGATCCGCCGCCGGCACCCATGGCTCACGCGCGCGCACACCGACGTCGTCGCCGTCGAGAACGGGACGATCGTGCTGCGCACGGCGACAGCGGATGCGGCGATCGTCACGGCGCTGAACGTCACCGACGCTGCCGTGCGCCTCCCCGTCGCCGACGCGACGCAGGTGCTCGCCGGTGTCGGCGAGCTCGCGGGCGATCGCGTGGCGCTCCCGCCGCGTGGCTGGGCGGTGCTCAGCAGCTGACGCGCCGCGCCGGCGACTACCGCCGCAGCACGCCCTCGACCTGCGCCCCGAGGTGGTGGCCGTCGCGGTCGATCCAGTAGCGGCGCTGCAGGCGCAGGGCGACGACGCTCGAGGTGGAGCGCACGTCGCGCCGGCTGCCGAGGTCGTCGAGCACGAAGCGCGAGAGGTCGGCGGGACCTGCGAACACGGCGTAGAGGCTCACCGGCGCGTCGCCCGTGACGGTGCTCAGCAGCCGCACGCTGGGGTGGTCGACGAGCGAGTCGAGCAGCGACTGCACCGCTCGTGGCCGCACGTCGATCGAGACGACCGCGTTGAGCGGATAGCCGACGAGCTCCGGCTGGATCTCGACGCGCGGCGAGACGGCACCGGTCGCCAGCAGCATCCGGATGGCCCGTGACGCCGTCGACGGGGAGGTGCCGACCTGCCGCGCCACCTCGGCCGCCGAGACGCGCGCGTTCGCGCCGAGCGCCCGCATCGTCTGGAACTCCAGCTCGGACAGGTCGTCGAGGCTCCGCAGCGGCGGCTCCGAGACGGGGGTGCGGTGCTGCTCGAGCGTCGCGACCTGCTCGTCGGCCAGCCGCTGGAACCGCCACGACTGGCCGACCTTGGCCGACTCGAGGATCATGCGGCTGTCGATCGCGCGCACGCCGGGGATGGACGGGATGCGCTCGGTGAGCAGCTCCTCCGGGTCGGAGCCGCGCAGCGGGTAGAGGTTGGCGTAGATGTCGGCCGGTCCGCTGGCGTGCATCGCGAACTGCACATCCGGGATGCGCAGCAGCTGCTCGAGCACCGCGCGGGACTCGCCGGGCGCCGAGGTGATCCAGAGCTCGAAGGGGTTGCTCGAGGTGATGAGCTGCCACGCGTAGCGGCCGACCGTGCGGAGCAGGTGGTCCTGCTGCATGCGCGCCAGCCGGCGGTTCGCGGTGCTCGTGGGCATGCCGAGGACGTCGGCGAGCACTGCCGTCGGCACGCGCGGCGCGATGTGCAGCGCGGCGACGATGTCGAGGTCGGTCGCGTCGAGGAGGGCCGGGAGCTCGCCGGGCGGGAAGCGCTGCATGGCCTCACGATACCGATGGCGCGGCGTCGCGGCCGGAGCAGTTGGCGAAGATTGCCGTTACATGCGCCAAACATGATCGGAATGCCCATGACGCTTGCGTCGCGCTACCGTTCTGCCTACAGTTGGCGGAGATGGTGACGCGGAAGCGGCATCGATCGCCTCAAGGGAGAGCACATGGAATCGCAGCAGCCGTGGCAGTGGACCGAAGCGGAGTGGCGCTCGCACGTCGAGCACGTGCGCGCCGGCGCATCGCTCGTGAGCGACGACCCCGCAGCCCGATGGCCCGAGGGCGCGCGCGTCGCGGTCGCCCTGTCGTTCGACTCCGACCACGAGACGCCGTCGCTGCGCGACGGCGAGACGTCACCCGGCCGGATGGCCCAGGGGGAGTACGGCGCGCGCGTCGCGGTGCCGCGCATCCTCGAGCTGCTGCGCCGCCACGAGGCGCCCGCCTCGTTCTACATGCCCGCCGTCTGCGCCCTGCTGCGCCCCGACGAGGCGCCCGGCTACGTCGCCGCGGGCCACGAGCTCGCGGTCCACGGCTGGATCCACGAGCGCAACACGGCGCTCACGTACGAGGACGAGCTCGACCTCGTCGGTCGCAGCCTCGACGTGCTCGAGTCGCAGACCGGTGTGCGACCCACCGGCATCCGCACCCCGTCGTGGGACTTCTCCGGGAGCACGCTGCGCGTCATCCGCGAGCTCGGCTTCGCGTACGACTCGTCGCTCATGGCCGACTCGGAGCCCTACGAGCTGCTCGAGCGCGGCGAGCGGACAGGCGTCGTCGAGATCCCCGTCGAGTGGATCCGCGACGACGCGCCGTACCTGATGATGGACCGCTTCGGCGGCCTCCGCCCCCACATGCCGCCCCGCCAGCTGACGCAGATCTGGATCGACGAGTTCGATGCAGCGCGCGCGGAGGGCGGCCTCTTCCAGCTCACGATGCACCCGCACATCATCGGGCACCGCTCGCGGATCCGGATCCTGGACGACCTCCTGGCCCACATCCGCTCCTTCGACGACGTCTGGATCGGCACGCACGCCGACCTCGCATCGCACGTCCGCACCCTCCTCTGACCCGCAGCACCTCGAGAGAAGCAGCCATGACCACCACCATCAGCGAGACCGTCCACCAGACGAAGCTCAGCAAGAAGGGCCGCAAGGCCATCGTCGCCGGCAGCATCGGCAACGCCGTCGAGTTCGTCGACTGGGCGATCTACTCGACCTTCTCGTCGATCTTCGCCCACCACTTCTTCCCGCCGGGCGACGACATCGCGGCCCTGCTCTCGACCCTCGCGATCTTCGCCGTCGGCTTCATCATGCGCCCTGTGGGCGCGGCCGTCATGGGCTCGTACGCCGATCGCCACGGTCGCAAGCGGGGGCTGCTCTTCACGATCACCCTGATGGCCGTCGCCACCCTCGCGATCGGCCTCGCGCCCACCTACGAGCAGGTCGGCATCGCGGCGCCGCTGCTGCTGGTGCTCGCGCGCCTCGCGCAGGGCTTCGCCGCGGGCGGCGAGTTCGGCTCGGCCTCCGCCTTCCTGGTGGAGTCGGCCGCGCCCAAGCGCCGGGCCTTCGCCGGCTCGTGGCAGCAGGTCTCGGTGGCCGCCGGCGTGCTCATCGCCTCCGGCGTCGGCACCGTCATCACCACGACGCTGCCGGACGACGCGATCGACAGCTACGGCTGGCGCATCGCCTTCATCTTCGCCGCGTCGCTCGGCTTCGTCGGGCTGTGGCTGCGCCGCTCGGTCGAGGAGACCGACTCGTTCGCGACGGGCAAGCAACGCGTGCAGCAGGCCGCGTCGCCGCGTCGCCACAACGCCTTCGTCCGCATGATCGTCGACCACCCGGGTGCGAGCCTGCGCGTCTTCGGCATCACCATCGCCGGCACGCTGCTCTACTACATGTGGGTCAACTTCATGCCGACGTACGCGTCGGTGACCACGGGCATCCCGCTGAACCTCGCCCTGCTCGCCAACGTCATCGCCATGATCGTCTTCATCGTGCTGCTGCCGTTCGGCGGCCTGCTGTCCGACAAGATCGGGCGCAAGCCCACGATGGCGATGTTCGCCGGCGGCTTCCTGATCTTCGCCTGGCCCGCCTTCACGCTGCTCAACGGTGACTTCTGGACCCTGCTCGCCATCGAGCTCATCGGCGTCGTCCTGCTCGTCGGCTACTCGGCGAACTGCGCGGTCATCATGGCCGAGCAGTTCCCGCCGGAGGTCCGCGCCACCGGCATCGGCCTGCCCTACGCGCTCGCCGTCGCGATCTTCGGCGGCACCGCGCCCTACATCACGACCTGGATGAACACGAGCGGATTCGGCGACTGGGTGTGGGCATACGCGTCCGCCGCTGCCGCCATCGGCCTCGTCGTGTATCTCACGATGCCGGAGACCAAGGGCAAGGAGCTCGATTGATGCGCCACGTGCTCGTCACCGGCGCCGGCAGCGGGATCGGCAGGGAGGTCGCCATCGCGTTCGCGCGCGGCGGCGACGCCCTGACGCTCGTCGACCTGCACGCGGCACCGCTCGAGGAGACCGCGCAGGCCGTGCGCGCCGCCGGGGGAGCGTCGTGCACCACGATCGCGGCCGACCTGCGCGGCGAGCACGCGCACGTCGAGGTGATGGACGCCGCCTGGGCGCACGCCCCCGTCGACGTGCTCGTCTCGAGCGCGGGGGTCTACCCGGCGACGCCCTTCCTCGAGCTCGACGCGCGTACGTGGGACTTCGTGCTCGACGTCAACAGCCGAGCACCGGTGCTGCTCACGGTCGCCCTCGCCACCCGCGCGATCGCGGCGGGCAGGCAGGCGAGCGTCGTCAACATCTCGTCGGGCGCGGCACTGCGCGCCCGACCGGGTGCGGCGCCGTACTCGACGTCGAAGGCCGCGCTCGAGGCGGCGACGCGCGCCTCGGCGCTCGAGCTCGGCCAGCACGGCATCCGCGTGAACGCGGTCGCGCCCGGCTTCGTCGAGGTCGACAGCGACGTCAACCCCGTGACCGAGGAGTACGCCGACGCCGTCGGCGGCACGCCGCTCGGCCGGCGCGGGAAGCCCGCCGACATCGCACGCGCGGTCGTGTGGATCGCCGGCGACGAGGCGGAGTGGATCACCGGCGAGGTGCTGCGCGTGGACGGCGGATCGTCCACCGGCGCATGGCACCTGCCGCAGCATTGGACGGCCATCGGCCAGGAGGAGGGTCTCGCATGACCTCGCAGTACACGATCGTCGGCGCGGGCGCCATCGGGGGCACCCTCGCGGTGCACCTGCACCTCGCGGGAGCCGACGTGCAGCTCATCGACGCCGACGCCGCCCACGTCGCGGCCGTGCGCGAGCACGGCCTGCGCATCGAGCAGCCGAGCGGCGCGCTGCGCGCGCGGCTGCCGATCAGCACCCCGGACGAGGCGCCCGATCAGCTCGGCGCCGTGCTGCTCGCGGTGAAGGCGCAGGCGACCGACGGCGTCGCCGCCTGGATCGCGCCGCGGCTCGCCGACGACGGCTGGGTCGCGTCGATGCAGAACGGCCTCAACGAGGCGACGATCGCCTCGCACGTCGGGGCCGATCGGACCGTGGCCGCGTTCGTCGACCTCTTCGCCGACGTGATCGGCCCCGGGGTCGTGCAGGACGGCGGGATCGGCGCGATCGCGCTCGGCGAGCACGCCGGCCCGGTGAGCGACCGCGTGCGCACCCTCGCCCACGACCTCCGGCACTGGGGCGAGCCGATCGTCACCGACAACGTCGACGGCTTCCTCTGGTCGAAGCTCGGCTTCGGCGCGATGCTCGTCGCGACCGCGCTCGCCGACGCCGACATGGGCGACCTCATCGACCGGCACCGCACGGGCATGCACGCGCTCGTGCGCGAGGTGCTGTCCGTCGCGACCGCGGAGGGCATCGCCCTCGAGGGGTTCGACGCCTTCGTGCCGGGCGACTACCTCGCCGGCGACGCCGAGGCTGACGCCGCGACCGACGGCCTCGTCGCGTGGCTCGCCACGCAGACGAAGAAGCGGTCCGGGATCTGGCGCGACATCGCCGTGCGCGGTCGTCGCACCGAGGTGCCGACGCAGTACGGACCGGTCGTGGCCGCGGGGGAGCGGCACGGCATCCCGACGCCGCTCACCGCCTGGCTCGTCGACGCGATCGTGCGGCTCGAGACGGGCGCGATCGCGATGGACGAGGCGCACCTCGCAGAGCTCGACGGGATGGCGGCAGCATGAGCGCGGTCCGCACGTACATCGAGGATGCGCGCGACGCGATGGTCGCCGACCTCGTCGCGTACCTCGAGCAGGAGACGCCCTCGGACGACCGCGCCGCACTCGACGCGGGGCTCGACTGGGTGCGCGGCTGGGTCGCCGAGCGCCTGGGCGCGCCCGATGCCGAGCGGATCGTCGACGGCGGCCCCCACGGCGACATCGCGATCCTCGACATCGCCGCGAGCGGCGGCGCCGGGCAGGTCGCGATCCTCTGCCACTACGACACGGTCTGGCCGCTCGGCACGCTCGCCGGCTGGCCCGTCAGCATCGAGGGCGACCGGCTGACCGGTCCCGGCGCGTTCGACATGAAGTCGGGGCTCGTGCAGGCGGTCTGGGCCATCCGCGCCGCCCGCGCCGCCGGGCTGCCCCTGCCCGCCATCCGCCTCGTGCTCAACGGCGACGAGGAGATCGGGTCGCCCGCCTCCCGCCCCGCGATCGAGGCGGAGGTCGTCGACTGCGACGCGGTGCTCGTCTTCGAGGCGAGCGCGGAGGGCGCGCTCAAGACGGCGCGGAAGGGCGTCGGCATCTTCGAGGTGACGGCGCGGGGCATCGAGGGCCACGCGGGCCTCGACCCCGAGCGCGGCGTGAGCGCGATCGACGAGATCGCGCGCGTGGTGCTCGCGCTGCACGGCGCGAGCGACCTCGCCGCGGGCACGAGCGTCAACGTCGGCACGCTGCACGGCGGCTCGCGATCGAACGTCACGGCGGGCACGGCGACGGCGCTCGTCGACGTGCGCGTGTCGGACGACGCGGAGCGGGCCAGGATCGACGCGCTGCTCGCGGAGCTCGCCCCGCACCGCGACGGCGCCTCCGTCGAGGTCGCCGGCGGCTGGAACCGCCCGGTGATGCCGCGGTCCGACGGCACCGCGCGGCTGTTCGCGCTCGCCGAGTCGGCCGCGGAGGAGCTCGGCACGGTGGTGCGCGAGATCTCGGTCGGCGGCGCGAGCGACGGCAACTTCGCCGCAGCGCTCGGGCTGCCCGTCCTCGACGGCCTCGGCGCGGTCGGCGACGGCGCGCACGCGCGGCACGAGTGGATCAGCATCGACGGGATGCTCGAGCGCAGCGCCATCGCGGCGCTCGTGCTGGGGCGGCTCGGGAGCGCCGAGCCCGTGGCCGAGGCGGCGTCGGCGGCGTCCCGGTGAGCGCGCGGTCGATCACCGATCCCATCGAGGTGCGCGGCCTGCGCGTGCGCAACCGCATCTGGATCGCACCGATGTGCCAGTACTCGGTGATGGCCTACGACGGCGTCCCGACCGCATGGCACCGGGTGCACTACGGCGCGCTCGCGTCCGGCGGCACCGGGATGCTCGTGGTCGAGGCGACCGCGGTCGTGCCGGAGGGGCGGATCACCCGGCAGGACACCGGGCTGTGGAACGACGAGCAGCGCGACGCCTGGCGGCCGATCGTCGACTTCGCGCACCAGGCGGGTGCCGCGATCGGGGTGCAGCTCAGCCACGCCGGCGCCAAGGCCAGCACCTTCGCCGGGTTCGGCAGGGACGGCGATCGCCGCGGCTCCGTGCCGATCGACGACGGCGGTTGGCAGACGGTCTCCGCGTCGGACGAGGCGATCCTCGGCCTCGCGGCGCCGCGGGCGCTCGCCACGAGCGAGCTGGACGGGATCGTCGCGGCCTTCGTCGCGGCGGCCCACCGCGCGGTCGAGGCCGGCTTCGACGTCGTCGAGGTGCACGGCGCGCACGGCTACCTGCTGCACCAGTTCCTCTCGCCGCTGACCAACCGCCGCACCGACGGGTACGGCGGCGACCTCGCCGGGCGCGCGAGGCTGCTGCTCGACGTCGTGCGCGCCATCCGCGCCGAGCTGCCGGCGCTGCCGGTGCTCGTGCGCCTCTCGGCGACCGACTGGACCGACGGCGGGCTCGACGAGCAGCAGGCGGCGCAGGTCGCGGCCTGGGCGCTCGAGGCGGGCGCAGATTTCGTCGACGCGTCGTCCGGCGGGGTCGTGCTCGCCGAGATCCCGGTCGGCCCCGGCTACCAGGTGCACCTCGCCGAGCGCATCGCCGCAGAGGGCGTGCCGGTGTCGGCCGTCGGCCTCATCGAGACCGCGGAGCAGGCGAACGCCGTGCTGCGCGGCGGCGTCGCGGCGGTGCGCGTGGGGCGAGCGGCGCTCCGCGACCCGAACCTGCCGATCCGCTGGGCGGGGGAGCTCGGCGTCGACGTCGACTGGCATCCGCAGCAGTACCGGCGCGCGTACTGAGCGACGTCCCGTCACCGACGGGTGGCCGCACGCGTGAGGGGTGGGCCCGCAGGCCCACCCTCTCGCGCACGCCCACCCCTCGCAGGTCGGCCTCGCCGATCAGGGCAGGGCGTTGCGGTCGGCCGCAGCCGCCGCGCTCACGTGGGACTCCCCGGGCTTGAGGGCAACGATCTGGCCCGTGCGGGTGAACTCCTCGTCGACCTCGGGGTCGTGGCGGTGCACCACGAGGCTGATGACGATGGCGACGACGAGGTTGAGCACGAAGCCCGGCACGATCTCGTAGAGCGTGAAGAAGCCGATCTCGGTGGCCTGCTCGATCGCATCCCAGATGAACACGGTCGCGGCGCCGACGATCATGCCGGCGAGCGCGCCCATCGCGGTGAGCCGGCGCCAGAAGAGGCTCAGCAGCACGATCGGGCCGAAGGCGGCGCCGAAGCCTGCCCAGGCGAAGCCGACGAGGCCGAGGATCGTGTCGGACGGGTTGATCGCGAGCACCGCGGCGACCGCGGCGACGGCGAGCACGCACGCCCGGCCGAGCAGCACGAGCACCTTCTGCGACGGCTGCCGCTTGACGAAGACCTGGAAGAGGTCCTCGACGAGCGCGGACGAGCAGACGATGAGCTGGCTCGAGAGCGTCGACATGATCGCGGCGAGCACGGCGGCGAGCACGAGGCCGGCGACGAACGGGTGCAGCAGCGCCTGCGACATCGCGAGCACGACCGTCTCGGGGTTGTCGATCTGCATGCCGGACTGCTGCACGAACGCGATGCCGATGAAGCCCGAGACGACGGCGCCGATGAGCGAGATGACCATCCAGCTGATGCCGATGCGACGCGCCGGCTTCGCCGCGGCGACGGACTTGAGCGCCATGAACCGCACGATGATGTGCGGCTGGCCGACGTAGCCGAGGCCCCAGGCGAGCGACGAGATGATCCCGAGCACGACCATGCCGTCGACGTCCGTGGGGATGAGGCCGCTGAGCTCCGCGCCGGAGTCGGTGATGCCCTCCTGCACGCCCTGCAGGCCGCCGACCGTGAAGAAGGCGATGACCGGGATGAGGATCAGCGCGATGACCATCATCAGCCCCTGCACGACATCCGTCAGCGACGCCCCGAGGAAGCCGCCGAAGAGCGTGTAGAGCAGCGTGACGCCGCTCACGAGCAGCATGCCCCAGATGTAGTTCGCGCCGAACGTCGACTCGAAGAAGACGCCGCCGGCGACCATCCCGGACGAGACGTAGAAGGTGAAGAAGACCAGGATGATGATGCCCGAGACGAGGCGCAGCGCCCGCGTGCGGTCGCGCAGGCGGTTCTCGAAGAAGCTCGGGATCGTGATCGAGTTCCTAGCCACCTCGGTGTAGGCGCGCAGGCGCGGGGCGACGAGCTTCCAGTTGAGGTAGGCGCCGATCGTGAGGCCGATGGCGATCCACGCCTCGATGAGGCCGGCGGCGTAGATCGCGCCGGGCAGGCCCATGAGCAGCCAGCCGGACATGTCCGACGCGCCCGCGGAGAGGGCTGCGGTGAACGGGCTGAGCTCGCGCCCGGCGAGCATGTAATCCTCGTGGCTCTTCGTCTTGCGCGCCGCGTACACGCCGATGCCGATCATGGCGGCGAAGTAGATCGCGATCGCGAGCAGCTGGAAGGTTGTGTCTGACATCGTCGTCTCCTCGTGGGGTCGGCACCCAGCCTACGCAGGGTCTGCGCACAGGAATGGATGCGAACGGTCACATGGGGCGCCGTGAGGCAGGCACCGCCAGGCCCCGTCTCAGCAGGGCCTTCCTGCGCGGGCGCGCGTGCGGTGGCATGGTTCCCATGCAGATCCAGCCGCAGCAGCCCACCGTCAAGAACCCGCCCGAGTGGTTCACCGGCGACGTCTGGCTCGACCCCGTCGCGAGCCCGCAGCAGGAGGGCCAGCGCATGAGCGCCGGCCTCGTGCGCTTCGCGCCCTGCGCGCGCACCGCATGGCACTCGCACCCGGGCGGGCAGACGCTCCGCGTCGTCGAGGGCGTCGCCTGGATGCAGGCGCGCGGCGGCGAGGTCGTCGAGGTGCGCGCGGGCCAGACCGTCGTCACGCCGCCCGGCGAGGAGCACTGGCACGGTGCGGCACCCGACAGCTTCATGACCCACCTCGCGCTGTGGGAGACGCCCGACGGCGAGCCGAGCGCGATCTGGGGCGACCACGTCTCGGACGAGGAGTACCGCGCGCCGCGCTGACGACGGGAAGGCGCGGCCCGACGGATGTGTGACGAAGCGTGACCGGGGGAGTCGATGCGCGCGCCGAGCGTCGGTAGCGTCGCGACCACTCGTCCCCGCCACCGGAAGGTCACCATGCCCCGCATCGACGTCTCGCACGCCGGCAGCCTGCCCCGCACGCCCGAGCTGCTCGCGGCCAACGCCGCGCGCACGCTCGCGGCCGACGGCCTCACGCTCGAGCGCACTCCCGAGTTCGAGTCGCTGCTCAGCGCCGCGGTCGCCGACCTCGTGCGCCGCCAGCGCGAGCTGGGCGTCACGATCGTCGGCGACGGCGAGTACGGCAAGGCGATGTCGAGCGCGCAGGACTACGGCGCCTGGTGGAGCTACGTCTTCCAGCGCGTCGCGGGCCTCGAGGTCACCGGCGAGGACATCTTCACCGAGGCACCGCAGCGCTCGGCGCCCGGCGACATCCGCCTGACGTCGTTCCCGGACCGGCGCGACTGGGTGCGGTTCGCCGACGCCTACCTCGACCCGGAGCACCCCCTGCTCGAGTCGACGCCCGCGACCGCGTTCCCGGCCACGACCGGGGCGCTCCGCTACATCGGCCAGGACGCCATCGCCGCCGACATCGCCAACCTGCAGGCGGGCCTCGCGGGATCGGGCGCCGAGCAGGGCTTCCTCACCGCCCTGTCTCCGGGCTCGGCGTCGCGCATCGCGAACCGCCACTACGGCAGCGAGGAGGAGCACATCTGGGCGTGGGCCGAGGTGCTGCGCGAGGAGTACCGGGCCATCGTCGACGCCGGCCTCATCGTGCAGATCGACGACCCCTCGCTCGCCGAGAACTTCGACCAGATCAACCCCGAGCCGTCGATCGAGGACTACCTCGACTTCACGCGCATCCGCGTCGAGGCGCTCAACCACGCGATCCGCGGGCTCCCCGAGGAGCAGGTGCGCCTGCACCTCTGCTGGGGCTCGTGGCACGGCCCGCACACGACCGACATCGGCCTCGCCGAGATCGTCGACCTCGTGCTCGAGGTCAACGCGGGCAGCTACTCGTTCGAGGCGGCGAACGCGCGCCATGAGCACGAGTGGCGCGTCTGGGAGCAGGTCGCCCTGCCCGACGGCAAGCGCATCGCGCCCGGCGTCATCGGCCACGCGACGAACGTGGTCGAGCATCCCGAGCTCGTCGCCGACCGCATCGAGCGGTTCGCGCGCATCGTCGGCCCGGAGCGCGTCATCGCGTCGACCGACTGCGGGCTGGGTGGACGCATCCACCCGTCGATCGCCGTCGCCAAGCTCGAGTCGCTCGGCCGGGGCGCGCTGCTCGCCGAGCAGCGCCTGGGCGCCTCGGTCTCGATCGTCTGACCCTCCGGTCAGGCGCGCCGGAGCGCGGCGGCGGCGTGCACCGTCGCCGCGCTCAGGCCGGGTCCGTCGGACCCGACGTCAGTCGGATGACGCGTCGACCGCGGCGCCGGCATCGTCGAGGACGAACGTCACCTCGAGGTTGACCTGCCACGACGTGATGCTGCCGTCCTTGATGTTGACGACGTGGTCCTTGACCCAGGCGCCCTCGATCCCTCGGAGCGTCTGACCCGCCCGGGCGATGCCCTGCGTGATCGCGTCCTCGAAGCTCTGCTCCGAGCGAGCGCTGATCGTCGTGATGCGTGCGACAGATGCCATTGCCGTCCTCCTTGACCGCGGTGCGGGGAAGTCCCCGCACCGACAGCCAAGCGCGGATCCCGGAGGAGCGGAAGGGCCCGCCTCTCAGCGCAGCACGACCGGCAGGCCGTCGACCTCGACCTCGATCTCGATGCCCTCGGCGTCGGCTGCGACGACCTCGAGCGCATGGCGTCCGTCGCCCACCTCGACGCCCAGCGCGCTGAGCCGCGCAGTCTCCGCGGCGACGTCGGTCGCGAGCCGCCGGACCGCCAGCAGCTCGAGCGCAGGGATGTCGTCGAGCGCCGGATGCGCCGTGTCGCCCCAGTCGATGAGGAACGGCGGCTGCCGCTCGTCCTCCGGCAGCCCGAGCCGCCACGCGAGCTCGCGGCCGTCGGGCGTGCGTCGCGACAGCGGCACCACCGCGCCGATGCCGGCGCCCGCCGCGGTCGCGCGCTCCACGGTCGCGTCGAGGTCATGGGGTGCGATGGCGAAGCTCACGACGGCGGGCGCCGGCAGCGCGGCGATGCCGAACCGGCCGACCTCGGATGCCGTCCAGCCGCCCTCGGCGTCGGGCCCGATCAGCTCGAGGTACTGCTTGACGCGTCGGCCGCCGCGGGTGAACGCGATGAGCGCGTTCGCGGTGCCGCCCGGGTGGCGGCCGCCGAGCGGGGCGCGCACGCCGGTGCGCCGCTCGACCTCGTCGATCGTCGCGGCGAGGTCGGGGCCGGCCAGCACCACGTGGTCGAGGATCGCGGGCGCGCCCATCAGACGACCTCCGGCTCGCCGAGCGACAGCATCAGCCGGTTCGCCCAGTTGAAGAACGCCGCGCCGGCGATCTGGTCGACGATGCCGGCGTCGTCGATGCCCGCGGCGCGCAGCCGCTCGACGTGCTCGGGACCGAACGCTGCCGGGGTCGCGGTCAGCGCCGCGGAGGCGTCGACGATCGCGTCCCACCGTTCGTCGACGCGCGCGCCGACGCCCTCGTCGAGCAGGCGCTGCACGTCGTCGGTGCGGTCCGAGAGCCTCGAGGCCGCCCGCGCGTGGACGGAGGCGCAGAAGACGCAGCCGTTGACGCGCGACGCCGCGGCGGCCGAGAGCTCGCGCTCCCAGCGCGGCAGCCCGCCCGCCTCGTTGCCGAAGATGTCGAGGTCGGTGAGCGTGCGGGCGCGGAGCGCCTCGGGGTCGCGCGCGAGCAGCCGGAAGTAGGGGCTCGACGAGCGCGAGGCCTCGACGAGCGCGTGCCGCTGCACGTCGGTGAGCTCGTCCTCCGGGACTGGCGGCGCCCACGGCGCCCAGCCGAGACCCCGCTGCGTGAAGGCCTCGGGCCGTCGCAGCTCGGGGTGGTCCAGGATCGGTGTGCGGTCGTGCGTGCCGCTCATGTGCGTGCCTCCTGCAGCTCGTGGTGGGTGGGGGTGTCGCCCGCGGCCGGCGTGGCGGCGAGCGCCCGCAGGCCGTGCACGAGGCGCAGCTGGAACGCGAGGAACGCGACGAGCTGGCTCAGCGACACGATGGCGTCGGCCTCCCAGCCGGCGTCGACGAGCGCGCGGAGCGATGCCGGTCGCGCGTCGCGCGGGTGCAGCACGAGCAGGTGCGCGTGCTCGAGCGCCGCGGCGAGCCGCGCGGGGATCGCCGCGCGGTCGACGACGGCGGCCGGGCCGGGCCGTGCCTCGTCGGCGAGGCCGGGCTCGCGGTAGTCGCCGTAGGGGCCGGATGCCCGTCCCTCGTCGGCCGCGCGGCGCACGGCGCGCACGAGGTCGGCATCCGCCTCGTCGCCGAGCAGCTCGAGGTAGAAGGCGGCCGCCCGCGTCGGCGTCGCAGTGCCGTCGTGCAGCAGCGCGACGTAGGCAGCGACCGCGTACCGGTCGGCGAGCGAGAGCTGCCCCGGTTCGGCGGGCTCGAGCAGCGCGAGGAAGCTCTGCTGCGCGTGCTCGCGCGCGTCCGGCCTCGCCCGGCGGATCTCGTCGAGCCGGGATCCCGCGGAGATCTCGGCGAGGTGATCGATGACGTCATGCGACATGGCGCTCCTCCTGCAGTGCGTGCGCGACCTTCCAGCCGAGCGCGGGCGCGACCTCTCGCGCGAACAGCTCGATCGATCGCGCCGCGACGGCCGGGTGCGGATCGACCGAATGGACCTGGACCGACACCTCGGTGGCGCCGGCGGCGACGACGTCGGCGGCGAGCGAGTCGATCACCTCGGCGGGTGTGCCGAGGTGGGTCTCGCTGCGCTCGAGCAGCTCGTCGATCGAGAGCGAGCCGGGCGTCACGCCCTGCAGCTGCGCGAGCTGCCGCCCGATGCCCTGCTCGGCGAGCGCCCGCACCGACCGGCGCTCTGCCGGGTCGACGACGACGACGCTGCGCGAGGTGAGCACGCGCGGGGCGACGCCCGCGGGCAGCGCCTCGCGGTAGGCGTCGACCAGCGGCCGCTGCACCTCCCACACGCGCGGCGGCGAGGCGCCGGCGGGCAGGTCGGCGGGCGGCGGCTGCACGCGCGAGAGCATGAGCCCGTCTCCCTGCGCGCCGATGGTGCGCGCACCCTCCGCCGAGAACGTGGCCTGCCAGATGCGGTCGGCGAGCCCGAGGGCGCGCGGGTAGAGCTCGACATCGGCGGAGCCGTCGAGCAGCGAGCGCAGCCGCACGAGCTTCGCGTCGTAGATGGCGCGGCGGTGCGCGGCGTCCTCGCCGAACGCGCTGAGGGTGCGCGGGCTGCCGCCGGTGCCGAGGCCGAGCTCGACGCGGCCGTCGGCGATCGCGTCGAGCACCGCGGCGTCCTCCGCCGCGCGCGCGGGCTGCTCGTGCGCGAGCGTGAGGATCGCCGTGCCGAGGCGGATGCGCGACGTACGGGCCGCGGCCGCCGCGAGCAGCACGAACGGGGAGGGCAGGCCGCCCTCGGCGCCGTCGAGGTGGTGCTGGGCGACCCAGGCGGTGCGGTAGCCGAGCTGCTCCGCGAGCGCCACCTGGTCGAGCGCGATGCGGTACCGCTCCGGTGCCGAGGCGTCGTCGAGGACGCGGGTGAAGAATCCGATCGAGGGCGCCATCACGCCACCTCCAGCTGGGGTCGTCGCGGGCCGCGGAGGTCCCGCAGCCAGTCGGGTGCGGGCACCGCGTCGAGCAGCGCCCTCGTGTACTCGTGCTGCGGCTGGCCGAGCACCTGGTGCGCGGTGCCCGTCTCGACCGCCCGGCCGCGCCGCAGCACCGTGACGGTGTCGGCGATGCGACGCACGACCGCGAGGTCGTGGGTGATGAAGAGGTAGGTGAGGCCGAGCTCGCGCTGGAGCTGCTCGAGCAGCTCGAGGATCTGCGACTGCACGGTCACGTCGAGCGCCGAGACCGCCTCGTCGAGCACCACGAGCTCCGGCTCGATGATGAGCGCGCGGGCGATCGCGACGCGCTGCCGCTGTCCGCCGGACAGCTCGGCAGGCAGCCGGTCGACGACGTCGGCGGGCAGCGCGACGCGGTCGAGGGCGGTCGCGACGCGACGGGCGAGCGCTCGGCGATCGCGCACGCCGCCGTCGGCCGGCCGCCAGTTGCGCAGCGGCTCGCCGATCGTCTGGCCGACGGTGCGGCGCGGGTCGAGCGAGGCGTACGGGTTCTGCGAGACGAGCTGGACGACGCGGCGGAGCGCGCGGTCCCGGCGCTCGGCCGGCACGTCGTGCGCGCCGATCCGGATGTCGCCGCTCGACGGGCCGTGGAAGCCCGCCACCGCGCGGCCGATGGTCGTCTTGCCCGAGCCGGACTCGCCGACGAGGGCGTGCGTCGTGCCGCGCTCCACCGCGAACGAGACGTCGTCGACGGCGCGGAACGCATCCCGGCCGCGCCCGTAGTCGTGCACGAGGCGGTCGACGACGAGGAACGGCTCGCCGGGCAGCCGCGGCGGCCTCGGAGACTCGTCGTCGAGCGCGGGCGCGTCGGCGAGCAGCTCGGCCGTGTAGGTGCTCGCCGGCTGGCGCAGCACCTCCCTCGTCGCGCCGGCCTCCTCGACGGCACCGGCGCGGAGCACGGCGATGCGGTCGGCGCGCTCGGCCGCGACCGCGAGGTCGTGGGTGATGAGCAGCACGCTCGAGCCGAGCTCGTCGCGCAGGTCGTCGAGCAGGTCGAGGATGCGTCGCTGGACGGTGACGTCGAGCGCGCTCGTCGGCTCGTCGGCGATGATCAGCTCGGGCTCGAGCGCGATCGCGGCGGCGATGAGGGCGCGCTGCCGCATGCCGCCCGAGAGCTCGTGCGGGTACTGCCCGGCACGCCGCTCGGGGTCGTCGAGGCCGACGCGGTCGAGCAGCTCCACGACGCGGCGGCGGATGCGGTCGGGCGTGCCCCAGCGGTGGATGCGCAGCGGCGCGGCGACGGAGGCCCCGATGGTGCGCACGGGGTTGAGCGAGGTGCCGGGGTCCTGCGGGACGAGCGCGATGCGGCGCCCGCGCAGCTCCTGCACCGCACGCGCGGGCAGTCGGGTGAGGTCGAGCGGGCCGCCGGCGAGCTGCAGCTCGATCGCGCCGCGGTGGACGCGCCCGCCGGGGGCGAGCAGGCCGATGACGGACTGGCCGATGGTGGTCTTGCCGGAGCCGGACTCGCCGACGAGCGCGAGCACCTCGCCGCGGCCGAGCTCGAGGCTGACGCCGTCGACCGCGGTGCGGCGGCCGCTTCGCGAGCGGTAGGAGACGGCGAGGTCGGTGATGCGGAGCAGTGGATCGGTCATGCGCTTCTCTCCCTGATGGCGGCGGCGACGCGGTTCGCCGAGAGGACGACGCCGGCGACGACGACGCCGGGCAGAGTGGTGAGCCACCAGGCGGTGGCCACGTAGTCGCGGCTCTCGGCGATGAGTAGGCCCCACTCCGGGATGGGCGGGGGTGCGCCGTAGCCGAGGAAGCCGAGCGTCGAGATCTGCAGGATGGCGCTGCCGAACTGCAGCGCCGCGAGCGCGAGCACCGCCCCGAGCGAGTTCGGCAGCACGTGGCGGCCGAGCACGCCGAGGAACGTGCCGCCGGAGCCGAACGCCGCCTCGACGTAGTCGCTGCGACGCACGCGCACGACCTGCGAGCGGGCGAGCCGGGCGAAGACGGCGATGGACGTGACGCCCACGGCGATCGCCGCGTTCGCGACCCCGAAGCCGAGCAGCACGATGACGCTGAGCGCCAGGAGCAGCCCGGGGATGGCGAGCAGCACGTCGACGACGCGCATGAGCGCCTCCTCGAGCAGTCCGCCGAGCGAGCCGGCGAGCACGCCGATGGCGGTGCCCACGACGAGCCCCACGAGCACGGCGATCGCCGCGCCGGAGAGAGAGTTGCCGGCGCCGAAGATGACGCGGGCGAGCAGGTCGCGGCCGGTCGCGTCGGTGCCGAACGGATGCGCGGAGCTCGGCGCCTGCAGCGCATCCGCGGCGACGCCCGCGATCGGGTCCTGCGCGGTGAACAACCACGGCAGCACGGCCCAGGCGAGCGCGATCGCGAGCACCACGACGGCGAGCACGAGCGTCGCCGCCGGGCGAGGCCGGGCCGACGGCCGCGCGGTGCGCTCGCCGAGCACGGCGGTGATCGCGCTCATGCGTGCACCGCCCGGCGGAGGCGCGGGTCGATCGCGGGGGAGACGAGGTCGACGACCAGGTTGATGACGACGAAGCCGATCGCTGAGATGACGACGATCGCCTGCAGCACCGGGATGTCGCGGTTCGCGACGGCCTCCTGCGTCAGCCGCCCGAGCCCGGAGCGGGCGAACACCGTCTCGGTGACGACCGCCCCGGCGACGAGCTCGCCGAACAGGACGCCCGCGATCGTGAGCGTCGGCAGCAGCGCGTTGCGCGCGACCTCGCGCGACAGCACCCAGCCGGGGCCGGCGCCGCGCGAGCGGGCGACCGCGATGAACGGCTCGGCGACGGTGTCGTCGATGCTGCGGATGAGCACCTGCGCGAGCGGCGCCGCGATCGGCACGGCGATCGTGAGCACGGGCAGGATCAGCGCCTCGGCGGGGCTCGCGTTGATGACGGGCACGAGGCCGAGCCGGAACGAGAGCACCTGCAGCAGCACGATGCCGAGCCAGAACACCGGGATCGAGACGAACAGCGGCGGGAGCGAGCGGAAGCCGCGACGCAGCCATCCGGGGCCGTTCGTCGCGGCCACCGCGATGCCGACGGCGAGCAGCACCGCGACGACGAAGCCGAGCGACGCGAGCAGCAGCGTCGAAGGCAGGGCGGCGGCGAGCAGCGTCTCGACGCTCGCGCCGCTCTGCAGCGAGGTGCCGAGGTCGCCGGTCAGGAAGCCGGCGGCCGACTGCCACAGCTGCACCCAGATCGGCTGGTCGGTGCCGTAGACGGCGCGCAGCTCGTCGAGCTGCGCCGCGGTGAGGCCGAGCTCCGGGCTCGCGTACCGGGCGACGATCGCGTCGCCCGGCAGCGCCTGCAGCAGCAGGAAGGCGAGCACGAACGTCGCGACGACGACGAGCGCGGCCTGACCGGTGCGGCGGAGTGCGAAGCGCATCCGGCTCACCCCTCGAGCCACACGCCCGAGAGCGTGGGGCGGCCGACCGACTCGGTCTCGAAGCCGTGCACCTGCGGCTGCACGCCGTAGACCTGCGGCTCCTCGAAGAACGGCAGCACGTAGGCCTGCTCGGTGAGGTGGGCCTGGACGGCGGCGGATGCGGCGGCGCGGGCCTCGGTGTCGGGCTCGGAGGCGACCTGCTGGAGCAGCGCCTCGAGCTCGGCGTCGATCGGCTGGCCGTCCGCGCCCTCGTTCAGCAGCGTGTTGCGGTTGTCGATCGAGAACTGGCTCTTGATGACGTCGAAGTCCGCCCGGCCGACCATCGAGTGGTAGATCTGGATCTGGTCGATGTCGGTCGACGCGGCGGTCTGGGCGGCCTGGTCGCCCTGGAAGAGCTCGAGCTCGACGCCGATCTCGCGCAGCTGCTGCGCGACGAGGGTGATGACGTCGCGGGAGCGGGGCTGGGGGAGCGCCTCGTTGACGACGAGGTGCAGCCGCTGCCCGTCGCGGACGCGGATGCCGTCGGCGCCGACGACCCAGCCGGCGTCGTCGAGCAGCTGCTCGGCGAGGTCGGGGTCGTAGGCGTAGGCGTCCTCCTGCTCGCTGTAGCCGAGCGCGGTGCTCGAGAGCGACGAGGTCGCGAGCGGGTAGGCGTCCGAGAAGATCGACGAGACGACCTCCTCGCGGTCGATGCCGGCGATGAGCGCCCGCCGCACGTCGATGTCCTGCAGCAGCGGGTGGTCGAAGCGGAAGCTGAGCCCGTTGTTGACGCCGTTCGTCTGCGCGGCGTGCAGCGAGAGCCCTGCGCTCGTGACCTGCTCCTCGTGCTGCGGCTCGACCTGGCGCGCGATGTGCGCCTGGCCCGAGGCGAGCGAGCCGATGCGCACGCTGTCCTCAGGGGCGATGACGATGTCGACGGCGTCGACGTAGGGGCGGCCCTGGTTCTCGGCCGACGGCGGCCCCCACGCGTAGTCCTCGCGGGCGGCGAGGCGGATGCTCGTGCCCACCTCCTCGGACTCGACCGTGAAGGGGCCGGCGCCGATGATCTCGGCGGCGTTGCCGGGGCCGAAGCCCTCGGAGTCGCGCTCGAGCGTCGCGTCGGCGAGCAGGCCGGAGTTGATGGTCGACACGGCCTGGGCGAACCCGGGCGCCGGGGCGCGGAAGTGGAAGCGCACGGTGTCGTCGTCGACGACCTCGCCGCGCTCGTAGTTGTTGACGGCCTCCGAGACGATGAGCGCGCGGTCCTGGTCGCCGAGCCCGAACAGGTCGAGGTTGGCGACGACGTTCTCGGCGGTCAGTGGCGTGCCGTCGGAGTACGTCACGTCGGAGCGGATGTCGAAGGTGTACTCCGTCGCGTCGTCGTTGATCTCCGGGAGCGCGGTGGCGATCCAGGGCTCGAGCTCGAGCGTCTCGGGGTCCTGGTGCAGCAGCCGTGCGGTGAGGTTGTTCACGAGCGCGCCGTTGGGGTAGAAGCCCGCGGCCGGCGGGTAGAGCGTCGTGTAGGCCTGGTGCTCGAGGTAGGTGAGCGTGCCGCCGGTGACGGGGCCATCGCTGGCGGCGCCCGGTGCCGCCGCCTCGCCCGCGGTGCACGCCGTCAGGGCCATCGTCGAGGCGACGCCGGCTGCGACGGCGAGTCGGACGGACGGCCGTCGGCGGAGCGGTGTGCGCTGGGGGGTGGTGCGGATCACGATGGACCTCCATAAGCGGTGCTTGGTGCTGGCACAAGCAAAGCCGATCACGGAGGCCGGTCGCACCTCGCGGCGCAACATGACGTCACACAGGCTGGGAGCGGGTCACGCAGGCTGGGAGGGTCACTCCAAGGCGGCGAGGAGCGCGAGCGCATAGGCGACCTCGACGTCGGGGTCGCGGAAGCGCCCGTCGACCGTCCGCACGACCCAACCGTCGCCGGCCTCGAGCGCGAGCAGGCGGTCGCCGACCAGCTCGCGCAGCTGGTCCTCCCTCGGCAGCCACAGCGCGTCGTCGAGGCTCACGGAGTCGAGCGCCCACTCCGTGGTGCCGTTGAAGCCGAGCACGGGCTGCCCCTGGATGACGTGCACGTCGATCGTGAGGTGGCTGATCCAGAACACGTCGCCGGCGACGCTCTCGCGGTCGATCGTGAAGCGGTCGCCGGGCGCGGGCTCCCAGAGCACGCCGGCATCGCGGATGCGGCGGGCGAGCGCGAGGGTGAGCATCAGGCGTCCCGCAGCATCACGAGCCTCGCACCGGGTGGCGCGGCTTGATGCGCTCGTTCACGAACCGCCCGATCGAGTCGGCGGTGAGCAGCGCCTCGAACATGGCGCGCGGCACCATGCCGTAGACGTAGGTGTCGCCGCTCACGAACCGGACGGTGAGCTCGTTGCGCGCGGGATCGAAGCCGACCGCGTCGACGCTCGACGACTCCACGTGCTGCATCCGCGGCATGCGCCAACGGTAGCCCTGTCGGCCGCCTCGGCGCACGGCAGCCGTCACGCGAGCGCGGCGGGCCGCCTCCACGACGTCGGCGAGGCCTTCGTCCATCTCGGCAAGGGAGAATGGATGCGGGCGAAGCGCATGCTCGGCCCCGTCGCCACCGCTGCACCTGGTGCAACAACCCCTGAGGAGCTCCCATGTCGGTCGGCCTGCTCGCCGTCGTCGATGACATACTCTCTGCCGCCCTCAAGGCGAGCGCGAAGACCGCCGGCGTCGTCATCGACGACGCCGCCGTCACCCCGCAGTACGTGCAGGGGCTCAGCCCGGCACGCGAGCTGCCGGTGGTCTGGCGGATCGCGCGAGGAAGCCTGCTCAACAAGTTCCTCATCATCATCCCGCTCGCGCTCCTCCTCTCGGCGTTCGCACCCTGGGTGCTGCCGTACCTGCTCATCGTGGGTGGGACGTACCTGTGCTTCGAGGGCGCCGAGAAGGTCATGGAGTGGTTCGGCTTCCATCACGCCGCCCATGACACCGAGGTGCGCGACGAGAAGAAGCTGGTGTCCGGGGCCGTCCGCACCGACCTGATCCTCTCCACCGAGATCATGCTCATCTCGCTCGCGAGCCTCGACCCGGACCTCGGCATCTGGATGACCCTCGCGGCACTCGTGGTGATCGGCCTCGGGATGACGGCGATCGTCTATGGCGCCGTCGCCCTGCTGGTCAAGATCGACGACATCGGGCTGCACCTCATGGTCAAGGAGGCGCCGGCGGCGCGCGCCACGGGTGCACGCATCGTCCGGTCCATGCCGGTCGTGTTCAAGGTCATCAGCGTCGTCGGAACGGTCGCCATGCTGTGGGTCGGCGGGCACCTCGTGATCGCCAACCTCGCCGAGACGATCTGGCACGCCCCCTACGACCTGCTCCACGCGGTGACGAACGCGGTCGACGCAGCAGGCCCGGTCATCGTCTGGCTCGCCGACACCGCCGTGTCCGCCGTGCTCGGGTTCGTGCTCGGCATCGTCGTCGTCGGGATCGTGCTCGGTGTCGCCCGCCTCCTCAAGCGGAGGGCGCCGGTCGGCACCGCGCACTGACGTGCGGCTCCCGGAAGACCGCGAGCCGCACGCCGCTCACGGCACGGCGACTGCCGCGCGAGCACGGCGGGCGGCCTCGACGAGGTTGCCGAGGCTCTCGACGGTCTCGGCGTAGCCGCGGGTCTTGAGCCCGCAGTCGGGGTTCACCCACAGCAGCTCGTCCGCGATGGCGCCGGTCGCGATCGAGAGCAGCTCGTCGAGCTCTGCGGCCGCCGGGACGCGGGGGGAGTGGATGTCGTAGACGCCCGGGCCGATCCCGCGCCCGAAGCCGTGCTCGGCGAGCGCGTCGACGACCTCCATCTTCGAGCGGGCCGCCTCGATGCTCGTGACGTCGGCGTCGAGGCCGTCGATCGCGTCGACGACGGTGTTGAACTCGGAGTAGCAGAGGTGCGTGTGGATCTGCGTCGCGGGCGCGGCCGCGGCGGTGGCGAGCCGGAACGCGCCGACGGACCAGTCCAGGTAGGCGGGCCGCGCCTCGCGCCGCAGCGGCAGCAGCTCGCGCAGCGCCGGCTCGTCGACCTGCACGATCCGGATGCCGGCCGCCTCGAGGTCGGCGATCTCGTCGGCGAGCGCGAGCGCCACCTGATCGGCCGTCTCGCCGAGCGGCTGGTCGTCGCGGACGAACGACCACGCGAGGATCGTCACGGGTCCCGTGAGCATGCCCTTCACGGGGCGGTCGGTGAGCGACTGCGCGAAGGCGATCCACTCGACCGTGAACGCCTCCGGGCGCGCCACGTCGCCCCACAGGATCGACGGCCGCGTCGCGCGCGAGCCGTAGGACTGCACCCAGCCGTGCTGCGTCGGCGCGAAGCCGTCGAAGTGCTCGGCGAAGTACTGCACCATGTCGTTGCGCTCGGGCTCGCCGTGCACGAGCACGTCGAGGCCGAGCTCCTCCTGCAGCGCGACGACGCGGCGCACCTCGTCGCGCAGCACCTCGGCGTAGCCGGCGTCGTCGAGCTCGCCGCGGGCGTTGCGCGCCCGGGCGGTGCGGATGTCGCCCGTCTGCGGGAACGAGCCGATCGTGGTGGTCGGCAGCGGCGGCAGGTCGAGCGCGGCCCGCTGCTGCGCGGCCCGATCGGCGTAGGGGCTGCGCGTGCGGGCGTCGGCGGGCAGCGCGGCGAGGCGCTCGCGCACCGCGCCGTCGTGCACGCCCGGGGCTTCCCGCCGGTCGTCGATGGCCGCGCGGGAGGCGGCGAACGCGGCCTCGTCGACGTCGCCCCCGAGCGCGGCGGCGAGCGCCGCGACCTCCGCGACCTTCTGGTCGGCGAAGGCGAGCCACGACCGCAGCCGCGGCTCGAGCGCCGCCTCGGCGTCGAGGTCGTGGGGCACGTGCAGCAGCGTGGTGCTCGTGCCGACCGAGACGGGACCGCGCTCGGCGAGCGCGCGCAGCGCCTCGAGCGCGGCGTCGAGGTCGGTGCGCCAGACGTTGCGGCCGTGCACGACGCCGGCGACGAGCTGCACGCCGTCGGTCGCGGGGGCCGTGCCGCGCACGAGGTCGACGGCGAGCGCGTCGACCGCGTCGGCGAGCGGCTCGACCCGGCCGGCCGCGTCGCCGTGGCCGACGTGCAGGAGCACGCGCAGGCCGGCCGCCCGCGCGGCCTCGATGCCGGCGCGCGCGATGGCCTGCAGCTCTGCGAGCGTCGCGTCCTCGTGGTCGGCGACGAGCGCCGGCTCGTCGAGCTGGATCCAGGTGGCGCCCGCGGCGGCGAGCGCGGCGGCGAGCGCCGCGTAGGCGGGCACGAGCCGGTCGGCGAGGTCGAGCGGGCGGACCCCGGTGCCCTTGGCGAGCGCGAGGTAGGTCGCGGGGCCGACGACGACCGGCCGCGCGTGCACGCCCGCCTCGCCGGCCTCGACGAAGCGATCGACGATGCGCGTGTCCGCGAGCGCGAAGGTCGACGCGGCGTCGAGCTCCGGCACGAGGTAGTGGTAGTTCGAGTCGAGCCACTTCGTCATCTCGAGCGGCACGTCGTCGCCGGCGCCGCGCGCGAGCAGCCACTCGCCCGCGAGGCCGGACGGCAGGCGCCCGCGCAGGCGGGCGGGCACCGCTCCGAAGGTCAGGGTCGCATCCAGCACGTGGTCGTAGTGCGCCCCCTCGACCGGGATCGAGGCGTCGTCGGCGCGCAGGCCGAGCGCGACGAGCCGCTGCAGGTCGGCGATCCGGTTGGCGCGGGCCGCCTCGTGGAAGGCGGCGTCGTCGATCGCGCCGCGCCAGTGCGACTCGAGCGCGCGCTTCAGCTCGCGGCGGCGGCCGATGCGCGGGTAGCCGAGGATCGTGCCGCCGGGGAAGGCGGGGGCAGTGGTGGTCATGGTGCTCCGGTCGGGGTGGGGGCGGTCAGGGGGAGGGCGCCGACGCCGGCGAGGACGTCGATCGCCGGGCGGTGGTCGTTGAACGTGTAGAGGTGCACGGCGCCGGGGTCGTGCTCGGCGAGCGCGCCGATGAGGGCGACCGCGGCGTCGACGCCGAGCCGACGCGCGTCCTCGGGGCTCGCGGCCTCGAGCCGCTCCGCGAGCACGCGCGGCACGCCCTCGCCCGCGAGCTCGGCCGAGCGGATGAGCCGGCGGACGGTCGTCGGCACGACGACGCCGGGCACGATCGGGATCGTCACGCCGCGGGAGCGCGCGAGCTCGACGAAGCGCGCGTAGTCGTAGGGGTCGAAGAACAGCTGCGTGATGGCCATCGTCGCGCCGGCCGACTGCTTCGCGAGCAGCGCGTCGACGTCGCTGCGCCGCGTGCCAGCGCCCGGGTGGCCGTTGGGGAACGCCGCGACGGCGATCTCGGTCGCCGCACGGCGAGCACCGAGGGCGGCGCCCCGCCGCTCGCCGAGGATCGGGGCGCGGAGCCCTGGCAGCGGCGTCTCGGCGTACGGCATCCGCTCGGCCTCGACGCGGCCGATGAGCTGCACGAGCTCGGCGGCGGAGGCGAGCGTGCGCCTGGGGCGGGCGGCGCCGCCCTGCGGCGGGTCGCCCCGCAGCGCGAGGAACTTCGTGATGCCGGCGTCGAGGAACTGCCGCACGAGCCTGCCGGTCTCGTCGACCTCGAGGCCAGCGCACGTCAGGTGCGCCATGGGGCTGGCGCCCCCGTCGAGCAGGCGCTGCAGCACGTCGAGCGAGTGCGAGGTCGAGGTGCCGGCGGCGCCGAACGTGACCGAGACGAACTCCGGCTCGAGCGCGGCGAACGCGTCGACCGCGGCCTCGACGCGCAGCCTCGCGGCCTCGTCGCGCGGCGGGTAGAGCTCGAACGAGTAGCGCAGCCGGCTCACGGGTGCACCGCCTCGAGCTGCGCGGCGGGCCAGCGCCGCGTCGCGGCGCGCTCGCCGGCCGCGAGCACCGCGTCGAGCGCCTGCTCGAGGTCCGCCACGATGTCGTCGACGAGCTCGATGCCCACCGAGATGCGCACGAGCCCCTCGGTGATGCCGAGCTCTGCGCGCTCCGCGTCCTCGAGCTTCCCGTGGATGGTGCTGCCGGTGTGGATCGCGAGCGTGCGCACGTCGCCGATGTGCGTCATCTGGCTGACGAGCCGCAGGCCGTCGAGGAACGTGCGCGCCGCGTCCCTGCCGCCCGCGAGGTCGATCGACACGATGGATCCCGCGCCGTCGGGGAGCAGCCGGGCGACGCGCTCCGCCTGGCCGTCGGCGCGGCCGGGGTAGTGCACGCATGCGACGGCGGGGTGGCGCTGCAGCGCGTCGGCCACGGCCACCGCGTTCGCGACGTGCCGCTCCATCCGCAGCGACAGCGTCTCGATGCCGTGCAGGAGCAGGAACGCGCTCGAGGCCGGCACGGTCGGGCCGTGCTCGAGCACGACGACCGAGCGCAGGTAGGCGCTGTAGGCCGCGGCGCCGAAGCGCTCGGCGAACGACGGGGCGCCGTGCGGGCGGGACTCGTGCAGGTGCGGGAAGCGCGCGGCCGCGGCCGTCCAGTCGAAGCCGCCGCCGTCGACGACCGCGCCGCCGATGACCGAGCCGTGGCCGCCGAGCCACTTGGAGGTCGAGTGGATGACGACGGCCGCGCCATGCTCGATCGGCCGGCACAGGTAGGGGGTCGCGACCGTGTTGTCGACCACGAGCGGCACGCCGGTGCGCGCCGACACGCGGCCGAGCAGCGCGAGGTCGACGACCTCGCCGAGCGGGTTCGCGATCGACTCGGCGTAGATCGCGCGGGTGCTCGGCCGCACGGCGGCGACCCAGGCGTCCTCGTCGGCATCGATCGGCAGCGCCTCGAACTCCAGGCCCTGCCGGCGCAGCGCACCGCGGATCATCTCGCGCGTGCCCTCGTACAGGCGGTCGGTGGTGAGGATGTGGTCGCCCGCCTGCGCGAGTGCGCTGAGCGCCATCGCGATCGCGGCCTGGCCGCTCGCGACGAGCACGCCGTCGACCCCGCCCTCCAGGTCGGCGATGCGCCGCGCCGCGACGACGTTCGTGGGGTTGTCGTTGCGCGAGTAGGCGCGGCGGGCGCTGCGGCCGGCGAAGCGCTCGACCCCGTCGTCGAAGCTGTCGAAGACATAGCCGGCGCTCTGGTAGATCGGCGTGACGCGCGCGCCGGCCTCGGCGTCGACGATCGCGCCGGCGTGCACCTGCCGGGTCTCGAAGCCGAACCCGCTCATCGTGCGACCCCCGCGGGCACGAGCGCCGTCGCGATGCGGTCGACCGCCTCCTCGAGCACGGGGGCGGGGGTCGCGAAGACGAGCCGCACGTGGTCGTCGAAGCCGGTCCCGCAGAGCGCGCCGTCGGTGAGCGCCACGCCCGCGCGCTCGAGCAGCAGCGACGCCGGCGAGTTGGCGCAGCGGCCGAGGTCGAGCGCGCCGAGGTCGAGCCAGGCGAGGTAGGTGGCCTCCGGCGGCCGCCACCGCACGGCCGGCAGCCGCTCGGCGACGAGCGCCGCGAGCAGGTCGCGGCTGCGCTGCAGGTAGGCGATCGCGCCCTCGAGCCACGCGCCGCCGTCGCGGTAGGCGGCGGTCGCGGCGATGACGCCGAGGGTCGACGCGCCGTGCACGACCGCGAAGCCGAAGCGGCGGTAGACGGCCTCGTCCGCGTCGTTCGAGGTGATCAGCTGCGCGGCCTTGAGGCCGGGCACGTTCCAGGCCTTCGAGGCGCTCGTGCCGGTGATGGTGTGCGACGCGGCGGCCTCGGAGACGGAGGCGTAGGGCACGTGGCCGCGACCGTCGAAGCGGATCGGGGCGTGGATCTCGTCGGCGAAGACGCGCCCGCCGTGGCGCTCGACCAGCAGGGCGATCGCCTCGAGCTCCTCGCGCGGCAGCACCGTGCCGGTGGGGTTGTGCGGGTTGCAGAGCACGAGCGTGCCGGCGCCCGCGGCGAACGCGCGGTCGATCCCGTCGAGGTCGTGCTGCCAGCGGCCGTCCACGACGACGCCGGGCACCTCCACCACCCGGCGGCCCAGCCGCTCGAGGTAGGTGAGGAACGGCATGTAGGCGGGCGTCGGCACGATGACGGCGGAGCCCGCGGGGGAGTACTCCTCGACGGCGACGCCGAGCGCGGCCATGACGTCGGAGACCGCGTGCACGCGCTCCGGGTCGACGAGCCAGCCGTGCTCCCTTGCCTGCCACGCCGCGGCGGCCTCGCCGAGCTCCGCGGCGGTCGAGGGGGAGAGGTAGCCCAGCACGTCATCGGCGATCGCGCGGCCGAGCGCCTCGCGCACCGCCGGGGCCGTGCCGAAGTCCATCTCGGCGACCCAGGCGCCGATCGTGCCGGGGTGCAGGCTCCACTTGCGGCTCGACGGCCGCTCGAGGTCGACCCTGCGGATCGCGTCCCACGCGTGCTCGTCGCGACAGTGCCCGTCCATGCTGCTCCCTCCGTCGTGCTGACGGAGCCAGACAAGCAGGGGCGCGGGGCCCAAGCCCAGCACGCCGGTAACACGGCGACATGCGGGGTCAGTCCCCGTTGCTCGCCCCCCGGCGGGCGGCCCACGCGATGATCCACAGCCCGACGACGGCCGCGGCGCACGCGATGCTCGCCCACAGCCCGGCTGTAGCCGAGACGACGACCTCGAAGATGAAGCTCGTCACGCCGATCACGAGGATCGACACGACCGCGAGCGTGGCGATAAGCAGCACGTTGCAGAAGCGCACGATCTGCTGCTTCATGCTGCGCTGGAAGTGCAGGCGGTGCACGAGCACGGGCGTGAGGCCGAGCAGGGTCGCGAGCGCCGCGATCGCGACGAGCACGAGGTAGTGCTGGATCTCATCCGCGTCGAGGTCCTCGAACCGCGACTGGAAGGCGACGGCCAGCAGGAAGCCCGAGATGAGCTGCGTGCCGGTGAGCACGACCCGCAGCTCCTGCAGGATGTCGGAGAAGTTGCGGTCGGCGCGCTCCTCGGGCGTCTCGTCGCGCCCGCGCTCGTCGCGCCCCGCTCCCTCGCTCACACGACGCATCCTGCCACGGCTCTCAGTGGTCGCGCAGGCGCTCGATGAGCTCCGCCTTCTTCAGCGTCGAGGTGCCCTCGATGCCGAGCTCCTTCGCGCGGTCGCGCAGCTCGGCCACGGTGCGGTCCTCGTACCGCTCGGCGTCGCCGCCGCGCTCGCCGAGCTTTGACCGGCCGTCCCTGGCCGCGGCGTTGGCGATGCGCGCCGCCTTCTCCGATGAGTTGCCCTCGCTCTTGAGCTTCTCGTACAGCTCCTCGTCCTTGATGCTCGGGTTCGGCATCAGAAGCCCCGACCGCCGGTCACCGGCACGACGGCGCCGGAGACGTACGATGCCTCCTCGCTCGCGAGGTAGACGTAGGCGCCGGCGAGCTCGACGGGCTGCCCGGCTCGGCCGAGCGGCGTGTCCTGGCCGAACTGCTCGACCTTCTCGTCGGGGAAGTCGGTGGCGGGGATGAGCGGCGTCCAGATCGGGCCCGGCGCGACCGCGTTCACGCGGATGCCGCGCTCGCCCAGCTCCTGCGCGAGCGCCTCGGTGTACGCGACGAGCGCGGCCTTCGTCATCGCGTAGTCGAGCAGGCCGGGGGAGGGCTCCTGCGCCTGGATCGACGTCGTCGAGATGATGGATGCACCCGGCCCCATGTGCGGGACGGCCTCGCGGGCCAGCACGATCGCGGCGACGAGGTTCGTACGGAACACGCGGTCGACCTCGGCGACCTGCATGTGCTGGATGCCGTCGCGCTGGCGCTGGTAGGCGGCGTTGTTCACGAGCACGTCGATCCCGCCGAGCTGCTCGACGGCGCCGGCGACGGCGTCGATGCAGGACTGCTCCTCGGTGAGGTCGAGCGCCATCGCGTGGAAGCGGCGGCCGGCCTCCTCGACGAGCCTGCCCGTCTCGGCGGCGTCCTCCGCCTCCTCCGGCAGGTGGACGATCGCGACGTCGGCGCCCTCGCGGGCGAAGGCGACCGCGACGGCGCGGCCGATGCCGCTGTCGCCGCCGGTGATGAGCGCGCGGCGCCCCTGCAGGCGCCCGCGGCCGGTCCAGCTCGACTCGCCGTGGTCGGGGGCGGGGTCCATCGGCTCGGTCAGGCCCGGCTGCTCGGGCTGCTGCTGCGTCGGGAACTCGTCAGCGTGGTGCTTCGTGCGGGGGTCCTGGTCGGTCATGCTCTGACGCTCCTCCGTGAGTGGGTTCGGGTCGTGCCTGGTTGTACCCCGAACCTACGCGCGGTCGGCTGAGCGTCACCTCCCGGCTGGGTGCGGGAACGGCGAGCAGCGCGATGCCGACCGCCACGACCGCGAGCCCAGCCCAGCCCACCGTCGTGGGCCGCTCACCGACCACGAGCACCGCGAGCAGGGTCGCCACCACGGGCTCCGCGAGCGCCAGGGTCGTCGCGCTCGACGACGTGAGCGCGCGCAGCGCGTAGCCGAACAGGAGGTAGGCGAGCGCCATCGGCACGAGAGCGAGGTAGGCGATCGTCGCGCCACCCTGGAGGGAGAAGAGCGGGCCGAGCCCGACGACGGCGAGCCACGCCAGGCACGCGAGCCCGCCGGTGAGGAAGAGCGCGCCCATCGCGCCGGTCGCGGTCGCCCCGCCGGCGATGAGCCGCGCGCCCGCGAAGGCGTAGAGGGCGTAGCCGAAGCCGGCCAGGAGCGCGAGGCCGACCCCGGCGGGGGCCGCGGATGCATCCGCCGCGGCGCCGCCGTGCCCGCCGAGCGACAGCAGCACGATGCCGACGACGGCGACCCCGGTCGCGATCGCCCAGCGCGCGTCGGGGCGGCGGCGGTCGACCGCCCACTCGAGCAGCGCGGCGAAGATCGGGCCGGAGCCGAGCGCCACGACGTTGCCGACGGCGACGCCGGCGAGCGTCATCGACGGGTAGTACGCCGATGGGTACAGCACCACGCCGACCGCACCCGCGAGCAGCCAGCCGAGGTGCGCGCGGCGGCGCAGCACCGCGAGCACGCGCCGCAGCGAGATGGCCGCGAGCACGAGGCCGCCGATGCCGAAGGTGGCGAGGCCGATCGCGAGCGGCGAGGCGCCGGCCGGCGCGAAGTGCGCGACGGTGCCGGTCGTGCCCCACAGCACGGCGGCGAGCAGCACGGCGATCGCGTGCGTCGGGCGCGCTGCGCCCGAGCTCGTGTCGGTCCGGGTCGGCATGGCTCGATCCTACGAACAGCGGTCGAGGCGGGGGCAGCGGCACGCATGCCAGCATGGCCGCATGCGTCAACCCCTCTCGGAGCTGCTCGCCGGCGCGGGCATCCTGCTGCGCGGCTTCGCCACCTGGTCGCGCGACCCCCGCCTCATGCTGCTCGGCGCCGTGCCCGCGCTGCTGGTCGGTCTCGTGATGCTCGGCGTGCTCATCCTGCTCGCCTTCCAGGTGGGCGGATGGGCGACGGCGCTCACCCCGTTCGCCGACGGCTGGGATCGGCTCTGGTCCGACGTGCTGCGCACCGCCCTCGCGCTCGGCCTGCTCGCCGGCGCCGTCGTGCTGTGCGTGCTGACCTTCGCGGCGATCACGCTCGCGGTGGGCGAGCCCTTCTACGAGCGCATCTCGCGATCGGTCGACGCGCGGCTCGGGGCCGCGCACGGGGCCCCCGACCTCGGCTTCTGGCCCGGGGTCGGCAAGGGGCTGCGCGACGCCGTCGTGCTCATCGGCATGGCGATCGGCACGGCGCTCGTCGTCTTCCTCGTCGGCCTCGTGCCGCTCATCGGCAGCGTGCTCGGCCTCGCCGTCGGCGCCGTGCTCGGCGGCAGGGCGCTCGCGCGCGAGCTCACGGGCATCGCCGGCGACGCGCGCGGCATGACGCTCGCCGAGCGCCGCGCGCTGCTGGCCGATCATCGCTGGCGCTCGCTCGGCTTCGGCATGGTCGCCTACCTGCTGCTGCTCGTGCCGGGCCTCGCGGTCGTCGCGACGCCCGCGGCGATCGTCGGCGGCACGCTGCTGGTCCGCGACCTCCGCGGCGAGCCGACGGCCGCCCCCGAGCCCGCGCCGTAGGCTGGACCCCGCCCGTCCGACCGAGAGGTTCCATGCCAGCTCCAGCTGCCGTCCGACGCGCGTCCCCAGCCGAGATCGCCGATTGGGACGCGCGCATCCTGGCCAACCCCGACGGCGGGCACATGGTGCAGTCGTCGGCGTTCGCCGAGACGAAGCGCATCGACGGCCTCGAGCCCGTCTTCCTCGTCATCGACGCGCCGACCGCCGAGGGCATCGAGCGCATCCACGCGCTCGCGCTCGAGGGCAGGGTGTCGCTCGGCCGCTACTGGTACATGCCGATGGGCCCGACCGCCACCGAGATGGGCGCCGTCGTCGAGGGGCTGCGCGCGTTCGCGCGCCAGCAGCCCGGGCTGCTGGTCGTGAAGATCGAGCCGCACCTCGAGCGGAGCGACGCCCGCATCGCCGAGCTGCGCGCGCTCGGGCTCGAGCAGAGCCGCGACATGCAGGTCATGACGCACACGGTCGTGCTCGACCTGGCGCAGGGCGAGGAGGCGCTGTTCGCCTCGTTCTCGCAGATGATCCGGCGCCAGGTGCGCGGCGCCGTGAAGAAGGGCTACCGGGTCGAGCGCCCCGAGGCGACGCAGGAGACGTTCGATCGCATGCACGCGATGATGCTCACCGTCCAGGGCGGCAAGGGCATGGCGGGCATGCGCGAGCGCGCCTACTACGACCGCTTCTGGAGCGCGTTCGCCGAGGCCGGCACCGGCCGCTTCTACTTCGGCTACGACGACGACGGCGACGAGCCGCAGGCCGGCATCTTCGTGACGACCGCCGGCCGCACCGCCGTCTACAAGGACGGCGGCTCGCGCCCGGACCGCAAGATCAACGGCGGCTCGGCGCTGCTGCTGTGGACGGCGATGCAGGACTGCATCGAGGAGGGTGCGCTCGCCTTCGACCTCGCGGGCACGCCGCCGTCGGACCGCGCCGACGACGAGACGCATCCGTTCTACGGGCTCGCCCAGTTCAAGCTGCGCTTCGGGCCGATCACCGACTTCCTGCCGTCGTTCGACCTCGTGCTGCACCCGCTGCGGCACCGGCTGTGGGAGCGCGTCGTGCGCCGCGTCGAGTGGCGCATCCGCAAGGGTCCGGACACGCTGCGATGACCGAGATGCGACTGCGCCCCGCGACGCCCGCGGAGCTGCGCGACTGGGACGCGCTGGTGCTCACCAACCCGGATGGCGGGCAGTTCACCCAGACGCTCGCCTTCGCCGAGCTGAAGCGCTGGGACGGGTTCCGCACGCACCACCTGGTGTTCGAGGCCGAGGTCCCCGTCTACGCGCTCGCGCTCGAGCGGAACGGCTGGATCGGCCGCTTCTGGTACTTCCCGTGCGCGCCCCTGCACCCCGACATGCGCGCCGTCGTCGACGCCATCCGCGCCTTCGTGCGCCGCGAGCACCCCAACCTGATCTCGGTCAAGGTCGAGCCGCGGCTGCCGCGCACCCCGGAGGCGCTCGCGATGCTCGCGGATGCCGGCCTCACGCAGGCCGAGGACGTGCAGCTGCACACGCACACGGTCGTCATCGACCTCGAGCGCACCGAGGAGGAGATCTTCGGGTCGTTCTCGAAGACGGCGCGCAAGCTCATCCGCCGCGCCGAGCGCGACGGCTTCACGATCGAGCGCGTCGAGGGCGACGAGGCGCTGTTCGACCTCGCGTGGGAGCGGATGCAGACCATCCGCGGCGGCAAGGGTCTCGCCGGCATGCGCGACGAGGACTACTACAAGACGATCTGGCGGGCGTTCACGAGCCGCGGCCAGGCCGACTGGTGGCTCGGGCACGACGGCGGCGACGGGCCCCAGACGGTGACCTTCACGATCCCGTTCGGCCGCACCGTGATCGACAAGGACGAGGGCTCGCGCCCCGACCGCCTCATCGAGGGCGGTGCGCACCTCGGCCGCTGGACGCGCGTGCGGCACTACCGCGAGCGCGGCTTCAGCGGTCTCGACATGATGGGTGCGCCGCCGACGTGGGCGAAGGACGACCCCGACCACTGGATGGCGGGGCTCGCGCGCTTCAAGCAGCAGTTCGGCGAGATCAGCGACTTCGCGCCGAGCCACGACGTGCTGCTGCGGCCTCGCGCCCAGCAGGTCTGGCGGAAGGCCGTGCGGCCGGTCGAGTGGCGCGTGAAGCGCCGCTACACGGGCCTGTGGTGACGACGGGTCTGCGGTGATGACGATGGATGGAGATGGGGGAGCGGTGAGCATGGCGAGCACGCGCTGGACGCTGCGGGACGCGACCGCGGCGGAGATCGCGGACTGGGATGCGCTGGTGCTGCAGAACCCGGACGGCGGCCAGTGGACGCAGAGCGCCGCCTACGCGACGCTCAAGCGCACCGAGCGGCTGCACCCGCGCCACCTCGTGCTCGAGGGTCCCGAGACGGTGCACGCGCTCGCGCTCGAGCACCGCTCGCTCGCCGGCCGCTTCTGGTACTTCGCGACCGGGCCGGGCGCGTCGTTCGAGCAGCTCGGCGGCATCGCCGATGCCTTCCGCGCCGCCAGGGACGGCGCCGCGAAGGGCGTCTTCGCCGTCAAGGTCGAGCCGTTCGTCGTCGACACGCCCGAGCACCGCGCGGTGCTCGAGACGGCGGGCTATCGCGCCGCGAACTCGATCCAGCAGAACACGCACACCGTGCTCGTCGACCTCACGCCCGACGTCGAGACGATCTTCGCGGGCTTCAAGAAGAGCCTGCGCAACCACATCCGCTACGCGGAGCGCAACGGCTACCGCGTCGAGAAGGTCGAGCCCGGCGAGGACACCTACCGCACGATGCACCAGCTCATGCAGACGGTCTCTGGCGGCAAGGGCGTCGAGGGCATGAAGCCCTACGAGTACTACCGCACGCTCTGGAGCGCCGCCGTCGCGCAGGGGAGCGGCCACTTCTGGTTCGGGTACGACGGCGCGCACGACGGGCCGCAGGCATCCGCCTTCATGATCCGGTTCGGCCGCTACGCGCTTGCGAAGGACGGCGGCTCGGTGCCCGACCGCGCCATCCGCGGCGGCGCGCACCTCATCCGCTGGCGCGCGATGCAGTGGTTCAAGGAGCAGGGCGCCGAGGTGTACGACGCCTACGCGACGCCGCCGTCGTGGCTCGCCGACGATCCCTCGCACCGGCTGCACGGGCCAGGCGTGTTCAAGCGCGTCTTCGGCCCGATCGTCGACCACCTGCCGAGCCACGACCTCGTGCTCGACGCGCGCCGCTACCGGCTGTTCCTGCGCCTGCTGCTGCCGATCGAGCGCCGCGTGCGGCGCCGGCCCTTCGGCATCTGGTAGCCGCCCCTCCACCTCCCACCCCTCGCCTCGCGGCGGGCGCACAACGCAAGCCCCCCGACCGGCTCCCGCCGCTGTCGAGGCTGCTGTGCACCGCGGACCGCTGGATCGGCACCCCAGGCTTGCGTTGTGCCCAGGGTCCTCCGTGCAGGAGGAGCCGCCACGCTGGTTCGAGCGGACCACGGTCGATGCAGTGGCGAGCGCATGACGCGCGCCGTGCTCCCGCACGACGCAAGCCCGCGCGCTGGGTTCCGCCGCTGTGGAGGCTGCCGCGCGCTGCAGCCGCTGGATCAGCGGCTCGGGCTTGCGTTGTGCCTAGGGCGCGGGTGCAGGGAACGCCGCCTCAGCTGACGGGGCGGCCGCAGATCTCGTCGAGGCTCGTGCCGAGCAGCGTCGCGGTCTCGCGGTACATCCCCACCAGCCGGTCGCGCGTCGCGCCGTCGAGCGCGTCGAGCCGCCACTCGAGGGCGTTGTCGCGCAGGTCGGCGACCTTGACGGTCGCCGCGAGCTCGCTCCCGCGCACGCGCTCGACGTGCTCCGCCGTCGACTCGCCGTGCCGCTTGGTGAGCGCGTCGACGGCGTCGACGATGCGCTTCGGGAACTTCGCCGCGTGGAACTGCCGCAGCGTCACGGTGCCCCACTCGAACACGTCGTGGAGCATCGCGACGGCCCGCTCGTCGTCGGTGTCGACGTCGAGCATCACGCGGATCGCGTGGGCGACGTAGGGCTGCCCCTGCCGGTCGACGCGGCCGTCGAACGCCCGCGCCGCGACCGCGATCGCGCGCTCCAGGTCCTCACTCGCCATGACGCGAGCGTATCCGGTGGTTATCCTGGGGCCATGTCACGCGTCGCTGATCCCGCCGAGCTGGCGCGCCTGCTGCGCGGCACGTGGGCGATCCGAGCGACCACGTTCCCGTACTGGACGCACCCGGAGCGCAAGAACCCGCGGCTGACGTTCGAGCTCGTGCGCAGCTCGCCGCTGCAGCTGCGCGAGGTGTACGAGTACCACCGTCCCGACAAGGGCGACCGCGAGGTGATCGCCGAGGCGGCGTGGGCCGGCCGGCACTTCTCGTGGCGCATGCTCGGCCGCTCGCGCCTGCTCTCGAGCGCGTACGTGGTCTCCGACACCCCTGCGACCGCGGACATCCTGGCGATCCACTACGGGCGCTCGGCGGTGCTGCGGCAGAGCGCGGTGTCGATCCTCGCGCGTCCCCACCTCGACCCGGACGCGGTGCGCCGCGCCGTCGCGATCGACACGCACTCCTTCGAGCTCTCGGCCGACGAGTTCTGGCGGCTGCAGTGGCTGACGCCCTACTCGCCCGCCCCGTCGGCCTCGAGCGACTCGCGCGCCTGACGCACGTCCTCGAGCAGGGCGCCGATGAGCACCCAGTGCGTGGGGTGCGGCTGCGGCACCGCGATGGGCGTCGTGAGCGCCGGCCCGTCGACCGCGGGCATCGTGGTCGTGCGGCCGTCCTCGAGCGCGTGGCGGTCGACGAGCATGCGCACGCCGTGCGCGATGCGCCGCGACTCGGTGCCGACCCGGTGCACGATCGGGTCGTCGGCGACGGATGCGTCGAACCGGTCGGCGACGGTGCGCGACATGCCGATGACGCGGTTCACGAGCACCGTGAGCGTGAGCAGCAGCCGCTCGTCGCGGTCGATCCGCTCGCGCAGCGCACGCGCACGCAGGTTGAGCCGCGTGGACTCCTCGAGCGCGTCCATCGCCGACCGGGTGCGCTGCACGTACGCGCGCAGCGCTCTCGCGTCCGCGAGCAGCCGCTCGCCGTCGACGGCGTCGTGGGAGGCGAGCGCGCCGGCGACGCGGTCGTAGGCCTCGGCGACCGCGTACGCCGTCTCGCGCATCGCCCGCTCGGCCGGCTCGTGCTGCACCGGCGGCACGACGACGAGGTTGATGAGCAGCGCGCACGCCGCGCCGATGAGCGTCTCGACCACCCGCTCGAAGCCGAACAGCGGCCCCGCGCCCGCGCCGAGCGCGAGCAGGATCATCGCGCTGATCGGCAGCTGGTTCGCCGCCATCGGCGCGAGCCGCAGCAGCCGGGCGACGAGCACCGCGACGAGCGTGACCGCGAGCACGACGAGCGGCCCGGACGGCAGCGCGAGGCTCGCGAGCCACGCGAGCACGACGCCGCCGAGCACGCCGGCCGACCGCTCGAGCCCCTTGCCGATCGACTGGTGCACGCTCGGCGCGACGACGAGCAGCGCGGCGATCGCGGCGAAGATCGGCAGCTCGGTGCCGAGCAGCAGCGAGCTCGCGACCCACGAGACCACGATCGCGACGAGCATCTTCACGACCTGGAGCCACGGCGCCTGCTGCTCGACCATGAGCCGTCCCAGCCACCGCATGGCCCAACGGTATCGCGCGCCTGGGCGGCTTCCCGGCTGCGGCGGTGTTGGATGGGAGCCATGCTCGACAACGCTGCCGCTGTCCTCATGCGACTCGTGGCGGAGAGCGGGCGCGAGCTGGTCGACTTCGCGCAGAAGGACGTCGAGCCCGTGAACGAGGGGTTCATCGTCGGCTTCTCGTGCGGCGTGCGCACGCGCGACGACAGCATCGAGCGCGTCACCATCTACGTGAACACCTCGCCGAGCGCGCCGATGGACGAGCACACGGTCGAGCTCGTCGACGCGTCCGGCCGGCGGCTCACGGCGTGGGCGTACCCGCAGGACCCGGCGCTCCCGTCGCTGCCCGCCGTCTCCTACCCGGAGGCGGCCGGCGTCGTGCTCGCGAAGTTCGGCATCGCGGCCGAGGGCGCGAAGCTCCGGATGGAGGCCTACCGTCCCGGCAAGCGGGCGGTGCTCCGCGTCGAGACCGCGACCGATCGCTGGTTCGCGAAGGTCGTGCACCCCTCACTCGCCTCGTCGATCCACGACCTGCACGAGCGCTTCCGCGCCGCCGGGGTGCCGGTGCCGCGCTCGCTCGGCTTCTCGGACGCCGGGCTCGTGCTCCTGGGGGAGCTGCCCGGCGTGCCCGCGATCGACGTCTTCGAGCGGATCGACCGCGCGCGGTTCGCCTGCGGGCTCGACGAGCTCACCCAGCACATCGCGTCGGTGCCCGTCGCGATCGGCGCGCGCGAGTCGCTCGCGCGCCGCGTCGACTGGTACGCCGAGCGGATGCAGGAGACGGCGCCGCTGTTCGGCCGCCAGACGGCGCGGCTCGCCCAGCTGGTCGCGGAGCGCTACGCCGCGACGGTGCTGCCGCGCCCGGTGACCATCCACGGCGACCTGCACCTCGGGCAGATCTTCGTCGACGAGGCAGCGCCCTCGACGATCACCGGCATCCTCGACATCGACACCGCCGGGCTCGGCGACCCGGCCGACGACCGCGGCGCGCTCTTCGGCCACGTCGTCGTCTCGGCGATCGAGCGGACGCCCGCGACCGAGGCAGGGGCGGCGCTCGCCGCCTTCGCCGACGAGCTGCAGTCGGGCTGGGCCGGCGACGTGCGCGTCGCCGCGATCGCCGCCACGCACCTCATGGGGCACGCCCTCGCGAACGCCGGTCGCGGCGACGACCGCAGCAGCGCTGCGGCCCAGCGGCTGCTCGAGCGGGCAGAGGCGCTGCTCGCCTGAGCGCCGCCGCGACGCAGCGTCAGCGCCGGGCGCTCACTCGCCGAGCAGCGCGCGCACCCGGGGCACGACCTCGGTGCCGAAGAGCTCGATGGTGCGCAGGTTGTCCTCGTGCCGGGTGCCCGAGTCGTACTTCAGGTCGAAGCGCTCGATCCCGAGCGTCTCGTGCGCCCAGACGATCTTCTGCGCGACCGTCTCGGGGCTGCCGACGAACAGCGCGCCGTGCTCGGCGGCGTTCGCGTCGAACTCGCGCTCGGACGCCTCGCCCCAGCCGCGCTCGCGCCCCAGCCGGTTGCGGAAGACGAGCCACTGCGGCATGAGGATGCGCTTCGCCTCCGCGTCCGTCTCGGCGATCAGGCCGGGGGAGTGCATGCCGACGCGGCCGCCGGTGTGGCCGAACTGCTCCATCGCCTTCCGGTAGAGCCCGGAGAAGGGTGCGAACTGCGCGGGGCTGCCGCCGATGATGGCGAGCATCATGTCGAAGCCGTGCCGCGCGGTGCGGATGACCGACTCGGGCGAGCCGCCGACGCCGACCCAGACCGGCATCCGGCTGCCGTGCTCGGCCGCGTGCGACCGCGGGTGCACCGACTGGTCGACGAGCGGGGAGCGCAGCGCGCCCGACCAGGTGACAGGCGCCTCGCGGACGAGCGCCGCGAGCAGCTCGAGGCGCTCCTCGAAGAGCGCCTGGTAGTCCTCGAGGCGGTACCCGAAGAGCGGGAACGACTCGGTGAACGAGCCGCGGCCCACGATGAGCTCCGCACGACCGCTCGAGATGCCGTCGAGGGTGGAGAACTGCTCGAACACCCGCACCGGGTCGTTCGACGACAGCACGGTGACGGCGGTGCCGAGGCGCATGCGCTCGGTGACGGTCGCGAGCGCGCCGAGCACGATCTCCGGGGCGCTGATCGCGAAGTCCTCGCGGTGGTGCTCGCCGGCGCCGAAGAAGGCGAGGCCGGCGCGCTCGGCCGCGATCCCCTCCTGCACGACGTCGCGCAGCACCTGCGCGGGGCTGAGCGGCGCGCCGTCGACGACGGGGACGGCTGCGAACGTGTGGACACCGAATTCGAGGGGCATGCCCGAGCCAACAGCGAAGGGCCCGGGAATCATCCCGGGCCCTCCGCGTCAAGCGTCAGTGGTGGTCGTGCTTCGCTGCCTCGAGCTCGCCGCGGCTGACCGGGGCGATGCGGTCCTCGAAGAACCAGCGCGTGAGCGCGGCACGCGCGTGCGTCGCCGGCGTGATCTTGCCCTTGGCGTTCGGGCGCACCATGACCGGCTCGTACGAGTCGAAGGCCTTGAGCTTCCACGACTCGTACTCGTCGAGCTGCTGGTGCACCTCGACGTACTCGCCGCCGGGGAGCCGGCGGATGTTGCCCGACTCGTAGCCGTGCAGCAGGATCTCGCGATCCTTCTTCTGCAGGCCGAGCGCGATCCGGCGGGTGAGCCAGAACGTGATGATCGGGCCGAGGATGAGCGTCGCCTGCAGCCACCAGGTGACCTGGAACACGTTGAGGTGGAAGTGCGTCGCGATCAGGTCGGACGACGCGGCCGCCCACAGCACGGCGTAGAACAGGATGCCCGCGGCGCCGATGGCCGTGCGCGTCGGGTTGTTGCGCGGGCGCTCGGCGATGTGGTGCTCGCGCTTGTCGCCCGTGATCCACTGCTCGATGAACGGGTAGAACATGACGAGCACGATGAAGGCGCCGAGCACCGCCATCGGGATCAGGATGTTCCACGAGAGCGTCAGGCCGAAGATCTCGGACTCGAGGCCAGGGGCGAGCCGGAGCGCGCCGTCGGCGAAGCCGATGTACCAGTCGGGCTGGGTGCCCGCCGAGACGGGGGACGGGTCGTACGGTCCGTATGCCCAGATCGGGTTGATCGTGAACGTCGATGCGATGAGCACGATGACGCCGAAGACGATGAAGAAGAACGAGCCAGCCTTGGCCGCGAAGAGCGGCATGATCGGCGCGCCGACGACGTTGTCGTTGGTCTTGCCGGGGCCGGCGAACTGCGTGTGCTTGTTCACCACCATGAGCACGAGGTGCACGCCGATGAGCGCGATCACGATCGCCGGCAGCAGCATGATGTGCAGCACGAAGAGCCTCGACACGATGTCGTCGCCCGGGAACAGCCCGCCGAAGAACAGGTACGAGATCCAGGTGCCCACGATCGGGATGCCCTTGACCATGCCGTTGATGATCGCGAGGCCGTTGCCCGAGAGCAGGTCGTCGGGGAGCGAGTAGCCGGTGAAGCCCTCCGCCATCGCGAGGATGAAGAGGATGAAGCCGACGACCCAGTTGATCTCGCGGGGCTTGCGGAACGCACCGGTGAAGAACACGCGCAGCATGTGCAGGCCGATGGCGGCCACGAACAGCAGCGCCGCCCAGTGGTGCACCTGGCGCATGAGCAGGCCGCCGCGGATGTCGAACGAGATGTCGAGCGACGAGGCGTAGGCCGCCGACATCGCGATGCCCTTGAGGGGCACGTACGAGCCCTCGTAGTGGACCTCGGTCATCGACGGGTCGAAGAAGAACGTCAGGAAGGTGCCCGAGAGCAGGATCGCGACGAACGAGTACAGGATGACCTCGCCCAGCATGAACGACCAGTGGTCGGGGAACACCTTGCGGCCGAGCGTCGCGACCATGGTCGAGAGGCTGGTGCGCTCGTCGAGGTAGTTCGACGCCTGCGCGGTGAGGGAGGGGCGCGGTGCGGTGGAAGTCATGCTCGGGTCTCCAGCTCAGCGGCCGAGAGCGGCACGTGCTCAGGGTCGACATGCCCGAGGCGCTCGAAGAACGAGGGGCCGATGGGCTCGGTGAAGTCGCTCTGCGCGATGAGGAAGCCCTCGTCGTCGACCGTGATCGGCAGCTGCGGCAGCGGGCGCTTGGCAGGACCGAAGATCACCTTGGCGTGGTTGGTCACGTCGAAGGTCGACTGGTGGCAGGGGCAGAGCAGGTGGTGGGTCTGCTGCTCGTACAGCGCCACGGGGCAGCCGACGTGCGTGCAGATCTTCGAGTAGGCGACGATGCCGTCGTACGACCATCCGGCGCGAGCCGGCTGCTCGTTGAGGCGGTCGAGCGGCACGCGGACGAGCAGCACGGACGCCAGGGCCTTCTGGTCGAGGTAGCCCTCTTCGTGACCGAGCTCTGCGAGCTCGGCAGGGATGACGTGGAAGGCCGACCCGATCGTGACATCGGTCGCCCGGATGGGCGTGCCGGTCGGGTCGAGCGCGAGCCGGGAGCCCGCCTTCCACATCGTGTTCGAGATCGCCTCCACCGCGTCCTGCGCCGGGGCGAGGTCGCGGAAGAGGACGACTGCGGGCAGCGGCACGAGCGCGATCGCGCCGATGAGCGTGTTGCGGATGAGCGACCGGCGCGAGAAGCCGGACTCCTCGTCGCCGAGCTGGAAGATCTCGACGGCGCGCGCACGGCTCTTCTCCGAGCCGCGCGACAGGTGGCGCTCCTCGACGACCTCGTGCGAGCTCATGAGCTGTCGCGCCCAGTGCATGCCGCCGAAGCCGACGCCGAGCAGCGCGAGCGCGATGCCGAGGCCGAGGAACAGGTTGTTGAAGCGGACCGTCCCCATGTCGCCCGACTCGATCGGCACGGCGACGTACGCGATGATCGCGAGCACCGAGCCGACCATCGAGAGCAGGAACCACCACACGACCTGGCGCTCGGCGCGACGCTCCTTGGCGGGGTGGAGGTCGGTCTGGCGCGGGCGGTGCGGGGGCAGGCCCGGGTTCTCGAACGCGTCGGCCTGCACGACCGCTGCGCCGCGGTCGTAGACCGCGACCTCGTGCTGCTCCGCCGGAGCGGACTGGCCTTCAGCCGACATGCTGTCGGTCCTTCCTGTGTCCTGCGCCATGGTCAGTTCGGCCTCGAGGTCAGCCAGACCGTGATCGCGACGATGCCGCCGAGACCGAAGATCCAGATGAACAGGCCCTCGGACACCGGTCCGAGCGCGCCCAGGTCGAAGCCGCCGACCGACGGGTTCTCGTCGAGGTAGTTCAGGTACGCGATGATCTCGCGCTTCTCCTCGGGGCTGATGTTCGAGTCGTTGAACACCGGCATGTTCTGCGGGCCGGTGAGCATGGCCTCGTAGATGTGGTTGGCCGCGACGCCCTTGAGCGGCGGGGCGAACTTGCCCTCCGTCAGCGCGCCGCCCGCGCCGGCCACGTTGTGGCACATGGCGCAGTTGATGCGGAAGAGCTCGCCGCCGGCGGCGATGCCCTCGGCGTCGACGACGGAGGTGTCGAGCAGCTCCTCGGACGGCACGTCGGGACCCGGGGCGAGCGACGCGATGTACGCCGCCATCGCGTCGGTGTCCTCCTGCGAGAACTGCGGGTCGCGCTGCAGCGCCTGCGGGCCGGACATCGCCATCGGCATGCGGCCGGTCATGACCTGGAAGTCGACCGATGCGGCGCCGACGCCGATGAGGCTCGTGCCGTTCTCGGTGCCCTCGGCGTTGAGGCCGTGGCACGACGCGCAGTTGGCGCGGAACAGCGCCTCGCCGTCTGCGGCCGTGAGCTGCTGGGAGTGCGGGGTCGTCGCCGGCTCGGCGTTCGCCACGGAGCCCACCGCGACAGACGCGCCGCCTGCGGCGACGAGTCCGATGATGAGCAGCGCCGCGCTGGCGAGCGGGTGCCTGCGACCGGTCTTCTTGCGTGATGCCAACGTTCTCAGTCCCAACCGTTGCTTACTTGAGCCAGTAGATGACGAGGTACAGGCCGATCCAGACCACGTCGACGAAGTGCCAGTAGTAGGAGATGACGTGCGCGCTCGTCGCCTCCTTGTGTGCGAAGCGCTTGACGGCGTACGCGCGGCCGATCACGAACAGGAAGGCGAAGAGCCCGCCGGTCACGTGGAGGCCGTGGAAGCCGGTCGTGAGGTAGAAGGCCGAGCCGTAGGAGCTCGACGACAGCGTCACCCCGTGGCTGATGAGCACGATGTACTCGAACACCTGCAGGATGATGAAGACCGCGCCCATGGCGTAGGTGAGGTAGAACCACTCGACCATGCCCCACTTGGAGAGCTGGAACCTGCCGCCCGACCGGAACGCCTGGTGGTGCTCCGCGGCGTTCGCGCCCGCCTGGCACGTGAAGCTCGAGGCCAGCAGGATGACCGTGTTGATCGTGGCGAAGATCACGTTCAGCTTCTCGGCCTCGGTCGCGAAGAGATCTCCGGACATCGAGCGCAGCGTGAAGTAGATCGCGAACAGGCCGGCGAAGAACATGACCTCGCTGCCGAGCCAGACGATGGTGCCGACCGCAACGGTGTTCGGCCGCCTGATCATCGGCGCCGACGGCGACGGGGAGAGCGCAGTAGTGGACACGTTCCCATCCTAGTGACAGTTCACCCCGAGGGGGACGACCCGGCGGGCCCGCGTGCCGCCAACACCTAGGCTGGACCTATGGATCGCCTCTTGACCTGGCCAGTCGTGCTGGAGACGCTGCTCGAAGGCGAGGATCTCGCGATCCGACAGGCAGAGTGGGCCATGGCCGAGATCGTCTCCGGCCGTGCGACCGAGGCCCAGATGGGCGGCTTCCTCATCGCGCTGCGCAGCAAGGGCGTGGTCGCCGAGGAGCTGGTCGGCTTCCGCGACGCCGTGCTCGAGGCGGCCGTGCCGCTGCCCGGCGACACCCGCATGGTCGACATCGTCGGCACAGGCGGCGACCGGCAGCACACCGTGAACATCTCGACCACCGCGAGCATCGTCGTGGCGGCCGCTGGGGTGCCCGTGCTCAAGCACGGCAACCGGGCCGTGTCGTCGTCGTCGGGCGCCTCCGACGTGCTCGAGGCGCTCGGGCTCGTGCCCGCCGACGAGGACCCCGCCGCCGTGCGCCGCATCCTCGAGGAGGCCGGCATCTCCTTCGCCTGGGCGACCCGCTTCCACCCCGGCTTCCGCCACGCGGGCCCGGTGCGCGCGCAGCTCGGCGTCCCGACCGTCTTCAACGTGCTCGGCCCGCTCGTCAACCCGGCGCGGCCGGAGGTGACGCTCGTGGGCGTCGCCGACAAGCGCGTCATCGAGCAGTTCGTCGGCGTCTTCGCGACCCGCGGCGCGACCGCGCTCGTCGTGCGCGGCGAGGACGGGCTCGACGAGCTCACCACGACCGGCCACTCGGAGCTCTGGGAGGTCGCGCGCGGTGACGTCGTCGAGCACGACATCGACCCGCGCGAGCTCGGCATCCCGCGCGCGCAGCTCGACGACCTCCGCGGCGGCTCCGCGGAGCACAACGCCGACGTGCTGCGGCGCACGCTCGCGGGGGAGCAGGGCGCGGTGCGCGACATCGTGCTGCTGAACGCCGCCGCCGCGCTCGTCGCCTGGCGGCTCGACGGCGACGTGCGGCAGAAGGACCGCCCGCTCGTCGAGCGGCTGGCGGAGGAGCTGGAGGTCGCTCGCACGGCCATCGACTCCGGGGCAGCGACGCGCACGCTCGACGCGTGGCGCGCCGCCGTGCGCTGATCGCGTGAGCGCACAGGTCGCCGAGCACCCGAGGGCGCAGCGGCAGTCGACGTGGTCGCGCGACGAGGTGTGGCGCAGCTGGCCGCTCTCGTGGGCCGACCGCGCCTCGCGCTCGCTGCTGCTCGTCGCGCTCGCGCTCGGCGGGCTGCTCGCCTGCTACGGCCTCACGCTGCTGCTGCACCGCCCGCCGTCGCTCACGCCGTCGGTGACGCTGCGCATCATCGGCGTGCTGCTGCTGCTGCTCGCCGCGCTCGTGGCGCCCGCGTCGCGCGGCTATCGCATCGGGGCGCTCTACTGCCTCGTGCTGTTCGCGGGGGCGCAGACCGCGATCCTGCTCATGCAGTCCACGCCGCTGCTCGGCGCGACGACCTACGGCGCGCTCGACGCGGTCGAGTTCTGCGCCGGCGCCGCGCTCATCGTCGCGTGGATGCTCGTGCGCATGCGGCACCCGCTCACCATCCTCATCGTGGCGCTCGGCTACGCGACGGCGGGCGCCGCCTTCTTCGCACGGGCGATGCCTGCGCTCCGGGCGCGGCTCGCGAGCGACCCGTGGCAGGAGGCGCTGACGGCGTACGACGAGCTCGTCGTCCGCGCCGTGCTGCTCGTGCTCGTGCTCGGCCTCGTGCTGCTCGCGTGGTGGCTCGACGGCTGGATGCGCGCGCTGCTGCCGATCGCGAACGTCGCGGAGCCGCACGGCTCCGGCCGCGCGTCGCGGACGGGGGAGGCGCAGCGGCTGCGCTCGGCGGTCATCACGATGCTCGTCGGCCTCGATCCGATCGCGATCACCGTCGCCATCTCGGCGAAGCAGCCCATCGCGCGCGGCCGGCTCTCGGCCGACGACGACTGGTGGGCGTCGATCGTGCTCACCGTCTCGACGGCGCGCATGACGATGGTGGTCGTCGTGATCGCGGCCGCGGTGATCTGGCTCAGCGACCCGGTGTACCGAGCGCAGCTCTGACCCGCGCGGGGCCGCCGGCCCCGCGGCCCGGACAGCACGGAGGGGGCGGCCGCAGCCGCCCCCTCCGCCCCGTCCTGCGAGGACCTGGCGTGTCAGTCCACGTCGTCGTCGACCCAGTCGAGCGTCTTCTGCACGGCCTTCTTCCAGTTGCGGTAGGTGCGGTCGCGCGCCTCCTGCTCCATCTGCGGCTCCCAGCGGCGGTCCTCCTGCCACTGCTGGCGCAGCTCCTCGAGCGACGTCCAGAAGCCGACCGCAAGGCCGGCCGCATAGGCGGCACCGAGCGCCGTCGTCTCCGCGACGACCGGGCGGATGACCGGCACCCGCAGCATGTCGGCCTGGAACTGCATGAGCGTGTCGTTCGCGATCATGCCGCCGTCGACCTTGAGCTCGGTGAGGTCGACGCCGGAGTCAGCGTTCACCGCGTCGACGACCTCGGCGGTCTGGAACGCGGTCGCCTCCAGCGCTGCCCGCGCGATGTGGCCCTTGTTGACGTAGCGCGTGAGGCCGACGAGCGCGCCGCGCGCGTCAGGTCGCCAGTAGGGCGCGAAGAGGCCCGAGAACGCCGGCACGAAGTACGCGCCGCCGTTGTCGTCGACCGACTTCGCGAGCTGCTCGACCGCCGGTGCGTCAGGGATGAGGCCCAGGTTGTCGCGCAGCCACTGGATGAGCGAGCCCGTGACGGCGATCGACCCCTCGAGCGCGTAGTGCGTGGGCTCGTCGCCGATCTTGTAGCCGACGGTGGTCAGCAGCCCGTTCTTCGAGTGGACGATCTCCTCGCCCGTGTTGAAGATGAGGAAGTTGCCGGTGCCGTAGGTGTTCTTCGCCTCGCCCTTGTCGAACGCCGCCTGGCCGAACGTCGCCGCCTGCTGGTCGCCGAGGATGCCCGTGATGGGCGTCTCGCGCAGCAGCGACTCGGAGGCCGCGACGCCGAACTCGCCGGACGACGACTTGATCTCGGGCAGCATCGAGCGCGGCACGCCGAAGTCGGCGAGGATCGCGTCGTCCCACTCGAGCGACTCGAGGTCCATGAACAGCGTGCGCGACGCGTTCGTCACGTCGGTCGCGTGCACGCCGCCGTTGACGCCGCCCGTGAGGTTCCACAGCACCCAGCAGTCGGTGGTGCCGAAGAGCAGGTCGCCCGCCTCCGCGGCCTCGCGCGCTCCCTCGACGTTCTCGAGGATCCAGACGATCTTCGTGCCCGAGAAGTAGGTCGCGAGCGGCAGGCCCACCTTCTGCTTGTAGCGGTCGGTGTCGCCGTCGGCGAGCCGGTCGACGATCTTCTGCGTGCGGGTGTCCTGCCAGACGATGGCGTTGTAGACGGGCTCACCGGTCTGCTTGTTCCACACCACCGCCGTCTCGCGCTGGTTCGTGATGCCGATCGCCTTCACGTTGTGGCGCGTGACGTTGGCCTTCGAGAGCGCCTGGCCGATGACCTCGCGGGTGTTATTCCAGATCTCCTTCGGATCGTGCTCCACCCACCCCGCCTGCGGGAAAATCTGCTCGTGCTCGAGCTGGCCCGTGGAGACGATGCTCCCCGAGTGGTCGAAGAGGATGGCGCGAGTCGAGGTCGTGCCCTGGTCGATCGCGATGACGTAGTCGTTCACCGGAACTCCTTCGTTCTGTGATGGATGCCGTGCTGGTGTGGATGCGCCGCGGAGCCGCGACGGCGGAGGGGCCCGGATGGGCCCCTCCGCGGTGCGTCAGGCCGCGAAGCCCGTGATGCCGGCGATGGCCGTCGGCGCGAGGAGCCCGGCGAGGATGCCGCCGATGATGGGGCCGGCCACCGGGATCCAGGCGTAGCTCCAGTCGCTCGAGCCCTTGCCCTTGATGGGCAGGAGCGCGTGGGCGATGCGCGGGCCCAGGTCGCGGGCGGGGTTGATGGCGTAGCCGGTCGGTCCGCCGAGCGAGGCGCCGATGCCGACGACGAGGAGCGCGACGGGCAGCGCGCCGAGCGAGGCGAGCCCCGCGGGCACGTCGGCCTCGACGCCGTTCTGCGCGCTGAAGCCGATCACGACGAAGACGAGCACGAACGTGCCGATGATCTCGGTGACGAGGTTCCAGCCGTTGTTGCGGATGCCGGGGCCGGTCGAGAACGTGCCGAGCTTCGCGCCCGGGTCCTCCTCGATGTCGAAGTGCTGCTTGTAGGCGAGCCAGCACAGCACGGCGCCGATGAAGGCGCCGATGAACTGCGCGGCGAGGTAGACGGGCAGCATCGCCCAGTTGTAGTCGACGCCGGTCGCGAGGTCGCGCGCGAGCAGGCCGAAGGTGACGGCGGGGTTCAGGTGCGCGCCCGAGTACGCCGAGACGATCACGCCGGCGAAGACCGCGAGGCCCCAGCCGAAGTTGATCATCAGGAAGCCGCCGCCGTAGCCCTTGTTGCCCTTCAGCACGACGTTGGCCACGACGCCGCAGCCGAGCAGCACGAGCATCGCGGTGCCCACCAGCTCTGAGAGGAATACCAGTCCGAGATTGGGTTCCATGGTCCCTGCCTTCTCGTCTACGGGCCGCATCGCCCGTACCGCCCACTCGGGTGGTACGGCACACGATAGCCGGGGCCGGGCCGAAATCCGAGAGATCTTCGATCGACGCCATCGAGATTCCAGGCGGCGAGGCGTAGCGTGAGCCCAACCGGCCAGGCTGAACGAGAGGCGCACCGTGAAGAAGCTCATCAACGACCCCACCAAGACGGTCGACGAAGGCGTCGCAGGCTTCGCCGCCGCGCATGCCGACATCGTGCGCGTGGTCGTCGACCCGCCCTTCGTCGTCGTCCGCGCGGACGCGCCGGTGCAGGGCAAGGTCGGCCTCGTCTCCGGCGGTGGGTCGGGCCACGAGCCGCTGCACGCCGGCTTCGTCGGCTTCGGCATGCTCGACGCCGCGGTGCCCGGCGCGATGTTCACCTCGCCGACGCCCGACCCCATCCTCGAGGCGACGAAGCAGGTGGACGCCGGGGCCGGCGTGCTGCACATCGTCAAGAACTACACCGGGGACGTGCTCAACTTCGAGACCGCCGCCGACCTCGCCCTCGCGGAGGGCATCGAGGTGCAGACCGTCATCGTCGACGACGACGTCGCGGTCAAGGACTCGCTCTACACCGCCGGCCGTCGTGGCGTCGCGGGCACCATGCTCGTCGAGAAGCTCGCGGGCGCTGCCGCCCAGCGCGGCGACTCGCTCGACCAGGTGGCGGAGGTCGCGCGCACCGTCAACCGCAAGGTGCGCACGATGGGCATGGCGCTCTCGCCCTGCACGGTGCCGCACGCGACCGAGCCGAGCTTCACGCTCGCCGACGACGAGATCGAGATCGGCATCGGCATCCACGGCGAGCCCGGGCGCGAGCGCATCGCGCTCGAGCCCGCCGACCGCATCGTCGACCGGCTGATGGAGCCGATCCTCGAGGACCTGCCGTTCTCGAAGGGCGACCGCGTCGTGCTGCTCGTCAACGGCATGGGCGGCACGCCGCAGTCGGAGCTCTACATCGTCTTCCGCCGCGCTGCGGAGGTGCTCGCCGAGCGCGGCATCGAGCTCGCGCGCTCGCTCGTCGGCTCGTACGTGACGAGCCTCGAGATGCAGGGGGTGTCGATCACGCTGCTGCAGGTCGACGACGAGATGCTCGGCCTCTACGACGCGCCCGTGCAGACCGCCGCGCTGCGGTGGGGAAGGTAGCGAGCGGATGAGCGGGCTCGACGGCCGCTGGACCAGGCGCTGGATCGAGGCCGTCGCCGCGGAGGTCGCGCGGCGCAAGCTCGAGCTCACGGCGCTCGACCGGGCGATCGGCGATGCCGACCACGGCGAGAACCTCGACCGCGGGTTCCAGGCCGTGCTCGGCAGGCTCGAGGCGCTCGACGACGACGCGACGCCCGGCGCCGTGCTCAAGCTCGTCGCGACCACGCTCATCTCGACGGTGGGCGGCGCCGCCGGGCCGCTCTACGGCACCGCGTTCCTCAAGGGCTCGATGGCGGCGGGCGACCGCGCCGAGCTGGACGCCGCGGCGCTCGTCGAGGTGCTGACGGCCGCGCGCGACGGCATCGTGGCGCGGGGCAAGGCCGAGCCCGGCGACAAGACGATGGTGGATGCGTGGACGCCGGCCGTCGAGGCGGCCGCGGCCGCCGGCGACGACGTGCGGGCCGCGCTCGAGGCGGCTGCAGCGGCCGCGGCGGAGGGCGCCGCGGCGACCGAGCCGCTCGTCGCCCACAAGGGGCGCGCGTCCTACCTGGGGGCGCGCGCCATCGGCCACCGCGACCCGGGCAGCGAGTCCACCTCGCTCATGCTGCGCGCCGCGGCGGAGACCAGGTGAGCGTCGGGCTCGTCATCGTCTCGCACTCCGCCCGCATCGCCGAGGGGGTGGTCGAGCTCGCCGCGCAGATGGCGCCGACCGTGACGATCGTCGCGGCCGGCGGGACCGACGACGGCGGCATCGGCACGAGCTTCGACCGGGTGCAGGCGGCGCTCGGCGAGGCGGACTCGGGCGACGGCGTCGTCGTGCTGTGCGACCTGGGGTCGGCCGTGCTCACGACCGAGACGGCCATCGACTTCGCCGCGGAGCCCGAGCGCATCCGCATCGCCGACGCGCCCATCGTCGAGGGCGCCGTCGCTGCGGCGGTCGCCGCCGAGGCGGGCGGCTCGATGGACGAGGTCGTCGCGGCCGCGGAGCCGGTCGCGCCCGAGCCCGAGCGGCGCGCGGATGCGGACGCCGGTCCTGGCGACGACGCCGCGTCGGCGGCGGAGCCGGCCCGCCTCGAGATCGTGCTCGAGAACGAGCACGGGCTGCACGCGCGACCCGCATCTGAGCTCGTGCGCACGGTGAGCGGCTTCGACGCCGCGGTGGCCGTGAACGGCGTCGACGCGAAGAGCATGCTGCGCGTGCTCGCGCTCGGCCTGGATCGCGGCTCGACGGTCGTCTTCGAGGCGACCGGTCCGCAGGCGGCCGAGGCGATCGACGCGGTCAGCGCGCTCGTGCGCGAGCGGTTCGGGGAGTAGCTAGCGCGCGACGTGCGCGGCGAACTCGTCCGCCGTCACCCGCGCGGCGACGAACGAGCACTGCGGGATGATCCGCCTGCCCTCGGCGATCGTCGCGCGCAGCGCCTCGTCGACGAGGGTCGAGCCGATGCCGCGGCCGCCGAAGGCCGGGTCGACCTCGGTGTGGGGGAAGCCCCGCACGCCCTCGCCGTCGCGGTAGTCGGCGAAGCCGGCGAGCGCGCCATCGACGCGCGCCTCGAAGCGCTGGGCCTTCGGGTTGTCGACGATCTCGATCTGCTCGCTCATGGCTCCACGCTACGCCTCGAGCCTGGACGTCGCCCGCCGAGGATGCGGCATGCTTGGGGCCATGCAGCTGGACCCGCGTCGCATCCTGATCTTCCGCACCGTCGCGCGCGAGGGATCGGTCTCCGGCGGCGCCCGCGCCCTCGGCTGGACGCAGCCCGCGGTGAGCCAGCACATCCGCCTGCTCGAGGAGGAGGTCGGTCAGGCGCTGCTGCTGCGCTCGTCGACGGGCGTGACGCTCACCGAGGCGGGCGCGCGGCTGCTGCGGCACGCCGACGGCATCGCCGGGCTGCTCGGCTCGGCCGAGGCGGAGCTGCGCTCGCTCGCCGAGGGCGCCGGCACGGTCACGATCGCGGCGTTCCCCTCGGCGCTCGCCGACTTCGTGCCCCGCGCGATCGCAGCGGCCCGGCTCGCGGTGCCTGGGCTCACCGCGCGCGTCATCGAGCTCGAACCGCCGGAGGCGATCGAGGCGGTGCTCGCGGGCGACGCTGACGTGGCGGTGGCGTTCGAGTACGACGAGCTCCACGACGACGTGCAGCTCGCCCGCATCGAGCTGGGCGAGGACCCGTCGTGCATCGTGCTGCCGCTCGATCACGAGCTGGCCGACGGGTCGCCGATCGAGCTCGCCGCGCTCGCCGGCGCCGACTGGGTGGGCGGGTGCGAGCGCTGCCGCCGGCACCTCGAGTCGCTCGCGGCCGAGGCCGGGTTCGCCCCGACGATCCAGTTCGAGACCGACGACTTCGTCGCCGCCCAGTCGTTCGTCGCCGCGACCGGCTCGGTGACGCTGCTGCCCACGATGGCGCTGCGCGTGCTCACGCGCGACGACGTCGTGGTCGCGCCGCTCGCGGACGGCTCAGGCCGGACCGTCTCGCTCCGCCACCGGCACGGTGCCGAGCGGGTGCCCGCCATCAGCACCGTCCTCGGCGCGATGCAGCAGCTGTGGGGCGAGCGCGCCCGCTGACCGCTCGCCGTTCCCGGCCGGCAGGTCGAGGGTGACCTCGAGGCCACCGCTGGCGCTCTCGGAGAGGACGAGCCGGCCGCCGTTGGACGTCGCGAACGCGGATGCCAGCGCGAGCCCCATGCCCCGGCCGGCGACGGCTCCCGGTGGGTGGCAGCCCCGCTCGAACGGCAGGATCAGCCGTTCGCGGTCTGCGGGATCGATGCCGCGGCCCTCGTCGCTCACCGTGATGCGGACCCCTCCGGTCGCAGCCGTCGTGGTGACCCGGACCGTCGATCCTGCTGGGGCGTGGCGCACCGCGTTGTCGAGCAGCGCCTCGAGCGCGCGCCACAGGCGCGTCGGGTCGACGCCGTGGGCCCGGACCCGGTCGCCGCCGACCTCGAGCAGGACCCCCTTCCGCGAGGCCCGGATGCGGTGCGCCGCGTCCTCATCGGCGAGCAGCGCGGAGACGTCGACCGGCTCGTCGGCGTCGCCGTCCGCGCACGCGATCCCGATCAGCTCGCAGATGCCGAGCACCACGTCGCTGAGCCGCCGGCCGGCTCGCGCCACGGCGTGCAGCGACCGGTGCACCTCCGCTGGGAGCTGCTGCTCGTGCGCGAGCAGCAGCTCGGTGTGACCGAGCAGCGGTGTCAGCGCGGTCCGCACGTGGTGGTTCACCGTCTCCCCGAGCCCGCGGAGGAACTCCTGCTCCGCCGCGGCGGGCGGCGCAGCGGTCGCCGCGGCATCGGGGGAGCGCTCGTCGGTCGGCGGCTGCGAGGGGTCGGGCACCTGATGACCTCCTGGGACGGATGTGCGACGCACCCCTCGGCCGGGGCGGTCGGGCAGGTTCGAGGCTCGCATCTGCAGCGCGGACGCGGGCTCGATCGGCGCCGATGTGCGCGATCCGGCTACGGTCCGGCGCACCCTGGCTGGACGGTCGACCGGGGTACAAGGCCGGTAGGATGGGCCGGACGCGCGACGCGCGCACCGCAGCCCCCGCATCCGGTTCCGCCGCCGGGTGGGATGTCGTGGGAAGCGCGACCGGACGGTGGCTGGCAGCCGCGAAGAGGAGTGCGATGGACGTCGCGACAGCGGGGATCACGAGCGCAGCCGGGACGAGCATCTGCCACGCATGACGACGCACACCCGGCGCAGGACCCACGACCGCGACGAGGCTGAGCGCATCGTCACGCAGCTGTACCTCCCGCACAGGCTGAGCCTCTCCGGCGGCCCCGGTGCGCTCGCGATGGAGGTCGCGGGCATGGGCGTCGGCGCGCTGACGGTAGGCCGGATCGCGTACGGCCGGCCAGCGCAGCTGCGCACCGCCGACGCCGAGAACTTCCACGCGAACATCACCGTGCGCGGCCGGGCGCGCGCGAGGGCCGGCACCGGCGAGCCGGTCACGACGGTCGCGGGTGAGGGGCTCGTGTACTCGCCCGGAGCGCCCGCCGAGATGGAGTGGTCGGCCGACGCCGAGCACCTGTGCCTGATGATCCCGAGGGCTCGGCTGGAGTCGGGGCTCGAAGCGCTGCTCGGTCGATCGCTGCGGGCGAGACTCGCCTTCGACTTCAGGGCCGACATGCTCAGCCCCTTCGGGCGGCGGTGGCGCACGGTGCTGGACCTCCTGGAAGACGAGCTGGAGCATCCGACGGCCGCGACCCGGGACGCGCGCATGGGCAGGCACATCGAGGGCCTCGTGCTCGACGGCCTGCTGCTCGGCCAGCGGCACAACCACAGCGATGCCCTCGCACGCGACCGGCCGGTCAGGCTGGGCTCGGCCATCAAGCGCGCGGTCGAGCTCATCGAGGAGCGGCCGTCCGAGCCGTGGACGACGGTCCGCCTGGCGACCGAGGTCCATCTGAGCGTGCGGGCGCTCCAGGAGGGGTTCCGGCGCGACCTCGCCACGCCGCCGATGACCTACCTGCGCCAGACGCGGCTGCGCCTGGCGCGCGAAGCGCTCCGCGCGGCCGAGCGCGACGCCACCACGGTGGGCGCCGTCGCGCTCGGGCTCGGCATCCTCCACACGGGGCGCTTCGCCGCGGCCTACCGCGATGCCTTCGGCGAGGCCCCCTCGGACACGCTCAACCGACCGGTGTGATCCTCGCGCGCTTCGCGTGCGGATGTGGGGCGAGCGCGCCCGCTGACCGCTCGCCGAGCGCGATGCGCGCGAGCGCGTCGGCGTGCGCCGCGCACGAGTCGATGAGGGGCACGGCGGCGTCCTCCGCGTCGACGAGCAGCATGATCTCGGTGCACGCGAGCACGATCGCGTCGGCGCCCGCGGCGGTGAGTGCGGCGAAGGCGTCGCGGAAGGCGGCGCGCGACGCATCCGTCACGACGCCCTGCGTGAGCTCGTCGAACACGATCCGGTCGAGCTCGGCCTGCACGTCGGCCGGCGGCACGACGACGGCGATGCCGTGCTCGGCGAGCCGGTCGGCGTAGAACCGCTCCGACATCACCCACCGCGTGCCCACGACGCCGACCGTGCGGGCGCCGAGCGCGCCGGCCGCGTGCGCGACGGCATCGGCGATGTGCACGAGCGGGATGCCCACGGCGGCCGCGACGTCGTCGGCGACCCGGTGCATGAGGTTCGTGGCGATCGCGATCGAGCCGGCCCCCGCCCGCTCGAGCGCGGCGGCCTCGCGGGCCAGGATCGCCCCGGCGGCGGCCCAGTCGCCGCGCACCTGGCAGTCGCGGACCTCGGCGAAGTCGACGCTCGCGAGCAGCATGCGCGCTGACGCGTGCCCGCCGCGGGCCGCCCCGACGTGCTCGTTGATGGCCCGGTAGTACGCGGCGGTCGAGTGCCAGCTCATGCCGCCGAGGATGCCGAGGGTCCGGTCGCGCGAGTCCATGCGACGATCTCAGCAGGCGAGGCAGCCAGTAGTCCAGCCTGTGTTCGCTCTCGCTCCCACAGGTGATGCTTATGCGGGGTCGTCCTGCGCGGCGAGGCCGAGCGCGAGGCGCTGCTGCAGGCTGACGGCCAGCAGCGCCTGGGCGCCGACGTAGGTCGAGAGCACCACGATCGACCGCAGGGGATCGGGGATCTCGAGCACGAAGAGCCCGAGGCCGAGCACGAGGTCGCTCACCATGAAGAGCAGCCCGCCGAAGAGCCCCGGCACGTCGATCGCGGCGAACGCCGCGACCGCGGCGATCACGAGCGCGTACAGGACGACCGGCAGCGCGAGCGGGCCCGCGCCGATCGCGATGATGGCGCCAGCGATGAGACCGACGATCGCGTAGGCGATGCCCGCCGGCCCCCACGCGAGCGAGCGGCGCCGGGTGGGCCACAGCGCGACGAGGTAGGCGACGTGGCCGAGCAGGAACATCCCGAGCAGCACGATCGTGAGGTCGGTGGTGGCGCCGAGCCCGTCGCCGAGCCCGCAGAGCACCGCCGCGGCCACGTGCCAGCGGCCCACCGCGTGGCGCAGCGCGCCCACCGCGATGAGCGCGAGCCAGATGGGCGGCAGCATCGCCCACATGAGCACGAGCCGCAGCTGCTCAAGCAGCCCGGCGTCGCCGAGGCCGAGCGCGAGCAGCGTGGCGGCGGCGAGGTTCACGGCGAGCAGGGCGCCCGCGATCCAGAAGCCCAGCCGCAGCGGCCTGGGCAGCGGCATGGCGGACATGGGCATCATCGTTCCACGAAGCGCCGGCCGCCGCGGGCGCGCCGGGCCGTGTCGCCGCGACGTCGGCGGTCGGTGCCAGAGTGAGCGACGTGCACGACAACCCGTTCCGGCCCGGCTTCGGCATCTCCCCGCCGATGCTCGCGGGGCGCGACGCGCTGCTCGACGAGTGGCGCGAGGTGCTCGGGCTCGGCGCCTGGTCGCCGTTCCGCGCAGCGCTCGTCACCGGCATGCGCGGCGTCGGCAAGACCGTGCTGCTCAACGCGCTCGAGGACGAGGCGCGCGCCCGCGACTGGACCGTCGTGCACGGCACGCTGCACGTCGGCCTCATCGAGGTGCTCGAGCACGACCGGCTGCCTGCGCTGCTCGAGGAGCAGGATCCGGAGGCGTTCTCGCGCGAGTGGACCGGTCTGACGCTGCCGCAGATCGGCGGCGCCACGACGCAGGTCGTGCCGCACTACCCGCGCGAGCCGCGGCTCGAGAGCATGCTCGAGCGGCTCGTCGAGCTCGCCGAGGCGCGCGGCGCTGGGCTGCTGGTCTCGCTCGACGAGGTGGCCGCGTCATCGCTCGACGAGCTGCGCCGGATCGCCATCGCGGTGCAGCACCTGCAGCGCGAGGACCGCCGGGTCGCGATCGTCGCCGCCGGGGTGCCGGCCTCGATCGCCGCCGCGCTCGACGCCGACGGGCTCACCTTCTTCCGTCGGGCGCAGCAGGTGCGCCTGGACACCCTCACGCTCGCCGAGGCCCGCGCCGCGATCGGGGTGCCGGTGCGCGAACGGGGCCGCACGATCAGCGAGGCAGCCCTCGACATGGCGGCGCGCGCGAGCGAGGGGTACCCGTTCCTCGTCCAGTCGATCGGGGCGCGCGCGTGGGAGTACCAGCCGAGCGTCACCGAGATCGTGACGGATGCCGTGCAGCACGCGGTGCAGGTCGCGCACGCCGCGATGGGCGAGAGCGTGATCGTGCCGGCGCTGCGCGGCCTCTCGGGCCGCGACCGCGACTACCTCATCGCCATGGCGGAGGACGACGGACCGGCCTCCACGATCGACGTCGCCGAGCGGATGGGTGCGACGGCCGGCAACGCCGGGCGACAGCGGGCGAGGCTGCTCGACGCCGGCATCATCGTGGCGCCGGAGCGCGGACGCGTCGACTTCGCCATCCCGCGCATGCGCGAGCACCTGCGCGCGCATCCGCGCGACGCGCAGCTGGGGCTGCCGACCGCAGCACGCGAGACGTTCCGCGACCACTCCGGCGCCACCGAGGAGCCGGGCGGCGAGCGCGGGCGACCGGCCGTCGGCTAGCATCGCTTCGTCAGGCGCCATGCGCGCCGGGTCTCGAGAAATGGGGCCACGCGGCAGCGCGCGACACACATGGACCCCATCGACGAGGTTCCGTGCAGTGCCGCCGAGCCTCCCGTCTCCTCTGGAGCACCCCATGCCTGACGCCACTGCCTCCGTCTCAGCCGCGATCGCGGCCGAGCTCGAGCTGCACGCCGCCGATGTCTTCGCCCTCATGGGCAACGGCAACGCGTGGTTCCTCGACGCCGTCGTGCGCCGAGGGGCCATGACGCTCACCGCGGTGCGGCACGAGGCCGCGACGATCGCCGCGGCCGACGCCTATCACCGCGCGAGCGGCAGGCTCGCGGTCGCCTCGGTCACCTACGGCCCCGGCTACACGAACGCCATCACGCCGCTCGCCGAGGCGGCGCTCGCCCGCATCCCGCTCGTCGTGGTGGTCGGGGACCGGCCGACCGGGGGCGCGCGCCCGTTCGACGTCGACCAGGCCGGCATCGCGACAGCGGTCGGCGCGCCGACCATCGTCGTGGGACGCGGCGACGCGCGGGCAGCAGCCCGGCGGGCCGTCGAGACGGCGCTCGCCGAGCGGCGCCCCGTCGTCCTGGCGATCCCGTACGACCTGAGCCACGCCGACCTCGAGGGCGACGGGGAGGCGGCGACGGAGCACGCGTCGGTGACGCCGTTCGTCGCGCTCGACGCCGAGCAGCTCGCGGGCGTTGCCGAGCGGCTCGTCGCGGCCCGGCGCCCGCTGCTGCTCGCCGGCCGCGGCGCCCACCTCGCCGGCGCCGAGGAGGCGCTGCGCGCGCTCGCCGCGCGGCTCGGCGCACGCACGGCGACGAGCGCGCTCGGGAGCGGCATCTTCGCCGACGCATCCCGGCACCTCGGCATCTGCGGCGGCTTCGCCTCGGAGCGCGCGGCCGAGGCGATCGAGCACGCCGACGCGGTGCTCGTCGTCGGTGCGAGCCTCAACGCCTTCCAGACGCGCTTCGGCGACGCATTCGCCCCCGACGCGCACGTGATGCAGGTCGACATCCTCGACGCGCCGTCGAACCCCCGCGTCGACGAGCTCGTGCGCGGCGACGCCCGGCTCGTGGCGCAGGCGCTGCTCGCGCTCATCGGCGCGGGGGAGACCGGCGACGAGAGCGCCGCCGCTGGCGACGCCGGCTGGGGCGAGGCGGGCTTCGCGGAGGTCGCCGGGATCGGCGCGGAGCGCGAGCCGGGTGACGACCTCGCCGCGGACGGCCGCCTCGACCCGCGCAGCCTGTTCCACGCGCTCGAGCGGGTGCTGCCGGAGGATCGCGTGATTGTGCAGGACGGCGGCCACTTCATCGGCTGGGCGCCGACCCACCTCTCGGTCGCCGACCCCGAGCGCCTGCTCATGGTCGGCACCGCCTTCCAGACGATCGGGCTGGGGCTGCCGAGCGCCGTCGGTGCCGGCGCCGCGCGGCCGGAGTCGACGATCGTGCTCGTGACCGGCGATGGCGGCGCCCTGATGGGGCTCGCCGACCTCGACTCGGTCGTGCGCACCGTGCGGCGCGGCATCGTGATCGTCTGCAACGACGCGGCCTATGGCGCCGAGGTGCACCAGTACGCCGTGCGCGGCGTCGCCGAGGAGCCGATGCTCATCGAGCAGGTCGACTTCGCCGCGCTCGGCCGCGCGCTCGGCGCGGAGGCGGCGGTCATCGAGCGGCTCGAGGACCTCGCGCAGCTCGAGGCGTGGCTCGCGACCGGCGCCGACGGCGTCTTCGTCGCCGACTGCCGGATCAGCCAGCAGGTCGTCGCGCCCTACATCATCGAGGTGCGCGAGGCGGCGATGCGGGCAGCCGCCCGCTGACGCCGGGCGGCCCAGCGCGGCTCCGGTGCCGCCTTCGCCGGCAGAGTGTCGGGTTCGTGCGCGATGGTCGCGACACTCCCGCAGCGAGTCGACACTCGTCGGCGGTGTCGGGGCGGTCGGCCGGCAGAGCGTCGGGGGCGGGCTCGAACGTCGCGACTCAGCGCTCGGGCGCGTCGCCCAGCTCGAGCAGCCTGCGGAAGAGCGACAGCACCTCGTCGGGCAGCAGCGGCTCGGCGACCGTCACGTCGCAGCGCGTCTCGACGGTGACGCGCCAGGTCGGCGCATCCGGCAGCGCCTGGCCGTCGAGCTCGGCGAGCCGTCCGGAGGCGACGAGCGTGTCGAGGTGGTCGCGGTCGTCGCCGGGGATCACCTCGAGCTCGAGCACCGCCGCGCGCGTCCGCCCGAGCATGCCGCCGGTGCGGGCGACCCGGATCGCCTCGTCGGGCGATGGCGCGTCGGCCGGCGCGTCGCCAACGCCCACGGCGGCCCACGCATCGCGGACCGCGCGCGTCTCGGCCGCGTCGTCGCCGTAGCGGGCGACGGCCGCGTCGACGGTCGCGGTCGCGAAGGCCGCGAAGTCGGCCGTCGCCGAGAGCCCGCCGGTGAGCGCGTCCATCCAGATCCGGCCCGGCGCCTCCCACGCGTGCCCGCCGATCGCGGTCGCGACGAGGTGGAACGCCTTGTTGGGGATGCCGGAGTTGATGTGGACGCCGCCGAGGTCGTCGGTCGTCACGACGAAGTCGCGCATGTGGCCGGGCTGCGGATCCTTGCCGAGCACCGGGTCGTCGTAGGCGGTGCCGGGCTCGGCCATCGAGCGGAGCGCGACGCCCTGCACCTGCTCGGTGAAGACGCCGGCGCCGATGAGCCAGTCGGCCTCGTCGGCCGTCTGGCCCAGCGCGTGCTGCTTCACGAGCGCGCCGAGCACGTCGGCGATCGACTCGTTGAGCGCGCCGGGCTGGTCGCGGTAGACGAGGTCGGCGGTCGACGAGATCACGCCGTGGCCCAGCTCGTGGCCGATGACGTCGACGGCCTGCGTGAAGCCGGCGAACACCTCGCCGTCGCCGTCGCCGAAGACCATCCGCTCGCCGTCCCAGAAGGCGTTGTCGTACCGGGTGCCGTAGTGCACCGTCGCGAGCAGCGGCATGCCGGCGTCGTCGAGCGAGTCGCGGCCGAACGCGTCGTGCAGCATCCGCCAGGCGAGCCCAAGCCCGTCGAAGGCCTCGTCGGTCGCGGCATCGCCGGTCGGCGCGTCGCCCTCGCCCCGCACCGCCGTGCCAGGGAGCGTGGTCGTGCCCTTCGCGTCGCTCACCGTGCGATCCGGCGCCGCCTCGTCCGGCACCAGCGTCGGGCGCCGCTCGGCCCTGGCAGGTCGCGCGGTCGCCGCGCGTTCGGCGCGCACGCCTCGCTCGACGCGGATGCCGCCGTCGAGCCGCAGGGTGCGCTCTGCGACCGCGGCGGCGGCGCTCGGCGTCGCGGCGATCCGCTCGAGCAGGAACGGCGGCACGATGCCGTGCCGCACGCGCGGTGCGGCGATCGCGTCGTCGATGACCGGCGCGATGAGGCTCGACCAGACGAAGTAGCCGGCGGCGGAGGGGTGGAAGCCGTCGGCGGCGTGCAGCGAGGGCTCGAGGATGGCCGGCGTCGGCAGGTGTATCGTGCGCGGCACGTCGGCGGCCACGCGCTGCAGGGCGTCGTCGAGGCTGCGGGCGTGGCCGCCGATCAGTGCGCGGATGGGCTGCGGCAGCCACTCGAACGTGTCGATCTGCGGGGCGCCGGCGAGCCCGATGACGCCGCCCGGGGCGACCTGCTGCTCGAGCCCTGCGACGATGGCGCGCACGCTCCGCTGGAAGGCGCCGCGCCCCACGAGCTGCAGCGCGTCGTTCGCGCCGACGAGCAGCAGCACGACGTCCCAGGGGCCGTCGTCGACCGCTGGCAGGTGCCGCTCGAGCACCTGCGCGGCGTTCGAGCCCTCGAGGCCCTCGATGCGCCACTCGACGCGCTGCCCGCGGCGGCCGGCGAGGCGGCGCGCGGTCTGCACCGCGAGCGTCTCGTCGAGCTGCTCGGCGCCGACCCCCGTCGCGGTGGAGTCGCCGATCGCGAGCAGCCGCAGCGGATCGCCGTCGCCCTCGCCGACGACGCCAGAGCGCGTGCCCTGCGGCTCCGGGAGCCAGACGAGCTCCGACTGCAGCGCCTTCCCCTGCCGCAGCAGCACGGGCGCGAGCGCGAAGGCCGCGGGGCGCGCGAGTCGGTGGATGGTGCGCTCGGCGCGCCTCGACGCCGAGGCCGCGGTCGCCCCGATCCATGCTGCGATGCCCATCAGCGACCTCCGCTCGTGCGATGCCTGTCGTGCCCCGTCGCGCCCGGTGCCGGGGCGCCGGAGCGTGGTGGCCGATCGTACTCGCGGCCGCTGACCGCAGCCGATGCGCGTCAGCGGCCGAGCCGCATCCGCACGTCCATCGCGTCGCCGACGCCGATGCCCTCGGCCCGCTGGACCGCGACCTTGAGCGGCAGCAGGTAGCCGCCGTCGCGCGGGAAGAGCGAGGTGGTGAACGTCGTGGTGCCGATCGTGGCCTCCACCGGGATGACGCCCCAGCCGTAGGTGAGCTCGCTCGCGCTGTCGTGGATCAGCTCGGACTCATCGGGCGGCACCGGCACGAAGACGAAGGGCGCGGGGCCGCGCCACTCGATCGCGACGGCGGAGAAGTCGAGCTCCATGCCCGCACGCTACCGCCTGCGGTCCGCGCCAGATCGGCCCGCCGTCGGCGCCGATAGCCTGGTCGGATGCAGAAGCAGGCCGTCATCAGCATCGCGACCGTCGTCGGCGCGCTCCTCCTCATCGTCGCGGTCGCCCTCGCGGTCGTGCGTCCGTGGGAGCGTCCCGAGCCCGCCGCTGAGGCCGCGAACGTGGCCGTGGTCGACGAGAGCACGCACATCCTCGACGACGCGGGGGAGGGCGCGCCCGTGCTGGTCGAGTTCCTCGACTACGAGTGCCCGTCCTGCGGTCAGTTCCACCCGATCGTGGAGGACCTGCGCGAGCGCTACGCCGGCGAGGTCACCTTCGCGGTGCGGTACTTCCCGCTCGCGATGCACCCGAACGCCGTGCCGGCTGCCCTCGCCGCGGAGGCGGCCGCGCAGCAGGGATCGTTCGAGGCCATGCACACGATGCTCTTCGACCGGCAGCAGGAGTGGGCGGGCACCGACGGCGCCGCTGCCGCGTTCCGCGGCTACGCCGAGGAGCTCGGCCTCGATCTCGAGGCGTACGACGCGGCGATCGCCGATCCCGAGACGCTCGAGCGCGTCCAGCTCGACGCGGACGCCGCCGCGGCGCTCGGCGCACCGTCGACGCCGACCTTCTTCGTCGACGGCGAGATGCTCGAGCTCCAGCGCTACGAGGACGTCGAGCTGGCCCTGCAGGCGGCGCTCGAGGGGTAGCCGCCGCGTCCGCTCACCCGGGCGTGACGATGAGCGACAGCTCGTGCGCGCGCTCGCCGACCACGGTCCGCAGCACGGCGTCCGGGAACCGGGCGTACTTGCGCCGGTACTCCGCGTCGACGAGGTCCTGGTCGAAGTGGTCGCCCGGCTGGAACATGGCGTCGTGGTCGACGCCGCCCGCGCTGATCCGACCGCGGCCTCGCCGCAGCGCCCGCCGGTACCAGCCGTTGTCGGCGCCGTAGGCGGAGCGCGCCACCACCACGCCGTGCAGCGCGACCGACCAGATGGTGATCGGCGGGCTCAGCGTGCCGTCCGAGCGGCGGGAGGCGATGCGGAGCTCGTCGGCGGCGGCGATCGCCGCGAGATCGTCGGGGTCCCAGGGCGCGCTCATGGCCACATCATGGCCCCGTGCGGTCGCGCAGGACAGGGGTGATCGCGCCCCTCGCGCGCCGGTGCCAGGATGGCGGCGTGCGACGTCGTGCGAGTGGGCCGAGGACGCGCGCGGCGCGGTCGTCGGTGCGCGTCGCGCTGAGCGTCGTGCTGTGCGCCGTGCTGGGGGTCGCCGGCTGCGCGACCGCGCCCGCCGAGCCGGATCCGGTGCCCGAGTCCGCCGCGCCCGGGACGGCGGTGCCTGAGACCCCGGTGCCCGCCGCGACGGTGCCGGTGCTGCTCGAGATCGTGCAGCTGCGCGGCGACGTCGCGGGCGGCTTCGTCGAGCTGCGGGTCACGAACGAGGGGACGGACGAGCTCGTCATCGAGCGCGCCGCCTACGACTCGAGCGCGTGGAGCGCGCCGATGACCCGCGTCGACGAGGCGCGCATCCCGGCCGGGGCGCGTCGCAACCTGCGGCTGCTGCTGCCCGAGCCCACGTGCGACGCGGGCCCGGTCGAGCACCGCGCGACGCTCGAGCTCGCCGACGGCAGCGTCGTCGAGGGCGAGCCCCAGGACCCGTTCGGGCAGCTCGACGCGCTCGACGACCGCGTGTGCGACGTGCGGGCGTTCGCGCGCGACGTCGCCCGCCTCGCGTGGCTCGCCCCGGACATCCCCGCCGACGGCTCGCGCGAGGCACTGCTGCGGCTCGAGGTGTCGCCCGCACCGGGCGGCGGCGAGCGGCTCGGCAGCATCGACGAGGTGGCCGCGACGGTGCTGCTCACGCCGACGGATGCGGAGGGCGGTCGCCTCGAGGCGCAGCCGGTCGCGCTCGAGATCGTCGCGGGCGCCGCACCGACGGTGATCGAGGTGCCGCTCGCGCCCGGCCGCTGCGACCTGCACGCCGTGGCGGAGGACAAGCAGGGCACGATCTTCCGGATCCGCGCGACCGCCGCCGGCGAGCCCGTCGACCTCCTGGTGCCCGTGCCCGACGAGCAGCGCGACGCGCTGCTCGGGTGGGTCGTCGCGCGCTGCGCCGGCTGACGACAGGGGCCTGTCGCGCGCGAGTGCCCCGGCGTACCGTCCGGGGTGGAGCGCGCACGGCTGAGCGGCTCGAGCTCATGCGCGCGAGAGTGGGGGCGACCATGGCTGGAGCATCCGGCAGCGGCGAGGAGATGCAGACGGGCCGCGTGAACCGCGCCGAGGGGCGCACGATCGTGTGGGCGCAGGTCGAGCCCGACGTGGCCGACTTCGATGGACCCGCGATCCTCATCGCGGAGGTGGCAGGCGACGCGGAGGACCCGGACGACTACGAGGACGGCGCGAGCTTCATCCCGTCGAACGCGTTCCACGGCCTGATGGCGACCGGCAAGAGCGCCTCGGGCTTCGACGGCTCGCCGCCGGCGCACGGCGTCATCGGCCGCGGCGGTCGCAAGTCGGGCTCCGGTGTCGTGGGGCTCGGCGGCGGCGTGCCCGAGCCGGATTCGGCGGGTGAGGGCGGCATCGGCGTGCACGGGCTCGGCGGGTCGCAGGCGGTCGTCTTCCCCGACCCGGACACCCCGCCGGGCGCGGGCGTCGTCGGCCAGGGCGGCAGGCAGTCGGAGCGCGAGAACACCGCGCGGTCGCTGCACGCGGCAGGCGTCGTCGGCCTGGGCGGCGGCAACGGACCGGCGCACGACGACCTGCCCGCGCATCCGCTGGCAGAGACGGGCGGCATCGGCGTCTACGGCAAGGGTGCAGACGCGACGGTCGTGCAGGTGCAGACCTTCGACGAGACCGGCGCTGCCGGGCCCGTCGTGGCGAGCGGCCCGGCGGTGCCCGGCGCCGGCGTCGTCGGCCGCGGCGGGGTCAGCGACGAGCCGAGGATGCCCGCGGCGGCAGGGGTCGTCGGGGTGTCGGGTGCGTCGCCGGTGCCGCCGATCTCGGCGACCGGCGACGTCGGCGTGGTGGGACAGGGCGCGAGCGGGGCGGGCGAGCGCTCGATCGGCGTGCTGGGGCGGAGCGCCGACGGCCCGGGCGTGCGCGGCACGTCGTCCGACAGCCGCGGAGGGGTGTTCGAGTCGGCACGGGCGGCCCAGCTGCGGCTCCTGCCACACCAGGCGGGCCGCGTCTTCGGGCCGACGACCGCGTCGTCGCCGCGCGAGCTGCTGGCCGAGCGCGAGGGCGAGCTGCACCTGCCCAAGCGGGGCGCGGCCGGCGACATCATCGCGGTCGTCGACGACGACGGTGCGTGCGCGTACTGGTGCTGCGTGCGCGGCGAGGGCGCGGGACCCGCGCGATGGGCGCAGATGCTGCTGGGTGCCGCGTTCGACGGCGACAGCTGAGGGCGCTGCCGCGGCTCAGGCGCGCGGGCTGGGCCGCAAGGTGAGGGTCTGCATCGCGTGGCCCACGTGCCCGCGCTCGTCGTGCAGGGCGGCGGCGGTGATGCCCTGGCCGCTCGGCCCGAAGGCGACGGTGGTGTCGAGGCCCACCCAGAGGCCCTCCGGCTGCCGCAGCAGGTGCACGGTGAGGTCGAGGTTGGGGAACATCCACGCATCCGGGGTCGCGCGCACGGCGACGCCGTTGACGACGTCGACGAGCCCGAGCCAGCGCGCGAGTGGGCTCGCCGCCTCGCCGTCGAGGAGCTCGAGCGGGCTCGACACCCACGCGGTGCTCCTGCCCGGCACCGCGTCGCCCGACTGCCGCAGGTCGAGCGACCGCACGAATCCGCCGCCCCAGGCGGGATCGAACGTGGCAGGACGCGCCAGCTCCGGCGACGGCAACTGCGCAGCCGCCCCGCCCTCGACCGCGCGCGTGTCGCCGACGACGCTGTGCCACGCGCGCGCGACCGCCACGTCGCGGCCGGCGATCGATGCGGTGGCCTCCGTGAGCTCGATCGTGCGGCCGGGCCGGCGGGTCTCGACGCGCACCGCGATCTCGTCGAGTGCGAGGAAGCCGAGGATGTCGAACGCGATCCGGCTCAGCACGAGCGGCGCTCCGCCCGAGGAGGAGCGATGTCGCTCGATGGCGTGCGTCAGCAGCCCGCCGAGCGGCGCGAAGTGCAGCTCGCCCAGCTGCCACGCGCCGCCGGCGTGCTCGCTCGGCAGGTAGCGGTCGCCGCCGAGGGCGGTGAGGTAGGCGGTCATGCGCCCTCCGGGGGATGCAGCAGCAGGTCGGCGAGGTCGTCGAGGTAGCGCTCGAGGGCGACCGGGGCATCCGACCCCCAGCGCACCCACGCCCGGCCGTCGCGCACGACGAGCGGCCCGGCGCCGTCGACGAGCGACTCGTCGAGCGGGATCGGCTCGATGCCGTGGTTCACGGTCTCGCCCATCGGGAAGCCGCCCTGGATCGCCGCGGCACGCCAGGCGCGGCGCTGCTCGACGGATGCGGTGTGGTGCTGCGGGCGGCCGGGCTCGGTCACGCGGGTCGAGACGCCCGTGCGCCAGACCGAGCCGTCCGCCTGCACGAGCAGGGCGCCGAGCCGCCATGCGCGGCCGAGCGACCGCATCCGCGGTCGTCGAGGGATGCCGAGCACCGGCTTCGGCTCGACGTGCTCGGCCAGCGCCTCGTCGCGCGCTCCCGCCGCCGCGAGCCGCTCCGCGATCGACCGCAGCGTCGTGCGCGCGAGCTCGATCGCCGCCGCGTCGTCGGGGTGCACTGCCACCGTCGCATCGTACGGGGAGCGCTCGGGCCGGGCCTCCACACCTGGGCGGTGGGCTAGCGTGCTGCTTGCGCCGCCGGGTCGGTGCGAGGAGGGGGATCCCGATGGCGGGACGACGGGACGCGTCGCCATGAGCCAGGAGCGCGAGCTCGACCTGACCCTCTTCGGCGCGACCGGCTTCGTCGGCCGGCTCGTGGCGGAGCGCCTCGCGGGCGCGGCACCCGAAGGCACGCGGATCGCGCTCGCCGGGCGCTCGCGAGCGCGGCTCGCGGCCGTGCGCGACGGGCTCGGGCCGGCTGCCGCGGACTGGCCGCTCCTCGAGGCCGACAGCACGGACAGCTCGAGCCTCCGGGGCCTCGCGCGGCGCACGCGCGTCGTCGTCAGCACCGTCGGTCCCTATCAGCGGCACGGGCTGCCGCTCGTCGAGGCGTGCGTGGCCGCGGGCACCGACTACGCCGACCTCACCGGCGAGGTGCTCTTCGTGCGCGAGCTCATCGAGCGCTGGCACGAGCCGGCACGCGCGAGCGGGGCCCGGATCGTCGTGTCGTGCGGGTTCGACTCGGTGCCGTCCGACCTCGCGGTGCATCTGCCGCACCGGCGCGCGACGGCGGACGGCGCGAGCGGCCTCACGGACACGACGCTGCGGGTGCGACGGCTCTCGGGCGGGATCAGCGGCGGCACGATCGACTCGATGCGGCTGCAGCTCGCGCGCGCTCGGGACGACGCCGCGCTCCGCCGGCTGCTCGCGGATCCCGCTGCGCTGAGCGCCGGTGCGCGGGTCGCCTCGGGTCAGCCCGACGTGCACGTGCCATTCCTCGACGCCGCGACGGGGGAGTGGGATGCGCCGTTCGTGATGGCCGGCTACAACACCCGGCTCGTGCGCCGCTCCGACGCCCTGCTCGGCGGCGCGTACGGCGAGCGCTTCCGCTACCGCGAGGTGCTGCCGACGGGCCGTGGGCTCACCGGCCGCGCCCGCGCGACCGCGATCGCGGCCGGGATGGGGGCGCTCGTCGTCGGCATGGCGACGCCGGGTGTGCGCAGCGTCATCGACCGGATGCTGCCGTCGCCGGGCGACGGGCCGTCCGAGGAGCGCCGCCGCTCCGGATCGTTCGCGATCGAGACGACGACGCGCACCGACGACGGGCGACGCTTGACTGCCAGGGTCGCGGCGCAGGGCGATCCGGGCTACGCCGCCACGTCGGTGATGCTCGGCGAGGCCGGCCTCGCGCTCGCGGTCGACGGCGAGCGCTGCGCCACGCAGGGCGGCATCCTCACCCCGGCCGTCGCGATGGCCGACGTGCTCGTCGAGCGGCTGCGCGGGCAGGGGTTCACGCTCGAGGTGCGCGCGGAGTGAGCCGCGCGCGGCCTACAGCGGGACGATGCCGGTGTCGCCGAGGTCCGGCTCACCGTCGGTGACGAGGCCCTTGACGAGGTTGACGGCGGTCGCGACCTTGCCGGGGGAGTCCCAGTACTCGGCGGTCGACGCGGTCACCTCGAGCAGGCCGTTGTCGGGGTCGTCGGGCGTGCCGGACATGAAGATGCCGGCCGACGCATCCCACAGCTCCTTGAGCTTCTCGCGGTCGTCGACGTAGCGGGCGGTGCCGGCGAGCGACACCCAGCCGCTCTTGCCCGCGTAGTGCACGTTGACGCGCGGGTCGGCCTCGATCGCCGCGACCTTCGAGGTGCTGCGCTCGGTGATGAACCAGACGGTGCCCGGCTCGGTGAAGTCCTGGGTGCCCATCGGCGTCGAGACGAGCCCGCCGTCCATCGAGAGGTAGGCGAGGGAGGCGATGCGCGTGGAGCGCATGATGTCGGCGATGGTCTTGAGCTGCTCGTCGTATGCGGTCATGGGGCTCAACCTGTCACGACCGGCTGGGCGAACGCCGTGCCCACCCGGCTCCGAGCGAGCCGAGGCTAGGGTGCTCCGCATGACGACCTTCGAGGACCGCGTGCCCACCGTCGAGGAGCAGTGCGCGGTCGCCGAGGCGGTCGGCTGGCTCGATCACTTCGACTGGGAGACGATCGGCGGCTCGCTCGATCGCTCGCTGCACGGCGTGGTCGCGCGGCAGGGCGACGCCGTCGTGGGCGTCGGCAGGCTCGTGGGCGACGGGGTGCGCTACTGCTACGTGCAGGACGTCATGGTCGACCCCGCCGCGTCGGAGCAGGGCATCGCGACCCAGATCGTCGAGCGGCTGCTCGACTGGGTGCGCGCCGCGGCGCCCGCGGAGGCTGTCGTCGGCCTGTTCGCGAGCCCCGAGGCGGTCTCGGTCTACGAGGGGCTTGGCTTCCGGGCGGCGGACGGCGACCCGCTCGGCATGACGCTCAGCGTGCGCGGCTGAGCATAGCCTCGCTGCGCTCCCACAGCAGGTCGACGAGCATGTCGGCGTGCACGAGCGGATTCGTCTGGTCCGGCGTCGCCGGATACCGCTCGGTGTAGAACCTGCCGGGCTCCCACGTCGTGCCGGGGCTCCCGTCGGCGAAGAACGTCAGGTTCTCGCCGCCCTGCTCCGGCGAGATGAGCAGCAGTCGGGCGAGCGGCGTGCGATAGACGAAGCGCAGGATGCTCGTGCTGCCGGTGGCGAAGCTCGTGCGCACGTTGCCGGGGTCGAAGGCGACCGCGCTGATGCCCGCATCCCCGTACCTCGCCTGCAGCCCGCGCGCGTGCAGGATGTTGGCGAGCTTGGCGTTGCCGTACGCGCGGTTGGGGCCGAACGAGCGCTCGCCCTCGAGGTCGTCGATGTCGAAGCGCGCGAGTCGTCGCGCCGCCGAGCTGGCGGTGTTCACGACGATGCCCTCGCCGGACTGCAGCGCGGGCAGCAGCAGCTGCGTGAGGAGGAAGGGCGCGAGGTGGTTGACCTGGAAGGTCTGCTCGTGGCCGTCGACCGTGAGGGCGCGTCGGCCGAGGATCGCGCCGGCGTTGTTGGCGAGCACATCGACGCGGTCGGTCGCCGCGAGGAGGTCGCGGGCGAGCACGCGCACGTCGTCGAGCTTCGCGAAGTCGGCGACGAAGTGCTCGGCGCCGAGCCCCCGTGCGACGGCTGCCGTCTTCTCGGCCGAGCGTCCGACCAGCAGCAGGCGGTGCCCGCGCTCCGAGAGCTGTCGGGCGGAGGCCGCGCCGATGCCGTCGGAGGCGCCGGTGAGGACGATCGTGCGGGAGGGCATGGCGCTCACCCTACGGCCGCTCGGCTGGGCGCGCGGCGCTGCGGGTCCGGCCTGCAGCGACGGCGGACGGCCGCGGCGTGGCGCGCCGCGGCCGTCGTGCGTCCCGCCACTAGCGTGAGCGCATGTCGCGCGCCGCAGCAGAGCGCGCGTGAGGCGCACCCGCACCCGCCTCGCGCGCCGGATCGACGTCGGCGACCTCGCGTTCCGGGTCGCCACCGACGTCCGTGCCGATGCGGCCGACCTGCCGACGATCGTGCTGGTCCACGGGATCGGGATGTCGAGCCGGTACTTCGCGCGACTGCACGACGCGCTGCTGCCGCACAGCCGGGTCGTCTCGCTCGACCTGCCGGGGTTCGGCGCGATGCCCCGGCCTGCTCGTGCTGTCGACGTCGAGACGATGGCGACCGCGCTCGCCGAGGTCATCGCGTCGCTCGACGCCGGACCGGCCGTGCTCGTCGGGCACTCGATGGGCACCCAGTGGGTGGTGGAGCTCGGCCGCCAGCGGCCGGACCTGGTGTCGCGCGTGGTCGCGATCGGCCCGGTCGCCGATGTGGCGCACCGCTCCGCCGCCGCGCAGGCGCGCGCCCTCGCGGTCGACACCTTCCTCGAGTCGCCCGCGACCAATTGGATCGTGTCGACCGACTACCTCCGCTGCGGCGTGCCCTGGTACGTCGCGCAGCTGCAGCCGATGCTGACGTACCCGATCGAGGAGCGGGTGCGGGAGCTGACGATGCCGCTGCTCGTCATCCGCGGCGAGCACGACCCCATCGCCAGCACGCGGTGGTGCCGGCTGCTGCGCGACAGCGCCCCCGTCGCGTCGCTCGTGCACATCCCGCGCGGGCCGCACAACGCGCAGCGCTCCGCGCCCCGGGCGGTCGCGGCGGCGATCCTCGCCCACGGCTGATCGCGAGACTCGCGTCTGGCACGATCGATCGAGTGAGCGCCTCCGCATCGTCCCAGCCCGTCGCCCCGCCCGATCTCGAGGCAGCCGCCGAGCTCTGGCGGGCCTACGCCGCCGCTCGGCCGGAGGCGGTCGCGGCGTCGCCCGAGCACACGGTCGAGCACTTCGGCGACTCGGAGCGGCTCGCCGACGCGCTGCTCGAGATCGTGCTGGGCGGCCGCAAGCGGGCGACGGCAGAGCTCGTCGCTGACTTCCTGGCCCGCGGTGACGACGTGCCGCGGATCGGATCCCACTGGATCGCGTGCGACGGCCGCGGCGTGCCGACCATCATCATCCGCAGCGTCGAGCTGCGCATCGGAACATTCGGGAGCGCGGACGCCGCGTTCGCTGCCGACGAGGGCGAGGACGACGGCTCGCTCGAGAGCTGGCGACGCGAGCACCGCCGCTACTGGCAGCGCACCGCTGCCGCCCGCGGCGCCGAGTGGTCTGAGGACGACGAGATCGTGTTCGAGCGGTTCTGCGTGGTCTGGCCGCCGGAGCACGCCGACGCCTAGCCGACGAAGTCGCTGAGCGCCTCCAGCAGCCGGTCGACCTCGTGGTCGTCGTTGTAGGCGGCGAGCCCGACGCGCAGGCCGCCGTCGACCTCGAGGCCCAGCGCCCGGAAGGGCTCGTGGGCGTAGAACGAGCCGGCGGGCGCGAGGATGTCGCGGGTCGCGAGGGTGCGGTAGGCGTCGGCCGCGTCGCGGTCGCGGAAGGTGACGAAGAGCGTGGGCGTGCGCTCGGCCGCGACCGAGTGCAGCGTGACGCGATCCCCGAGCGCTGCGAGGCCGTCCTCGATCCGTCCGCGGAGCCGGCGCTCGTGCTCATCGATCGCGTGGTGCGCGGCGAGGATCCGCTCGCGCCGCGAGCCTGCGTCGGGCGCGAGGCCCGCGATGAAGTCGACCGCGGCCGTCGCGCCTGCCATCAGCTCGTAGGGCAGCGTGCCGAGCTCGAAGCGCTCCGGCACCGCGTTCGTCGACGGCAGCAGCTTGTCGGGCGCGAGCGACTCGAGCAGCGCGGGCGACGCCACGAGCGCGGCGCAGTGCGGACCGAAGAACTTGTACGGCGAGCAGACGAAGAGGTCTGCTCCGAGCGCCGCCACGTCGACGGCGGCGTGCGCGGCGAGGTGCACCCCGTCGACGTGGACGAGCGCGCCGACGTCGTGCGCGCGACGCGCGATGCGGGCCACGTCGGGCTTGGTGCCCAGCAGGTTGGAGGCGCCGGTGACGGCGACGAGTCGGGTGCGCTCGGTGATGACGTCGTCGAGCGCATCCAGGTCGAGGTCTGCAGTCGTCGGGTCGAGCTCGAGCCAGCGCACGGTGGCGCCCACGGCATCCGCCGCCTGGATCCACGGGCGCACGTTGGCGTCGTGGTCGAGCCGCGAGACGACGACCTCGTCGCCCGGGCCCCAGGTCTTCGCCAGGTGGCGCGAGAAGTCGTAGGTCAGCTGGGTCGCGCTGCGTCCGTAGACCACGCCCGCGGGGTCGGCGGCGAGCAGGTCGCCGATCGCCGCACGGAAGGCGGCGACGGCATCGCCGGCGTTCCGCTCGCTCGCGGTCACGGTGCCGCGGTTCGACAGCGGTGCCGTCAGCGTGCGCGCGATCGCCTCGCCGACGACAGCGGGCGTCTGCGTGCCGCCCGGGCCGTCGAAGTGGGCGATCCCGGATGCGAGCGAGGGGAACTGCGCGCGGAGCGCGGCGACGTCGAAGGGCATGGGACTCCTCGGGGTGGGGCGGTGGACCGCGGCCAGGCTATGGGACGAGCGGCGTGACGCTCCTCCAGCGCCGGTGGGATGCGCTCGGGCGCGCCTCAGCGGCACCCCATGCGCTCAACCGTTCCCGTTCCCGTTGCCGCCGCCGTTCCCGTTGCCGCCGCCGTTCCCGTTCCCGTTGCCGCCGCCGTTGCCGTTCCCCGCACCGCCGTTGCCGTTCCCGTTGCCGCCGCCGTTGCCGTTCCCCGCACCGCCGTTGCCGTTGCCGTTGTTGCCCGTGTTGGTGGCTGGCTCGTTCACGACGGGCTCCTCGACCGGCTGCTGCACCACCGGCTGCTCGACGACGGGCTGCTCGACGACCGGCTGCTCGACGACCGGGTCGACGACCGCTGGCTCGGAGGTCGCGGGCGGCGGTGTCACGGCGACGGCCGGCACGGACGAGTCCGTCGGCGCCACGGTCGCTGGGGTCGTCGGGAGGCCCTGCAGCGTGAACGCGATCACCGCGGCGAGGATCGCGAAGGCCGCGGCGACGCCGCCGACGAGCGCCCACGGGCGTCGGCGGGGCCTGCGCCTCGCCTGTGCGGGCGCGGTGTCGGCGGTGGTGACCGCCGATGCGGTGGCCCCGGCGCGATCGGGCATCGCGGCGGTCGGGGCCGAGCTCGGTGCCATCGCGGCGGCCGTCGCCGTCGCGGCTCCGACGAGCAGCGGCACTCCGCCGGCCACGTCCGTGAGCCGGTCGAGCACCTCCGTCGCGGTGGGGCGGGCTGCCGGGTCGCGCGCGGTCATGGCGGTGAGCAGCGACTTCCACGCATAGCCGACGGACCCGGGGATCACCGGGTCGCGAGCGAGCCTGGCGCTCAGCGACTCGATCATGGTGCCCGGGAACTCGCGCCGGCCGGTGAGCGATTCGAGCAGCACGAGGCCCAGCGAGTAGACGTCCGAGGAAGGTCCGACGCGGGCGCCGGTCGCCTGCTCCGGGCTGAGGTAGGCCGCGGTGCCGAGCACCATGCCCGTGGCGGTGAGCCGGGCGGCGTCGATGAGCGAGGCGATGCCGAAGTCCGCGAGCTTGGCGTCGAACTCCCGTCCGGGCAGCGGCGAGGGCGCGAGCAGGATGTTCGCGGGCTTCAGGTCGCGATGCACGACCCCGTTCGCGTGGACGACGACGAGCGCCTCGGCGAGGTCGTGCGCCATCCGGGTGACGTCGGGCTCGGGCGGCGGCCCGAGGGCGAGCCGCGCGGCGAGCGTCGGCCCGTCGACGAGCTCCATCACCAGGTAGGTGAGCTCCCGGCCGTCGAGCGCCGTGCTGCCCGCGTCATAGAGCGTGACGAGCGCTCGATGGCTCAGCGTGGCGAGCAGGTCGATCTCGGACCGGACGCGCTGCAGCTCGGTCGAGTCCGAGGTCGCGGGCGCGAGCACCTTGAGCGCGACGTCGCGGCGCAGCACCTCGTCGGTGGCGCGATGGACGAACGCCATCCCGCCGGAGCCGAGCAGCGCGCCGAGGCGATACCGCCCGACGAGCACGCTCCCTGGCTGGAGCGGATCCACTGCCTGCATGGTGCCTCCACCGTCGGCGCAATCGTACCCGCGGAGGTCTGGGATGTACCCCAGCGGTGCGCGCCGTCGCGTCAGCGCGGTGTCGGGACCAGCGTGACCGAGTGGAGCCGACCGTCGTCGACGACGGCCGTCATCACCGTGCCGACCGGCTGGCGGCGCCGATCGGTGGGGGAGCCGGGGTTCAGCAGTCGCAGGCCGCCGGGGGTGGTCGAGTCCCACGAGATGTGGGAGTGCCCGAAGACGAGCACGTCGCACGGGTCGTCGGAGCTGGGCCCGAAGCGCTCGTCGCAGCGGCGATCCCTGCCCGCGGCCGGGCCGGTCTCGTGGATGACCGCGATGCGCACGCCCTCGACGTCGACCCGCGCGACCTCGCCGAGGCGATCCCAGAGCGCCGCGCCGTCGTTGTTCCCCGCGACGCCGATCAGCCGGCTCGCGCGCCGCTCGAGCTCGTCGAGCAGCCCGACGTCGACCCAGTCGCCGGCGTGGATGACGACGTCGGCCTCGTCGACGAGCTGCCAGACCTGCCCCTGCATGGCCTTCGCCCGCTTCGGCACGTGCGTGTCGCTCAGGAGCAGCAGGCGCGTGGTCATGCCCTCAGCCTGCCGCGAGGGAGCGGAGCACCCGCGAGCGGGCTCAGGCGGTGACCTCGACCTGGCCGCTCATGCTCGACACGTGCGGGTCGCACACGAAGAGGTAGGTGCCCGGCTCGAGCGTGATCTCGACGGTCGACTCGTCGACGCCGGCGAGGTCGGTGGCGATGTCGACACCGCCAGGTCCCGTGAGGTGGAAGTTGTGCGCGGCGGAGCGGTCCGCGAAGGTCAGCGTGTAGTCGCCGGCCGGCAGCGTGGTGACCGGGGCACCGCTCTCGTCGGTGAGGGCGATCTCGTACGCATCCGGATCGTCGGCGGTGCCGACCATGCCGATGAGCGCGGTGGCCGTCGTGCCCTCGCTCGGGGCGGCCGTCTCGCTCCCGCCGGACGACGCGCTCGGCGCGGTGGACGCGCTGGGCTCGACGGGCTCGGACGAGGGGGCGGCACCGGTGCCGCCGCTGCATGCGGCCAGCGCCAGGCCCATCGCGGCGATCAGTGCTGCTGCGGTCGTGCGTCTGCGTGTCATCGTGATCTCCATCGGTCGAGCCGTGGCGCCGAGCGTAGCGTCGCCCGTTATGGGTCGTCTGTGCGATGCGCCCGGCATCCGGCTCACGAGGAGGGGGCGTCCGCCTCCTGCAGCCGCGCGAGCCGCTCGCGCGCCCAGTCCTGGGCGCGCTTGCCCTCGCCCGACGCGAGCGCTCGGCCGGCGATCGCGAGGACGATGCGCGTGCCCGTCACGACGGGGAGCGGCGAGCGGCGCAGGCCGAGCAGGCGCCGGTAGGGGCGCGGGATCGTCGCCACCGCACCCTCGAACAGCAGCCGGTAGCCGATGCCGGCGGCGCCGGGGAGCATCGGGCGTCGGAGGAACGAGACCACCTCGCGCACGCGCTCGTCGCCGCGCAGCTCGCCGCGCTCGAGGTAGCCGCGCAGCCGCCGGCGCAGGTCGGCCTCGGTCGTCGGCGGGTCGGCGACGCGCATGAGCCTGCCCGCGCGCGACCACTCGTCGACGTAGGCGTCCGGGCCGCCGGGGATGGGCTCGCCCCACACCTGCTGGCAGGTGAGGAACGCATCCGCGAAGGCGAGGTGGACCCACTCCGCGAGCGCCGGATCGCCGGCGCTGTAGCTGCGCTCCGCGCCCGTCCCGTCGACGTACGCGCCCTCGACGCGGCGGTGGAACCGCGCGACCCGCGCGGTCTCCCGGTCGGCTTGCGCCGTCGAGCCGTAGGTCACGCAGACGACCCAGCGCACGGTGCCCGCCAGGCGCCCGAGCGGATCCTGCCGATACGTCGACCAGTCGTGGACGCCGGCCATCGCGCCCGGGTGGAGCGCCTGGAGGAGCAGTGCCCGGATGCCGGCGACGAGCGTCGCCATGCTGCCGTGCACGGTCCACGCGGCGCCGCCCGCGGCGAAGTGACCGGCGTCGTCGCCCTCGGCGAGCTCGCGGATCCATGCCGGCGACCCGCCGGGATCGCCCGACAGCGCCGTCAGCAGTCGTGCCCGGAGCGTCTGCACCATGGGGTCCAGCCTGTCAGGACCCGCCTGGATGCGTCACGCATCCGCCGTCGGAGACGGCTCGATGCCGCTGCGCTCGACCGGGAGCCACAGCTCGCACGTCGCCGTGCTGAAGTCGGGGGCGCGGTCGAGGACCGCCACGATCGACGGACCGGGTCGCAGCCGCCACGGGTTCGAGGGGAACCAGTCGCTCGCCGTCGCCGCCCAGACCGACTGGAGCGCCGCCGGATGCGGACCCTCGGTGCGGAAGACCGCCCACGTGCCCGCCGGCACGTCGATCACGTCCAGGTCGTCGGCGACCGGCGTCGCCTCACCGACGGCGACGCCGTGGAGGTACGTGAGCTCGGTGCCCTCGGCGTAGTCGGGGTCGACGTCGGCGCTCACCTGCAGCAGTCCGGCGGGCTCCTCGCTGCTGAGCGCCTTCAGCCGAGCGTGCTCGTCGGCCGGCAGCGCCGCGATGTGCGCCTGGATGTGCGGGTTGACGCCTCGGTGGATGAGCGGCACGCGGGCGGCGTGGCCGACCAGCCGGAATGCCGGACGCTCTGCGATGCGGGTGTCCATGGTGGTGCTCCCTTCGACGCTCAGGCGGAACCTGAGCTGCGGTTGTGTGCGAAGGGGGCCGCCGTCGCGGCGCACGGCGGCCGTGCTCACGCCGTGCACCGCTCGGAACGCGCGGCCGAACGCCTCGGTCGAGCCGTACCCGAAGCGCACCGCGATCCCGAGCAGGTCGTCGTCCCCGAGCAGCTCGGCGGCGGCGAGCGTCATGCGGCGGCGCCGCACGTACTCCGACAGCGGCATCCCGGCGAGCGACGAGAACATCCGACGCAGGTGGTACTCCGTCGTGCCGCGCTCGCGCGCGAGCGCGGCGATGTCGACCTCGCCCGCGAGGTGCTCCTCGACGAGCTCGACGAGCCGGTTGAGCGCTGCGATCACGGTTCCCCCTTCGACATCGAGTCTCTGCGACTGCGCGGCTGCGCACCCGATCGTCGCGGTCCGATCCGATCGGCGGCGACCGGTCTCACCGGGGAGCGGCGTCCGGGGCGCTCGGCTCGCCGCCTACGCTGGCATGGGAGGGCTCATGGAGCAGATCGACTTCGCGCAGTTCTGGCAGGAGCGCCGGCTGTGCATGCTGGCGTCGACGCGCCCGGACGGCACGATCCACCAGGTGCCCGTCGGCGCGACGTTCGACGCCGAGCGGCAGCTCGTGCGGGTCATCACGTCGGGCTCGAGCTACAAGGCCCGCAACCTGCGCAGGCATCCCGGCAGCCGGGTCGCGGTCTCGCAGGTGGAGGGCCGCTGGTGGAGCACGGTCGAGGGCCGCGCCACCGTCTCCGCGGAGCCCGAGCGCGTCGCCGAGGCGGTGCGCCGGTACGCCGAGCGCTACCGCGAGCCGCGACCGAACCCCGAGCGCGTGGTGATCGAGATCGCGATCGACCGGCTGCTCGGCAACGTGCAGCCGAGCTGACCCGCTGTCAGCCGCCGACGCCGACGAGTCCGCCCCAGACGGCGCGGGCACCCGAGTCGCCGATCAGCGCGACCATGCCGACGCTGCCCGCCGCGACCCCGATCGCCAGCACGGCGAGCACCGCGGGGATCGCCCGAGCGCCGCGGTGAGGCGGGACCGGACGCTCCGTCGCGCCCCAGCGGAACCACGCCCACTGCGCCGCAGCGATGACGAACATCCCGATCACCCACGGCAGCAGCATCCGCCCGTATCCCTCATGCGCCTGCACGGCGGGAGGTGCGCCGACGAGCGCCGCGAGCGCCTCACCGGCGGCGACGGTGACGGGCACGAGCGCCACGAGCAGGAGCGCCGCGAGCGGCGTGACGATGCCGAGCCGCCGGCGCGCGGCGGGCCAGAGGCTGCCCAGGACCATCGCGAGCGCCGTCAGCGGCACGAGGACCACGACGGCGTGGACGAGGAGCGGGTGCAGCGGGAGGCTGGTGATCTCGAAAGCGCCGGTGGCGGGAAGCAGGTCCATACTCTGTGACACGACGCGCGGGCCCGTGAGGTTCATCGATGAACCTGCGAGGGTCCGCCCTCGTGTCATGGGGGAGGAGGTGCACGCGGTGCCACCCGATGACGCGAGCCGGCTCGGTGCGCTGTACGACGCGCACGCCGCGCCGGTGTGGCGCTACGTCGTCCACCTGACCGGCGATCGGGCGGGTGCGGACGACGTCGTGCAGGAGACGCTGCTGCGCGCGTGGCGCACCCCGAAGATCCTCGAGGACCCGGCGACCGCGCGCTCCTGGATGCTGACGGTCGCGCGCCACCTCGTGATCGACGAGACCCGCAGCGCGCGGCGGCGGCACGAGGTGCTGCTGCCGGAGACGCCGGAGCGCGAGTCGCCCGACGCGACGGACGCGCTGTTCGAGGCCATGCTGATCGAGGAGGCGCTCGCGCTGCTGAGCCTCGAGCACCGCAGCGTCATCGTCCGCGCCTACTACGGCGGCCGCTCGATCGCCGTCATCGCCGATGAGCTCGGCATCCCGGAGGGCACCGTCAAGTCGCGCCTCCACTACGGCCTGCGCGCGCTGCGCCTGGCGCTGCAGGAGAAGGGGGTCACCCGATGAGCCGCGACCACGCCGAGTTCGCGGACTGGGATGCCGCCTACCTGCTCGGGGCGCTGAGCCTGCCGGATCGCCGCGCGTTCGAGGAGCACCTCGAGTCGTGCGAGCGCTGCGCGCGCGCCGTCGCCGAGATCGCGCCGACGCTCGGGCTGCTGGCGCGGGTCGATCCGGCGCGCGCGGCGTCGCTGCTCGAGCGCGAGCACGTCGAGCCGCCGATCAGCCCTGCGATGGGCGGCCGCGCGGAGCTGCTCGCCCGCGCCGCGCGCGAGCGGTGGCGCACCCGACTGCGGTGGGCCGGGGGAGCGGCGGCCGCGGCGGCCATCCTCGCAGCCGTGGTGGTGTCGGTGAGCGCCCTGCTCGCGCCGGCCCCGCGCGAGGCACTGGCGGTGGAGCTCGTCGCGGTGGTCGACGCGCCGCTGGCAGCGAGCGTCGACCTCGTCTCGGTCGGATGGGGCACACGTATGGAGCTCGAGTGCAGCTACGGCGGCGAGCGCGTGGACGACGCGTACGGCGTGCCGTACGCGCTCGTCGTGGAGGACGTCGACGGCAACACGAGTGAGGTCTCGAGCTGGCGTGCCGAGCCCGGCGCGACGGCGCGGCTGACCGCTGCGTCGGCGCTCGACGTCGACCGGATCGCGGCCATCGAGATCCGCCTCGAGGAGAGCGGTGAGGTGCTCATGCGCGCCGACGTCGGGGACGGGTGAACCTGCGGGGCCGCTGCAGCGTGTTCCCCATGACCGCATCCGCGGCCGCTCACGAAGGGACGCTCTCATGACTTCGAGGACCACCACGGCGGCACTGGCCGCCGGACTGCTCGTCATCGCGCTCGCCGGCTGCGCGAGCCCGTCGACCGACGCCAGCTCGCCGCCGGCCGTGTCGCCCTCCGAGGAGGCGCCGTCGAGCTCCTCCGAGGAGCCCACCACCTCGGCGATGCTCATGGTCGCCGACTCCGACCTCGGCGAGATCGTCGTCGACGGCGACGGCATGACCGTCTACATGTTCGACAACGACACCCAGGGCGCCGGCGCGAGCGTGTGCGAGGGAGACTGCGCGACCAACTGGCCCGCGGTCACCACCGAGTCGGAGGCCCCTGAGGTCGAGGGCGTCACCGGCGAGGTCGGCACGATCGAGGGCGTCGACGGCGCCACGCAGGTGACGCTGAACGGCTGGCCGCTCTACTACTTCGCCGGCGACAGCGCCGCGGGCGACGTGGCGGGCCAGGGCGTCGGCGGCGTCTGGTGGGTGCTGTCACCGGCAGGGGAGCGCATGGCGGAGTGACCGCGTCGGGTCGCTCGTCCGTACTGGTGCCGCCGATCGATGGACTGGCGGCGCCGGGGGACTGCGGCCATAGACTCCGGCCCATGGACATGCTGGGAGGCGGACAGATCGCCGCGGCCGGACTCATCGATTGGCGCAAGCTCGCGCAGGGCCTGCACGCCCGCTACCTGATCGACGACTTCGCGGCGGGCGCTCGCTTCGTCACGGCGGTGGGGGCGGCGGGCGACGCGATCGGCCACCATCCGACGGTGTCGATGGGCAGCGGGTATGTCGACCTCAAGCTCATCAGCGACGATGCGATCTACCGCGACGGCGAGGGCACCGAGCACGTCGTCGGATGGGTCACCCAGCAGGACATCGACCTCGCGCGCAGCATCTCGGAGGTCGCCGCCGACCACGGGCTCGAGGCCGATCCGGCGTCGGTCAGCCACATCGAGCTCGGCCTCGACACGGCAGGCTCCTCGACCATCGCGCCGGTGTGGGCGGCACTGCTCACCGGGAGCGCCGACTCGCAGGGCCGGGGGTCTCCCAGTGACGAGATCCGTGATGCCACCGGACGGGTGCCGAACCTGTGGTTCGGCGACGCCGACGAGGGGTCGACCTCCCGCCAGCGCTTCCACGTCGAGGTCTACGTCGCTCCCGAGGTGGCCGAGCAGCGGATCGCCGCGGCCGTCGCCGCGGGCGGGACGGTCGTCGACGACAGCCAGGCGCCCTCGCTCACCGTGATCGCCGATCAGGACGGCAACACGGGCGTCCTCTGCGTCGACGCGTCGGCGGCGCAGCAGGGCTGACAGCGCTCGCGGCGCGGCCGCGGACGGCGTGGCGTCAGTCGTCGCGCCCGGTCGCGACGAGCGCGAAGGCTCCGAGCAGCGCCAGGATCGACCCCGTCACGCCAACGGCCGCGACGATGATCGCCAGCATGAACGGGTTGTCGAGCGCGACGCCCGCGTCGTGCGCGGCGGTGGCGATGGTGTGCATGCTCTGCCTCCCAGAGGATCCGACGGAACGGCAGGTCGACCGCTCCATGTGCTCAGCCTGCCAGCCCCGGCTGTGGGCACGGACGCGCGTCCTCCGACGAGCGGTGCTGACAGAAGTGGGGCCTGGTGCCGCGCGGGCATCGATGGGACTGTTGGCGGTACGTCGCCACAGGCCCTCCGCGAGCGGCCGAAGCGTGAGCGATCCGCTCACCGCTCGGAGACCGTTAGCGTCGGCTTGGATGCTCGCCGACCACCGTCGGAAGGGAGCAAGTCATGGTCCATGTAGGACTGCTCGTGCGCTTGGAGTCCAAGCCCGGCAAGGAAGAGGACGTCGCGGAGTTCCTCCGCAGCGGTCTGTCGATCGTTCAGGACGAACCGGGGACGGTGACGTGGTTCGCGATCCGCTTGGGTGCATCCACGTTCGGGGTCTTCGACGCGTTCGACGATGACGCGGCGCGACAGGACCACCTCGGTGGTCGTCTCGGTACCGCTCTGATGGACCGTGCCGACGAGCTCTTCGCTCAGGCGCCGACCGTGGAGGAGGTCGACGTCCTGGCGCACAAGCTCCCGCAGTAGCGGGCGGCCGCGCGTCATCGGACGCCCCCGGCGCGCCGGCAGCGTCGACACGCGAGACGCGCGGGGCCAGACCCTACTCGACGAGCTTGCCCGCCACCGAGTCGTCGACCCCTGCCTCCGCGAGGGCCCGGAAGCTCTCCGGGGCCGGCGCGAGGGGCTCGAAGCTGACGCCAGCGCTCGGGGACCACACGAAGTTGCCCTGCAGGGCAGCATCCGTCTCGGGAAAATCGGCGCGGTTGTGGCAGCCGCGCGTCTCGCGCCGCTCGAGCGCGCACTCCAGCGTGGCGCGAGCCGCGAGCAGCGAGCCGAGCAGGTCGAAGGCGTGCGCGAGGTCGTCGAAGCCGGCGATGTCGGGATGCGCGGTGACGCGCTCGGCACGCTCCTCGAGCACCGCGAGCGACTCCAGGCCGGCGCGCAGGCCCTGCTCGGTGCGCACGACACCCGCGTGCTCAGACATGAGGTCCCGGACGGCGCGCTGCAGCCGGCGCGCGGACTCGTCGCCGCCGTCGCGCAGCAGAGCCGCCATCTCCTCGCGAGCGAGGTCGACGGCCGCGGGATCGCGACGCACCTCGGTGCGCGCGGCCACGTAGGCCGCAGCGTGCTCGCCGGTGATGCGCCCGTAGACGAGCAGCTCGATGAGCGAGTTGCCGCCGAGGCGGTTCGCGCCGTGCAGCCCCGACGACGCCTCGCCGATGGCGTAGAGCCCGTCGACGCCGGTGCTGTGGTCGTCGGCTGCGACCCAGACGCCGCCCATCGAGTAGTGCGCGGTCGGCGCGATCTCCATCTTCGTGGTGGTGATGTCGAGCATCTGCAGGTCGATGAGCGTGCGGTACACCCTCGGTAGCTGCTGCAGGATGCGTTCGCGCGGCAGGTGCGACACGTCGAGGTAGACGCCGCCCTTCTCGGTGCCGCGCCCCTCCGCGATCTCGGTGAAGCTCGCGAGGGCCACTCGATCGCGGGTCGACAGCTCCATGCGCTCGGGGTCGTAGCGCTCCATGTATCGCTCCCCGAGCGCGTTCGTGAGGATCCCGCCCTCGCCGCGCGCGGCCTCCGACACCAGGGTCCCGGCCGCGTCGTCGGGCTCGAGCAGGCCGGACGGGTGGAACTGCACGAGCTCGGCGTCGCGGATCCGCGCGCCGGCGAGCGCGGCCAGCCGGAAGGTGTCGCCGGTGTTCTCGTCGCGGCGCGAGGACGTGTGCCGCCAGATGCGGGTGTGCCCGCCGGCGGCGAGGATCACGGCATCGGCGTGGATCTGCACGGGCGTGCCGTCCACGATGTCGAAGCCGTAGGCGCCGAAGATCGTGCCGTCGGCGACCAGGAGGCGCGTGATGTAGATCGTGTCGATGATCTGCACCTGCAGGGCCGCGGCACGGCGCATCAGGGTGCGCTGCAGCTCGAGGCCGGTGTAGTCACCGGCATAGGCGGTGCGGCGGTAGGTGTGGGCGCCGAAGAAGCGCTGCGAGATGCGGCCGTCCTCCTCGCGCGCGAACGGCATGCCCCACGCCTCGAGCTCCTCGATCGCGCGAGCCGCGCCCTGCGCGACGGTCTCGACGATGGCCGGGTCGGCGAGGAAGTAGGACTCGCGCAGCGTGTCGGCGGCGTGCTGCTGCCACGTGTCCTCGTGATCCATCGTCGCGAGGGCGGCGTTCATCCCGCCAGCGGCGAGGGTCGTGTGCGCGTCGTGCTTGCGGCGCTTGCCGACGGCGAGCACCTGGACGCCCTGCTGCGCGAGCTCGATCGATGCGCGCAGCCCGGCGCCGCCGGTGCCGATGACGAGGACGGAGGTCGAGAGGATGCGCTTGGAGGTGTGCGGTGCGGTCATGCCTCCACGCTACGAAGGCGAGCGCGATGCGTCCAATGCATAGTTCGTCGCACAGTCATGCGGTTACGCTATGCCCATGAAGATCGAGCAGCTCCGTTCCTTCGAGGCCGTCGCCCGCATCGGCAGCTTCACGAGGGCGGCCGAGGAGCTCTTCCTGGCGCAGCCGTCGCTGAGCCGGCAGATCGCCGCGCTGGAGGACGAGGCCGGCACCCCGCTGCTCCGGCGCGCGCCCGCAGGGGTGACGCTCACGCCGGCGGGGGAGGTGCTGCTGCCGATCGCGCGCCGCATGCTCGCCGACGCGAGCGCTGCTCGTGAGCAGCTCGACGAGCTCGCCGGACTCCGCCGCGGCAGCGTCCGCCTCGGCGCCACGCCGACGCTGTGCGTGTCGCTCGTGGCCGACGTGCTCGCGGCGTACCGCGCAGCCCATCCCGGCGTCGAGCTGCACATCACCGAAGGCGGCTCCCGCTCGCTCGTGCAGGCGATGGACGAGGGAGCGCTCGACCTCGCGCTCGTGGTGACCCGCGGTGCGGGAGCGACCGCGCCGGCCACGGAGCTCGTGCCGCTGCTGTCGGAGGAGCTCGTGGTGATCTCGTCGGCCGGCGCGCGAGGGAGCGCAGGGGAGGGGCTGCTGCCGGCGCGGCGCGGGGTGACGCTGGCGCAGCTCGCGACGATGCCGCAGGTGGCGTTCAACCGCAGCTACGACCTCCGGGTCGCCACCGACGCCGCGTTCGCGGCAGCCGGGCTGACGCCGACGATCGCGGTGGAGGGCGCCGAGATGGATGCGGTGCTGCGCTTCGTCGAGCGCGGGATCGGGGTGGCGGTCGTGCCCGCGATGGTCGTCATCGATCGTCCGGGGCTGCGGAGCACGAGACTCCTCCGCCCACAGGTGTCGCGCACCGTCAACCTCGCCCGCCGCACGGGCGTCGGCCCATCCGCGGCTGCCGCCGCGATGCAGGACGTCATCTTCGAGACGGTCGCCCGGGTCGCAGCGCCCGGCACCGAGCTGGCGGAGCGAGTAACGGTGGCGTCACGCACGTAGGCGTCTCTCCACAGCTCGGCGCCGTGAAGCCACGGCCATGCTCGCGGCTGAAGAGACTGCTGCCATGTCGCGCATCCCCCAAGGTCCTCCCGTCGCTGCCACGCTGCACCTGCCGGCCGCCGATGCCGAGGCGAAGCAGATGGTCCTCGACGCGCTCGATGCGATGTGCGAGGCGCTTCCCGAGATCGGCGTGACGACCGATGCGCGCTTCGTCAGGGAGACGTCGCTGCTCGACGTCCCGGCGCACGGTCAAGCGCTCATCGCGTCGCTTCCGCTGATCGAGACCTGTCTCGAGCGCGAGCCCGGCGGGATCCAGCCACCGTTGCTCGCGCAGATCGTGCTCCTCTCGCTCTTCCCCGGTGCGCCTGAGCAGATGGCGCTGCAGATCGCGTTCGGCTGGGGCGTCGCCGAGGAGCACGTCCATCACTTCGCGCGGATCGCCGCGCGAGCGGCCCGTCGCGGCGTCACGGTCGACGACTACGTGGCGCAGCTGGTCGCGAGCGGCTCGGTGCCCGACACCCGTGCCACGCGGTGCTTCCGAGGGGAGACGCCGTGGGAGCCCGACCGGACGCGAGCGGCGCGAGGCACCGCGCTGTTCCGCGCCGCTGCGGGGCACGTCCCGGAGGGGCTCCGACCGTCGCTCCTCTGCGTCGCCGCGTGGCTGTTCTGGGCGACTGGCAGACGGCCACATGCGGTCGCGCACCTCGTCGAGGCGTCGCGGATCGAGCCCACCCACGTGCTGGCCTACGGCCTGACCGCCCACTTCGCCGCGCGCTCGCCTGCATGGCTCCGGATCGGCCGCGATGGGGAGCGCTCGTGATCATCGGCGCTCAGCCGCGGAAGGCGCCGACCTGCTGCTCGACCGGGACCGTGCCCTCCACCACGACGCTGCCGGTGTGCGCGGTCGTGACGGTCTCGACCAGCACGATGTGCACCTCCTCGTCGGCGATCGGGTTGTGCTGCACCCCGCGCGGCACCACGTAGAGCTGGCCGGGGCCGAGCACCACCTCGCGGTCGTCGGGGAGCTGGATGCGGAGGCGGCCAGAGACCACGAGGAACATCTCGTCCTCATGCTCGTGCGCATGCCAGACCAGCTAGCCGAGCAGCTTCGCGACCTTCACGTACTGGTCGTTGACCCGAGCGACCACCCGCGGTGTCCAGTGCGCGTCGACCGCTTCGAGCTCGGCGGACAGGTCGACCCCGGGGATGTGCGTCATGGCACCATCCTGCGGGGTCGACCATGGCGACAGCGGCACCGAGCGCTCGATCTGTTCGGTCGACGTAGGGGAGCGGCTGACACCGCGGCTCACGCGGGATGGCGCGCCAGGAGCTTGGAGACCGCGATCATCGCGCCGCCGAGCACCGCAGGGATCCCACCACCGGGATGCACGGATGCGCCCACCCGCCAGAGCCACGGCGTGCGCACGTCGTGATGCGGCGGTCGGTGCAGCGGCCCGCTCATCCAGAGCGGTCGGGCCGCGCCGTAGAGCGCGCCGTGGGGCTCGCCGAACGATCCGAAGTACCTCGGATCGAGCACGGTGCTGTCGACCATCCCGTCTGTCAGCGGGGCATCGAGGCCCATCGCCGCCGAGATGCGCTCGACCTCGCGGCGCACGAACGGATGCTCCGCCGTGTACTCCCGCCCGTCTGCAGGAGCGGTGAGCAGGACGGCGAGCGTGCTGCGCCCGTTCGGGTACACCTCACCCGCGCGGTAGTGGTTGACGAACGCCATGGTGTCGGCCGGCTCATCGCCGGCAGCCAGGCTGCGATGCAGCGCGGCCGGCGCCCGGGGCAGGACGACGCTGTGCGCGGCGAGCTTCTCTGGAAGCGGCTCGCGGAGCACGCCGTAGATCGCGACGGCCGAGCACGAGAGCGTGCGCGGTCTGCGCAGCGCTCGGTCGCGACCCAGCAGCGCGTCGACCCGCTCCGCGTCGAGCGCGCTGACCACGAGGTCGGCGCGATGCTCCGCCTCGGTGGTGCTGACCCAGCCTCGACGGATGCGGGTGACGGTCTCGCCCGTGCGCACCTCCACGCCCGCGGCCTCCGCCAGCCGCCGCAGCGCGAGCGCGATCTCGAAGACACCGCCGCGGGGCACCCAGACGCCCGATTCGGCCATGACCGCCGGCATGCTCGCGTACAGCGCCGGCGTGCGCGCGGGGGAGACGCCCGCGTTCAGCGTGTGGATGGCGATGATCTCGCGCAGCCCGTCCGGCAGCCAGGGGAGGCTGTCGAGGTAGGCGCGCGTGCTCAGCCGCGTGCCGTAGACGCCGAGCAGCCGCCGCAGCGCCGGCAGCGACGCGCGGTCGAGGGGATCGGCGACGAGCAGGGCGGTGACGTCATCGGTGAGCGGCGCATGGACCTCGCTGAAGCGCTGCCACGCGGGGAACCACGGATGGTCGGGCTCGACCGGCAGCGTCGTCGTCTGGCCGTCGTAGTAGTAGCGACCGACCTCGGGCAGTCGCAGCAGCTCGAGCTCACCGGCGTCGGCGATCGCTCGCGGTCCCGAGTCCAGTCGGCGGAGCAGCTGCTCCCAGACGCCCGGGAAGGTGACGAGCGATGGTCCGGTGTCGATCCGCTCGCCGTCGATCTCGATGCGTCGGCTCTTGCCGCCGACCGCCTCCGCGGACTCCAGCAGCGTCACCTGGTGCCCGGCGTGCGCGAGCAGCGCGGCCGCGGTGAGACCTCCGAGCCCGGCTCCGACCACGACGGCGCGGCTCACGGATACACCCCGAAGAACATGGCGGCGAGCAGGATGCCGCTGGCGACGGAGCCCGCGATGTACGGGAACGCGACCGACAGCGGGTAGAGGCGGTGCCCGGTCGCTGGCGTCGGCCGCCGCAGCAGCAGGACGACGAGCGCGCCGGCGATGACGAGGTTGACGGCGGCGACGGGCAGGCTCACGACCGCGAAGAGCGCGGTGGAGGCGAGCCACCACGCTCCGCTCCACACGGCGGTGCCGCGCGCCCCGAGCAGCACGGCAGTGGTCGTGATCCCGACCTGGCGGTCCTCCTCGATGTCCTGCACGGCGTCGAACGCGTGCTTGGCGACGCTCCACGCGAGCAGGCCCGCGACCGCGGGCCACACCGGCTGCGCGCCGAGCGCGAGCGGCATGAACAGCAGCGGCAGCCCGTAGGCGGCGTTGCTGAGCGAGTCGAGGAACGGCCGCCGCTTGAAGCGCAGCGGGGGAGCGGAGTAGCAGACGAAGACGCCGGCGTAGAGCGCGATCACCGCGATGGCCGCGGGCGGCAGCGCGATCGCGAAGTAGGCGAGGAACGGCAGGTTCGACACCACGACGCCCCACGCGATGAGGCGCACCTCGCGCGGCTCGATGAGAGCGCCCTCGATCGACCCCTTCCGGGGGTTCAGGGCGTCGGTGTCCTGGTCGAAGATGTCGTTGACGCCGTAGATCAGCAGGTTGAAGGGAAGCGTCAGCCACAGGATGAGCGGGATCGCCGCGATGTCGAGCAGCTGCCCCGTGAGCCACATGCCGAGCAGGCCGCCGCCGACGGTGTTGATCCACAGCACGGGCCGCGAGATCTGGACGAGGCGGCCGAGCCTCGAGCGCTCCTCGGACGCGCCCGTCCGGGGCCGAGCCTGCTCAGCGATGGCGGCGCTCGAGGCGTGTGCGGGCTGCCGCAGCGCGGTGATCGTCGATGGGAGGGCTCCTCGGACGGGACGAGGGCGCGAGCTGCTCCCGTCTGCCGCGATCGTAGCGCCGCCGGCCGGGCGCAACGCCTGCGCCGGTCGCGTCGCCGTCGACCACCACGCACGATGCCGACGCTCGCTGGCATCATCGACGCATGCGCACGACAGTGATGGCGGGGGAGCGCCTCGTCGTGCAGCCGGATGTGCTCGGCCCGGTCGCACTCGTCGTGCTGAGCCTGGTGGTCGCGGTGGCGCTGCCGGTGGTGGCGTCGAAGCAGATGACGCCGGCGCTGCTTCGGGAGCACTACGTGCTCTCGAAACCCGGGCGGATCATCGTGCTGGCTTGGTTGCTGCTGGGCGTGCTGAGCGTCAACACTGCCGCGGCCGCGCTCGCGGCCACCATCTACCCGGTCTCCTGGGCGACGACTGCGCTGAGCGTGAGCATGGTCGCCGTCGTGATCCTCTACATCGTGCGGTATCGGGCAGCGGTCCGCGCGTACGAGCGCGAGGCGTTCGACGAGCATGACGGCGAGCGCGAGCTGCCCGACGGATCTCCGACGTGAACGCGCCGACCTCGTGCAGCAGGTCATTGACGAGCCGCGTGAGGGTCGGGTAGCGGGCGAGCGGCTGACGAGCCGCCCCCGACGCCGCGTTCCGACATAATGTGCATTATCGGCGTTATGCGAGTGAGCCAGATCGGGGTGCCCGGCGCCCTCGGCTGGTCTCAGCCCGCAGCGAGCTGCGCGAGCGCGTCGCCCGTGAGTCGCTGCGTCGTCCACTCGTCGAGCGGTGCGGCGCCGATCGCGCGGTAGAAGCCGATCGATGGCTTGTTCCAGTCGAGCACCGTCCACTCGAAGCGCCGATAGCCGCGCTCGACGCACACCGCGGCCAGCGCCGCCATCAGCGCGCGCCCGTAGCCGCGGCCGCGCTGCGACTCGTCGACGTACAGGTCCTCGAGCCAGACGCCGTGCGTGCCGGTCCAGGTCGAGTACGTGAGGAACCAGATCGCGATGCCGACGAGCGTGCCGTCGCGCTCGACGACGTGCGCGAAGGCGCGCGGCTCGTCGCCGAAGAGCGTCTGGGTGAGCAGCTCGGCCGTGTTCTCGACGGCATCGGGCTCCCGCTCGTAGACCGCGAGCTCGTGGATCAGGGCCAGGATGCCCGGCTCGTCGCCGGGGGCCGCGGTGCGCAGCACGGCGCCGTCGGGCAGGGTTCGGGAGGTCACCCCGGGATCCTATGGCTCGGCGACCGCGCACCTCGCGGCCTTCCTGCTGCGCGGATTACGATGTGCGGCCGGACGACGTGCGGCCGAAGGAGGCGACGATGCCGAGGCGCGATGACGGGATCCGGGCGTTCGTGGACGCGCACGAGGACGACATGGTCGCCGAGCTGTCGGCGTGGGTGCGCATCCCCTCGGTCGCGGGCGTGCCGGAGCGGGAGCGGCATCTGCGCAGGTCGGCGTCGTGGCTCGCGGGCGCGCTGCGCGACCTCGGCTTCCCCACCACCGAGGTCTGGCCGGGCGAGACCGGACCCGCCGTGTACGCGGAGTGGTGCGAGGCGCCCGGAGCGCCCACCGTGCTCGTCTACAGCCACCACGACGTGCGCGCCGTGAAGGACGAGAACTGGGACGAGACCGCGCCGTTCGAGCCCGTGGTGCGCGGCGGCCGCCTCTACGGCCGCGGCAGCTCGGATGCGAAGGGCCAGGTGCTCGCGCACCTGTGGGCGATCCGCGCGCACCTGGCGGGCGGCAGGTCGGCACCGGCGGTCAACCTGAAGCTGCTCGTCGAGGGCGAGGAGGAGGCCGGCTCCCCCAGCCTCGCAGGCATGCTCGACGAGCAGCGGGCGCGGCTCGACGCGGATGTGGTCCTCTTCTCGGACACGCTGCTCTGGCGCGCGGACCACCCCGCCCTCTGCACGAGCATCCGCGGCATGATCGGCGCGCACCTCGAGGTCTACGGGCCGCTCACCGACATCCACAGCGGGGCCGTCTCGGGATCCGCGCCGAACCCGGCGATCGAGCTCGGCCGGCTGCTCGGCGAGCTGCACGACGGCGAGGGCAGGATCACGCTGCCCGGCTTCTACGCCGACGTCGAGCCCGTGTCGGACCGCAGGCGTGCCGAGCTTGCCGCTCTGCCGTACTCCGACGAGGACTGGCTCACGCGATCCCACACGCGCAGCATCCGCGGCGAGACGGGGTTCACCGTGCTCGAGCGGCTGTGGGAGCGGCCGGCGCTCGAGGTGATCGCGCTCGCAGCCGGTGATCCGGTCGGTGTGAAGCGCGCGGCCGTGCCCTCCATGGCGGCGGCCGACCTCAGCATCCGGCTGGTGTCCGGCCAGCGCGTCGAGGTGGTCGCCGAGCAGCTGCAGCGATGGGTCGACGAGCGCATCGCCGACGGCTTCGATCACAGCGTCGAGGTGGAGGCGCTGATCGCCCAGCAGCCGTACCGCACGCCCGACACCCCGTTCGTCGACGCGCTGGCTCGGGCGATGGCCGAGGGGTTCGGGGTGGACGAGGTCGGCCGCATGGGCAATGCGGGCGGAGGTCCGGCCGACCTGCTCGCGACGGCGATCGGCGCGCCCGTGGTGTTCTTCGGCACGGGCCTCGTCGAGGACAACTGGCACGACAGCGATGAGAGCGTCTCGCTCGCGATGCTGCGCTCGGGCGCGGCGACGCTCGCCCACCTCTGGGATGCGCTCGGCACGACCGGCTGATCGGCGGCGCGAGCGGCTCAGGCCGGGAGGATCGGCGCTTCGTCCGGCGCTTCGTCCTGTCGGTCGTGCGCGTCGTGCTCGTCGAGGTGCTCAATGGCGTCGGACATGCGTGCGAGGAAGGCGGCGACCGCGTGCCGCTCCGCCTCCCCCATCTCGTCGATGACGCCGATCATCCGCCGGTGCATCGCGCCGAGCGTGGCGCGGACCTCGGTGTCGGTGTCCGTCGTCGGTACCACGATGGTGGCCCGGCGGTCGTCGGGATGCGGCTCGCGGCGCACGTGCCCGCTCTTCACGAGCCGGTCGACGAGTGCCGTCACCGAGGGTGAGGCGAGCTGCAGGGCCGCCGCGAGATCCCGCTGCCGCATGGTGTCGCCGCGGCGCTGCGCCTGCAGCAGCGTGCGGAGCGCGAGCAGGTCGGTCTCCCCCATGCCCATCGACGAGCGGGTCCGAGCGCGCATCGCGCCCTCCGCCGCGCGGTAGCGACGCAGCAGGTTCAGCACGTCGACGCTCGACGGCACCGCGTGCTGCGGGTACCAGTACCCGCTCGACGCTGCGGTCGTCTCCACGCCACTCCCCGATCTCTTCCGGTCCGAGCATAGCGTTCGACCGTGATACATTTCGATCGTCGAACTAACGAACGAAGGAGCACGGCAGATGTCGCAGACCCTGGTGCCCAGCACGAGCTCCTTCGATGGCACGGCGATCCGGCCCGTCACGTGGGCGTCGCCCAGCAGCGACCTGTGGGTGGCCTCGGTCATCGACGCTGACGGCGTGCGCTTCCTCGGGTTCGTCGAGCGCAGCCTGGACGACTACCTCGCGGTCGACGGTTCCGGCGCCTCGAAGGGCCGGTACGCGGACCTGGACTCCGCCAAGCGGGCGGTCGATGGCGCGTCGGCCCCCACGACGGCGCGCCACTGGAGCGAGACCGGTGCGCCGATCCTGACGGTCAGGGAGCTGCGCTCGCGCTGAGCGGCGCTCGATCCGCTACGGGCGAGCGGCTGCTCAGCGCAGCGCGCCGAGCAGGTCGTCTGCGAGGTCCTCGATGTGCTCGATCCCGACCGAGAGGCGGATGAGCCCCTCCGGGATCGTGGGAGCCTCGGTCGCCCAGCGGCGACGACGCTCGAGCGTCGACTCCACTCCCCCGAGGCTCGTCGCGGGTATCCACAGCTGCACCCGGTCGACGACGCGGTCGGCGGCCGCGGCATCCTCGAGCACGATGCCGAGCACCGTGCCGAAGCCGGGATCGCGCACCTCGACGACGCCCGGCGCATCCGCGAGCCGGCGCGCGAGCTCGCGCGCGTTCGACTCGGCGCGCTCGAGCCGCACCGACAGCGTCCGGAGGCCCCGCAGCGTCAGGAACGCCTCCATCGGGCCGGGGATGGCGCCGTGCAGGCTGCGGTGCTGGCGGATGCGGTCGGCGAGCGCGTCGTCGCCGGCGACCACCGCGCCGAGCACGACGTCGCTGTGGCCGGCGATCAGCTTCGTGGCGGAGTGGACGACGAGGTCGGCGCCGAGCTCGAGCGGGCGCTGCAGGAGCGGCGACGCGAACGTGCTGTCGACGACGCTGAGCACTCCGGCCGCCCGAGCGGCGGCGGCGAGCCGCGCGATGTCGGCGATCTCCAGGGCGGGGTTCGTGGGCGACTCGAGCCACACGAGCGCCGCGCCGGGGATCGCGGCCTCGACCGCGTCGGGATCGACGATGTCGACGCGGCGCACCTCGAAGCGACCGGAGCCAGCCTCGGTGTCGAGCAGTGCAAGGGTGCCCTGGTAGGCGTGCCGCGGCACCACGACGGCGCCGCCGTGCGGCACGAGGCTCAGCACGGCGCTCACGGCGGCCATGCCGCTCGAGAACGACACGCACCTGCCGCCCTCGAGTGCGCCGAGCGCATCCTCGAGCGCCGTCCAGCTGGGGTTGCCGTAGCGCGCGTACTCGATCTCGCCACCGGCGACGAACGCGCTCGCGAACGTGACCGGCGTGCTCGTCGGCGCGTCCGGGGTGCGTGGCGGGCGTCCTGCGCTCACGGCGATGGTCTCGGGGCGCAGCGCGGGGCGATCAGACATGCCCCCATCCTGGCACCGTGCCGATGCCGCGAGCGCACGCGTCCCGAGGCTCAGCCGGCGTCGCGGCGCATGACGACGCGGCGCTTCGTCGGGTGCGACACCTCGACGAGCCCCGCTGCCGCGAAGGTGGGCACGGTGCCGACGTGTAGCTCCTCGTCAATCACCGCGGTCGTCACGATCGGGTAGGCCTCGACCGCACGGGCGCCCCGGTCGAGGGCGAAGCGCACCGCCGCCGCTGCGAGCTGGCGGCTGATGCCCTGCCGTCGGTGGCCGGCGCGCACGAACAGGCAGGTGATCGCCCAGACGCTCAGATCGGCGGGATCCTCGTCACGCCCCAGCCACGGCACGGTGAAGACACGCACGAGCCCCCGGTGCTCGCCGCGCGGAGCGACAGCCGCCCAGCCGACCGGCTCGTCGTCGAGGTACGCGACCAGCCCGCTGGTCGTCGCCGCATCCGGGTCGCCGGCTGCGGTCTGCTCCAGCTGCCGGGCGAGCCGCTCCTCGACGGGCATGCCGCCGAAGCGCTCGCCGCGCTCGAGCCGGTAGCGCTGGCAGCGGCAGCGCGCGCCGACGCCGCGAGCACCGAAGACCGCATCGAGGTCGTCCGGGCCCGCCTCGTTCGCGGGCACGATGCGCAGCGGCGCGTCCATGCGGCGATCATGCCGCACGCCGCCGTCACGGGACGTGACCCCGCGCAGCATCGGTCCGTGTCGGCGCGGCGACGTACGATCGGCGCCATGCCCGCAGCCGTGCGCACCGTCTCGCGCGAGGATGCGCGCCGGATCGCCGTGCGCGCGCAGCTGCTCGACGCCGATCGCGCCGCGGTGGCCGGATCCGACGATCTCGCCGACGTCGTGGCGCAGCTGACCGTCCTGCCGCTCAACCCGACCGACATCGTCGCCCCGTCGGCCGAGCACATCGCGTGGACGCGCATCCCGGACATCGCGTTCGACGACGTGCGACGGGCGGTCGAGGTCGAGCAGGCGCTGTTCGAGCACCTGGGTCCGCATCGCCACCCGATGCCGGCGTGGGCGATCGGGCTGCGCGCGATGCGCGACCTGCCGTGGCTGCTGGCGATCGGTCGCGAGCCGACCGCGATCGGCGAGGGCAGCCGCGCGTGGCTCGAGGCGAACGCGGGATTCCGCGAGCGGGTGCTCGAGCAGCTGCGGCTCGACGGCCCGCTCCCCCAGGCCGAGATCGCCGACACGGTCGACGCGCCCTTCCGCTCCAGCGGCTGGAACACCGGGCGCGACGTGGCGATGCTGCTCGAGCTGCTCCAGGTGCGCGGCGAGGTCGTCGTCGCCGAGCGCATCGGGCAGTCCCGCATCTGGGACCTCGCCGAACGGGTGCTGCCGACGGTCGACGCCGCGGCGCTCGACACCGCATGGGCGACCTGGAGCGAGCGCTGGCTTCGCGCGTGCGGTCTCGAGCGCCCCACCCATCTCGGCGACGTCGGCGAACCGGTGCGGATCGAGGGGATGCGCGGCACCTGGAGGCTCGACCCGCACGCGAGCGCCGCGGACTTCACCGGGCGCGTCGCACTGCTCTCGCCGCTCGACCGCCTCATCGCCGACCGCCGCCGGATGGTCGGCCTGTGGGACTTCGAGTACGCGCTCGAGCAGTACACGCCGCCCGCGAAGCGGCGCTGGGGCGTGCACGCGCTGCCGATCCTCGACGGCGACCGGCTCGTCGGCAAGGTCGACGCGCGCACCGACCGCGAGCTCGGTGCGCTGCGGGTCGCGCGCATCCACTGGGACGCTGACCCCGACGTCGACGGCGCGCGACTGCGCCGAGCCGTCGACGACGAGCTCGAGTCGATGGCGGCGTGGCTCGGGGTGCGCCTCGTGATCGACGAGCCCCGCTCCCCCGCTCGCTAGCCTGAGCGCGTGCCCACGCTCGTCGTCATCGGCAACCCCACCGCGCGCCGGTTCGAGGGCGCCGTCGACGCCGTGCTGCGCGAGGCCGCGCGCACTGGCAGCGATGCACGGGTGGTGCCGACGACGCCGACCGATGCGGGTGCAGGGCAGGCGCGCGACGCCGTCGCGAGCGGGGCGGATGCCGTGGTGGCGATCGGCGGCGACGGCACGGTCCGCGAGGTCGCGGCCGTGCTCGCCGGCACCGGGATCCCGCTCGGCATCGTGCCGGTCGGCACCGCCAACCTCTTCGCGCGCAACCTCGACCTGCCGCTCCGCGATGCCGAGGCGGCCGCCCGCATCGCCGTCTCGGGCGCCACGGCGTCGGTCGACCTCGGCCGGGTCGTGCTCACCCGCGCCGACGGCACGCGAGAGCCGGAGCAGCCGTTCCTCGTCGTGGTCGGCGTCGGCAACGACGCCCTCGCCGTCGCCGCATCGTCGCTGCGCGCGAAGCGCCGGGTCGGCTGGGCCGCCTACATCACCGCGGGCGCCCGCAGGCTCGGCCACCCGAGCTTCGCCGTGCGCGGCCGCTTCGACGGCGGACCCGTGGAGTCGGCGCACGCGTGGAGCGTGCTCGTGCACAACGCCGCGCGCATCCCGGCGGGCCTGCAGGTGCTCCCCGGCACGCGGCTCGACGACGGGCTGCTGCACGTCGCGGTGGTGAGCCCGCGCCACCTCGCGCACTGGGGCCGCATCGCAGCGGCCGGTGCCGGCATCGCGCGCGCCGAGGGGGTGCTGCGGCATCGCCGAGCCCTGCGGGTGACGCTCGGCGCGGTCGACGAGCCCATGCCCGTGCAGCTCGACGGCGATGCCTCGGGCCGCGTCGAGCGGCTCGACGCGCGCATCGATTCCGGCGCGCTCAGCATCCGGGTGACAAGATCGGAGGCGTGAAGCCCACGCCCTCCCTCGCCGAGCTGCGCGCGGCCCCCGATGGGTCGCTCGAAGCGCTGCTGGCCCTGAGCGATCTCGATCGCACGGTGGCCGCGATCGCGGGCAACCGGATCACGGGCCTGCTCCGGGGCGACGAGCGCCGCGCGCTCGTGCGGCTGCTGTGCGAGGAGCGCGTGGCCGAGCTCAGCCCGGCGATGCGTGCGCGCGTCGTGCATGCGCTCCGCCGGCTCGCGCCGAGCCCTGTCGTGTCCGCGGGCATCCGGTCGATGCTCGAGTCGCTCAGCGGCGCCGCGTTCCGCGACATGAAGTACTCGCTCAACGCCACCGGCGACCGCCACGACCTGGAGCACGTCGTCTACGAGCGGCTCACCGAGGCCGACCGCGCCGCCGTGCTCGCTCACATCGCGCGCGAGGCCGCGGACGCGCCGTCGCATGACCTGCGCATCCTGTGCGACATCGACGACACGGTCAAGGCGATGCTCCACGACAGCCGCTACCCACGGGGGAAGGTCTACCCCGGCGTCATCGAGCTGCTCATCGCCCTCGACCAGGGACGCGCGGCGGAGCCGTCCCGGCCCGGCGACCTGACCTTCGTCACCGCGCGCCCCGAGGGCCCTCGCGGGCTCATCGAGCAGTACACGCGCAACGGGCTCGCGGGGCTCGGCCTGCCGCCCCACGCGGTGCTCGGGGGCTCGTTCCTCAACCTGTTCACGAAGGCGTCGATCAAGGAGCGCAAGCTCCAGAACTTCGATCGCGAGCGTGCGCTCTTCCCGGAGTGCCGCTTCATGTTCCTCGGCGACAGCGGCCAGGCGGATGCGCACGTCGGTGCCGAGATGCTGCGGCGCGGCCCCGACTTCGTCGTGGCGGTGCTCATCCACGAGGTCGTGCCGATCACGGGCGCCGCGCGCGCCGCGTTCGAGGCCGCGGGCATCCGCTTCCACACCAGCTACGACGACGCGGCCAGGATCGTCCACCGCCTCGGCCTCATCGACACCGTCGCACGCGACCGCGTCTTCAAGGCGGTCGACGCCGAGACGGGGACGATGACCTAGGCGTCGTCGGCGCCCCTCCGGTGCTCGACGAGCGCCACCGTGTTGCCCTCGCTGTCGAGGATGAAGGCCATCCGCTCCTCCGTGCCGGCGGGGCCGAGCGTCGCGTCGGCGTGGCCGAAGATCGTGTGCGGCTCCGTGACGATCGAGACGCCGGATGCGCGGAGCCGCTCGACCCGCGCGTCGAGGTCGTCGACGGCGAAGTAGAGCAGCGCCGAGGGCGCGCCGCGCTCCAGCAGCAGCCGGGTGTCGCCGAGCACGAGGAACGCGAGGCCCGGCGGATCGAACGTCGCCGCGACGGGCGCGCCGAGCAGGTGCGCGTAGAAGGCGGCAGCCCGCTCGATGTCCTGGGCGCGCTGCGCCACCTGCACGAGCGGGCTGTCCCCGATCATGGTCGCGTCAGGCGCCGTGGTTCTGCGCCGTCGGCAGGTGCTTCGCCCACCAGCGCAGCACGTGCTCGAAGCGCTCCACCCGGTGCCGCGGCTGGCCGGAGCGCGTCAGCTCGTGGTTCTCGCCGGGGAAGAGCAGCAGCGCCGTCTCGACCCCCTGGCGCTTGAGCGCCGCCCAGTAGCGCTGCGCCTGCTCGGGCGGGCACCGCCAGTCCTCCTCGGAGTGCACGACGAGCGTCGGCGTCCGCACGTCGCCCACGCGCGCCATCGGGCTCTGCGCGCGCACCGCGTCCGCGTCGGTGCCGGTGTACTCGCCGCCGAAGAACCAGCCGATGTCGCTCGTGCCGACGAAGGTCTCCGGGTCGAGGAAGCCGCGCTCGACGATGGCTGCCGTGAAGCGCTGGTCGTTCGCGATGATCCAGGCCGTCAGGTAGCCGCCGTAGGAGCCGCCCATGACGCCGAGGCGCTGGCCGTCGAGCTCGGGATGCGCGGCGATCGCGCCGTCGAGGAAGTCGAGCACGTCGTGCATGTCGACGGTGCCCATCGACTGGCGGATCGCGAGCCCGTGCTCGCGGCCGTAGCCCGCCGAGCCGCGCGGGTTGCACTGCACCACGGCGTAGCCGGCCGCCACGGCGACCTGCGCCTCGTCGAACACGCCGATGCTGTACTGCGCGAACGGGCCGCCGTGGATGTTGAGCAGCACCGGGTGCGGCCCGGGACCCTCGGGCAGCCAGACCCAGCCATGCACCGAGCCGCCGTCGCGACCGGGGAGCTCGTGCTCGACGGGCTCGACGATGCCGGTGCGCTGCAGACCCGCGCCGAAGTCGGTGACCACGGTGACGCCGCGGTCGTCGAGCACCGCGACCTCGCCGGCGGAGGTCGGGGTCGCGACCGTGGCGACGGTGACGCCCGCGCCCACGCCGTGCCCGAGCACCTCGAGGTCGCCGCCGATGAGCTCCTTGATGCCGCCGCCCGTGACGTGCAGCAGCCGCACGCGGCCGCGGGTGCGCTCCTGCACGAGCACGCCGTCCTCCACGACGGTCGCGTGGCTGCCGCCCTCGCCGAGGTCGGCGCCGCTCTCGTCGGTGACCTCCTCGGGGTGCGCGCCCGGCTGCTCGAGCACGAGCAGCTGCGTGTGCCGGGCGACGAAGTCGCGGCCGGAGTCGCCCATCCGCTGGGCGAGCAGCACGAAGCCGCCGTCGGGCGTGGGCTGCACCTGGTCGACCGAGAGCCCGGCGCGCGACGACAGGATCGTGTGCGGCTCGCCCTGCGGCACGTGCGCGTCGAACTCGACGACCGCGTTGACCAGGTCGTCGTCGCGGGTGGCGTGGCGAGCGGTGACGCACAGCACGCGCCGGCCGTCGCTCGAGAAGACCGGCGCGGCGTGGTCGAAGTCGCCGTGGCTCAGCTGGATCGCCGGCGCGGTGCGCGGCAGGTCGTCGCTCGTCGACGGCAGGTCGTGCGGGTGCGGTGCGCGCTCGTAGAACGGCTCGGCGTCGAGGTCGGGCATCGGCGCGACGAACACGTGCGTCCGGCGGCCGACGAGGCTGCCGGTGCCGTTCGCGAGGTTGCGGTTGCGGGTGATGAGGCGCGGCGACTCGTGCGCGGCGTCGAGGCCCTCGACGGAGCCGTAGCGGCCGGGCTCGATGACCGCGCCCGTGCACGCGATCCGGTCGCCCTCGGGCGAGATCGCGAACGCCTCGACGCCGCCGTCGAGCGAGGTCGCCTGCACGGGCTCGCCGCCCTCGGCGCGCATCGCCCACACCTGCTGCTTGCCCTTCGCGTCGGCGCGCAGGAACAGCAGCGCCTCGCCGTCGGCGGACAGCTGCGGCGCGCGGTCGGCGACGCCGCCGGTGATGCGGCGGCGGGTGCCGTCGGCGAGCGAGACGCGCCACAGCTGGCCCACGTTGCGGTTGGCGCGCAGGCTCGGCCGGCTCGTCGCGACGACCGCCCAGGTGCCGCTCGGGTGGACGGCGGGGCGCGAGAGCGAGACGAGCTGCTCGATGTCCTCGGCGCGCATCAGGCCTGCGCTCCCTCGGCCGCGCCGAACCCGGAGACGTCGCCCACGAGGCGCGTGCTGTCATCGGGGACCGGCTCGACGGCGGCGAGCGCCACCTCGTGCGCGAACTCCTCGACGTTGTACAGCTTGCCGGCGTCCTCCCGGCGGCTCGCGATCGCGCCGGGGTTCGCGCGCTCGAGCAGGGTCGCCGTGATGGTGCCCTCGATCATGTCGCCGGAGACGACGACGAGCTCGATGCCGCGCTCCCGGAGCGTCGGGATGCGCTCGCGGAGCGCGTCCTCGCCGGCGCGCTTCGAGCGGGCGACCGCCTCGTACTCGGGCATCGTCGGGGTGGTCCGGATGAAGTGCGCCTGGTGGCTCGTCACGAAGACGACCCGCGCGCCGTCGCGCAGCACCGGCAGCGCCGCGTCGAGGAGCGCGACCTGGGCGTCGCGGTTGAGGCGCATGGCGTAGTCCTCGCCCATGCCGCTCTCCATGCCGCCCGAGGCGTTCATCACCAGGATGTCGAGGCCGCCGAACCTCGCCCGCGCCGCCTCGAACATGGCGGCGACGCTGTCGGCGTCGGTGAGGTCGGCCTGCACCGCGATCGCCCGCACGCCCTGCTGCTCGGCGGCTGCGACGACCTTCTCGGCCCGCGGCGCCTTCGCCCGGTAGTTGACGACGACATCGGCTCCGGCGGCCGCCAGCAGCGCGACGGTCGCGGCGCCGATGCCGCGGCTCGAGCCGGTGACGAGGGCCGTGCGGCCGGTGAGCGAGCCTGGCTCGAGATGGGCGGGTGCGGTGTTCGGCACGGGAGCTCCTTCGTTCCCGTCGACCCTACTGCCACGCCGCGGCGAGGGCGCTGGCGCGAGCGCCTGCGTGCCGGGCCGCATCCCAGGCTCCGCTCCCTATGCTGAAGGGGTGGATCTCGTCCAGTACGCGTGGGTCGTGTGGCTCGTGGTGGCACTCGTGTGCTTCATCATCGAGATGGTCACGCTCGAGTTCACCTTCCTCATGATCGGCCTCGCGTCGACCGTCGGCCTCGTCTCGAGCATCACCGGGCTGCCGTGGTGGGTGCAGATCCTCATCGCCGCCGCCGCGGCGCTCCTGCTGCTGTTCCTCGTCCGTCCGAAGCTGCTCGAGCGGCTGCAGGAGTCGGGCGAGGTCAACAAGCAGGGCATCGAGGCGCTGCTCGGCATGGCCGGCGAGGTGACGCGCTCCTTCGAGCGCGGCGCCGGCGAGGTGACCCTCGCGAACGGCGATGTCTGGACGTCCCGCCTCTCCCCCGCCGCGCAGCAGCGCGATCCCGACGTCGGCGAGCGCATCGTCGTCACCGCCATCGAGGGGGCGACGGCCATCGTCGTCCCCGCGCAGCGCTAACCACAAGGAGCATCCATGCCGATCGACGGACAATTCATCCTCGGAGGATTCCTGCTCGTCGTGGTGATCCTCGTCGTCCTGTTCGTGCTCGTCACGCTGTTCAGGTCGATCCGGATCATCAAGCAGGGCTTCACCGGAGTCGTCGAGCGGCTCGGCCGCTTCCACCGCGTGCTCCAGCCGGGACTCAACTTCCTCGTGCCGTTCATCGACCGGGTCTCGTACCACGTCGACATGCGCGAGCAGGTGCGATCCTTCCCGCCGCAGCCGGTGATCACCGAGGACAACCTCGTGGTCTCGATCGACACCGTCGTCTACTTCCAGGTGACGGATGCGCGCGCGGCGACCTACGAGATCGCCGACTACCTCTCGGCCGTCGAGCAGCTCACCACCACCACGCTCCGCAACGTCGTCGGTGGCATGAACCTCGAAGAGGCGCTCACGAGCCGCGACACGATCAACGGGCAGCTGCGCAACGTGCTCGACCAGGCCACCGGCAAGTGGGGCCTGCGCGTCGGCCGCGTCGAGCTCAAGGCGATCGACCCGCCCCACTCCATCCAGGACTCGATGGAGAAGCAGATGCGTGCCGAGCGCGACCGTCGCGCCGCCATCCTCACCGCCGAGGGCTCGAAGCAGTCGCAGATCCTCGAGGCCGAGGGTCTTCGCCAGTCCGAGATCCTGCGCGCCGAGGGTCAGGCCAAGGCTCAGGTGCTCCGCGCGAAGGGTGACGCCGAGGCGCAGGTGCTGCTCGCGAAGGGTGAGTCGGAGGCCATCGAGCGCGTCTTCGCCGCCATCCACGAGGGCGACGCCGACGACAAGCTGCTGTCCTACCAGTACCTGCAGACGCTGCCGAAGCTCGCCGAGGGCGACGCGAACAAGCTCTGGATCATCCCGTCCGAGCTCACGGAGGCGCTGCAGAGCGTCGGCCGCGGGTTCCTCGAGGGGCGTGCCGACGTGCCGTTCCAGAAGCCGAAGGGCAAGCGCTCGGATGCGGCGGAGCCGTCGATCCTCGACGAGACGTTCCAGGCCGACTCGGTGAGCGACGTCGAGGTGCCGTCGATCGCCGAGACGCTGCAGGCGAGCGGCATCGACCCGCAGGACGCCGGCCGCACCGACACCGTGTCGTCGAGCACGTCGCTCGCCGACGAGACGCCCGACACCGACTACAGCGAGGCGATCGAGACCGCGCGCGAGGCCGCCGCCGAGGCGCCGCGCGCCACGGACACCGACCAGGGCGTCGACGACGGCGGGTCGCCGCGGGCGTGAGCCCGTACCTGACCCCGGCCCCGCCGAGGGTGCTCGCGCATCGCGGGCTCGCCCTCGGCGCGCCGGAGAACACGATGATGGCCTTCATCGCGGCCGTCGACGCGGGCGCGAGGTTCCTCGAGACTGACGTGCACGCCACCGCCGACGGCGTCGCCGTGCTCGCGCACGATCCCGGGCTCGACCGGGTCGCAGGCACCGACGTCGTGATCGAGCGCACCCTCTGGCGCGACCTGCAGCAGATCGACCTCGGTCAGGGCGAGGGCGTGCCGGGGCTCCGCGAGGCGCTGCTCGCGCTGCCCGACGCGCGCTGGAACATCGACCTGAAGTCGGATGCCTCCGTCGTGCCCGCCGTGCGCGCGGTCGTCGAGGCGAAGGCCGTCGACCGCGTGCTGCTCACGTCGTTCTCGGAGCGGCGCCGCCGGCAGGCGCAGCAGCTGCTGCCCGAGGTCGCCACGAGCGCGTCGAGGTCGATCGTGCTGCAGGCGGTCGCGGCGCAGCGGATGGGCCTGCGCTCGCGGCTGCGGGGCATCCTCGGGCCGGTCGTCGCGCTGCAGGTGCCGCGCCGCGCGAAGGGCGTCGAGATCGTCACCGAGCGCAGCGTCGCGGCCTTCCAGCAGGCCGGGGTCGAGGTGCACGTGTGGACGATCAACGACGAGGCCGAGATGCGCGAGCTGCTCGCGCTCGGCGTCGACGGCATCGTGACCGACCGCTGCGACCTCGCCCTCCCCCTCGTGAGTGGTCACTCCGGCGCGTGAGCGGTCATTCCCGCGCGTGAGTGGTCACTCCGGCGCGTGAGTGGTCACTCCGGCGTGTGAGTGGTCACTCCGGCGCGTGAGTGGTCACTCCGAGATGTGAGTGGTCATTCCGGCGCCTGAGTGGTCACTTCGGGATGTGAGTGGTCACTTCGGGATGTGAGTGGTCACTTCGGGATGTGAGTGGTCACTTCGGGATGTGAGTGGTCACTCCGGCATGTGAGTGGTCACTCCGGCATGTGAGCGGTCATTCCGGGATGTGACTCGCTGCTGGGGGCCGTGAGCGTCATTGAAGGTGACCGATGCACCCGGTGGGTGGGTCGCGGTCATCCCGGCCAAGCCATCCCGACGCATTGTGCCCGCTCCCCGGAGGGAGTGACCGCTCACCCGCGGGAGTGACCACTCACGCGCCGGAGTGACCACTCACCCGCGGGAGTGACCGCTCACCCGCGGGAGTGACCACTCACCCGCGGAAGTGACCACTCACGCGCGGGAGTGACCACTCACGCGCGGGAGTGACCACTCACGCGCGGGAGTGACCACTCACCCGCGGGAGTGACCACTCACCCGCGGGAGTGACCACTCAGGTGCGGGAGTGACCACTCAGGTGCGGGAATGACCACTCGGGGCAATGCCGGGTGCCTGTGGGCGGCGTCGCGCTAGCGGGGCGCCTTCGGGAGCGCGCGCACGCCGGCGAGCGACCACTTCGTGACCGCGCCGAGGGTGGCGAGCTCTTCCGCGAGGCGCATCTTCGAGGCCCCGACCGCACGCTCGATGAAGCCGATCGGCACCTCCGCGATCGTGCCGCCCGCCTGCGCGACCCGCACGGCCATGGCGATCTGGAAGGCGTAGGCGTCGACCTGGATCGCGTCGAGGTCGACGTGCTCGAGCACACGCGTGCGGTAGACGCGCAGCGAGCTCGTGAGGTCCTGCACGCCGGTGGCGAGCATCCCGCGCGCGTAGGCGTTGCCGATGCGTGACAGCACGCGTCGGCGCAGGCCCATGTTGCGCACGTCGCTGCCCTCGACGAACCGCGAGCCGATCACGAGGTCGACGCCGCCAGCGGAGACCGCGAGCAGCTCCGGCAGGTCGTCGGCGTCGTAGGAGCCGTCGGCGTCGGTGACCACGACCTTGGTCGCGCCGCGCGCCATGGCGAAGCGCATGCCCTCGATCACGGCGGAGCGGTAGCCGCGCTCCTGGCGGTGGACCACGAGCGTGCCTGCGTCGCCCTTCGCGAGCCGGTCGGCGAGCTCGCCGGTGCCGTCGGGGCTGCCGTCGTCGATGATCACGAGCTCGGCGTGGGGCACCGACTGGCGGAGCCTGCCGACCGTGCGCTCGAGCGTCTCGATCTCGTTGTAGGTCGGGACGACGATCATCACGTCAGGCATCCGCGCTCCTTCGGTCGGTGCTGCGCCGGGGCCCGCGGCTCGCGATCGCGAGCCCGGCCAGTGCGAGCGCGGCACCGATGCACAGCGCCGCGTCGACCCATGCTCCCAGACGGATGCCGGGAGTGACGGTCGTCGAGAGCGGCAGGTCCTCGAGCATGGCTCCCGGCTCGTACTGCTGCAGCCGGTCGATGACGGTGCCGTCGGGCGCGATCATCGCGCTCGTGCCGACCGTCGAGATGTTCACGAGCGCGCGGCCCGCCTCGACGGCGCGCAGCTGCGCGATCGCGAGCTGCTGCACGTTCTCGGCAGAGCCGCGGCCGAAGTCGGCGTTGTTCGTCGGCGCGAGGATGATCTCGGCGCCGTGCGTCGCGACCATCTCCCTGGCGAGCTGGTCGTCGATGATGTCGAAGCAGATCGCGAGCCCGGCCGAGACGCCGGCCACGTCGAAGGCGTTGGCGCTCGAGGGGTCGACCGAGAAGTCGCGCGGGATGAGCTCGAGGAAGCCGAGCGCGTCGAGGATGGGCTCGAACAGCCAGCGCTCCGGCAGGTACTCGGCGAACGGCACCGGGTGGCGCTTGCGGTACTCCGCGACCGCGCCCTCCCCCGGCTCGACCTGCAGCAGCGCGTTGTAGGTCTCGTCGCCATCGCGCGTCACCGAGCCGACGACGAGCGGCGCGTCGAACGCCGTCGCCACCCGGTCGAGCGCGGCGAGCGTCGCCGGGTCCTCGTCGGCGTAGAACTCGGCCGCGTTCTCGGGCCAGACGAGCAGGTCGAGGTCCTCACCGGCGAGCAGCCCGGTCGCGTCGACGTGCTCCCGCAGGATCTCGCCGCGCGTGTAGGGCGCCAGCAGGCCGGCCTCGCTCGCGCCCTGGACCGCACCGACGCGGATGCTGCCGGTCGTCTCGACCGGGAACGCCGGGATCGCGACGACCGCGATCAGCGCTGCCGCCGCGATCGTCAGCCGCCGACGCAGGATGGTGCGGTGGTGCAGCACGAGCTGCAGCAGCAGCGCCGAGAGCGCCGCCAGCACGAACGTCAGGCCGGCGAACCCGATCCAGCTCGTCGTGTCGGCGAGCGGGCTCGACGCCTGCGTGTGCGCGAGCCTGCCCCATGCGAAGCCGCCCCACGGCACGCTCGACGACAGGGACTCGCGCAGCGTCCAGACGGCGCCGAGCAGCGCCGGCATGCCGAGGAAGGCGCCGAGCGGCCGCTGCAGGCGCGGCTCGCCCCAGCGCCACGCGAGCGCGAGGGCCATGCCCCCCAGCCCCCACCAGACCGCCATCCAGGCGGTGAGGGCGACGAGCGGCACGGCGCCGAGGTAGACGGTGATCCACTGGATGTGGAGCAGGAAGAAGATGGCGCCGGTGGTGAAGCCGATCCAGAACGCGGAGGGCAGCGAGCGGCCGCGCAGCGACGCCAGCGCGAGCGCGACCGCCGGCACCACGAGGAACCACCAGTCGAACGGCTGGAAGGCGAACGGCAGCAGCGCGCCGCCGAGGATGGCCGCTGCCCACGCGTAGGCGAGCGGCAGGGGCTGGCGGGCGCGGAGGCGGAGCGTCGCCGCTGCGCCCGCAGGGCTCGGCCGCGCTGCGGGGGCCGCGGCGCTCGGCTCCGCGCCGGTGCGCGAGGCGCTCACAGCGCCGACCCGGACGCCTCGACGACGCCGCGACGGATGCGGTCGACGGCCTCGCCCGCTGTGCGCGAGAGGCGCTTCGGCGCCACCTGCTCGAGCTGCTCGAGCACGTCGATGGTCTGCTTCGTCCAGCGCACGAAGTCGCCGGCGGCGAGCTCGGTGTCCTGCAGCACGGCCTCGAGCTGGTAGCCGCGCGCCCAGCGATGCATCGCGAGGGTGAGCCCCGTCTGCAGCGGCAGGGTGCCGGGCAGTCGGTGGCCCTGCTCGAGGTCGTCGAGCTGCGCCCAGAGCCGCTGGGTCGCGTCGAGCGCGTCGAGGAACGGCCCCTTCGGCAGCATCCGCTCCGGCAGCATGCCGTCGTCGCGCCTGCCCTCGTAGACGAGCGCGCAGGCGATCGCGGCGAGCGCGGGCGCGTCGAGCCCGGTCCACAGGCCCTGGCGGAGGCTCTCGGCGGTCAGCAGGTCGCGCTCGCCGTAGATGCGGCGCAGCACGTCGCCCGCGGCCGAGACCCGCTCGCCGTCGGCGGTCTGCTCGAGGTAGCCGAGCTCGCGGAGGATCTCGGTGATGCGGTCGAAGCGCTCCGCGACCTGGCCGGTGCGGCGGTCGATCTGCCGCTCCGCCTTCTCGATGTCGCGGCGCAGCCGCCAGTAGCGCTCGCCCCAGCGGGCGTGCTGCTCGCGGTCCGGGCACGCGTGGCACGGATGCGCGCGCATCGCCGCGCGCACGCGCTTCAGCTCGCGCTGCAGCCGCTCGTGGTCGCCGTGGCTGAGGCCCTGCCGCTGGTCGTCCCGCTCGAGGTCGGTCACCTCGCGCCGCAGCTGGGCGTACTCGCGGAAGTCGCCGAGGTGGCACGTCATCGACTCCTCGTAGCCGGCGAGGCTCGCGCGCTGGTCGACGACGCGGCGGGCGAGCTGCACGACCGAGCGGTCGGCCTGGAACTGCGCGAACGACGTCTCGAGCACCTCGCGGGTGCCGACGACGCCGAGCCGGTCGACGAGGTTGACCGCCATGTTGTAGGTCGGGCGGAAGCTCGAGTGCAGCGGGTAGGTGCGGCGGGAGGCGAGCCCGGCGACCTCCGCGGGCTGGAGGGCGCCGTTCCAGACGACCACGCCATGGCCCTCGGTGTCGATGCCTCGGCGACCGGCGCGGCCGGTGAGCTGCGTGTACTCCCCCGGCGTGATGCGCACGCGGGCCTCGCCGTTGAACTTCTCGAGCTGCTCGAGCACGACTGTGCGCGCCGGCATGTTGATGCCGAGCGCGAGCGTCTCGGTCGCGAAGACGACCTTGACGAGCCGCGCGCGGAAGAGCTCCTCGACGACCTCCTTGAACACCGGCAGCAGTCCCGCGTGGTGCGCGGCGACGCCGCGCTCGAGCCCGTCGAGCCAGTCGAAGTAGCCGAGCACGCCGAGGTCGGCGTCGTCGAGCAGCCGGCAGCGCTCGTCGACGATGGCGCGGATCTCGGCGCGGTCCTCGGGCGTCGTGAGCCGCACGCCGCCCTCGACGACCTGCCGCACGGCCGCGTCGCACCCGGCGCGGGAGAAGATGAAGTCGATCGCCGGCAGCATCTGCCGGTCGTCGAGCATCGCGATGAGCTCGACGCGGTCCACCCGGCCGCCGAAGCCGCCACGGCCCCTGCCTGGTCCCGGCCCTGGGCGGTGGCCGCCCTTCGTCGGGCGCCGCGAGCGGTAGCGGTTGTGGCCGCCCCGGTCGCGGTGGCCGTGCGACGCCGAATCGGCGATGTCGCTGCCGCGCGCGAGCTCGACGAGCTCGCGGCCGGGCTTGTGCGACTCCTCGCCCGCCTTCGAGTCGAAGAGGTCGACGAGCCGGCCGCGGATGTGCACGTGCGCGTCGAGCGGCACCGGCCGGTGCTCGCTGACGATCACGCGGGTGTCGCCGCGCACGGCGTCGAGCCAGGCGCCGAACTCCTCCGCGTTCGAGACCGTCGCCGAGAGCGAGACCATCCTCACGTGGCGCGGGAGGTGGATGATGACCTCCTCCCACACGGCGCCGCGGAAGCGGTCGGCGAGGTAGTGCACCTCGTCCATCACGACGTACTCGAGCTCGGTCAGGTCGCGACCCTCGTAGAGCATGTTGCGCAGCACCTCGGTCGTCATGACCACGATGCGGGCGTCGCCGTTGATGGAGGTGTCGCCGGTGAGGAGGCCGACGGATGCGGGGCCGTAGACCTCGGTGAGCTCGCGGTGCTTCTGGTTCGACAGCGCCTTCATCGGCGTCGTGTAGAAGACGCGGCCGGTCGGCGCCTCCATCGTCATGTGGATCGCGAACTCCGCCACGACGGTCTTGCCGGCGCCGGTCGGCGCGGCGACGAGCACGCTCGATCCCGCCTCGATCGCCTCGCACGCCTCCCGCTGGAAGGGGTCGAGGCCGAAGGGCATGGCCCGGGCGAAGGCGTCGGTGGCGTGGCTCATGCGACTCGGCTCTCCTCGGCCAGCGCGCGCTTCGCGCGCCGGCGATCGACGATGAGGGCGAACCCGGCGGCGGCGAAGTACAGCACGATCATCGGCACGGCGATGATGAACATGCTGAGCACCTCCCCCGCGGGCGTGACGAAGGCGCCGAAGAGGGTCGCGGCGAGCACGGCCCAGCGCCAGCCCTTGAGGATGGTCGTCCCCTCGTAGACGCCGGCGAGGTTGAGGAAGACGACGATGACCGGCAGCACGTAGGCGACGCCGACCGCGAAGACGAGCTTGAACGAGAAGTCCCAGTAGTCCTGCGCGCCGAGGTAGGCGCTGAACCCCGCGGGCGTGAAGCCCACGAACAGGCTGATGATGCGGGGCAGCACGTACCAGCCCGTCAGGCAGCCGCCGATGAAGAGCGGCACGGCGGCGCCGACGAAGCCGAAGACGTAGCGCCGCTCGACGCTGCGCAGGCCCGGCACGATGAACGCGAGCAGCTGCCACAGCCAGATGGGGCTCGACAGGATGATGCCGAGCATGAACGCGATGCGCATCTGCACGTCGAACGCCTGCGTGACGTTCGTGATGTTGAGGTCGACGGCGAGGCCCTGGGCGCGCAGGTCGTCGAGCGGAGAACTCAGCAGCTGCAGCACCGGGGCCGCGAGGAAGAAGCCGACGATCGCGCACACCCCGAAGGCGATGCCTGCGATGAGGAAGCGCCGCTTGAACTCGCGCAGATGCCCGGCTAGCGGCATCCGGCCCTGGGGGTTCTCGATGCGGCCTCTGCGGGCCATCCGCCTACTTCCGGTCGGTGCTGGACGCGGTGTCGTCGGTCTCCGGGCTCGAGGAGGGGGCCGTGGCGTCGTCGCCCTTGACCTCCTTCTTCAGGATGTTCACGGACTGACCGATGCTCCGCGCGAGTGCCGGGAGCTTCGTCGCGCCGAAGATGAGCACGACGATGATCAGGATGATCCACCAATGCGATGCCGCGTTGTTGAAGAAGCCGCCCATGATCGTTTCCCCTGTCGTCTGCCCTACGCACCCATCCTACCGGCCCGCGTGCGCGGGCGACGCTTCCGCGCTCAGGCGGGCTGCGCGCCGTCGGCGCCGTCATCGGCGCCGCGCAGCGCCTCGACCGCGAAGCGGTGCATCGCGCGGCGCAGGCTCGCTGGCGCGACGATCTCGGCGTCGCCGCCGCACGCGGCGACCGCGCGCAGCACGCTCGGCTCGCTCCAGACCTCGATGTCGAGCCGCACGCGCTCGCCGTCGATCGAGACGGGCTCGCTCGTGTCGTAGTCGGCGAGCATCGCCGCCGCCGCGCGCGTCGCGACGACCTGCGCCGTGCCGGCGACCACCCGCTCGTGCGGGGGCAGCTGCTCGGGCCACGCGTCGCCGACCGCCTCGATCGACTCGATCCGGTCGAGGCGGAACGTGCGCATCCCCTGCCGGTCGAGGTCGACGCCCTCGACGAAGACCTGCCCCTCGCGCAGCTGCAGGCGCACGGGGGCGACGCGGCGACGCGAGCTGCCCTCACCGGGCTTGCGGTAGTCGATCGCGAGCACCCGGCGGTCGCGGATGGCATCGCGCACGACCTGCGCGGTGCGCGGCACGGCGCGGGCATCGACCGCGACGGTGTCGGCGCCCGTCGACGCGGCACGGCGGAGCTTGGCGCGCAGCGCCTCGACGCGCTCGGGCGATGCGTCGGTGTAACCGGCGACGAGCGCGAGCCCCGCGATGAGCGCGCTCGCCTCGCGCGGCGAGAGCCGCAGCGTCTCGTCCTCGAAGGCGGGCCGCATCGTCACTGCGATGATGTCCTGCTCCTCGAACGCGTCGACGTCGATGTCGAAGCGCACGAAGTCGCCGGCGCCGTCGGGCACGCCCGACATGAACACCCGCTGCACCGCCTCGCGGATGCGCTCCTGGTCGACGCCGAAGTGGCGTGCCGCCTCGTCGACGGAGGCGGAGCCCGAGGCGCTGACGTACTGGATGAGCGACAGCAGCAGCCCGAGTCCGCGCTCGACGCGACCGGCGCTCACGAGCCGCTCCCGTCGGCGTGGGCGTCGCGGATGCGCTCGAGCCGCTGGCGCACGAGCTCGCGCTGCTCGTCGGGCCAGACGACCGCGATGTCGGCGCCGAAGCCGGCGAGCTCGTCGGCGACGACGTGCCGGTCGGCGTGGTGGATCACGAGCAGCCTGCCCTCCTCGGCGGTGTCGGGCCGGTGGCGCAGGCGGATGTCTGCGTCGCTGCCGGGCACCGCGAGCACGCGCACCGTCGCGGCGCGCCAGATCTCCTCGAGCTTCTCGATCGCCGCCGACGCCGCGTCGGCGGGCGCCTCGAACGGCCGCTTCGGCGCGCGGTCGCGCACCGGCGAGACGATGCGCTGCATGAGGAACGTGCGGGTGTCCTCCGCGCCGAGGTCGTGGCCGACGAGCATCCACCGACCGCGGAACAGCACGGTCGCCCAGGGCTGCACCGTGCGGGTGCGCGGCGTGCGCTCGCCCGGCTTCAGGTAGTCGAAGACCACCTCGCGGCCGCGATCGGCGGCGCGCTTCAGCGCCTGGAACGCGCTCTCGCGCGGGCGCTGGCGCGGCTGCAGCACGTCGGCCGCCTCGCTGCGGCCGGGGGTGCGCTCGAGCGGCAGGCCGCCGCGGAACTCGGGGTCGGCGCGCAGCTTGAGCGCGGCGCGCTGCGCCTCCTCGGTGAGGCCGCCCTCGTGCCAGACGCGCAGCGCGAGGTCGAGCAGCTCGCGCTCCTCCGCGTCGAACTGCAGCTCGGCGGGATCGCCGAGCACGCCGTCGAGCACGCGGTAGCGGGCGTCGTGGTTGCTGTCGTCGCCCGGGGGCTGCACGACGTCGATGACGATGCCCAGCTCGCGCAGCGCATCCTTGTCGCGCTCGAACATGCGCTCGAGCGCGTCACCCGGTCGCTGCCCCTGGTAGCCGGCGACGCGCTCGAAGAGCTCGTGCTTCGTCACGCCGCCGCGCGTGTCGACGAGCGCGAGCAGGAGCGAGAACTGCCGCTCCTCGGCCTCGATGCGTGCCATCAGCTCGCGGTCATTCGGCGGCGGGCTCGAGACGGTCGAGGATGTCGATCACGAACAGGAGGTGCTCGCCCTCGCCGATCGACGCGGGGCGCGTCGCCGGGTCGTCGTAGCCGAGCTCCTGCGGGATCGAGACCACGACCTGGCTGCCGATCGGCTGGCCGACCACGGCATCCACGAATCCGGGGATGAGGCTGGCGTCGTCGATCGTGAACACCGCGGGCGCGCCCGTCTCCCACGACGAGTCGAACACCTCCTCGGTCTCCCAGACGATGCCGGTGTAGTGCAGCAGCAGGCGGTCGCCCTCGGCGACCTCCTCGCCCGTGCCGCGGATGCTCTGCATCACGGTGAGGTCCGCGGGGGCGGGGCTGCCGGGGAAGGTGACGCCGGGGCGGCCGTCGGGGGCGATCGCGATCGCGGGCATGCCCTGCTGGCCGGGGCGTGCGCTGCCCTCGGCGCGGCCGGCGCGCACGTCGCTGACGCCGAGCACGACGACGGCGGTGTCGGCCGGCGTGATGTCGAGCTCCGGCGACTCCGCCGTCGGGCCGAAGAGGCTCGAGATGGTGGTCGTCACGACGATGCTCGCGCCCGGAGCGCCGCACGCGACGGCGTCGGCGAGCACCGACTCGCCGCCGGCCGTGAGGCGCAGCGGGGTCGCGGGCGGCTGGCCCTCGGCCGACGCCTCGTAGGAGCTGGAGATGAGGGCGCCGGTCTTGCCGGAGTAGACGACGTAGTCCGCGTCGACGATGTCGCCCTCGCTCGCGCGCTTGCCCTCGCCGCCGAGCACCTGCGCCTGGTCGCCGTCGGAGACGAGCGGGATCTCGAACTCGACGGTCGGTGCGCCCTCCGCCTGCTCGACGCTCACCTGGCTCGTCGCGGCGCCCGGCTGCAGGAGCGGCCCGCAGCCGTCGATGCTGCCCGCAGGCGCCTGGCACGCGGTGAGGCCGGCTGCTGCGACGAGCAGCGCGGCGATCGAGAGGGGGCGTGTGCGCACGGCGGTGCCTTTCGGGGTCGGGGAGGCTCGGGTCAGTCTACCTGCGCGGCCGACTCGGCCGCGTCCGGCGGGGTCGGGTCGGCAGGCGTCGACGGGGCCGTCGTGGCAGCGGCCGCAGGGCGCCCGCCGCTCGTGATCGCCTCCGCCTGGATGCGCGCGTCGCGCGCCGCCCGACGGGCGCGCTTGTCGCTCGGCGTGCGGTCGCCGACCGCGCCAGGGGTCCACGCCTCGATGTCGGCGTCGGCGAAGTCGGCCTTCGCGGCGCGGCGGCGGAACGACGGCAGGTCGACGCCGTCGGCGACGCGCCGGGCCGTCATGAGGAAGCCGGTGTGCGCGACCATCCGGTGGTCGGGGCGCACCGCGAGCCCCTCGACGTGCCAGCCGCGCACGAGCGTCTCCGACGACTTCGGCGCCGTGAAGCGGCCGTCGGCGCGGATCGCCTCGACGGTGCGCGAGAGCTGGGTGACGGTCGCGACGTAGCAGAGCACGAGCCCGCCGGGCCGCAGCGCCCGCGCGGTCGCCTCGACGCACTCCCAGGGCGCGAGCATGTCGAGCAGCACGCGGTCGGCCTCGCCGTCGGCGACGTGCGCCGGCAGCTCCTCGGCGAGGTCGCCGAGCACCGTCTGCCAGTTGTCGGGGCGGCCGCCGAAGAAGCCGGTGACGTTCGACTCCGCGACCGCGCGGAACTCCTCGCGCCGCTCGAACGAGACGAGCCGGCCCGTGCCGTGCAGTGCGCGGAGCAGGAACAGCGAGAGCGCGCCGGAGCCCACGCCCGCCTCGACGACCGTGAGGTCGGGGTGGATGTCGGCGAAGCCGACGATGTGCGCCGCGTCCTTCGGGTAGATGATCGCGGCGCCGCGCGGCATCGACATGACGTAGTCGTGCAGCAGCGGGCGGATCGCGAGGTGCGGGGCCTCCCCCACCATGACGAGCGAGCCGTCGTCGGCGCCGACGAAGTCCTCGTGCGGCACGGAGCCGTGCTGCGTGTGGAGCTGCTTGCCCTCGGTGAGCACGATCGTGTTCATCCGCTGCTTCGGGCCGGTGACCTGCACCACGTCGCCCCACTGGAAGGGACCGGTCCTGCCCATCATGCGCGGGCCTCTCTGATCGCGGCCGCGAGGTCTGCCGGGGTGCGCCCGGCGAGGGTGGGCCAGTGGATGACGCCGGGCACGCGCGAGACGTCGACGGCGTGCGGCACGCCGATCGTGGTGATGCCCGCGGCGAGCGCGCTCGCGACGCCGGTGAACGAGTCCTCGATCGCGACCGCATCCACCGGGTCGACGCCGAGCAGCGACGCGCCGCGCAGGTAGGGCTCGGGGTGCGGCTTGCCGCGCTCGCACTCGTCGCCCGCGACGGTCGCGTCGAAGGGCGCGGTGCCGAGCGCCGCGGCGAATGCGGCCTCGATGCGGTCGACGAGCGCGCGGGTCGACATCGTGACGAGCGCGACGGGGACGCCCTGCTCCCGCAGCTGGCGCAGCAGCTCGAGCGCGCCGGGGCGGGCGGGCAGCGTGTCGCCGAGGTCGGCGATCACCTCGCTGACGAGGCGCTCGACGATGGCGTCGGCCTCGAGCGGCACGCCGCGGGCGATGAACGCGCGGGCGCCGTCCCAGAGGTCGATGCCGACAAGGGACTCCGCGTCGTCGGCGGTCCATGGGATGCCGAACTCGGCGGCGAGGCGGGCCTCGGCGGCCATCCACGACGGCTCCGAGTCGATGAGGGTGCCGTCCATGTCGAACAGCACGGCGGCAGGCGAGATCACCGAGCCAGCCTAGTCGCGCGGGGTCGGCGGCTCCGACGGGCCGTGGCTCCGGGGTCGGGCTCCGCGCTCTCAGCGCCACCGCGCGCGCGTAGACTCGGCGCTTGACGTGGAGGAGGTGCCAGGCGTGGCACGAGGACCGATCGAGGGCCGCATCATGGTGGTCGCGTTCGAGGGCTGGACGGATGCCGGCGACGCGGCGAGCGGCGCGGTGCGCCGGCTCATCGAGGCGTGCGAGCTCGAGGCGTTCGACGAGATCGAACCGGACGAGTTCGTCGACTTCGCGATGCACCGGCCGGTGGTCCGCACGCTCGAGGACGGCACGCGCGCGCTGCAGTGGCCGTCGACGATCGCCTATGCGCCGACCAAGCCGTCGAGCCGCGAGGCGCTCGCCGAGGACGCGGGGCTCGACGTCTCGAGCGGCAACGAGGGCGAGATCTTCGCGCTCGTCGGTGCGGAGCCGAGCCGCAACTGGACCGCGTACGCCTCGGAGTTCCTCGAGATCGTGCGCGGCTGCGAGGTCGACGCGATCGTGTTCGTCGGCGCGATGCTCGCCGACGTGCCGCACACCCGGCCCATCTCGACGTCGATCACGAGCGACAGCCGTGAGCTGCAGGCGCGCCTCGGGGTGCTGCAGAGCGAGTACGAGGGGCCGACGGGCATCATGACGGTGCTGTCGCTCGCGGCGCAGGAGGCGGGCGTCCGCACCGCGTCGCTGTGGGCATCCGTGCCGCACTACGTGCACAACGCGCCCGCGCCCAAGGCCGTCATCGCGCTCGTCGACCAGTTGTCCGAGATGGTCGACGTCACGATCCCGCTCGGCGACCTCGTCGAGCAGTCGGGCGAGTGGGAGCGCGGGATCGACGAGCTCACCGAGCGCGACGACGACATGCGCGCCTACATCGGCAAGCTCGAGGAGCAGCGCGACGCGGTCGAGAGCCCGGAGGCGTCGGGCGAGGCGATCGCCCACGAGTTCGAGCGCTTCCTGCGCGACGAGAGCAAGAAGCCCACGGACGGGCCCGCGGCCGCCGACGACGACGACGCTCCGCCGGCGCCGCCGGTCTGACCCTCCCGGTGGGACCGCTCGCCGAGCGGTGGCCCTGCCCACGACGAGTGGGCCAGCACGGCCACCTCTCGCGGGCAACCCCACCTGTCATGGGCGATGCGGGCCGGGAACGGACGGGCTACCGGCCGACCGGTGGGGCCGCCCACGACAGGTGGGGCTGCAACACCACCCTTCGCGGGTGAGCCCACCCGTCGCGGCTCACGCCACCCGTCAGCGCGGCTCGACGCTCCGCAGGTCGATCCCCAGCAGCGCGTCGATCGCGGCGAGGCTGCCCTCGTCGGCGGGCGCGCGCAGGATGAACGCATCCACCGCCTGCAGCGCCGCCGGCGTGTGCAGGTCGTCGGCGAGCGTCACGCGGAGCCACGGCACGATCGACTCCGCGAGCGACGGGTCGTCGTCGGGCGTCGTCGACCACGCGAGCCAGCGGTCGAGCCGCTGCTCCGCGGCCTCGAGCATCTCCGGGAACCACTCCCAGTCCTCGCGCCAGTGGTGGTCGAGCAGCGCGAGCCGCACCGCGGCGGGCCGTGCGCCCTCCTGCAGCAGCCGCGAGACGAGCACGAGGTTGCCGAGCGACTTCGACATCTTCTCGCCCTCGAACGCGACGAGCCCGGCGTTGAGGCGCACGTCGCTGAACATCGGCGCGCCGAGCGCGAGCGCGTGGTGCCCCTGCATCTCCTGGTGCGGGAAGCGGAGGTCGCGGCCGCCCGCCGCCACCGTGAACGGCGCGCCGAGCTCCTCCATCGCGATCGCGGTGCACTCGACGTGCCAGCCTGGACGCCCGCGGCCGACCGGCGAGTCCCACGCGGGCTCCCCCGGGCGCTCGGCGCGCCAGAGCAGCGGGTCGAGCGGCGAGCGCTTGCCGGGGCGATCGGGATCGCCGCCGAACTCGCGCGTGAGCTCGAGCATCTCGTCGGCGCCGGTGCGGCTGCCCGTGCCCATCGGGAACTGGCGCCGCTTCGTCGAGTCGAAGAGCACGTCGACACCGTGCTCGTCGACCGCGCCCTCGGCCGGGAGCGTGTAGGCGTCACCGGTGTCGAGCATCCGCTGCACCGCCTCGGCGATGGGCTGGATGCGCTCGGTCACCGCCACCCAGGAGTCGGGCGGCAGGATGCGCAGCGCCTCCATGTCGCCGCGGAACAGCTGCTGCTGCCGATCGGCGAGCTCGCGCCAGTCCACGCCGTCGCGCGCGGCGCGCTCGAGCAGCGGGTCGTCGACGTCGGTCGAGTTCATCGCCGTGCGCACCTCCAGCCCGGCGTCGAGCCACACGCGCGTGAGCGTGTCGAACGCGAGGTAGGTGAACGCGTGGCCCAGGTGGGTCGCGTCGTAGGGCGTGATGCCGCACGTGTACATGGATGCGACCGGCCGGTCCTCCGGACCGCCGGCGGGGATCACCGCGCGGCCGTCGCGCCGCACGTCGTGCACGCTCGGACGCTCCCCCGTGCCCTGCCCGAGCGCGTCGAGCGACGGCACCTCGGCGCGCTGCCAGGACCTCACTGCACGCCCCCGATCACTGGGCGTCGATCCAGCCGGCGCTCAGCGCGACCAGCAGCACCACGCCGAGCGCGATGCGGTAGATGACGAACGGCAGGAAGCTGCCGCGCGAGATGAAGGCCATGAGCCACTTGATGACCGCGATGCCGACGAGGAACGCGACGATCGTGGCGACGATCGTGGGACCCCAGCCGAGGCCGACCGACGACGGCTCGGTGATCGCCTGCGCCGTCTCGTACAGGCCGGCGCCGAAGACGGCGGGCACGGCGAGGAAGAACGCGTACTTCGCGGCCGCGGGGCGCTCGTAGCCGAGCGCGCGGCCCATGCTCGTCGTCGCGCCGGAGCGCGAGACGCCCGGCACGAGCGCGAGCACCTGCGCGAGGCCGATGAGCAGGCCGTCGCGGTACGTGGTCGTCTCGAGCGTCTTCACGCGGTTGCCGAGCATGTCGCACAGGCCGAGGATGATGCCGAAGACGATCAGCACCGTGGCGGTGATCCACAGGCTCCGCCACTGGTCGCGGATGAGGTCCTGGAAGAGCACGCCCGCGAGCACGATCGGGATCGTGCCGATGATGACGAGCCAGCCCATCTTCACGTCAGGGTCGTCCTTCGCGACCCGTCCGCGCAGCGACCCGAACCACTTCGCGATGATGCGCGAGATGTCGCGCCAGAAGAACACCACGACCGCGATCTCGGTGCCGATCTGCGTGATCGCGGTGAACGTCGCGCCTGGGTCCTCCGCCCCGGGCAGCAGCTCTCCGGCGATGCGCAGGTGTGCGCTCGACGAGATGGGCAGGAACTCGGTGGCGCCCTGGAGCACTCCGAGCAGAATCGCGATCAGCCAGTCCATGGTCCCCAGGTCAGTCGTTCGGTCGGTCGGAGGCTCAGTACGTCAGCAGCAGGTCTTCGAGCACGTCGGTGCCGAAGTCGAGCGCTGTGAGCGGCACGCGCTCATCGACGCCGTGGAACATCGCGGCGAAGTCGAGGTCGGGCGTGAGCTTGAGGGGGGCGAAGCCATAGCCGGCGATGCCGAGCTCCGAGAGCGACTTGTTGTCGGTGCCGCCGGAGAGCATGTACGGCAGCACGCGTGCCTCCGAGTCGTGCCGGGTGAGCGCCGCAGCCATCGCCTCGACGAGCTCGCCGCTGTACGGGTGCTCGATGCCGACGTCGCCGTGCACGAGCTCGACCTCGATGTCGTCGCCGACGATCGCCTGGATCGCGTCGATCGCCTCCGCCTCCCGTCCCGGCAGCGGGCGCACGTCGATGCGCGCCTCCGCGACCGAGGGGATGACGTTGTGCTTGTAGCCGGCCTCGAGCATCGTCGGGTTGGCGGTGTGCCGCAGGCTCGAGCGCAGGAAGCGCGAGATCGTGCCGGTGCGCTCGGCGACCGCATCCGGGTCGTCGTCCTCGACGCCGAGCAGCTCGGCGACGCCCGCGATCAGGGCGCGCGTCGTCTCGGTCAGCTCGACGGGGAACTCGTGCGCCCCGACGTCGGCGACCGCGCGCGCGAGCTTCGTCACGGCGTTGTCGCGCATGTGCTGCGAGCCGTGGGCGGCGGTGCCCCGGGCGCGCAGCAGGATCCACTGCAGCGCCTTCTCGGCGGTCTGCAGCAGGTACGCACGGGTGCCGGCGATCTCGACGGAGTACCCGCCGACCTCGCTGATCGCCTCGGTCGCACCCGCGAAGAGCTCCGGGTGCTCGCGCACGAGCCAGTGGGCGCCGTACTCGCCGCCAGCCTCCTCGTCGGCGAAGAACGCGATCACGAGGCCGCGGCGCGGGCGGCGGCCGGCGGCGAGGATGCGCTCGAGGGCCGCGAGGATCATCGCGTCCATCTGCTTCATGTCGACGGCGCCGCGGCCCCACAGGCATCCGTCGCGGATCTCGCCCGCGAACGGGTCGACGCTCCACTCGGAGGCGTCGGCCGGCACGACGTCGAGGTGGCCGTGCACGACGAGCAGCGGCAGCGACGGGTCGGTGCCCTCGATGCGCGCGATGACGCTCGCGCGACCCGGCGCCGACTCGAGCGTCTGGCTCTCGACGCCCATCGACGCGAGCACCTCGGCCACGTACGCCGCGGCATCCGCCTCGCCCGACGAGCGACCACCGCCCCAGTTCTGGGTGTCGAACCGGATGAGGTCCCTGGCGAGCTGGGCGGTGCGGGAGAGGCCGTCGGTCACTCGTCCAGGGTAGCCGCCCGAACGGTGCCGCCCGGGTGGTCGTCGACCCCTCGAGCGCCGTGCTAGAGTCGTCTCTCGGTCGTGCAGTACAGCGATGGACTGCCGATCGACACCTGGTGAAGACATGCGTGGAGACGCGCATCCGACACCATGCGCGGGTGGCGGAAATGGCAGACGCGCTAGCTTGAGGTGCTAGTGCCCGTATTAGGGCGTGGGGGTTCAAGTCCCCCCTCGCGCACAGAGAGAGGCCCGGAGCAGATGCTCCGGGCCTCTTCCCGTTCCCGGGTGCGGCTGCGCGGCAGAGCGCTCCCTGCCGACGCTCGGCCGGCGCGGCTACGCTCGCGCCATGGCCTCCGTCTTCGACACCATCCGCTCCGCCGGCTTCCGCCGCGGCCCGCAGCGACTGCTCGCCGGCATCTGCGGCGGCATCGCCGCCAAGCTGCGCATCAACGTCTGGATCGTGCGCGTCCTCACGCTGCTGCTCTTCGCCCTGCCGGTCGTCGGCTGGGGCCTCTACCTCGTGATCTGGGTGCTCACGCCCAACGAGACCGGATCGATCCCCGTCGAGCGCTGGCTCGGCCGCCGCTGACGGCGCAGCGCCAGCTCACCGCTCGTCGAGCAGCCGCTCGAGCACGCGGCGCGCGAGCACGCGGCGCGCGAGCGCGACCTGCGCCGGCCATCGGCTGTCGAGCATGATGAGGGCCTTCCAGATCGCCCAGCCCCGCCCGCGCGCCCACGTCGCGTCGCCGATCCCGAGCTCGCGGCGGTAGACGCCGCGCACGGCGCCGTGCGGGTGGGTCCAGAGGATCACCGTGTCGCACGCGGTGTCGCCGACCCCCGAGCAGCCGAAGTCGATGACGGCCGACAGCGCGCCGTCTCGCACGAGCAGGTTGTGCGTCGAGACGTCGCCGTGGAACCACGTGGCCGGACCGGTGTGGGGCGCGGCCAGCGCGTCGCGCCAGATGCCGGCCGCGCCGTCGCGCTCGCTGCCGTCGACGCGCAGCAGCAGGTCGCGCATCTCGTCGTCCCAGTGCTCGAGCGGGCCGCCGCGGAAGGCGCTGTGCGGGCCGGGGGCCGGCGCGCCGGCGGTGTCGGCGCCGCGCAGCGCGACCAGGAAGCGCGCAAGGTCGGCGGCGAAGCGCTCGGGGTCGTCGATCGCGGCGCTCGATGCCGGCTCGCCCTCGAGCCAGCCGTAGACCGACCACGGGGCGGGGAAGCGCGCCGAGGCTCGTCCGGCGCCCACGACGGTGGGGATGGGCAGCGGCACCGCCGACGCGAGCCGCGGCAGCCACGACTGCTCCTTCTCGACCTGCGGCACGTAGCCCGGGGCGCTCGGCAGCCGCACGCTCAGCGCGTCGCCGAGCCGGAACATCCGGTGGTCGTTGCCGCCTGCGTCGACGGGGCGGAGCGGCAGCGCAGCCCACGCGGGGAACTGCTCGGCGAGCAGCCCACGCACGAGCGCTGCGTCGATCGTCGCGCCGTCGATCGCCTCGCTCATCGCGCGAGGGCGACCCGGTGGTCGAGCAGCAGGCAGCCGCCCGGCGTCACCTCGCTGCGGATCGGCGTGAGGCGCATCGGCGGCAGGCTGTCGAGCAGCCGACGCCCGGACCCCACGATCGTCGGCGCGACGAGCAGTCGCAGCCGGTCGACGACGCCTGCGGCCAGGAGTGCCCGCGCGACCGAGATGCTCGCATGCACGCCGATCTCTCCCCCGGGCCGGCTGCGCAGCTGGCGGATGCCCTCGACGAGGTCGCCGTCGATCGCCCGCGCGTTCGACCACGGCGGGTCCAGCGGCGCCGAGGTGGCGACGTGCTTCTCGACGGCGCCGATGAACGACGCGAACGGCTCCAGGTCGCTGCCCGGCCAGAAGCGCACCCACTCGTCATAGCTGCGACGCCCGAGCACGACGGCGTCCTGCGTCGTGCACCACTCGGCGGCCGCGGCGTCCGCCTCGTCGCCCCATGCGTCGAAGAACTCCTCGGGCGCCTCGGCGACGCCGTCGAGCGACAGCAGGTGGCACACCACGACGTCTCTCCGGCTCACACGGCGAGGCTACGGCCGCCGGATGCGCACGCGCACGCCCTCCGGCCTCAGTCGCCGCCCGAGGGCCCCAGGTCGGCCCGCTTGCGCTCGCGCCGCAGCATGCTCGCGGGCGCCACAGCGGCGGCGCCGAAGCGGTCGTGTACCGCGTCCATCGCGCGCTCCGCGCTCCCCCACGTCGCGGTGTCGTCCCACAGCAGCCCGAGGTCGGCGGCGTCCTGCACACCGCTCGCGCGCACGCCCAGCAGCCGCACGGGCGGGATCGGCCCGAGCCCCTCGAGCAGCGACCACGCCGTCTCGACGAGCACGCGCGTCACGTCGGTGGGCTCCGGCAGGGTGCGCGACCGCGTGATCGTGCGGAAGTCGTGGAAGCGCACCGTGAGCGTCACCGTGCGAGCCTGGACGCCCGCGTCGCGGAGCCGCCGCCCGACGCCGGTCGCGAGGCGCAGGATCTCGCCCTGCTGCTCGGCACGGTCGGTGATGTCGTGGTGGAAGGTGTGGTTGTGACCGAACGACTGCTCGTGGCCGCGCTCCTGCTCCGCCCGCTCCTGCACGGTGCGCGAGTCGCGCCCCCACGCGAGCGCGGCGAGGTGGGCGCCGGTCGCCGGGCCGAACCATGCCGCCAGGCGCTCTGGCGGGGTGCGCGCGACGTCGCCGACGGTGTTGAGGCCGTAGCGCTCGAGCCGCTCCTGCTGCTTCGGGCCGACGCCCCAGAGCGCCGAGACGGGCTGCGGATGCAGGAAGCCGACGACCGCGTCATCGGGCACGACGAGCATCCCGTCGGGCTTCGCACGCGACGACGCGAGCTTCGCGACGTACTTCGTGCCCGCCGCGCCGACCGAGGCGACGAGGCCGGTCTCGGCGCGGATGCGGGCCCGCAGCGCCGGCCCGATGCGGTTCGCGCCGCCCGACAGCCGTCGCAGGCCGGCGATCCCGACGAACGCCTCGTCGATGCCGAGCCGCTCGACGTCGGGCGAGACGTCGTCGAGGATGCCCATCACCTGCTTCGAGAGCCGCTGGTAGAGGCCGAAGTCGGGCTCGAGGATGACCGCGCTCGGGCACAGCCGCAGCGCGCGCCCCATCGGCATCGCGGAGTGCACGCCGTACCTGCGCGCCTCGTAGGTCGCGGCGGTGACGACCGAGCGGGTCGAGTCGTGGCCGATCACGACCGGCAGGCCGACGAGGTCGGGCCGGCTCAGCAGCGACGCCGAGGCGAAGAAGGCGTCGAGGTCGACGTGCAGGATGGTCGCCGTCGTGTCGTCGACGTCGGGCCCCGAGACGAGGCGATCGGACCCGTCCTGCTTGCTCACCCCGTCATCGTCCCACGGGCCGCAGACATGCGGCCCGCCGCATGCCTGCGCGCGGACGGTTGCCCGGTGCAGCCCAGCCCGCTCCCGGTGCAGGATGGAGGCATGCAGCACGCCGGCATGGAGCATCCGTACACCCGCTACGTCGCGCTGGGCGACAGCTTCACGGAGGGGGTCGGCGACGAGGAGCCGGACCTGCCGAACGGCGTGCGCGGCTGGGCCGACCGCGTGGCCGAGGAGCTCGCCCGCACGAGCCCGGGGCTCGGCTACGCGAACCTCGCGATCCGCGGCCGGCTGCTGCAGCAGATCGTCGACGAGCAGCTCGAGCCGGCCGTCGCGCTGGAGCCCGACCTCATCACCATCTCGGCGGGCGGCAACGACCTCATCCGCCCCGGCGGCGACCCCGACGCGCTCGCGGCGCGCATGGACGTGGTGCTCGAGGCGCTCACCGCGACGGGCGCGCAGGTCGTGCTCTTCAACGGCCCCGACATCGCCATGACGCCGGTGCTGCGCGGCATCCGCGGCAAGGTCGGCATCTACAACGCCAACCTGCACGGCCTCGCCGCGAAGCACGGCGCGATCGTCGCCGACATGTGGTCGGCACGGCAGCTGCAGCAGCCCCGCATGTGGGCGCCCGACCGGCTGCACTTCTCGGCCTACGGGCACCACGCGATCGCCATCCTCGTGCTCGACGCGCTCGGCGTGCAGCACCAGCTGACGCCCATGGAGCCCGAGCCGCTGCCCGCGCGCAGCTGGCAGCGGGTGCGGCTCGACGACCTGCACTGGGCGCGCGAGCACCTCGCGCCGTGGGTCGTGCGCCGCCTGCGTGGTCAGTCGTCCGGCGACACCATCCATCCGAAGCGTCCGACGCCCGGCCCCGTGCTGCCGTTCCAGCACCTCGACGACTAGCGCTCCGAGCCCTATCGCTCCGAGCCCTACCGCTCCGAGTCCCCGTACCAGCCCAGCACCTGCGGGGCGTTCGCGATCCGCCACCAGCCGTCGGGCGCGAGCAGCAGCTCGGTCGTGCGCACCGGCGCGGCGACGTCGCCGACCTCGAGCCGCACCTCGCCCACCGCGCTCGGTGGCGAGCCCGCGTCGATGGGCTCGGCGGTCGCCGACCATCCCGGTGCGTCGTCGGCGAACACGTGCGCTTCGAGCGCGCCGGTCGTGACGGCATCCGTCGCCGCGCCCCACGGCGCCCGGTACTCGGCGACCACGGTGCCCTCGGGGAGGATCGTGCGGGCGGCGAAGTTGGGCCAGACGCTCTCGAGCAGCTGGATCATCGCCGCGTCGGTCTCGTCGGCGGCGATCGTGCCCATGACGATGCCGACAATTCGCCGCTCGACGCCGTCGACCTCGCGCACGGCGGTGACGAACAGGTTGCGCCCCCACACCTTGAGCGTGCCGGTCTTGCCGCCGTCGATGTCGTGCTGACCCAGGATGCGGTTCGTGTTCGGCGCGATGCCGATCCCGGGGATGCGCACCGACTCGAGCTGGATGGTCGAGAGCACCACCGGGTCCTCGACCGCCATCAGGGCGATGCGGGTGAGGTCGATCGCGCTCGAGACGCTGCCCGCCTCGAGGCCCGCGGGATCCGCCAGGTCGGTGTGCTCGAGGCCGTGCCGCGCCGCCCAGTCGTCGGCGGCGGCGAGGAAGCCGTCGATGTCGCCGAACGCCCAGTTCGCCAGCGACCAGATGGCGTTGCCGGCGGAGTCGACGAGCGACCACTCGATGAGGTCGCGCTGCGTGAGCCGCAGCCCGTCGTACACGGGCGCGATCGGCGCGTTCTCGGCGAGCGCGCGGTACTGCGCGGCGACGTCGTCGCCGTCGAGCGTGATGGTCGCGCCACGGTCGTCCCCGGTGATCGGGTGCGCGTCGAGCACGATGAGCACCGTCACGAGCTTCGTGACGCTCGCCATCGGATGCGACTCGGTGCTGCCGGTGGCGTCCCAGGTGTCCGGGGCGCCGTCGATGCCGACGACGCCGTAGCCGGCGGCGCGGGCCTCCGCGGGCCAGTCGATCGCGGGCTCCGGCAGCGGCTCGGCGCTCGTCTCGACAGGGGTCGCCGCCACGACCGGCGTCGGCGCGAGCAGCACGGCGACGCCGAGCAGCACGGCGGCGACGAGCACCATCGCGACGAGGATGCGCAGCAGCACGACGAGCGGATGGGTGCGGCGCGTCCGCCGCCGCGCGGCAGCGGCCGTCACCGTCGCCCCGCGGTCGTCGACGGCGCGCGGAGCGCCCACATGGCGACGGCCGCCGACGCGGCGACGTTGAGCGAGTCGACGCCGTGGTGCATCGGGATGCGCACGACCCGGTCGGCCGCGTGGATCGCGCGGGCGCCGAGGCCGGGACCCTCCGAGCCGAAGACGAGCGCGACGCGCTCCGGCGCCTCCGCGGCGTAGGCGTCGAGGTCGACCGCGTCGTCGCGGAGCGCCATCGCGGCGACCTCGAACCCCGCGTCGTGGAAGGCGGGCATCGCCGCGGGGAGCGAGTCGATGCGCGTCCAGGGCACCTGCAGCACCGTGCCCATCGAGACCCGGACGCTGCGGCGGTAGAGCGGGTCGGCGCAGGCGGTGGTCACGAGCACGGCGTCGGCGCCGATGCCCGCGACCGAGCGGAACGCCGCACCCACGTTCGTGTGGTCGACGAGGCCGTCGAGCACCACGACGCGACGGGCGTGCGCGAGCAGCGCCGAGACATCCGGCAGCACCGGCCGCTGCATCGCCGCGAGCGCCCCGCGGTGCAGGTGGAAGCCGGTGATCTGCTCGAGGACCGGCTCCTCGCCGACGAAGACCGGCACGTCGCGGTCGCCGAGCAGCGCCTCGACCTGCGGCAGCCAGCGCGGCGCGACGAGCACGGATCGCGGCTCGTGGCCGGCACCGAGCGCGCGCTCGAGCACCGTCTGCGACTCGGCGATGTAGAGCCCGCGCTCGGGCTCCGTGCGGCGCCGCAGCGCGACGTCCGTGAGCCCGACGTAGTCCTCGAGACGGGCGTCGTCGAGGGAGTCGATCGTGATGATCGGCATGCGCCCTCCCCCGGGTCCCCGGTGGGACAGCCTACCGGCGAGTAGTGTGGCCGGGTGCTCGACGCAGCGATCGACCTCCTCCGCGGCAAGCGGATCGCCGTGCTCACGGGCGCGGGGATCTCGACCGACTCGGGCATCCCCGACTACCGCGGCGAGGGCGCGCCGGCGCGCACGCCGATGGTGTTCGAGACGTTCCGCTCGAGCGAGGCGGCGCGTCGCCGCTACTGGGCGGGCAGCCACCTCGGCTGGCGGCGCTTCACCTCGGTGCACCCCAACGACGGGCATCGCGCGCTCGCGCTGCTCGAAGAGGCGGGGCTCATCACCGGCATCGCCACGCAGAACGTCGACGACCTGCACGAGCGCGCCGGCTCGTCGAACGTCACGCACGTGCACGGCCAGATGCACACGGTCTCGTGCCTGCAGTGCGGCACGACCTTCGACCGGCACCGCATCGCCGACGAGATCGAGCGGCTCAACCCCTGGATCGTCATCCCCGACCAGGTGCGGCTGCAGCCCGACGGCGACGTCGAGATCGACGCGTCGCACGAGTTCCAGGTGCCGCCGTGCCCGGTGTGCGGCGGTGTGCTGAAGCCCGACGTCGTGTTCTTCGGCGAGACGGTGCCGCCGAAGGTCTTCGCCGAGGCGCGCGACATCATCGCCGCCGGCAGCGCCGTGCTGGTCGCCGGTTCGTCGCTCGTCGTGAACTCCGGCACGCGGCTGCTCGAGGTCGCGCGGCGGGCGGCGGTGCCGATCGTGATCGTGAACCGCGGCGAGACGCGCTGGGATGCGCGCGCCGCGATCCGCGTCGAGGGCGGCACGAGCGAGTCGCTCACGGCGATCGCCGACGCCCTCGTCGCCCCCTTCTGACCCCTGCCCGCCGGTCGAGCAGCACGGCGCCCACCCGCTGGTCGAGCAGCACGGCGCCCCCCGCCTGCTGGTCGAGTAGCACGGCGACGAAGGAGCCGCGCGTATCGAGACCAGGCCGTGGCCCTCACCCCGGGCCTCAGCCGGCGAGTGTCGAGCTCCTGCTGCAGTGTCGCGACACTTCCGCAGCAGGTCGACACTGCGCGAGGTCAAACGCGCGGCGTCAGCCCCCGCCCGTCAGCGCCTCCGCCCCCGCGCCTCCCCCGCCACCCGCTCGAGGAACACGGCGAGCCGCGCCGCCGACTCCCGCCAGCTGAACCTCGCGGCCTGCTCCATCGACGCGCGCGACCGGGCCGCCCACTCCCCCTCGAGCGTCCGCACGGCCCGTGCGAGCGCATCCGCGTCGCCCGCCGGGAAGAAGCTGGCCGCCTCGCCGCCGACCTCGCGGAAGATCGCGGTGTCAGCCACGACGACGGGCACGCCGAGGCTCATGGCCTCGAGCAGCGGGATGCCGAAGCCCTCGTCGCGCGAGGCGTGCACGAGCGCGGTCGCGCTGCGCAGCAGCTCGGCGTAGGCGTCGTCCGAGATGCCGTCGTGGAAGACGAGGGATGCGCCCGGCGCGACCCGCTCGAGGCGTGCCCGGGTCGCCGCGTCGATGCGGCTGCAGAGGTGCAGCTCGTGCCCCGGCAGCAGCGCGGCGGCGCGCACGAGCGTCTCGACGTCCTTGTAGGGCATGAACGAGCCCATGTAGACGAGCCTTGTGGTGGGCGGCGTCGCGTGCGTCACGGGCGCGCCGAGCGGCGCCGCGGCGTTCGGCACGATCGCGACCGGGCGGCGGGTGAGCCGGTGCCGTTCGATGAGCGCGCGGGTCGCCTCCGAGATGGTGACGACCCCGTCCGCACCGTCGAGCAGCAGCCGCTGCGGTGCGTACGAGACGTGATAGAGCCGCCAGAGGCCGCGGACAGGGGCGGGCAGGTTCCGCGGCGGCGTCGGGTGGCGGTAGTAGATGAGGTCGTGCACGGTCGTGACGAGCGGCCACGCGCGACCGACGGATCCGATCGTCTGCATCGGCGAGTAGGCGATGTCGGCCTCGACGTGGCGCAGCCGCCACGCCGTCAGCGGCTCGAGCGGTCCCGTCGGCGAGGGCCCGAGCACGTGCGGGAGCGCCGGGAGCATCGTCAGCTGCCGCTCGTCGTTCACGAGCATCGTCACCTCGTGGTCGCGGGCGAGCTCGCCGACGAGCTCGGCGGAGAAGCGCGAGATGCCGTCGTGCCGCTCGAGCCGCACGTAGCGGCAGTCGAAGAGGATGCGCACGCGGCTACTGGCCCTGCTCGTCGTGGCGCGCGGCGGGCTCGTCCGGCTGCTCGATCGGCTCCGCGAGGAAGCGGCGGATGATCGCAGCCGCCTCGCGCGGCTGCTCGTAGTGCACGAGGTGGCCGACGCCGCGCAGCACCGAGAGGCGCGCGTCGGGCAGCAGGCCGCGCAGGCGGTGCTGCTGCGCGAGCGGCGTGATGTCGTCGAGGTCGGCTGCGATGAGCTGCACGGGCAGACGGATGCGGCCCGCGACCTCGCCGACCGTGTGCCGGATCGACGCGTCGAAGGCCTCGAGCACCGCCTGGCGCGACGCGTAGCGCGAGAAGTAGCGGTCGTGCTGGTCGTGGATCCAGGCGCGGAGCTTGCGGTCGCGGGTCTTCGCCATGAACGCGCTCATGCCGCGCACGATGGGCGGAGCACCGAGCACGGCGAGGCCCGCACGCTCCGGCAGCGCCGCTGCCGCGCGGTAGTAGCCGAGCGCGAGCAGCGAGCCGATGCGGTTCGCGCCGGAGAGCGCCGGGGTCGCGATCGGGTTCACGAGCACGATGCGCGATGCCTCCAGGCCGCCGGCGGCGGCGTGCGCGACGACGATCGAGCCGAAGGAGTGCCCGAGCACGACGGGCGGGCGGCCCGCGGCCGCCGCCTCGGCGGCGACGAAGGCGCGCAGCCACGCGGCGTAGGCGTCGATCGTCGCGTGCGGCAGCGCATCCGACACCCCGAAGCCGGGCAGGTCGGGGGCGATCACGCGCAGGCCGGGGAGGTGCGCGGCGACCGGCTCGAGGCCGTGGTGGTCGCCGCGGAAGCCGTGCACGAAGACGATCGGAGGCGCGTCGTCGGGGCCGTACTCGAAGACCGCGGTCGCGACGCCGTCGATGTCGGCCGTCCGCTCGCGCTGCGGGAGGGCGTCCAGGAGCGCCCGGTACGGGGAGTCGATCGGCACGCGCCGAGCCTACCGGCGGGTGTGGGCGGTGGCGGCTACCGTGAGCGCATGACGGACGTCCAGCTCCGCAGCACCGAGACGCTGGGCGACCCGATGGCGGGCCATGCGGACGCCGCGGTCGCCGACGTCCGCGTCGACGCGATGCCCGGATCGACGGCGTCGAGCACGCCTGCCGCCGCCGCTCGGCCGCTCGTGCGTCCGATCCTCGAGGTGAGCGCCGACGCCCCCGATCGCTGGATCGACCGGCTCGTCGTCTTTGACCTCGAGACGACCGGCGTCGACCCGACAGAGGCCCGCATCGTGACGGCCTACGTCGGGGTGCTCGACGCATCCGGCGAGGTTGTCGAGGAGCGGTCCTGGATCGTCGACCCGGGGATCGAGATCCCCGAGGGGTCGATCGCCGTGCACGGCGTGACGACCGAGCGTGCTCGGGCCGAGGGTGCGGAGCCCGCGGGCGCGGTCCGCGAGATCCGCGACACGATCGCGGCGCACCTCGCCAAGGGGCTCGCCGTCTGCGCGTTCAACGCCGCCTACGACTTCTCGCTGCTCGACGCCGAGTGCCGCCGCTACGCCCTCGACACGATCGTCGCGCGGCCGGTGATCGACCCGATGGTGATCGATCGCCGCGTCGACCGCTTCCGGCGCGGCAAGCGCACCCTGACCGTCGCGACCGAGGTCTACGGCGTCGAGCTGCTCGACGCGCACGACGCGAGCGCCGACGCGATCGCGGCCGGCCGGGTGGCCCAGGCGATGACGGCTCGCTTCCCCGAGCTGCGCATCGACCCGATCTCGCTGCACGAGCTCACCGAGGCTTGGGCCGAGGAGCAGGCGGCCGACTTCGAGGCGTTCCGCCGCCGCAGCGACCCGTCGTTCAGTGCGGGCCGAGGCTGGCCGCTGCGCCGCTAGTCGCACCTCCACACGCTCGTTGAGGAGCACGGTGGCTTGCCGCCGCGCGTATCGAGACGACACCGCCTCGATGATCTCGATACGCGCGCGGCCTGGCGGCCGCGTGCTACTCGATCAGCAGGGATGGCCTCCACACGCTCGTCGAGGATCGCGGCGGCTTGCCGCCGCGCGTATCGAGACGACGGATGCGTGCGCTCGATCGGGCTGAGGGCGGTGCCGACCGCCGCGGGGCGGTGCCGACGGGCTCAGGCCGATCGGAGTCACCGCTTTCTCCGTGAACGGGTGATCTCGATACGCGCGCGGCCTGGCGGCCGCGTGCTACTCGATCAGCGGGGATGGGCTCCACACGCTCGTCGAGTAGCACGGCGGCTTGCCGCCGCGCGTATCGAGACGACGGATGCGTGAGTCCGATCGGTCTGAGCGCGGCGCTGGCCGCTATGGAGCGCTGGCGGCCGGGTCAGGCCGATCGATCTCACACCCCGCGCCGTCGTCCCGGCCGTGATCTCGATACGCGCGCGGCCTGGCGGCCGCGTGCTACTCGATCAGCGGGGGTGGCGGCCGCGTGCTCCTCGATCAGCGGGGGTGGCGGCCGCGTGCTACTCGATCAGCGCAGGCCGGAACACGACAGAGGGCGACGAGCCGAAGCTCGTCGCCCTCTGGGCGTATGGGGTGCGATCAGCCGCCGAAGCCCTTGTAGCGGTTCTTGAACTTCTCGACGCGGCCGGCGGAGTCCATGATGCGCTGCTTGCCCGTGTAGAACGGGTGCGAGGCGCTCGAGATCTCGACGTCGATGACCGGGTAGGTCTCGCCGTCCAGCTCGATCGTCTTGTTGCTGGTCACGGTCGAGCGCGTGAGGAACGTCTCGCCCGAGGCGAGGTCGCGGAACACGATCGGCTTGTAGTCGGGGTGGATCTCGGTCTTCATGTCAGTCCTTGGTCGCTCGAGCGCGGGAAGTCTTCGGCCAAACTGCGGGCCGACAGACGATGGTATCAAAGATGCGGGCGATGGGCGACTCTCAGCGCGGCGCGCGCGCCGACCAGCGGCCGTTCTCGTGCCGCACCTCGAGCGGCAGCCCGAAGGTCTCGGTGAGCCGCGCGTCCGTCAGCACCTCGTCGAGCGGCCCGGCGGCGACGATCCCGCCGTCGCGCAGCAGCATGCCGTGGGTGAAGCCGGGCGGGATCTCCTCGACGTGGTGCGTGACCATCACGATCGCCGGCGCGAGGCTGCTCGACGCGTAGTCCTCGAGCGACTGCAGCAGCGACTCGCGCGCGCCGAGATCGAGGCTGCCGGCGGGCTCGTCGAGCAGCATGAGCTCGGGATCCGTCATCACGGCACGCGCGATCTGCACGCGCTTGCGCTCGCCGTCGGACAGCGTGCCGAACGTGCGGGTCGAGAGCGCGCTGAGGTCCCACGCATCCATCACCTCGGCGGCGCGCTCGAGGTCGAACGACTCGTAGCGCTCCTGCCACCGGCCGGTGACGGCGTAGGCGGCGGTGAGCACGACGTCGCCCACCCGCTCGGTCGCGGGGATGCGCCGCGCGAGCCCGGTGGCGGCGAGCCCGATGCGGGTGCGCAGCTCGAAGACGTCGACCTTGCCGATCCGCTCCCCCAGCAGGTCGACCGTGCCGGACGTCGGGTGCTGGTTCGCCGCGGCGAGCTGCAGGATCGTCGACTTGCCGGCGCCGTTCGGGCCGAGGATCACCCAGCGGTCGGCCTCGTCGACCGTCCAGGAGACGTTGTCGAGGATGCGGTTGCCGTTCCGGACGAACGAGACGTCGGTGAGCTCGAGGACGCTGGCCATGCCTGCGAGCCTACCGATCGCCCGGGGCTCTTCCTCGCCGCGGCGGTCAGCGCCGCGCCGCGCCTGCCGCCCGCTCGGCGATCACCGTCTCGTAGACCTCGCGCGTCTGATCGGCGATCCGGCCCCAGTCGAAGCGCTCCCGGGCGCGCTCCCGGCCGGCCTCGCCCATCCGCCGTGCGGCCTCGGGGTCGGCGACCATCCGCGTCAGCGCGTCGGCGAGGTCGGCGACGTAGCGGTCGGGGTCGGTGGGCGTGCCCGTGCCGTCCTGCACCTGGTCGATCGGCACGAGGAACCCCGTCACGCCGTCGTCGATGACCTCGGGGATGCCGCCGGTCGCGCTGCCGACGACGGGCGCGCCGCACGCCATCGCCTCGAGGTTGACGATGCCGAGCGGCTCGTAGACGCTCGGGCAGACGAAGGTCGTCGCGTGCGTGAGCAGCGCCCGCAGGTCGGTGCGCGGGAGCACCTCGTCGATCCACACCACGCCCTCACGGGTCGTCTGCAGCTCGGCGACGAGCGCCTTGACCTCGGCGAGGATCTCGGGGGTGTCTGGCGCGCCGGCGCAGAGGATGAGCTGCACGTCGTCGGGCAGCGCGCTCGCCGCGCGCAGCAGGTGCGGCAGTCCCTTCTGGCGCGTGATGCGGCCCACGAAGACGACCGACGGGCGCGCGGGGTCGAGCCCCAGCTCGCGGGCGCGGTCGGCGTCCGGGTTGGGCGCCCAGTCCTCGAGGTCGATGCCGTTGTAGATCGTGATGACCCGCTCGGGGTCGAGCGCCGGGTACGAGCGCAGGATGTCGGCGCGCATGCCGTCCGAGACGGCGATGACGCGATCGGCGGCCTCGTAGGCGCGACGCTCGATGTCGCTCGAGATGCGGTACCCGCCGCCGAGCTGCTCCGACTTCCAGGGGCGCAGCGGCTCGAGCGAGTGCGCGGTGACGACGTGCGGGATGCCGTGCAGCTCCTGCGCGAGCCTGCCGGCCTCGTTGGCGTACCAGGTGTGCGAGTGCACGAGGTCGCTGCCGGCGACGGCGTCGGCGATCTGCAGGTCGACCGCGACGGTCTGCAGCGCGCCGTTCGCGGACGCGAGCTCCGCCGGCACGTCGTAGGCGGTGACATCCGCCTCGTCGCGGTCGGCGCCGAAGCAGCGCACCTGCACCTCGATCGAGCGCCGCAGCGCCTTCACGAGCTCGGCGGCATGGACGCCGGCGCCGCCGTAGACGGCCGGCGGGTACTCCTTGGTGAGCAGGTCGATGCGCATGGCCACACGCTACCCGTGCGGCGCGCAGCCCGGCGGGCATTGTCTGGTCATCCTCAGACGGGGCACATAGGGTGGCGCCTATGGACAAGAAGGTCTTCGGGATCGTGCTGGCCGGTGGCGAGGGCAAGCGGCTGATGCCGCTGACCGCGGATCGGGCCAAGCCCGCCGTGCCGTTCGGCGGTGCTTACCGATTGATCGACTTCGCCATCTCGAACCTCATCAACTCGAGCCTCCGCCAGATCGTCGTGCTGACGCAGTACAAGTCGCACTCGCTCGATCGCCACATCTCGCAGGTCTGGCGGATGTCGTCGATGCTGAACGCCTACGTCACGTCGGTGCCCGCCCAGCAGCGCACGGGCAAGCACTGGTTCGCAGGCTCCGGCGACGCGATCTTCCAGTCGCTCAACCTGATCGCCGACGAGAAGCCCGACATCGTCGTCGTGGTCGGCGCCGACCACGTCTACCGGATGGACTTCCGGGACATGATCGACGCGCACATCGCCTCCGGGGCGCGCGCGACGGTCGCGGGCATCCGCCAGCCCATCGAGCTCGCCAACCAGTTCGGCGTGATCGAGGAGGACGAGGAGCGCGACGGCTTCATCAAGGCCTTCCACGAGAAGCCCGCCGACGCGACCGCCTACGCGGTCGGACCCGGCGAGGTGCTCGCGTCGATGGGCAACTACGTCTTCGACGCGGATGCGCTCGTCGAGGCCGTCACCGTCGACAACGAGCTCGAGGGCTCCGGCCACGACATGGGCGGCGACATCGTGCCCTGGTTCGTCGAGCGCGGCGAGGCCGCGATGTACGACCTCAAGAACAACACCGTGCCGGGCGCGACCGAGCGCGACAAGTACTACTGGCGCGACGTCGGGACGATCGAGTCGTTCTTCGACGCGCACATGGACCTCATCTCGGCGCTGCCGATCTTCAACCTCTACAACCGCGAGTGGCCGATCTACACGCAGACGGTGAACGCGCCGCCCGCGAAGTTCACCCGCGACGCGTGGGGCCGGGCCGCCGACGTCAATGAGGCGATCGTGGGCGCGGGCTCCGTCGTGCAGGGCGCCTCGATCGTCCGCAGCGTCGTCTCGCCCTGGTGCACGATCGATGCGGGCGCGACGGTCTCCGACGCGGTGCTCTTCGACCAGGTGCACGTGGGCGCCGGCGCGGTCGTGCGCCGCGCGATCATCGACAAAGCCGTCGAGATCGGCCCCGGGGTCCAGATCGGCGTCGACCACGAGGCGGATCGGGCGCGCGGCTTCGCGATCTCGACCTCCGGCATCGTGACGGTCGGCAAGGGCCAGAAGATCATGCGGTGACGACGGCCAGCCTGCTGGTCGTCACCGATGTCGACTCGACGCTCATCCGCGACGAGGTCATCGAGCTGCTCGCGCGCGCCGTCGGGCCCGACGCCGAGCGCCACGTCGCCGCGGTGACGGAGCGCGCGATGCGCGGCGAGATCGACTTCGCCGCGTCGCTCGCCGAGCGGCTGCTCGTGCTCGAGGGCCTGCCCGCGTCGATCGTCGACGAGGCGCGCGCGCAGATCACCGTCACGCCCGGCGTGCCGGAGCTCATCGCCGCCGTCCACGAGCGCGGCGGCGCGATCGCAGCGGTCTCCGGCGGCTTCCACGAGGTGCTCGACCCGCTCGCCGCCGAGCTGGGCGTCGACCACACGCGCGCCAACCGGCTCGAGGTCGCGGACGGCCGGCTGACCGGCCGCTCGATCGGCCCCGTGATCGACGGCGCGGCGAAGCGCGACACGCTCGAGTCGCTGCGCCTGAACCTCCAGGTGCCGCGCGAGCGGATCATGGCGGTCGGCGACGGCGCCAACGACCTGCTCATGATGGCGGTCGCCGGCATCTCGGTCGCGTTCTGCGCGAAGCCCGCGGTGCGGGCGCAGGCGACGCACGTCGTCGACGTGCCCGACTTCCGCGAGCTGCTCGCGCTGCTGCCCGGCTGACGCTGCCGGGCCTACCCCTCGAGCAGCGACCGCAGGCGCACGAGGTCGGCCGCGACGGCCGTCGCATCGGCCTCGAAGGCATCCGCCGTCACGCCGTCGAGGCGCCGCAGCGTGAAGACGACCTCCGCGCCGAGCGGATGCGGGAGCACGCGCAGCGGGTTGTGCACGGCCGTGCCGTCGGGCAGCGTCACCTCGTGGTCGAGCACGCCGAGGTCGTTGGGCGGCGCGAACCGCACCCGCACCTCCCCCATCGGCGAGCTGACGACGAGCACATCGCCATCGACGCGCGGCTCGCCCGCGGCGAGGCCGGCGGCCCAGTCGGGCAGCCGCTGCGGGTCGCCCGCGAACGCCGCGACTGCGTGCGGATCGCGCCGGATGACGACGCTCAGGTGGCGGCTCTCCACGATCGGCTCCGATCCGTCGGTTCCCGAGGGGGCCCTCAGTGGCCCATGCCGAGGCCGCCGTCGACCGGGATGACGGCGCCCGAGATGTAGGCGGCTTCGTCGCTCGCGATCCAGCGGACGACGCCGGCGATCTCCTCGGGGCTGCCGTAGCGGCCGGCCGGGATGGCCTGCTTGTACTCGGCCTGGGTGGCGTCGTCGAGGGCCGCGGTCATGTCGGTCTCGATGAAGCCCGGCGCGACGACGTTGGCCGTGATGCCGCGGGAGCCGAGCTCGCGCGTGATCGAGCGGGCGATGCCGACGAGTCCGGCCTTCGATGCTGCGTAGTTGACCTGACCGGGCCCGCCGTAGAGGCCGACGACGCTCGAGATGAGCACGATGCGTCCCCACTTCTTGCGCAGCATCCCCTTTGACGCGCGCTGCACCACGCGGAACGCGCCGCCGAGGTTCGTGTCGACGACGTCGGTGAAGTCCTGCTCGCTCATGCGCATGAGCAGCGTGTCGCGAGTGATGCCCGCGTTGGCGACGACGACCTCGATCGGCCCGAGCTCGGCCTCGATCTGCGTGAACGCGGCGTCGATGGATGCGGCGTCGGTGACGTCCGCGGCGACCGCGAGGGCGCCCTCCGGGCCGGACCCGTCGCGCGAGGTGATCGCGACGCGGTGGCCCGCATCGAGGAAGGACTGGGCGATGGCGCGGCCGATGCCGCGGTTGCCGCCGGTGACGAGCACGGTGCGAGAGGTCATGCCCGCCAGCCTATGGCTCGGCCGGATTCCGCCCACAGCACAGACGCCGCCGCATGCGCGCGCGTAGAGTGGCAAGAGCCATGCGACAGCGATCCGCGTCGATCACCGACCTCCCGATCTCCCCTGACGAGGAACGTCAGAGGCGATTCCGGCTGTACCTGATCCTGATGCTCGTGCGCGTCGCGGCCCTTGGCGTCTTCTTCGTGGTGCCCGACTGGTGGAAGCTCATCCCCGCCTTCTTCGCGGTGTTCCTGCCGTACTTCGCGGTGGTGATCGCCAACGCCACGACGCGCGGGCCCGCAGATACGGGTCGGATTTCGCCGAACGCCCTGCCCGCCGCACCGACGCACCACGACGACCCCGCCGATCCGGACGACGACGCGCGCCCCGGCGGTCCCGCGCACTCGAGCGACGGATCGCCGAGGACGGAGCCCACGGCGTGAGCCTGCTCTCGATGCTCGATGGCGACACGGGCACGCGCTGCTCCGCCGCGGGCTGCACGGCGCCGGCCGTGCACGCGGTGCACTGGCGCAATCCGCGCATCCACGACGTCGACCGGGTGAAGACCTGGGCCGCATGCGATGCCCATCGCGAGTCGCTCGCCGCCTGGCTGCGGTCGCGCGCGTTCCCCGTCACGATCACCGCCTTCGGCGAGACGGTCGAGCGGGTCGCCTGATGCTGCGCCTCCTCCGCGAGCCGCGCTGGCTCGGCTACCTCGCGATGGCCGTCGTCTTCGCGATCGTCTGCTGCGCGCTGGGCGTCTGGCAGTGGCAGCGCCGCGAGCAGGCGCTCGCCGCGATCGACCGGCTGGAGTCGAACTACGACCGCGCACCTGCCGCTGTCGCGGATGTCCTGCCCGCTCTCGACGCGTTCGACATCGACCAGCAGTGGACCCCGGTGGTCGTCGAGGGCGAGTACCTCGTCGAGGAGCAGCTGCTGCTGCGCGGCCGCTGGCGCGACGGCGAGGTCGGCTTCGACGTGATCACGCCCTTCCGCACCACCGACGGCACCGTCTTCGTCGTCGACCGCGGATGGATCGACCAGGCCGAGGGCGCGGAGCAGCCGGTCTCGGCGCCCGCGACCCCCGAGGGCCGGACGTCGGTGGTCGCTCGGCTGCGACCGAACGAGGGCACGATCGCCGGGCGGGGCGCGCCCGTCGGGCAGATCGCCTCGGTCGACCTGCCGTCGCTCGCCGCAGCGCTCGGCGCACCCGTCTACACCGGCGCCTACGGCCTGCTCGTCACCGAGGGCGACGACGTGCCGACCGACGTCGCGGTCGCGACCCGCCCCGTGCTCGACGAGGGGCCGCACCTCTCGTACTCGCTGCAGTGGTACGTGTTCGCCCTCGGCGGCTTCGCCGCGCTCTGGTGGGCGCTGCGGGACGCGCGCCGCGCGGAGGCGACGCCCGTCGACGCGCCGGTGCGGCGGCGCCGCAGCGACGCCGACATCGAGGACGACATCCTCGACCGTCGCTGATCAGGTGACGGGCTGCGGCGCGCGGCGTCCGGCCTCGGGCACGCGCGGCGACCGGAGCACGGCAGCCGTCGCGATGAGGATGCCGACCGCGAGCAGCGCGGTCGCCGTCGCGACGGGCGCGCTCGGGGCGATGATCGACTCCCCGCGGAGCGCCTGCCAGAGGGTGATCGCGGTGGCGCCCGCCCAGGCCGTGCCCGCGACCCACGCGAGCCGCGTGCGCGTCCTGACGCTCGCGAGCAACGGCACGCGCCGCGCGAGGGCCTCGAGCCCCCACACGAGCAGCGGCAGGCCCTGCAGCGCGTGCATCCCGATGAAGTGGGGCGCGCGCAGGTCGCCGCCCTCGACCGACCAGCCGAGCAGCGGCAGACCGGCTCCCCCGTCGGCGATGCCGACCGCGTGGGCACCGGCGACGCCCTGGAAGTCGCTCAGCTGGGCGCTCGTGGGGCCGGTCATGAGGAACGCGAGCCCCATCCCGGCGAGCCCCACCACGATGCCTGCCCGCAGCGCTGCGCGGCGGGCCGGATCCCCGTCGCGACGGCGCCAGACGAGCACGCCGAGCACGAGCGTGAGCACCCAGACCGCGGCGATCGAAGCGCCCATGAGCGAGTAGAGCGTGCTCGCGACGGCCGTCGCGACGTTGAAGTGGCTCGTGCTCCCCTGCGCGACGGCCGCCACGATGACGACCTGCTCGGCGAGCAGCAGCAGCGCGATCGCCGTGCCGAGCCACCACAGCCAGCGCCGCCGGGGCAGCGTGTCGAGGATGAGCGCGATCGTGGCCGCGAAGATGGCGATCGAGATCGAGAACTTCAGCGGCTTCAGCCACCCGTTCGCGCCCAGGATCTCGACCGGCGCGACGACGGCGAGCACGATGCTCGCGACTCCGGTGATGCCCATCAGGGCGGTGAGGGCGATGAGCGGGCCGTGCAGGCGGTGGCGCAGCACGCGCTGGGTGGTGAGGCGCTGGACGCGCTGGGTGGTCGGGCGCTGGACGATCGGGCGCTGCGTCATGACCGCTCCCGGTCGAGCTGCCCGTCGCGCAGCTCGGCGGCGTGCGGATCAGCGGAGTCGCGCATCGCCGCGTGCGCCGCGGCCTCCTGTGCGATGCGGCGCAGCCCGGCGATGAGCGCGTCGCCGAGCACGGTGCCGACGGCGACGATCGCCGCCATGCGCGAGCGGTCCGGCGCTGCGACGGTCACGGCGAGCTCCGCGCGGGCCGCCTCGTCGGCGGCGCGCGCGTAGGGCTCGAGCAGGCCGGCCAGCTCGGGCAGGTCGAGCGCGCGGTAGGCGTCGAGCACGCGCGCGGACTGCAGCATCCCCGGGTTCTCGTCGTGGGTGGACCAGCCCATCCGGTCGGCGACCGCGCGCACCGCCGCGATCGACTCTGGCGAGGCCGCGGCCTCCGGGACCGGGATGGCGGCCTGCGCCGTGCGCATGAGGTCGAGGATCGGCACCGACTCGTCGTCGGCGGCCGCGAGCACCCGCTGCGCGGCCTGCACGCTCAGGCCGCCGGTCTCGAGCAGCGCCCGGATGAGCCGCAGGCGTGCCGCGTGGCTGTCGTCGTACTCGGAGCGGTTGTAGCCGACGCGCTCCGGCGGCGGCAGCAGTCCCTCGCGCACGTAGAACTTGATGGAGGCGCTGCTGACCTCTGTCCGCTCGCTGAGCTCACCGATCCGCATGTCGATAGTGTCGCTGTCGATAGCGGCGCTGTCAATAGCGGATCGCCTAGGCAGAGCGCCGCCGCCTCAGTCCCGGATCGTCGGAATCGCCTCCGTCTTGAGCGCCGGCACGTGCCAGCGCAGCAGCTCGCTCATGATGCGCAGCGCCGTCACGACGGCGGCGATGATGGCGAGCACGAGCCAGTGACCGTAGCCGAGCGCGACCGCGGCAGCTGCGCCGCTCGAGCCGACGAGCGCGGGCAGAAGGTAGAGCCGGGAATCGCGTCGGAAGACCGCCGGGATGTCGTTGGCGAGCGCGTCTCGCAGCATGCCGCCGCCGATGCCCGTCAGCATGCCGACGAAGGCGGCGCCGACCGGACCGACGCCGTGCTCGATCGCCTTCCGCGCCCCCTCCACCGCGAAGATGCCGAGGCCGATCGCGTCGAAGACGAGCACGGGCCGATCGAGTCGCTCCATCCAGCGGTGCAGCGCGAGCACGACGAGCGCGCCGCCCAGGGCGACCGCGAGCATCCACCAGTCCACGAGCGCCGCGACCGGCGTCGCGCCGATGAGCACGTCGCGCAGCATGCCGCCGCCCGTCGCCGTCACGACCGCGAGCCCCGCCATGCCGACGACGTCCATGCGCTTCTGCACCGCGAGCAGCGCGCCCGAGATCGCGAAGGCGAGGATGCCGATCGCCGAGAACGCGTCGCGGACCACGGCGAGCCAGCCGGTGGGCTCCTCCATCGCAGCTCCTCGTCTCTCGCGTCAGGCCAGGCCGATGAGGTCCAGGTACTCCGGGCTCCAGAGGTCCTCGGTGCCGTCGGGCATGATGAGCACGCGCTCGGGGTCGAGCGCCTCGACCGCGCCCTCGTCGTGGCTGACGAGGATGACGGCGCCCTCGTACGCGCCGAGCGCGCCGAGGATCTCCTCGCGGCTCGCGGGGTCGAGGTTGTTCGTCGGCTCGTCGAGCAGCAGCAGGTTGGCGCTCGAGACGACGAGCATCGCGAGCGACAGTCGCGTCTTCTCGCCGCCCGAGAGCACGCGCGCGGGCTTGTCGGCGTCGTCCCCGGTGAACAGGAAGGAGCCGAGCACGCGGCGCGCCTCGGTCGACGTGATCTCGGGCGAGGCCGACAGCATGTTCGACAGCACCGAGCGCTCGACGTCGAGGGTCTCGTGCTCCTGCGCGTAGTAGCCCACCTTGAGGCCGTGCCCGCGGTCGATCTCGCCGGTGTCGCTCTGCGAGACGCCGGCCAGGATGCGCAGCAGCGTCGTCTTGCCGGCGCCGTTGAGCCCCAGGATCACGACGCGCGAGCCGCGGTCGACCGCGAGGTCGACGGCGGTGAAGATCTCGAGCGAGCCGTACGACTTCGAGAGGTCGCGCGCCATGATCGGCGTCTTGCCGACCGGCGCGGGCTTCGGGAAGCGCAGCTTCGCGACGCGGTCGACGGCGCGCTCGTCCTCGAGGCCGGAGCGCATCCGCTCGGCGCGCTTCGCCATCTGCTTCGACGCGACGGCCTTCGACGCCTTCGCGCCCATCTTCGCGGCCTGCATCTCGAGCTGGCTCGCCGCCTTCTCGACGTTGGCGCGCTCGCGCTTGCGGCGCTCCGCGTCGGCCTCGCGCTGCCGCAGGTAGAGCTTCCACGACATGTTGTAGATGTCGATGACCTGCCGGTTGGCGTCGAGGTAGAAGACGCGGTTGACGGTCTCCTCGACGAGCTGCACGTCGTGGCTGATGATGAGGAGGCCGCCCTGGTAGCCCTTGAGGAACTCGCGGAGCCACGTGACGGAGTCGGCGTCGAGGTGGTTCGTCGGCTCGTCGAGCAGCATCGTGTCGGCGCCGGAGAAGAGGATGCGCGCGAGCTCGATGCGACGGCGCTGACCGCCGGAGAGCGTCTCGAGCTGCTGGTCGAGGATGCGGTCGGGCAGCTGCAGGTTCGACGCGATCGCGGCGCCCTCGGCCTCGGCCGCGTAGCCGCCGAGCGCGAGGAAGCGGTCCTCGAGCCGGCTGTAGCGGCGCATCGCCTCGTCGGCGACGGTGCCGCCCTCGCCCATCTGCTCGGTCGCGAGCCGCATGCCCTCGACGAGCTCGCCGAGGCCGCGGGCGTCGAGGATGCGTCGGCGGGCCGTCTGCTTGGGGTCGCCCGAGCGCGGGTCCTGCGGCAGGTACCCGATCTCGCCGCTGCGCTCGACCTTGCCGGAGAAGGTGTGGCCGTCGCGGTCGTCGCTGATGCCGGCGAGCACCTTCGTCATGGTCGTCTTGCCGGCGCCGTTGCGCCCGACGAGGCCGATCTTGTCGCCCCGCTCGATGCGGAAGGAGACGTCGGTCATGAGCGTCCGCGGGCCGACGGAGAGCTCGAATCCGGACACGGCGATCACGCGCGGGAGCCTCTCTCGAAGTGGGTGGGGGGCCGGCTCGCGTTGAGCGAGCCAGCCGTCCAGCCTACCAGCGGGTCGAGCGGCCCCGCACCCGCACCGCAGCGCCTGTCAGCCCGGGCCGGTCAGCACGGGGTCCTCAGCACTCGGTCGTCAGCGCAGCGCCGTCAGCGCCACGGCTGCACGAGCTCCTGGATCGACTCCGTGAGCGCCGCCTGCAGCAGCGGGCCGAACGTCACGCGCCGCGCGCCGCTCGAGCGGATCTCGTCGAGCTGGCCGACGACCGAGCCCTTGACGGGGTGCGCCGTGACGTTGACGGGCAGCGACACCCGCGCGAGGATCGCGGCGAGCGCCTCGGGGGTCGGCGGCTTGACCGGGTAGAGCGACCGCGCGCCGGCCTGCTCGGCGAGCTCCATGCGCAGGATCGCCTGCTCGAGCGGGTCGCCGCCGTGCAGCTCCGGTCGCGCGAAGGCGTCGGTGCGGGCGTTGATCACGACGTCGACGCCTGCGGCGTCGGCCGCGGCGCGGAGGCCCGCGACGTAGTCCGCGTGCTCCTGCGCCTCGCGCATCCGGCCCTCGCCATGCACGGTGTCCTCGACGTTGAGGCCAACCGCGCCCGCCTCGAGCAGCCGCTCGATGAGCTCCGCGGGCTCGGCGCCGTAGCCCGACTCGAGGTCGGCCGAGACCGGCACGTCGACGGATGCGACGATGCGGGCGATGCCCTCCATCGCGTCGTCGAGGGTCATGCCCTCGCCGTCCTCCTGGCCGCGCGACTCGGCGAGCGGGTGGCTGCCGATCGTGATGGCGGCGAAGCCCGCGTCGACGAGGGTGCGCGCCGACCACGCGTCCCACGCGGTGGGGAGCACGACGAACTCGTCGTGCATCGTCAGCAGTGCGGTGGCCTTGGTGGAGAGATCGCTCATGGGCCGATCGTATGGGCCGTCGCCAGCGCGGGCCTGTGGATGCGGTGCGCGGGACCGCCGCACCCCTAGGCTGGCGGCATGACTGCGCCGCGCCCGCTCCCCCGCCGCTCCTCATCCGCCGCCGCCGTGCTCGCGAAGCCGGTGCTGGCCGACGTGCTCGTCGGTCAGCGCACGCTCGTCAAGGACGTGCTGCTCGTCGCCGCCGGCATCGCCGTCGTCGCCGCGCTCGCGCAGGTCGAGGTCCCGATGTGGCCCGTCCCGATCACGGGCCAGACGCTCGGCGTCATGCTCGTGGCCGCGACCCTCGGGTTCCGCCGCGGCGTCGCCGCGATGGTCGGCTACCTCGTGCTGGGCGTCGCGGGCGCCCCGATCTTCGCCACCTTTACCGGCGGCATCGCCGCGATCGGCAAGCCGAGCTTCGGCTTCATCATCGGCTTCGTCGCGACCGCCGCGGTGGTCGGCTGGCTCGCGGAGCGCCGCTGGGACCGCCGCCCGCTGCTCGCCGTCGCGCTCTTCGGTGCCGCGAGCCTCATCCCGTTCGCGTTCGGCATCCCCTACATGGCCGCCGTCCTCGCCGCGATGGGCGCGCCCGTCGACCTCGTCGGCGCGCTCGCCCTCGGCTTCCTGCCGTTCATCGTCGGCGGCGTCGTGAAGTGGGCGCTCGCCGCTGCCCTCATGCCCGCCGCGTGGGCGGGCGTCCGCGCGATGGACCGCCGCGTCGGCTGACCCGATCCACGACGAAGGCCCGCGCTCGCGCGCGGGCCTTCGTCGTGCTCGCGGCTGCGATCAGCGGCGCGGGTTCCAGGTGCCCTGCGCGACGTCCGGCACGAAGTCGGTGAGGTCGACCGGCCAGCGCACCGTCTGCCCCGTCTGCGCCGACTGGTAGGCGGCCATGAGCAGCTCGGCCACGGCCACGCCGTTCCGCAGCGACTCCATCGGCTGCTCCCCGCGCAGGAAGCACGCCGCGACGTGCCGGTTCTCGCCGGTGTAGCCGTAGGTGGCCGCCTCGTCGGCCACGACCGGCATGAGTCCCTGCTCGGCGTTCTGCTTCTCGAGCATGTCCTCGCCGACGCCCTGGCCGATGGCGCGCGACAGGAACACCTTCGACTCGGTCGACGACGTGTCGGACTGCATCGAGTACTCCGGGCCGAGCAGCTCGAACGAGAGCCGCAGCCCCGCACCCACGTAGCTCCACGAGGTGGTCCCCTCGGCGATGACGGTCTCGCCGTCGCCGTTCACGAACTCCCACGCCGCGCGGGCGTAGTCCTCGCTCGGGCGCTCGCGGTAGTCGGGGGCGCCCGGGTAGAGCTCGAGCAGCTGCTCGGCGTACGCCGGTCGGCCCCACTTGAGCGACTGGATGCTCGCGGTCACCGAGACGGGCGTGAGCCAGTCGGCCGGATCGACGCCGGGCGGGGTGAGCAGGTACCTGCCCGCCTCGACCGAGTGGCACATCATGTCGCTCAGCACGCCGCCGCCCTGCTTGGCGCCGTCCCAGAACCACGCCTTGTGCGGGCCCGAGTGCTCCTCGGCGCAGCGCGCGAGGTAGGGCGTGCCGGCCTCGCTCGCGCCGCGGCGCCAGACGAGCTCGTGCGCGCGCGTGATCGCCGGCGAGTAGACCTGGTTCTCGAGGTAGGCGTGCAGCAGGCCCGCCGACTCGACGAGCTCGAGGATCTCCCTCGCCTCGGCCACGGTGCGGCCGAGCGGCTTCTCGATCGCGATGCCGGTGAGCGCCGCGCCACCCCGCACCTCCTCGACGATCGCGCGGATGACCTCGAGGCGGGAGTCGTTCGGGGTGAGCACCCAGACGGCGTCGACCCGGTCGTCGCGGACGAGCGCGCGCACGTCGTCGTGCGCGGTCACGTCGGTGCCGACGCCGATCTCCTCGGCGATGGTCGCGAGCCGCGAGGCGCTCTCGCGGGTGCGGGAGGCGACGGCGACGACGTCGGCGTCGCGCACGCCGGTCCACGAGCGCACGTGGAACTCGCCGATGAAGCCGGCGCCGATGATGCCGACGCCGAGCACGGAGCGCTGAGCCATGGTGGGGATCCTCTCGATCACGGGGTGCAGCAGGGGCTGCGGATCAGGTGCGCAGCTTGCGCTGGCGGCCGTAGACCGCCAGCAGCGCGATGAGCACGACGCCCTGCACGACGATGCGCGCCCATTCGGGCATGCTGAGCGTCGTCAGGAGGCTGGTGAGCACGGTCAGCACGATCGCGCCGATCGCGCTGCCGAGGTAGCCGCCGACGCCGCCGGCGACGAGCGTCCCGCCGATCACGACGGCGGCGATCGACGGCAGGGTCAGGTCGTTCGCGAGGTTCAGGAAGACCTGCTGCGAGTAGCCGACCATCGCGATGCCGCCGAGCGCGGCGAAGATGGAGCTCAGCACGTAGGCGGTCACGGTCACCCGGCCGACGGGCACGCCCGAGAGCCGGGCGGCCTCGCGGCCGGAGCCCGTCGCGTAGAGCTGCATGCCGAACGTGGTGCGCCGCAGCACGAGCGTCACGATCACGGCGAGCAGCGCCCAGACGAGCAGGATGCCGGGGATGCCGAGCACGTCGCGGCCGTTCACGAGCTGCACGAGCGAAGGGGCTGCGCGGCCGTCGGCGACGCCGCCGGTGACGACGAGGATGAGCCCGCCGACCACGCCGAGCATCCCGAGCGTCATGACGAACGGCGGGATGCGCAGCAGCACGATGCCGAGGCCGTTCGCGAGGCCGATGAGGGCGGCGACGCCGACCGCGAGCAGGATGCCGGGGACGAGCAGCGCATCCGACCCGTTCATGGTGCGGCTCGCGAGGATCGCGCCGAGCGTCGCGACGGTGCCGACCGAGAGGTCGATGCCCTCGCCGCCGGAGAGCACGACGATGGTCTGGCCGATCGCGATGATGCCGAGGAACGACGCCACCCGGAGCATGTTCACGATCTGGTCGGGCGAGGCGAAGCCGGGCTTGAGGATGCCGCCGACGACGACGAGCAGGATCGCGATGATCGCAGCGATGACGACGGGGTCGCGCAGCAGGGTGCGCGCGCGGGTCGCGGTCGCGGGCTTCATCGCTGCCGCCTCGGTGCGCCGAGCGCGCTCAGCGCGAGCGCGAGGATGACGACGAGGCCCGCGGCGAGCGCGCGCCACGAGGTGGGCAGGCTCAGCGCGAAGAGGATCGTCGAGGCGAGCGAGAGCGTGATCGCGCCCGCGATCGCGCCGATGGGTGAGCCGATGCCACCCCGCAGCGCGATGCCGCCGACGACGACGGCCGCGACGCTGTTGAGTGCGAGGTCGCCGCCGATGAAGGGGTCGCCCGAGCCGGAGTTGCCGAGCACGGCGAGGCCGGCGAGGCCGCAGATGACGCCGCAGATCGCGTAGGACGCGAGCTGCGCGCCCGCGACGGGCACGAGCGACGCGAACGCGGCCGCGGGGCCGCCGCCGGTGGCGCGGATGTGCCGCATGATGCGCAGATGCCGCACGACGAGCCAGCCGGCCGCGACCGCGACGACGAGCAGCACCGAGACGGGCACGCCTCCGACGGCCTGGCGGAAGGTGCCGGTGATGATGGCGGGCACCGTGCCACCCGGCGAGGGCAGCACGAGCAGCGCGAGCCCGGAGAAGACGGATGCGGTCGCGAACGTCGCGATGAGCGGCTGCAGGCGCAACCGGCTGACGACGAGGCCGTTGACGATGCCGCACGCCAGGCCGACGCCGATCGCGGTGAGGAAGCCGAGCAGCACGCTGCCCGCCTCGCCCTGCATCACCTGCACGGCGACGACGCTCGAGAGCGCCACGATCGCGCCGGCCGAGAGGTCGAGGCCCCCGCCGATCACGACGATCGCCTGCGCGACCGCCACGAGCACGAGCGGCAGGAACGTCGCGAACGTCGAGGCGACGCCGTACGGGCTGAGCAGGTTGGGCTGCAGCGCGACGGCCGCGACCACGGCGACGATCAGCAGCGCAGCGGTCGCCCACGAGGCGACGCGCACGCGGCCGAGCCGCTCAGTCAGCGGCCGGCGCTCCTCGATGGCTGCGACGGTGGGTGTCTGGGTCACGGGGTTCCCTCGTGGGTGTCGTCCGGTGCGGTCTCGCCGTGCGTGCGGGCGGGCTGCTGGACCGGGGGCTCCTGGCCGGGCGCCTGCTGAACGGGTCCCTGCTGGCCCGGCGCCTGCTGGCACTCGCCGATGACGAGCGCCGCCTGCACGAGCCGCTCCTCGGTGATCTCGTCACCGACGAGCTCGGCGCGCACGGCGCCCTCGAACAGCACGAGCACGCGGTCGCACACGGTCACGAGCTCGCGGTCCTCGCTCGAGTTGATGATGACGGTCGCGCCGTCGTCGGCCATGCGGCGGATGATGCGGTAGATCTCGGCCTTCGCGCCGACGTCGACGCCCTTCGTCGGGTCGTCGAGCAGCACGACGCCCGGCTCCGTGAGCAGCCACTTGCCGAACACGACCTTCTGGGCGTTGCCGCCGGAGAGGCTCGAGATCGGGTCGCCGAGGCCGCCGATCTTGATGGCGAGCGCCTCGACCATCGACTCAGCGGCGGTGCGCTCGCGCCGCGCGGAGATCACGCCCGCGCGGGTGCGGCGCCCGAGGCTCGCGATCGCCAGGTTCTCCTGGATGGGCCGGGGCGGCAGGGTGCCCTGCGTGCCGCGGTCGCCGGGCACGAGCGCGATGCCGCGCGCCGCCGCGGTGCGCGGCGACGCGAGCCGCACGGGCTCGCCGTCGACCTCGACGTCGCCGGTGGCGGCGGTCGCGCCGAAGAGCGCGAGCAGCAGCTCGGACTGGCCCTGGCCCTGCAGGCCGCCGAGGCCGACGACCTCGCCCGCACGGGCCTCGAGGTCGACGCCGCGCAGCGCGCCGCCGGCGAGGCCGCGCGCGGTGAGGCGCACGCGGCCGCTCGGCCGCTCGCCGTGCTCGCGCTCGACCGCTTGCACGTCGCCGACCATGAGCTGCACGAGCTCGTCGGGCGTGGTGCCGGCCATCGCGGTCTCGGCGACCGTCTCGCCGGAGCGGAGGATCGTCGCGCGGTCGCACAGCTCGGTGATCTCGTCGAGCCGGTGCGAGACGAAGAGCACGGCGGCGCCGCGGTCGCGCAGCTCGCGCACGATCTCGAACACGACCGCGACCTGGTCGCGGTGGAGCGAGGCGGTCGCCTCGTCGAGGATGAGGATGCGCGGCTCCCGCAGCAGCGCCTTGCCGATCTCGACGAGCTGCTGCTGGCCGGGCGTGAGCTCCCGCACGGGCTGGTCCGCGTGCACGGCGCCGAGCGCCGGCGCGAGCCGCTCGAGCACGGGCCGCGCCCGCTTGCGGGCTGCGCGCCCCGACAGGAAGCCCGCGGTCGCGGGCTCGCTGCCGAGCACGAGGTTCTCGCCGACGGTGAGCTCCGGCACGAGGCTGAGCTGCTGGTAGACGGCGGCGACGCCGAGGCGTGCCGCGGCCCGCGGGGAGCCGATGCGCACCGGCTCCCCCGCGAGCTCGATCTCGGCCTCATCCGGCCGGACGGATCCGGCCAGCACCTTGCCGAGGGTGGACTTGCCGGAGCCGTTCGGGCCCAGCAGGCCGTGGACCTCGCCGCCCGCTGCGGTGAGGCTCGCGCCCCGCAGCGCGCGGACGCCGCCATAGCGCTTGTGCACGCCGCTGAGGCGCACGAGCGGCGAGGTCTCGGTCATCGTCGGTCCTACTGCAGGAACTGCTGGACGTCCTCGGCGGAGAGCACCGAGTCGAGCACGTAGGTGTCGGGCTGGCTCTCGACCTCGCCCCAGATCTCGTCGAAGTTCTCGGCCGTGACGGCCTCCTCGAGCTCCAGCACGATGTTGTGGCCGTCCTGCAGCTGCGACTCGTCGAGCTCGGCGCCCTGCAGCATCGCCATGGCGATGTGCAGCGCGGTCGCGCCCGTTCCCGGGGGGTTCACGACGCCGATCGACTCGAAGCCGTCGGCCTGCTCGCTCCAGAGCCGGAGGAAGCCGTTGCGGGCCTCGCCCGACATCACGATCTCGTCCTGCTTGTCGGCAGCGATGAGCGCCTGCAGCACGCCGAGGGCCATGCCGTCCTGCGTCCAGACGCCGTCGATGTCAGGGTAGGTCGCGAGCAGGTTGCCCATCTCCTGCTGACCGGTCGCCTGGTCCCAGCCGCCGTCAGCGGTGGTGAGCACCTCGACGCCGGCCTCCTCGAACACGGCCTGCGCCGCGCCCCAGCGGGCCTCGTTGGCCGGGTGGCCCGAGATGCCGTTGACCGCGACGATGCTGCCGCCGTCGCCGACCTTCTCGGCGAGCCACTCGGCGCTCGTCTCGGCCCACAGCTCCTGGTCGATGCCGACGTTGATGACGCTCTCGGCGGTCACCGCCTGGTCGATCGCGAAGACGAGGATGCCCTGGTCGGTCGCCTCCTGGAACACCTGGTCGAGCGCGGAGCCCGAGTTGGGGTCGGCGATGATCGCGTCGACGCCGGCGTTGATGAGGTTGCGGACCTGCTGGATCTGGCCGTTGACGTCGGTGTCGGCGTTCTCGAGCACGAGATCCTCGAGCGTGCCGGCCTCCTGGTACTCCGAGGCCGCCTCCTCGATGTCGGCGACCATCTGCGTCCGGTACTCGGAGCCGACGAAGCCGTTGCTGATGCCGATCGTGAAGGGCCCGGCCGCTGCTGCGTCCGATCCGCTGGGGGCCGGCTCGTTCGAGACGGTCGAGCAGCCTGCGACGACGAGGGTTGCCGTCGCCAGAGCCGCGAATCCGAGTGCGCGCTGTCGCATGTCGATGCCTCCTTGCATCCGTGTCCGCACTTTCATGCAGACTGCGAAAAATGATGAGGCCAGTGTTGCACGACCGTGCGGCGACGCCTAGCACCGTGTCCGAATCGTGACCTACGCGTCGAGCAGGCGCTCCAGCGACCCGAAGGCATCGACAGCGATCGCGGCCGCGCCGAGCAGCGCGCCCTCGCCGTCCGCCGAGGCGGGCACGAGCCTCGGGATGTGCAGCACCCGGCCCGTGAGCCGGCGCTCCAGCTCGGGCACGACCGTCTCCGCGAGCGGAGCGAAGCGGCCTGCGAGCACGATCACCTCCGGGTCGAGCAGCGCGCACACGTTGGCGAGCGCGACCGCGAACTCGTCGAGGACGCGTCGGGCGAACGCGCCGGCGGGCGACCGCTCCCCCGCTCGCGCGAACACCGCCGCGAAGGGCTCGACGCCGGCGGGCAGCTCGATCCCGTCGGCGGCCGCACGCCGCACGAGCCCGGCGGAGCCGAGCTGCGACTCCAGGTCGCCGAAGTCGACGTAGAGGCGGTCGATCGAGTCGGGCCCGACGAGCATGCGACCGATCTGCCCGGCGAAGCCGCGGCTCCCCTCGAGGATCCTGCCGTGCTCGACGATGCCGGCGCCGACGCCCTCGAAGACGGCGAGCGCCATGAGGCTCGTCGCCTCGCGGTGCTCGCCCCAGCGGGACTCCGCCACGGCGATGAGGTTGGCGTCGTTGCCGACCGCGACCGGCGCGTCGAGGCGCTGGCGCAGCAGGTCGCCGAGGTGGATGCCGTGCCAGTGCAGCGCGGGCGCGAAGTCGATCGTGCCGTCCGCCTGCACGGGGCCGGGGATCGCGACGCCGATGGCGACCGGGGGCCGTCGGCCGTGCGGCGCGTGCCAGGCGGTCTCGATGGCGTGCAGCGTGTGCGCGAGCCGCTCGTCAGCGCCGGGCGGTGCATCCAGCCGCTCGCTCCAGCGCACGGTGCCGCCGAGGTCGACGAGCGCGAGCGTCGTGTGGTGGTCCGCGACGTCGACGGCGAGCACGGTGGCGGCCGACTCGTCGACCCGCACCCGCCCGAGCGGCCTCCCGCCGGAGGGTCCGACGGCGCTCTGCTCGACGAGCAGCCCGGCGTCGATGAGGGCGACGACCGCGCGCGACACGGTCGCGACGCTGAGGCCGGTCGCCGAGGCGAGCTCCGCGCGCGACGCGTCGCCGGCCGTGCGGGCGGCCGCGAGCACCGATGCGCGGTTGCGCCGGGTCGTCGACTGCGAGCTCACCCGCTCATCCTGCACCCAGCGGCTCCGGGAGGCGCGCCGGGCGCGCGGGGCACCGCGTACCCTTGCACACGTGAACGACGCGCAGCCCACCCAAGCCTCCGAGCCCGACGGCGAGCGCACCACGTTCGCCAGCCTCGGCCTCCCGCCCGCCATCCTGAAGGCCCTCGACGACGTCGGCTACGAGACGCCGTCGGCGATCCAGGCCGAGACCATCCCGCCGCTGCTCGGCGGCCGCGACCTCATCGGCCTCGCGTCGACCGGCACCGGCAAGACGGCCGCGTTCGCGCTCCCCGTGCTCGCCGCGATCGACGTCGCGCGCCGCAGCCCGCAGGCGCTCGTGCTGACGCCCACGCGCGAGCTCGCCGTGCAGGTGTGCGAGGCGTTCGAGCGCTACGCGGCCCACCTCGGCGGCGTGCACGTGCTGCCGATCTACGGCGGCCAGGGCTATGGCGTGCAGCTGTCGGCGCTCCGCCGCGGCGTGCACGTCATCGTCGGCACCCCCGGCCGCATCATGGACCACCTCGCGAAGGGCACGCTCGACCTCTCGGGCCTCACGCACGTCGTGCTCGACGAGGCCGACGAGATGCTGCGGATGGGCTTCGCCGAGGACGTCGACCAGATCCTGCAGTCGACGCCGCCGGAGAAGCAGGTCGCCCTCTTCTCGGCGACCATGCCGCGGCAGATCCGCGCGATCTCGCAGCAGCACCTGCGCGAGCCCGTCGAGATCACCGTGCGCGGCAGCGCGTCGACGTCGCCGAGCATCACCCAGCGGGCGCTCATGGTCTCGTACCAGCAGAAGCTCGAGGCGCTCACGCGCGTGCTCGAGGTCGAGCCCTTCGAGGCGGCGATCGTCTTCACCCGCACGCGCAACGAGACCGAGACGGTCGCGGAGCGCCTGCGGGCGCGCGGCTACGCCGCCGCTGGCATCTCGGGCGACGTCGCGCAGCCGCAGCGCGAGAAGATGATCGAGCAGCTGCGCTCCGGCGACCTCGACGTGCTCGTGGCGACCGACGTCGCGGCGCGCGGCCTCGACGTCGAGCGCATCAGCCACGTCATCAACTACGACCTGCCGATCGACACCGAGTCGTACGTGCACCGCATCGGCCGCACCGGTCGCGCCGGGCGCACGGGCGACGCGATCAGCTTCGTCACCGCGCGCGAGCGGCGCATGCTCAGCCAGATCGAGAAGGCGACCCGCGGCACGGTCGCGATCATGCCGATGCCGAGCGCCGACGAGGTGAACTCGACGCGCCTGACGCGCTTCGACGACGCCATCACCGCCGCGCTCGCGCAGAGCGACCGCATCGAGCGGTTCCGCGAGATCGTCGCCCACTACGTCGAGCACCACGACGTGCCGCAGGAGGACGTCGCCGCCGCGCTCGCCGTCGTCGCGCAGGGCGAGACGCCGCTGCTGCTCGACGAGCGCGCCGACCGCGCGCTGCAGGCGTCGCGGGCCGACCGCCCCGAGCGCGCGGATCGTCCCGCCCGCGCCGACGGCGACGGCGAGCGACGCTCGCGTCGCGGACCCTCGGATGCGACGACGTACCGCCTCGCCGTCGGCAGCCGCAAGGGCGTCGAGCCGCGGCAGATCGTCGGCGCGCTCGCGAACGAGGGCGGCCTGGGCCGTGACGACTTCGGACGCATCCAGATCCGCTTCGACCACACGCTCGTCGAGCTCCCCGAGCTCGACCGCTCCCAGCTCGAGCAGCTCTCGAAGACCCGCATCATGGGCGTGCCGATCGACATCCAGGTCGACACCGGTGCGCGGCCGTCGCGCGGCGACCGCGGAGACCGCGGTGGGCGCGGGTCCGACGAGCGTCCGCCGCGGAAGCCGCGGCAGGGTCGGGAGCGCTGACCGCTCGGTGCCGCACACGGAAGCCCACGTCCCCGAGCCGCGCAGGCGCGCGAGCCTCGAGGTGCTGCGCGCCGAGGCCGCGGACGAGCGCTCGGTGCTCGTCGAGGAGCGGCTGCGCGCCGGCGAGGACCCATGGGAGTTCATGACCGAGCTGCCGAGCGTCGACGAGATCGTCGTGCTGCTGCTGCGCGCCGAGCGGATCCTCCTGCCCGCCGCGGTGCGCCCGGACCACGAGACGAGCGACCGCGTGCTGCGCCGCATCGTCGAGGACTACCCGCCGCTCGCGACCACCGTCTGGTCGATGCTGTCGGTCGTCGAGCCGGAGCGGGCGTGGGCGCCGCGGGTGAGTCGGGCGGGGTGAGATCGCTGTGGATGCGCGAAGGGGACGACCTTGGGGTCGTCCCCTTCGTGCTTGTTCGGGTCTAGCCAGACGGTGAAGCCGAGATCGCTCGCTTGCGAGATCGTGAACCCCAAATCGCTCGCTAGCGCTCCCGACGACGCTCGGCCGGACGATCCACTGGATCGTCCGGGTCCTCCTGCTGAAGCCGCTCGCTGCGGCTCGACCATCGCTAGATGGTGAAGCCGAGCGCCCTCATCATCTCGCGGCCGTCCTCGGTGATCCGCTCGGGACCCCACGGCGGCATCCACACCCAGTTGATGCGGAACTGCTCCACGACGCCGTCGAGCTTCTCGGCGATCTCGGTCTCGATCACGTCGGTGAGCGGGCAGCCCGCCGAGGTGAGCGTCATCGAGATCACGAGCGCGTGCTGCTCGTCGTCCCAGGCGAGGTCGTAGACCAGGCCCAGGTCGACGATGTTGACGTCGAGCTCGGGGTCGACGACATCCTTGAGCGCCTCGGTGACCTCGTCGAACTTCGTCGCGTCGATCTCGACGAGGGCCATCAGACGCCGGCCTTGAGGTAGCGGTCGTAGCCCTCGTCCTCGAGGCGGTCGGCCAGCTCGCGGCCGCCCTGCTCGGCGATGCGCCCGTTGACGAACACGTGCACGAAGTCGGGCTGGATGTAGCGCAGGATGCGCGTGTAGTGCGTGATGAGCAGCACACCGAGGCCGGTCTCGCCCTTGATGCGGTTCACGCCCTCCGAGACGATGCGCAGCGCGTCGACGTCGAGGCCCGAGTCGGTCTCGTCGAGCACGGCGAACTGCGGGCGCAGGAGCTCCATCTGCAGGATCTCGTGGCGCTTCTTCTCGCCGCCCGAGAAGCCCTCGTTCACGTTGCGCTCGCCGAACGACGGGTCCATGCGCAGCTGCTCCATGGCCGTGCGCACGTCGCCGATCCACTGGCGCACGCGGGGGGCCTCGCCCGAGACCGCGGTCTTCGCGGTGCGCAGGAAGTTCGACACCGTCACGCCGGGGATCTCGACCGGGTACTGCATCGCGAGGAACAGGCCGGCGCGAGCGCGCTCGTCGACGCTCATCTCGAGCACGTCCTCGCCGTCGAGGGTGATCGAGCCACCGTCGACGGAGTACCGCGGGTGACCCGCGATCGTGTAGGCGAGGGTCGACTTGCCGGAGCCGTTCGGCCCCATCACCGCGTGGATCTCGCCCGACGCGATCCGCAGGTCCACGCCCCGCAGGATCTCCTTCTTGCCCTGCTCGGTCTCGATGGAGACCTGCAGGTCCTTGATGTCCAGCACGCTCATGGCGCTTCCTTCCTCGGCGGCCGCAGCCGCACGAACAGTCTCGGCTGCAGCTACTGCAGGGTCAATGGGTTCTGCACGTCGACGAGCACGTCGTCGCCGTCGATGATCACCGGGAACACCGGCACCGGCTCGTAGGCCGGGAGGTTCATGGGCTTGCCGGTGCGGAGCGCGAACTGCGAGCCGTGCGCCCAGCACTCGATCGCCTCGTCCTCGACGAAGCCCTCCGACAGCGAGATCTCGCCGTGCGTGCAGGTGTCGCCGATCGCGTGGATCGCGCCGGACGAGTCCTTCACGATCGCGATCGCGATGCCGTCGAGCTCGACCTTCATGGCCGCGCTCACCGCGACGTCGCCCACACCGCAGGCGCGCTGTGCCGTCATGCCCCAGCCTTCGACGCGGGGGCGAGGCCGGCGCCGCGTCGCAGCTCCTCCTCGATCGCCTCGGCGAGGCGCTGCTCGATCTCGGGCACGCCGATCTTCTGCACGATCTCCATGAGGAAGCCGATCACGACGAGCCGGCGAGCCTGCTCCTCGTCGATGCCGCGCGACTCGAGGTAGAACAGCTGCTCGTCGTCGAAGCGGCCGGTCGCGGATGCGTGGCCGGCGCCGGCGATGTCGCCCGTCTGGATCTCGAGGTTCGGGATGCTGTCGGCGCGGGCGCCGTCGGTCAGCACGAGGTTCTGGTTCTTCTCGTAGCTGTCGGTGCCGGTCGCGTCGCGGCCGATGAGCACGTCGCCCACCCACACCGAGCGCGCGCCGATGCCCTGGAGGGCGCCCTTGTAGAGCACGTTGCCGCGCGTCTCGGTGCCCTCATGGAACATGAACACCTGGCTCTCGATGTGCTGGCCGGCGTCGGCGAACGACAGGCCGTACATCTCGCCCTCGGCGCGGTGGCCCGCGAGGCGCATCGACGGGTTGACCCGCACGACGCCGCCGCCGAACGAGACGACCATGTGCTTGAGGAACGCGCCCTCGCCCACGACCGCCTGGTGCGTCGAGGCGTGGACGGAGTCGTCCTCCCAGTCCTGCACCGAGATGACCGTGAGGCGCGCGCCGTCGCGGACGAGGATCTCGACGTTCTGCGCGTAGCGCGCCGAGCCCGAGTGGTGCAGCACGACGGTGCCGATCGAGCCGGGCATGGCCTCGATGACGATGTGCGCGTTCGCGTGGCGGTCGGCACCCGTGCCGTGCAGGCGCGCGATGACCGGCTCGGTCTGCTCGCGCCCCTCCGGCAGCCGCACGTGCAGCGCGTTCACGCCGCGCTTCCACGCGATCGCACCGACGACGTCCTCGGGGCGGAAGATCTCGCCGCGCACCGGGGCATCGAGGCCGGTCGACTCGACGAGCAGGCCGCGCTCGACGAGCGCCTCGACGTCGTACTCGATCCCGGGCGTGGCGGTCTCGGTCTCCTCGTCGACGAACAGCGGCGCGAGGCGACGCACGTCGGAGAGCTTCCAGTTGACCTCACGGCCGGTCGGCACGCCGAAGTCGGCGGGCTCGAACGACGTCGGGCGCTCCGAGCGGGTCTGGATCGGGACGAAGCGCTCGGCCGGCGCGGGCACGGCGCCCAGGGGTGCGGGGGTCGTGTCTGTCGCAGTCATCAACCGACGGATCCTTCCATGCTCATCTCGATGAGCTTGTTGAGCTCGAGCGCGTACTCCATGGGCAGCTCGCGGGCGATCGGCTCGATGAAGCCGCGCACGATCATCGCCATCGCCTCGGTCTCGGCCAGGCCGCGCGACATGAGGTAGAACAGCTGCTCCTCGCTCACCTTCGACACGGTCGCCTCGTGGCCGAGCACGACGTCGTCGACTCGGATGTCGATCGCCGGGTAGGTGTCGGAGCGCGACATCGTGTCGACGAGCAGGGCGTCGCAGACGACGCTGTTCGCCGAGTGGTGCGCGTTCGCATCGACGCGCACCTCGCCGCGGTAGCCGGCTCGGCCGCCGCCGCGCGCGATCGACTTCGAGACGATCGACGACGTCGTGTACGGCGCCATGTGGATCATCTTCGCGCCGGCGTCCTGGTGCTGGCCGGGGCCAGCGAACGCGACCGACAGGGTCTCGCCCTTGGCGCGCTCGCCCACGAGGTAGATGGACGGGTACTTCATCGTCACCTTGGAGCCGATGTTGCCGTCGATCCACTCCATCGTCGCGCCCTCCTCGGCGATGGCGCGCTTCGTGACGAGGTTGTAGACGTTGTTCGACCAGTTCTGGATCGTCGTGTAGCGCACGCGGGCGTTCTTCTTCACGATGATCTCGACGACCGCCGAGTGCAGCGAGTCGGACGAGTAGATCGGGGCCGTGCAGCCCTCGATGTAGTGCACGTACGAGCCCTCGTCGGCGATGATGAGCGTGCGCTCGAACTGGCCCATGTTCTCGGTGTTGATGCGGAAGTAGGCCTGCAGCGGGATCTCGACGTGCACGCCCTTCGGCACGTAGACGAACGAGCCGCCCGACCACACCGCCGTGTTGAGCGCGGCGAACTTGTTGTCGCCCGCCGGGATCACGGTGCCGAAGTACTCCTCGAAGAACTCCGGGTGCTCGCGGAGCGCCGTGTCGGTGTCCATGAAGATGACGCCCTGCGCCTCCAGATCCTCCTGGATCTGGTGGTACACGACCTCCGACTCGTACTGCGCGGCGACGCCGGAGACGAGGCGCGAGCGCTCGGCCTCCGGGATGCCCAGCCGGTCGTACGTGCTGCGGATGTCCTCGGGCAGGTCCTCCCAGGTCTGGGCCTGGCGCTCGGTCGACCGCACGAAGTACTTGATGTTGTCGAAGTCGATGCCGGAGATGTCGGCACCCCACGTGGGCATCGGCTTGCGCTCGAAGAGCTGCAGGCCCTTGAGGCGCCGCTCGAGCATCCAGTCGGTCTCGCTCTTCAGCTCCGAGATGTTGCGGACCACCGCTTCGCTCAGCCCTCGCTTCGCGACGGCTCCAGCCTCGTCGGAGTCATGCCACCCGAACTCGTACTGCCCCAGGCTCTCGAGCTCTGGCCGGTCGATCAGGACGTCAGACATCGCTCCCCCTTCCACATCGTGTGCAACCCGGCGGTGCTCCTCGGCATTCCGCGCGAATCCGAACCGCCGCGCTCAGCCATACTTGTAGGGCCTTCGCACATGCCTCGCCGCTGTCAGCGGCATGGGGGTTCGGAGCCGATGGGCTCTCCCACATCCTACCGCGAACGGCATGAGAGGTGCATCTTGCTCGAGCGCTCGCGGAGCCTCATCATCGCGGCATGGGCCACGCTCGTGTCCCAGATCATCATCGTCGGCACGGGCGGTGCCGTCCGCCTGACGGGATCGGGCCTCGGCTGCTCGGAGTGGCCGAACTGCGTGCCGGGCTCCTTCACGCCGGTCCCGGAGCAGGGCATCCACGGCATCATCGAGTTCGGCAACCGCGTGTGGGGCGGGATCGTCGTCGCGATCGCGCTCGTCATGCTCGTGCTCGTGATCCGCAAGGCCGCCGGTCGCACGAACCTCGTGCTCGCGGCGATCGTGCTCGCGCTCACGATCGCGCAGGCGCTCATCGGCGCGGTCGTCGTGTGGATGTCCCTGCGTCCCGACACGGTCGGGATCCACTTCACCATCTCGGTCGTGCTCGTCGCGGTCTCCGCGGTGCTCGCGTGGCGGATCGTCGTGGGCACGCCCGGAGCTCGCACGGCGCCGCGCTGGCAGTCGGCCCTCGTGCACGCGATGACGGCCGTGCTCGCGGTCGTCGTGTTCGTGGGCGTGCTCACGACGGGCTCCGGCCCGCACGCAGGCGACGGCGGCGCGGCGCGCAACGGCCTCGACCCGGCGATCATGCAGCACGTGCACTCGTGGCCCGGCTACCTGCTGCTCGCGCTCGTCGTGGCCGTCGTGGTCGCCGCTGCCGCGCGCGGCCCGCGCCGGCACCTCGGCTGGTCGCTCGCGCTGCTCGGCGCGGTGCTCGTCCAGATCCTGGTGGGTGTCGTGCAGTCGCGCATCGGCCTGCCGATCGGCCTCGTCGGCATCCACATGGTGCTCTCGGTCGTGACGACCGCGATCGCCGTCGCGACGGTGCTGTCGCTGCGTGCCACGGCGGATGCCGCCGTGCCCGCGGCACGGGACGCCGCCGTCGTGCAGGGCCGCGTCGACGCGTGATGGCAGGATCGGGCGCATGACCTCCACCCGCCCGATCGTCGGCGCGATCGGCGCCGCCCGGCACGGCGCGCGCCTCGGCGTGCTCGACATCGGCTCGAACACCGTGCACCTGCTCATCGTCGACGTGCGCCTGGGTGGCAGGCCGATCCCGCAGCGCTCGCACAAGCTCACGCTGCGGCTCATGCGCTACCTGCAGGACGACGGCTCGATCAGCGACGAGGGCGTCGCGGCGCTGCTCACGGCGATCGGCGAGTGCACCGCGATCGCGCGCAGCGAGCAGCTCGACGACTTCGTCGTGATGGCGACGAGCGCGCTGCGCGAGGCGGCGAACGGCGAGGAGGTCGTCGCGCGCATCGAGCGCGAGGCGCAGGTGACGCTCGACATCCTCTCGGGCGCCGACGAGGCGCGGCTCACGTTCCTCGCCGTCCGGCGCTGGTTCGGCTGGTCTGCCGGCCGCATCCTGCTGCTCGACATCGGCGGCGGCTCGCTCGAGATCGCCTCTGGCATCGACGAGGAGCCCGACGTGGCGATCTCGGTGCCGCTCGGCGCGGGCCGCAGCACCGTCGGCTTCTTCCACGCCGATCCGCCGAGCGCCGCCGACCAGCGCGCGCTGCGCATCTACGCGAAGGCCGTGCTCGACGACGCCGTCGCGCAGGTCAAGCCCTTCGGTCGGCCCGACCACGTGATCGGGTCGTCGAAGACCATCCGCTCGCTCGCCCGGCTCGCGGGCAACCTGCTGCCTGGCGTCGGCGACGCCGATCGCGCCGTGCTCACGCGCGCGCAGCTCGACGACTGGGTGCCGCGGCTCGCGCGCATGGACGCGAAGTCGCGCGCCGCGCTGCCCGGCATCACGCCCGACCGCACGTTCCAGATCGTCGCCGGCGGCATCGTGCTCTCGGAGGCGATGCGCGCGTTCGGCGTGCGCGAGCTCGACGTGAGCCCCTGGGCGCTCCGCGAGGGCCGCCTGCTGCAGATGCTCGACCGCGTCTAGCGCGGCGAAGCGGTGACGATCGACGTGACCGCCGCGATGCAGCTCGGCAGCGCCACGAGCACCGCGACCGCGAGCAGGGCGCGGCCGACGACGACGGCCGGCCGCGACGCGCGCATCGTCAGCAGCCACGGCAGGAGGCGTGGGAGCAGCGCGACGACCGCGGCGGCGGCGGCGAGCAGGAGGCCGAGCGGCACGAGCAGGAGCGCGAGCACGATCGGTGGGACCGCTGCCGGCAGGCTGCTCCGCGACAGCAGCGGCAGGCTCCGGCTCAGCCGGCCTGCGCACGCGGCGACCGCGGCGCCCTGGAGCACCGTCAGGCCCCCGAGCACGAGCACCGAGAGCCAGCCGGGACCGAGCCGGCCGAAGTCGATGTTGTCCGCTCGCAGCGGGTCGGCGAACGGCGCGATCGTCACGAGCAGCAGCCCGCCGAAGACGGGGCCGGCCGCTCGTCCTGCCGGGAGCCATGGCGCCACCAGCAGGTAGAGCGCGGCGGAGCCGAGGGCGAGCGGCAGCGCGCCGAAGACGAGCAGCGCGACCGTGCCCTCCAGCGTGATCCGGCCGATGGTCGCGTCGCCCTCGGTCAGCCGGCCGGTCGACTGCGGCGAGGTGACGGCCAGCAGCCGCATCGCGAGGCGCCCGCCTGCCCCAGCGATCACGATGCCGGTCGCCACCCCCGCCACCGTCAGGACCGACGCCCACCAGGCGTACAGCCGGAGGGCCGCCACCCGTGCCGACGCCCCTGCCGGCCCGACACCCGGTGCCGTGGGCGCCAGCCGGCCGTGGGGCGCGAGGAGTCGCTCGTCGCTCCACAGGAGGGTGAAGGCGACGCCGACGGCGAGCAGTGCGCCGCACACCAGCATCAGCGCCATGGCTGCTCGATCCGGTATCGGTCAGCTGGCACGGTACGCCGCCTCGCGATGCGCCGCCAGCCGCTGCATCGGCGCGAGCTCGATCGGGCTGTGCGCGATGCCGACGCCGCATCTCGCCCGCCTCGGCGCTCAGGCCGATCGGCGTCACGCCACCGGGCGCGCTCCGGTCGCTAGAAGGGCAGCAGCGGGTCGATGCCGACCGCGAGGAAGATGAGCGTCAGGTACGTGTTCGAGGCGTGGAAGACGCGCATCGCGCGCACCTCGCGCTCGCCGCGGATCGCCCGGCTGTACAGCCCGTGCGCCTCGGCGACGAACCAGGCGCCCGCGACCACCGCGATGCCCGAGTAGAGCAGACCCATGCTCGCGACCGGGATCAGCAGCAGGGTGCAGGCGAGCGACGCCCACGCGTAGAGGATCACCTGGATGCCGACCATCGGCTTGCCGCGCACGACCGCCAGCATCGGCACGTCGGCCGCCTGGTAGTCGTCGCGGTACTTCATCGACAGCGGCCAGTAGTGCGCGGGCGTCCAGAGGAAGACGAGCGTGAAGAGGATCCACGCGGGCCAGTCGAGCGAGCCGGTGACGCCCGCCCAGCCGATCACGACCGGGAAGCATCCGGCGATGCCGCCCCAGACGATGTTCTGCTCGGTGCGGCGCTTCAGCAGCATCGTGTAGATGAGCACGTAGAAGGCGATCGCGGCGACCGACAGCGCTGCGGCGAGCCAGTTGGCGAAGAGGCCGAGCACGAGCGTCGAGACGACCGCGAGCGTCCAGGCGAACACCCGCGCCTCGGTCACCGACAGCGTGCCGGTGACGAGCGGCCGGCGCTGCGTGCGGTGCATGACGCGGTCGATGTCGCGGTCGAGGATCATGTTGAACGCGTTGGCGCTGCCGGCGCTCAGGAAGCCGCCCAGGAGCGTCGCGAGCAGCGCGCCGATCGGGGGGACGCCGCCCGCCGCGAGGAACATCGTCGGCAGGGCGGTGACGAGCAGCAGCTCGATGACCCGCGGCTTCGTCAGGGCGACGTACGCCTCGGCCTTCACCGCGACGCGCGAGCGCTCCCGCTCCCCCGCGACCTGCGGCCTCTCGACGCCGTGCGAGGTGGCGTTCGACATGCAGCGGTATCCGTTCGACTGAGCGTGTGGGGGGCCCGGAGGCCCCTCCATCCTATCGGACGCGCAGCGTCACACTGCGGGATTCGCGCCGGGGCGGGATGCGCTCCCTCACTATGCTGGGGGCGTCGCAATCGTCCGCCCCGCAAGCGGCTCCGTGCCGCCAGATGAAGGAGCCTCCTTGGCATTCGAATGGACCACCACCGACCAGCAGGCCGTCGACACGGCCCGAGTCCTCGCGGCGGACGCCGTCGAGAAGGTCGGCAACGGACACCCCGGCACGGCGATGAGCCTCGCGCCGGTCGCGCACCTGCTGTTCCAGAAGGTGATGGACCGCGACCCGGCCGACGACCGCTGGCTGGGCCGCGACCGCTTCATCCTCTCCGTCGGCCACTCGTCGCTGACGCAGTACATCCAGCTCTACCTGACCGGCTCCGGCCTCGAGAAGGGCGACCTCGAGTCGCTCCGCACCTGGGGCTCGCTGACGCCGGGCCACCCGGAGTACGGCCACACCAAGGGCGTCGAGATCACCACCGGTCCGCTCGGCCAGGGACTCGCATCCGCCGTCGGCTTCGCCTACGCGCAGCGCTTCGAGCGCGAGCTCCTCGACCCGTCGACGCCGGACGGCGAGAGCCCGTTCGACCACTACACCTACGTCATCGCCGGCGACGGCGACCTGCAGGAGGGCGTCACGAGCGAGGCGGGCTCCCTCGCGGGCCACCACGAGCTCGGCCGCCTCATCGCGATCTACGACTCCAACGCCATCTCGATCGAGGACGACGTCAACATCGCCTTCACCGAGGACGTCAAGGGCCGCTACGAGGCCTACGGCTGGCAGGTGCTCGAGGTGTCGTGGCGCCAGGGCGACGACCCCACCTCCCCCGAGTACGTCGAGGACGTCGAGGCGCTGCACGACGCGATCGCGCAGGCGCAGGCCGAGACCGGCAAGCCGAGCCTCATCATCCTCAAGACCATCATCGGCTGGCCCGCCCCCAAGAAGCAGGGCACCGGCAAGATCCACGGCTCGAAGCTCGGCGGCGAGGAGGTCGCGGCGCTCAAGGAGGTGCTCGGCTTCGACCCCGAGCAGTCGTTCCAGGTCGACGACGCCGTGCTCGAGTACACGCGCGGCAACGCCGCCGAGCGCGCCGCCGCCGCGCGCAGCGCGTGGCAGGAGCGCTTCGACGCTTGGGCAGAGGCCAACGCCGACAAGAAGGCGCTGCTCGACCGCCTGCTCTCGGGCGCGCTGCCCGAGGGCGTCGAGGACGCGCTCCCGGTCTTCGAGGCCGGCACCGAGGTGTCGACCCGCGCGGCGTCCGGCAAGGTGCTCAACGCGCTCGCCGACGTCATCCCCGAGCTGTGGGGCGGCTCCGCCGACCTCGCCGAGTCGAACAACACGACGCTCGAGGGCAAGGGCTCCTTCGCCCCCTCGCAGCACGCGACGAAGGCCTGGCCGAACGCCTCCGCCGCCGGCCGCACGCTGCACTTCGGCATCCGCGAGCACGCGATGGCGTCGATCCTCAACGGCATCGTGCTGCACGGCCCGACCCGCCCCTACGGCGGCACGTTCCTCATCTTCAGCGACTACCAGCGCCCCGCGCTGCGCCTCGCCGCGCTGATGGGCGTGCACCCGATCCACGTCTGGACGCACGACTCCGTCGCGCTCGGCGAGGACGGCCCGACGCACCAGCCGATCGAGCAGCTCGCGACGCTGCGCGCCATCCCCGGCTTCGAGGTCGTCCGCCCGTCGGACGCGAACGAGACCGCCTGGGCGTGGAAGACGATCCTCGAGCGCCGTGACCAGCCGGTCGGCATCGCGCTCACGCGCCAGAACCTGCCGGTGCTCGAGCGCGGCGACGGCGCGGCCGAGGGCGACACCCTCGCGCACGCGTCGAACGTCGCCAAGGGCGCCTACGTGCTCGCCGAGGCGACCGGCGGCACCCCCGAGGTGCTGCTCATCGCGACCGGCTCCGAGGTGCAGCTCGCCCTCGCCGCCCGCGAGCAGCTGCAGGCGGACGGCGTCGCCGCCCGCGTCGTCGCGGCGCCCTCGCTCGAGTGGTTCGCGGAGCAGCCGGCCGAGTACCGCGAGACGGTGCTGCCCGCGGCCGTGCGCGCTCGCGTCTCGGTCGAGGCGGGCTCCGCGCTCACCTGGCACGGCATCGTCGGCGACGCCGGCCGCACCATCGGCATCGACCACTTCGGCGCGAGCGCCGACTGGCAGACGCTCTTCCGCGAGTTCGGCTTCACGGTCGAGGCCGTGGTCGAGGCTGCTCGCGCATCCATCGAGGCTGCCCGCTGAGCGGGCGAGGAGGCACCATGAACGAGAACACGAAGGCACTCAGCGACGCCGGCGTCAGCATCTGGCTCGACGACCTCTCGAGCGAGCGGCTCACGAGCGGCTCGCTCGCCGCCCTCATCGAGGAGCGCAACGTCGTCGGCGTCACGACGAACCCGACGATCTTCGCCAACGCGATCGCCGCCGGCGACTCGTACGAGGCCGCGGTCGTCGAGCTCGCGGGCGAGGGCGCGACCGTCGACCAGGTCATCACCGCGCTCACGACGAAGGACGTCGCCGACGCGTGCGACCTGTTCGAGCCGGTCTACCGGGCGACGAACGGCCGCGACGGCCGCGTCTCGATCGAGGTCGAGCCGGGCCTCGCGCGCGACACCGAGGGCACGATCGCGCAGGCCGCGATGCTCCACGAGCGGGTCGGGCGCGAGAACGTGCTCATCAAGATCCCCGCGACCCAGCAGGGCCTCGAGGCGATCGCCGCGACGATCGGCGCGGGGATCAGCGTCAACGTCACGCTGATCTTCTCGCTCGACCGCTACCGCGACGTGATGAACGCGTACCTCACGGGTCTCGAGCGCGCGCAGCAGGCGGGCATCGACCTGTCGAAGATCCACTCCGTCGCCTCGTTCTTCGTGTCGCGCGTCGACGCCGAGATCGACAAGCGGCTCGACGCGATCGGCACCGACGAGGCGGCCGCGCTCAAGGGCAAGGCCGGGCTCGCGAACGCCCGCCTCGCGTACCGCGCGTGGCAGGAGACCTTCGCGACCGAGCGCGCGCTGACGCTGCTCGAGGCCGGCGCCAACACGCAGCGCCCGCTGTGGGCGTCGACCGGCGTCAAGGACCCGTCGCTGCCCGACACGCTCTACGTCACCGAGCTCGTCGCGCCGCAGACGGTCAACACGATGCCCGAGAAGACGCTCGAGGCGCTCGCCGACCACGGTCGCGTCACCGGCGACACCGTCACCGGCACCGCCGACGAGGCCAACTCGGTGCTCGACGCGCTCGACGCGATCGGCGTCTCGTACGTCGAGGTCGTCGAGCTGCTCGAGACCGAGGGGCTCGACAAGTTCGACGCCTCGTGGGCGGAGCTCGTCGAGACCGTGCAGGGTCACCTGGACCAGGCGGGAGCGGAGCGATGACCTTCACGATCACCGCGTCCGGCGCCGCCCGCGAGGCGATCGAGCGGGTCGTGCCGCAGCTCGTCGCCGACGGCGTCGCCGGCCGCCTGGTCGCGGGCGACGCGACCCTGTGGGGCGAGGCCGCGGAAGCCGAGGCGTCGATCCGGCTCGGCTGGGTCGAGGCCGCGACCGAGACCCGCGGGCTCGTCGACGACATCGAGGCGCTGCGCAAGCAGCTGCGCCTCCGCGGCGTCGACCGCATCGCGCTCGCCGGCATGGGCGGCTCGTCGCTCGCGCCCGAGGTCATCACCCGCACCGAGGGCGTGAACCTCACGGTGCTCGACTCGACCGAGCCCGGCCAGGTGCGCCGCGCGCTGCGCGACGGCCTGCAGCGGACGGCGCTCGTCGTCTCGTCGAAGTCGGGCTCGACGCTCGAGACCGACAGCCAGCGCCGCGCCTTCGAGGCCGCCTACCGCGAGGCGGGCATCGACCCCGTCGAGCGCATCATCGTCGTCACCGACCCGGGCTCGCCGCTCGACGGCGACGCACGGGCCGCGGGCTACCGGGTCTTCAACGCCGACCCCAACGTGGGCGGCCGCTACTCGGCGCTCACCGCCTTCGGCATCGTGCCCTCCGGGCTCGCGGGCGTCGACGTGCGCGAGCTGCTCGACGAGGCGATCGCCGCCCTGCCCGAGATCAGCGAGGACGCCGACGACAACCCCGGGCTCATGCTCGCGGCCGCGATCGCCGGCACCCGGCCGCTGCGCGACAAGCTCGGCATCGTCACAGACGGCACGCACATCGTCGGCCTCGGTGAGTGGGCCGAGCAGCTCATCGCCGAGTCGACCGGCAAGGACGGCGTCGGGGTGCTGCCGGTCGTGCTCGAGAAGGATGCCCCGGAGCTCGCCGCGGACGTCCCCGACCTCCAGGTCGTGCGGCTCGTCGGGTCCGCGCGCGAGGCCCGCGAGGTCACGCACGGCGAGGTGGAGGTCGCCGGCACGCTCGGCGCGCAGCTGCTCGTGTGGGAGTTCGCGACCGCCGTCGCGGGCCGCCTGCTCGGCATCAACCCGTTCGACCAGCCCGACGTCGAGTCGGCGAAGATCGCGGCGCGCGGCCTGCTCGACGACCTCGCCCCGGCCGCGGAGCCCGTGGCCGTGGATGCGGGCATCGAGATCCGCGGCACGCAGGACGTCGCGCTCGACTCGCTCGAGGCTTCCGTCGACGCGCTGCTCGCGCAGCTCGGCGACGGCGGGTACCTCGCGGTGCACGCCTACCTCGACCGCATCGGCCAGCCTCGCTTCGAGCGGCTGCGCGCGGCCTTCGCCGCCCGCACCGGTCGCCCGGTGACGTTCGGCTGGGGCCCGCGCTTCCTGCACTCGACCGGGCAGTACCACAAGGGCGGCACGCCGAACGGCGTCTTCCTGCAGCTGCTCGGCCAGCCGCACGAGGACCTCGAGATCCCCGGCCGGCCGTTCACCTTCGGGCAGCTCATCCAGGCGCAGGCCTCCGGCGACGCGAGCGTGCTCGCCGAGCACGGACGACCCGTGCTGACGCTGACGCTCGACGACCTCGACGAGGGCCTCGACCGGCTCCTCGCCCTCACCGGACGATGACCGACGTGACGACCGGGGCCGCCGTGGCGGCCCCGGTCGCTCCCGGCGCGAGCATCGCCGCGGGCCGCAACCCGCTGCGCGACGCCTCCGACCACCGCCTCACGCGCATCCCCGGGCCGAACGCCATGACGTTCTTCGGCGTCACCGGCGACCTCGCGCGCAAGAAGCTGCTGCCGGCCGTCTACGACCTGTCGAACCGCGGCCTCCTGCCGCCCGGCTTCGGGCTCGTCGGCTTCGGCCGCCGCGACTGGACGCACGAGCAGTTCGCCGAGGTCGTGCGCGAGGCCGTGCAGCAGCACGCTCGCACGCCCTTCCGCGAGGCCGCCTGGCGGCAGCTCGCCGAGGGCATCCGCTTCGTCGAGGGCGACTTCGACGACGACGACGCCTTCGACCGGCTGGCCGACGTGCTCGCCGAGCTCGACGAGACGCGCGGCACGATGGGCAACCATGCCTTCTACCTCTCGATCCCGCCCAACGCCTTCCCGCTCGTGACCCAGCAGCTGAAGCGCTCCGGGCTCGCCGAGTCCGAGGACGGCCGCTGGCGCCGCGTCGTGATCGAGAAGCCCTTCGGCCACGACCTCGCCTCCGCCCGCGAGCTCAACGCGGTCGTCGAGTCGGTGTTCCCCGCCGACAGCGTCTTCCGCATCGACCACTACCTCGGCAAGGAGACGGTCCAGAACATCCTCGCGCTGCGGTTCGCGAACGCGCTGTGGGAGCCGATCTGGAACGCCAACCACATCGACCACGTGCAGATCACGATGGCCGAGGACATCGGGGTCGGCGGCCGCGCCGGGTACTACGACGGCATCGGCGCCGCGCGCGACGTCATCCAGAACCACCTGCTGCAGCTCTTCGCGCTCACCGCGATGGAGGAGCCGGTCTCGTTCGACGCGCGCGACCTGCGCGTCGAGAAGGAGAAGGTGCTGCGCGCCGCGCGCGTGCCCCTCCCGCTCGAGTCGTCGACGGCCCGCGGGCAGTACGACGCCGGCTGGCACGGCGGGGCGCACGTCAAGGGCTTCCTGCAGGAGGAGGGCATGCGCCCCGACTCCGCGACCGAGACGTACGCGGCGATCAAGCTCGAGGTCGACACCCGCCGCTGGGCGGGCGTGCCCTTCTACCTGCGCGCGGGCAAGCGGCTCGGCCGCAGGGTGACGGAGATCGCGATCGTCTTCAAGCGCGCCTCGCAGTACCTCTTCGACGCCTCCGACATGCGCACGATGGGCGAGAACGCGCTCGTCATCCGCGTGCAGCCCGACGAGGGCGTGTCGATGCGGTTCGGCTCGAAGGTGCCGGGCCCGGGGATGCACGTGCGCGACGTGACGATGGACTTCGGCTACGGCCACGCGTTCACCGAGGAGAGCCCGGAGGCCTACGAGCGCCTCATCCTCGACGTGCTGCTCGGCGATCCGCCGCTCTTCCCGCGCCACGAGGAGGTCGAGCTCTCCTGGAAGATCCTCGACCCGATCGAGGAGCACTGGGAGGCGGAGGGCGGCCCGATCGAGCAGTACCAGCCCGGCTCCTGGGGGCCGCAGAGCGCGAATGCGCTGCTCGGGCACGACGGCAGGCACTGGAGGCGACCGTGATCATCCGACTCTCCCGCACCACCACCGCGGAGGTGCAGCGGCGCATGCTCGAGATCCGCGACGAGGGCGGCGTCGTCGCCCTCGGACGCGTGCTCACGCTCGTCGTGCACACGCAGATCGGCGCCGAGGAGGAGGCGATCCGCGCCGCGAACGCGGCCTCGCGCGAGCACCCGATGCGCGTCATCGTCGTCTCGCGCAACCCCGACCGGGTGAGCGCCAAGGAGGAGCCGCGCCTCGACGCGGAGCTGCGGGTCGGCGCCGACGCGGGCGCGAGCGAGGTCGTGCTGCTGCAGTGCTACGGCGAGCTCGGCTCGCACCTGCTCGGCATCGTGCAGGGCCTGCTGCTGCCGGATGCGCCGGTCGTCGCCTGGTGGCCGTCGTTCATGCCCGACCGCCCGTCGGGCGCGCAGCTGGGGCAGATCGCCCAGCGGCGCATCACCGACTCCGGCAAGCAGAAGGATCCGCGCGGCGCGATCCTGTCGCTCGCCGCCTGCTACGCACCGGGCGACACCGACCTCGCGTGGACGCGCCTGACGAACTGGCGCGGCCACCTCGCCGCGCTGCTCGACCAGCCGCCGTACGAGGCGGTGCGCTCCGGGCTCGTCTCGGGCGACCTCTCGAACCCCAGCGTGCACCTCATGGCCGCGTGGCTCGAGCTGCGGCTCGGCATCGAGGTCGAGAAGGTGGAGGCGGGCGACACCCCGGTGGGCTCGAGCGGCCTGCACGCGGTCGAGCTGCGCCGCGAGACGGGCGACTCGTCGCTCACGCGCGTGCGCGACTCCGTCGGCGTGCTCGAGCAGCCGGGGCAGCCGTCGCACCACGTCGCGCTCTCGACGCGGGGGCTCGAGGATCAGCTCGCAGAGGAGCTGCGCAAGCTCGACGCCGACGACATGTACCGCCAGGTGCTCGTCTCGACCCTCGAGGGCCGCTGATGCGCGCCATCGTCGAGGGCGACCGCGCGGCGCTCGTCGCCGCGACGGCCGATCGCCTCACGGCGCTGATCGCCGAGCTGATCGCCGAGCGCGGCGGCGCCGTCATCGCGCTCACCGGCGGCAGCGTCGGCATCGAGCTGCTCAGCGCGCTCGCCGACCGCGACATCGACTGGGAGCACGTCGTCGTCACCTGGAGCGACGAGCGCTTCGTCGAGGCCGGCTCGCCCGACCGCAACGCGCGCCAGGCGCGGGAGGCGCTGCTCGACCGGGTGCCGATCCCCGCGGGCAGCGTGCTCGAGCTGCCGGCTGCCGACGGCGCGTCGCTCGACGCGGCGGCCGCGGCGGCCACCGAGCTGCTCGCCGGCGTGGGCGCCATCGACCTGACGCTGCTCGGCATGGGGCCCGACGCGCACGTCGCGTCGCTCTTCCCCGGGCTGCCGGGCGTGCGCGACACCGGCAGCCGGGTGATCGCGGTGCGCGACTCCCCCAAGCCGCCGCCCGAGCGGCTCAGCTTCACGATCGAGGCGATCAACGCCTCCGACCGGGTCTGGCTCATCGTCGCCGGCGCCGACAAGGCCGACGCCGTCGCGCTCGCCTCGAGCGGCGCGAGCGCCGACGAGGCGCCGGCCGGCGCCGTGCATGGCCGGCTCGAGACGCTCATGCTGCTCGACGAGGACGCGGCCGCCCGCCTGTAGCGGCCCGGGGCGCTCCCCTGCGGCGGAGTGGTCACTCCCGCAGGTGAGTGGTCACTCCCGCAGGTGAGTGGTCACTCCCGCAGGTGAGTGGTCACTCCCGCAGGTGAGTGGTCACTCCCGCGGGTGAGTGGTCACTCCGTACATCAGTTGCACATCCGAGCAGGAACGGGTTCACAGGATGCCATGACGCACCCAGCTTCCGCACCGGCCGCTGACGTCCCGGATACGGGATGCACGCACAGCATCCAAGGCAAGCCGGCAACGTTGGTGACCACTCACACGCGGGATCGACCACTCACACGCGGGATCGACCACTCACACGCGGGATCGACCACTCACACGCGGGATCGACCACTCACGCGCGGGACTGACCGCTCGCCTGCGCCGTGTGCCGACAGACGCGAAGCGGCCACCCTCGCGAGAGGGCGGCCGCTTCGGCGTTCGGGTCGTGCGTCAGCCACGGCCTTCCGACGAGCGCAGCTTCTGCAGCGCCTCGTCGAGGAGCGAGACCGCCTCCTCGGGGGTGCGGCGCTCCTTCACGTACGCGAGGTGCGTCTTGTACGGCTCGTTCTTCGCCACCTGGGGCGGGTTCTCCTTGTCGCGACCCGCGGGCAGGCCGGTCGACGGGGAGTCGATCACCTCGGGGATCTCGTCCTCGGGGAGGTCGGCCGCGAAGTAGCGCACCGTCTCGTTGCCCATCGCGTCCCAGTAGGAGATGGCCACGCGCTCGGCGTGGAAGCCTCGGTCCTGCTCGCCCATGGGGCCCGCACCCACCCGGGAGCCACGGATCGCACTGCCGCCGGACGCCATCAGATACCCGCGAACTTGGTGATGAGGCCGAGCACGACGATGGACGAGAGCCACGCGAGGCTCACGACAACCGTGATCGTGTTGAGGTTGCGCTCAGCGACGCCCGACGAGCCGAGCGACGAGCCGACGCCGCCGCCGAACATGTCGGACAGGCCGCCGCCGCGCCCCTTGTGCAGCAGGATGAACAGCGTCAGCAGCACGGATGTGACGCCGAGGATCACCTGCATGATGATCTGGAGAATCTCCACTAGCCCTCTTTCCGGATGCGCGGCACCCGCATCGGCTGCGGGTCCACGAGAAGTCCAACGAGCATCCTACCGCAGCGATGCCCCGCCGCCCGATTCCGGCGCGAGCCGATCAGGTGCCGACGTGCTGCTGGAACCGGCTGATCGCGGCGAACTCGGCCGCGTCGAGGCTCGCGCCGCCGACGAGCGCGCCGTCGACGTCGGGCTCGCGCATGAAGCCGGCGATGTTGCCCGACTTCACGCTGCCGCCGTAGAGGATGCGGGTCGCGGCCGCCGCCTCGGCGCCGCGGACCTCCGCGATCGCCTGCCGCAGCGCCTGGCACACCTGCTGCGCCTGCTCGGCCGTGGCGGCCTGGCCGGAGCCGATCGCCCAGACGGGCTCGTACGCGACGACGATGTCACCGGTCGCGGGCAGCTCGGCGAGCACGTCGCGCAGCTGCTGGACGGGCACCGCGGAGGCGCCGTGCTGCTCGAGGTCCTCCGCCGTCTCGCCGACGCAGATGACCGGGGTCACGCCGTGGCGGAGCGCGGCGGCGGCCTTGCGGCCCACGATCGCGTCGGTCTCGCCGTGGTGCTGCCTGCGCTCGGAGTGGCCCACGATCGCGTACGAGCACTCGAGCTTCGCGAGCATCGCGGCCGACACCTCACCGGTGTGCGCGCCCGAGTCGTGCTCCGACACGTCCTGCGCGCCGAAGCGGAGCTCGAAGCGCTCCGCCGAGATGAGCGTCTGCACGCTGCGGAGGTCGGTGAAGGGCGGGAACACCGCGACCTCGACCGCCGCGTGGTCGTGCTTCGCATCCTGCAGCGTCCACGCGAGCTTCTGCACGAGCGCGATCGCCTGCAGGTGGTCCTGGTGCAGCTTCCAGTTGCCCGCGATCAGCGGGATGCGGTTCGCCATCATCGTCCTTCCCAACCCAGTGCTTCCAGTCCCGGCAGCGCCGCGCCCTCGAGGAACTCGAGGCTCGCGCCGCCGCCGGTCGAGATGTGCCCGAACGCGCCGTCGTCGAAGCCGAGCTGGCGCACGGCCGCGGCGGAGTCACCGCCGCCGACGACGGCGAGGCCGTCGACCTCGGTGAGCGCCTGCGCGATGGCCTTGGTGCCGGCCGCGAAGGCCTCCATCTCGAACACGCCCATCGGGCCGTTCCAGAAGACCGTGCGGGCGCCTCGGATGGCCTCCGCGAACGCGGCAGCCGAGTCGGGACCGATGTCGAGGCCGATGCCGGCGTCGCCGAAGCGCGAGCCCGCGATCGCGTCGGCCGCGACCGTCTCGTGCTCCGCATCCGCGGCGAACGCGGCCGCGACGACCACGTCGGTCGGCAGCAGCAGCTCGACGCCCAGCTCCTCGGCCTGCGCGAGGTAGCCCCGCACGCGATCGAGCTGGTCGGCCTCGAGCAGGCTCGAGGCGACCTCGTGCCCCTGCGCCTTGAGGAACGTGAAGAGCATGCCGCCGCCGATGAGCAGCCGGTCGACGCGCGGCAGCAGGTGCTCGATGACGCCGAGCTTGTCGCTCACCTTCGAGCCGCCGAGCACGACCGCGTACGGGCGCTCCGGGGTCTCGGTGAGCCGCGACAGCACCGTGAGCTCACGCTCGACGAGCAGGCCGGCGGCGCTCGGGAGTACCTGGGCGATCTCGACGACGCTCGCCTGGGCTCGGTGGACGACGCCGAAGCCGTCCGAGACGAACGCGTCGGCTCCCGCGGCGAGCTCTGCGGCGAACGAGGCGCGCTCGGCCGCGTCGTCACTCGTCTCGCGCGGGTCGAAGCGCAGGTTCTCGAGCAGCGCGAGCTGCCCGTCCTGCAGGGCGATCCGCACGCGGTGAGCGTCCTCCCCCACCGTGTCGGCCGCGAACGCGACCTCCGCGTCGAGCAGCTCGCCGAGCCGTCGGGCGACGGGGGCGAGCGAGTACTTCGCCTCCGGCGCGCCCTTGGGGCGGCCGAGGTGCGACATCGCCACCACCTTCGCGCCCTGCTGGAGCAGGGCGCGAAGGGTGGGCAGCGACGCGACGATGCGGCCCTCGTCGGTGATCTCGCCGTCCTGCAGCGGCACGTTGAAGTCGCAGCGGATCAGGACGGTGCGGCCCGAGAGGTCGCCGAGGGAGTCGAGCGTGCGGATCGCCATCGGGATCAGAGCTTCGAGCCCACGAGTGCCGCGAGGTCGACCAGGCGGCAGGAGTAGCCCCACTCGTTGTCGTACCAGCTCGAGATCTTGACCTGGTCGCCCATCACCTTGGTGAGGCCGGAGTCGTAGATCGACGAGAACGGGTTGCCGACGATGTCCGACGAGACGATCGGCTCGTCGGTGTACTGCAGGTAGCCCTTGAGCGGACCCGACTCGGCCGCGGCGCGGTACGCCGCGTTGATCTCGTCGACCGTGAGGCCTTCGCGCGTCTGCACCGTCAGGTCGGTGATCGAGCCGGTCGGGACCGGCACGCGCAGCGCGTAGCCGTCGAGCAGGCCGTTGAGCTCCGGCAGCACGAGGCCGATGGCCTTCGCGGCGCCGGTCGAGGTCGGGATGATCGACAGCGCGGCAGCGCGGGCGCGGCGCAGGTCCTCGTGCGGGCCGTCCTGGAGGTTCTGGTCGGCCGTGTAGGCGTGGATCGTGGTCATGAGGCCGCGCTCGATGCCGAACGACTCGTGGAAGACCTTGGCGAGCGGCGCGAGACAGTTCGTCGTGCACGACGCGTTCGAGATGACGTGGTCGTTCTCGGGGTCGTACTGGTCGTGGTTCACGCCCATCACGAACGTGGGCGCCGGGCCCTTCGCGGGTGCCGAGAGGATGACCTTCTTCGCGCCGGCGGTGAGGTGCGCCGAGGCGTCCTCCACCTTCGTGAAGCGGCCGGTCGACTCGATCACGACGTCGACGTCGAGGTCGCCCCACGGGAGCTTCGAGGGGTCGCGCTCGGCGAAGCCGCGGAACTGGTCGTCGCCGACCCGGATCGAGCCCTCGTCGGCGACCACCTCGGCGCCGAGGACGCCGGCGACCGAGTCGTACTTGAGCAGGTGGGCGAGGGTCTTGTTGTCGGTGAGATCGTTGACCGCGACGACGTCGATGTCAGCGCCCTGGGCAAGCGCTGCGCGGACGAAGTTGCGGCCGATGCGGCCGAAGCCGTTGATGGCGACCTTCAGAGTCATGGGAGGGGTTCCTGACTGTCGGGGTGGGAAGGGCCCCGGGCGGTGCCCGGGGCCCCGGTCACGTGGTGACGATGGGGGTCAGCGGAGGATGAGGCCGGAGGTCTGGGCCTTGGCCGCGTCGAAGCGGGCCTGCGCATCCTGCCAGTTGACGATGTTCCAGAACGCCTTGACGTAGTCCGCCTTGACGTTGAGGTAGTCGAGGTAGAAGGCGTGCTCCCACATGTCGAGCATGAGGATGGGGTGCGTGCCGACCGGGATGTTGCCCTGCTGGTCGAACAGCTGGAAGATGTTCAGCCGTGAGCCGACCGAGTCCCAGGCGAGCACGGACCAGCCGGAGCCCTGGATGGCCGTGGCGTTCTGGCTGAAGTGGCTCTGAAACTTGCCGAAGCCGCCGAAGAACTCGCCGATCGCGGCGTGCAGCTCGCCCTCGGGCTCGCCGCCGCCGTCGCCCGACAGGTTGTTCCAGAAGACGGTGTGGTTCGTGTGCCCGCCGAGGTGGAACGCGAGGTCCTTCTCGAGCTTGTTGACGGCGCCGAAGTCGTCCGCGTCGCGCGCGGCCTCGAGCTTCTCGAGCGCGGTGTTCGCGCCGTCGACGTACGCCTTGTGGTGCTTGTCGTGGTGGAGCTCCATGATCTTCGCGGAGATGTGGGGCTCGAGCGCCGCGTAGTCGTACGGCAGCTCCGGAAGGGTGTAGACGGCCATGGCTGGCTCTCCTCTCTGGCGCGCCGGGCGCACCGGTGGGTCGTTCCGATCCTAGCCACCGCCGCGATGCCGCGGGCTGGGCGCGGAGTCAGTCGTCGATGTCGTCGGGGACGGCTGCCTCGGTGTCGGGGATGCCGCGATCCTGGGCGGCGCGGTCGGCCATCGCGAGCAGGCGGCGGATGCGCCCCGCGACCGCGTCCTTCGTCATCGTCGGGCTCGCGAGGTGGCCGAGCTCGTCGAGGCTCGCATCGCGGTGCTCGAGCCGCAGCCTGCCCGCGTAGGACAGGTGGTCCGGCACCTCGTCGCCGAGGATCTCGAGCGCGCGCTCGATGCGCGCGCACGCCGCGACGGCCGCCTGCGCGCTGCGGCGGAGGTTCGCGTCGTCGAAGTTGACGAGCCGGTTCGCCGTCGCGCGCACCTCGCGGCGCTGGCGCAGCTCCGCCCACGCCTGCACCGTCTCGTGCGCGCCCATCGTCGTGAGCATGCGCGAGATCGGTTCGCCCTCGCGGATCACGACGCGGTGCGCGCCGCGCACCTCGCGCGACTTCGCGGGCACGCCGAGGCGGCCGGCCGCACCGACGAGCGCCATCGCGGCCTCGTTGCCTGGGCAGGCGACCTCGAGCGCGGCCGAGCGACCCGGGTCGGAGAGCGTGCCCTGCGCGAGGAACGCGCCGCGCCAGATGCCGGCGAGGTCCTCGAGCGAGCCGGTGGTCACCTTGTTCGGCAGCCCGCGCACCGGGCGGCGTCGCGCGTCCATGAGACCGGTCTGACGGGCGAGCGTCTCGCCCTCGGCGATCACGCGCACGAGGTAGGCGCCCGACGTGCGGTTCGACGACGACGAGATCTTCGCGATCTCCGCGCGCACGCCGTACAGCTCGAGGATGCTCTTGGCGAGACGGCGCGCGACCGCGGCGGAGTCGAGCTCGCTCTCGACGGCCACGCGGCTCGAGATCACGTGCAGCCCGCCGGCGAAGCGCAGCAGCGTCGCGACCTCCGCCGCCTTCGTCTGGGGTCGCGTCACGCGCACGCGCGCGAGCTCCTCCTTGACGTCGTCGGTCAGTGTCACGCCGGCTCCTCTCGTCATTCGCGCCCCAGGTCTCGATGCTTCACGGCGACCCGCAGCCCCGGCCGGCCGGAGAGGCGCTTCGCCAGGTGCTCGGCCATCGCGACCGAGCGGTGCTTGCCGCCGGTGCAGCCCACGCCGAGCACGGCGTGCAGCTTGTTCTCGCGCGCGAACCCCTCGAGCACGGGCGCGAGCGCCTCGAGGTAGCGGTCCGCGAACTCCGTCGCCCCCTGCTGGTGCAGCACGTACTCGGAGACGACCGACTCGGTGCCGTCGTGGCCGCGCAGCTCGGGCATCCAGAACGGGTTCGGCAGGAAGCGCATGTCGGCGATGAGGTCGGCGTCGACGGGCAGCCCGTACTTGAAGCCGAAGCTCATCACGGTGAGGGTCACCTCGAGCTCGCCGCCGGGCGCGAATCGCTCCCCCACTCGCCGCGTCAGCTGGTGCGGGTTGAGGCCGGTCGTGTCGAGCAGCTCGTCGGCCATGCCGCGCAGCGGCTCGAGGCGCGTGCGCTCGGTGCGGATGCCGTCGAGGATCGTGCCGTCGCCCTGCAGCGGGTGCGGCCTGCGCACCTGCTCGTAGCGGCGCACGAGCTCGGCGTCGCTCGCCTCGAGGAACAGCACGCGCACGGTCTGCTCGGCGCGCAGCATCTCGACGAAGCGCTTCGCGTCGTCGAAGAGGGCGCCACCGCGCACGTCGACGACGATCGCGAGCTTCGGCTCGGTCGAGGCGCCGGTCGCGGCGGTGCGCACGAGCGCCTTCAGCATGGTGGGCGGGAGGTTGTCGACCACGAACCAGCCGAGGTCCTCGAGCGCGTTCGCGACGGTCGTCCGCCCTGCGCCGGACATGCCGGTGATGATGACGATCTCTCTGGCGTTCACGCTTCCGGTTCCTGTCGCTGGGCTGCTCCCTCCATCGTATCGGCACCGCTCGCGTCGCCAGCCAGGGCCCGTGCGATGGTCAGTGCGAGCGCCGGGCCGACGCCGGCGACCTCGCGGAGCTGCTCCGGGCTCGCCTCGCGCACGCGCTTCGCGGAGCCGAAGTGCTTCAGCAGCGCGCGCACCCGGTTCGGGCCGAGCCCCGGGATGCCGCTCAGCTGCGACTCGATCGCGCTCGAGCGCTTCTGCCGCTGGTAGCCGATCGCCACCCGGTGGGCCTCGTCGCGCAGCCGCTGCACGAGGTAGAGCGCCTCGCTCGAGCGCGGCAGAATGACCGGGAACTCCTCGCCGGGCAGCCACAGCTCCTCGAGCCGCTTCGCGATGCCGGCGAGCGCGACGCCGCGCACCCCCGCCTCGTCGAGCGCCCGCTTCGCGGCCTGCACCTGCGGCCGGCCGCCGTCGACGAGCAGCAGCTGCGGCGCGTACGCGAAGCGCGAGCCGGTGTCGTCGGGATCGCCGTCGACGAGGTAGCGCGCCCTGCGCGTCATCACCTGGTAGATCGAGTCGGTGTCGTCGGTCGTCTGCGCGATCGCGAAGCGCCGGTACTGGTCCTTGCGCGGCAGCCCGTCCTCGAACACGACCATCGAGGCGACCACGCCGGTGCCGCCGAGGTGCGAGACGTCGAAGCACTCGATGCGCAGCGGCGCCTCCGCCATGCCGAGCGCCTCCTGCAGGTCGGCGAGCGCCTGCGAGCGGGTGACGTAGTCGCTCGTGCGCTTCGTGCGTGAGACCTGCAGCGCGTGCGCGGCGTTCACGGCGGCGGAGTCGGCGAGGCGCCGCTTCTCGCCCCGCTGCGGCACCCGCACCGCGACGCGACCGCTCAGGCCGTGGTCGGCGCGCCGGTCGGTGAGCCAGGCCTCCACCTCGGCGACGCTGTCGGGCTGCTTGGGCAGCAGCACCTCCCGCGCGGGCGGGTCGCCGCCGTCGTAGGCGATGCGCAGCACCTGCGTCGCGAGCTCGCCCTCGGTCAGGTCGATCTCGGTGTCGACGACCCACGACTTCGTGCCGCGGATGCGGCCGCCGCGGACGACGAACAGGTGCACGGCCGCGCTCAGCTCGTCGTGCACGAGCCCGAGCACGTCGGCGTCGACGCGGTCCGACAGCACGACGCTCGTGCGCTCGAGCACCGACTCGAGCGCGACGAGCTGGTCGCGCAGGCGCGCGGCGCGCTCGAACTCGAGCCGGGCGCTCGCGCGCTGCATCTCGTCGCGCACGCGGTCGACGAAGTCCTGGTCGCCGCCGTTCATGAAGCCGACGAGGTCGTTCGCGGTCGCGCGGTGCTCCGCGAGCGTGACCCGGCCGACGCACGGCGCCGAGCACTTGCCGATGTCGCCGAGCAGGCACGGCCTGCCGGTGCGCTCGGCGCGGTCGTAGATCGACTGGCTGCACGAGCGCATCGGGAACGCCTTGAGCAGCAGGTCGAGCGTCTCGCGGATCGCCCAGACCTTCGTGTACGGGCCGAAGTAGCGCGCGCCGCGGATGCCGCGGTTGCGCGTGATGAGCGCGCGGGGCACGTCGTCGCCCATCGTCACCGCGAGGTACGGGTACGACTTGTCGTCCCGGAACTGCACGTTGAACGGCGGCTCGTACTCCTTGATCCAGGTGAACTCGAGCTGCAGCGCCTCGAACTCGCTCGCGACGATCGTCCACTCGACGCGCACCGCCGTGAGCACCATCCTGCGGGTGCGCTCGTGCAGCGCCTCGAGCGGCTGGAAGTAGTTCGAGAGCCGCTGGCGCAGGTTCTTCGCCTTGCCGACGTAGAGCACGCGCTCGTGCTCGTCGCGGAAGCGGTACACGCCCGGCGCGGTCGGGATGGTGCCCGGCGCGGGCTTGTACGGCACCGTGCGCGAGGTGCGCCCCGCGCTCATCGGACTCCCGCGCCCAGCATCTCCTTGAGGAAGCTGCCGGTGTAGCTCTCTGGCACCTCCGCGAGCTCCTCCGGCGTGCCGGTCGCGACGATCGTGCCGCCGCCGGAGCCGCCCTCGGGGCCGAGGTCGATCACCCAGTCGGCCGACTTGATGACGTCGAGCGAGTGCTCGATCGTCAGCACGGTGTTGCCCTTCTCGACGAGCCCGTCGAGCACCTCGAGCAGCTTGCGCACGTCGTCGAAGTGCAGGCCGGTGGTGGGCTCGTCGAGCACGTAGATCGCGCGGCCCGAGGTGCGGCGCTGGAGCTCGGTGGCGAGCTTCACGCGCTGCGCCTCGCCGCCGGAGAGCGTCGTGGCGGACTGCCCGAGCCGCACGTAGCCGAGGCCGACGTCGACGAGCGTCTTGAGGTAGCGGTGGATCGACGAGATGGGCGCGAAGAACTCGGCGGCCTCCTCGATCGGCATCTGCAGCACCTCGGCGATCGACTTGCCCTTGTAGTGCACCGAGAGCGTGTCGCGGTTGTAGCGCGCGCCGTGGCACACCTCGCACTCGACGTAGACGTCGGGCAGGAAGTTCATCTCGATCTTGAGCGTGCCGTCGCCCTGGCAGGCCTCGCAGCGGCCGCCCTTGACGTTGAACGAGAAGCGTCCCGCGAGGTAGCCGCGCGCCTTCGCCTCTGCCGTGTCGGCGAACAGGTTGCGGATCTTGTCGAACACGCCGGTGTAGGTGGCCGGGTTCGAGCGCGGGGTGCGCCCGATCGGCCCCTGGTCGACGTGGATGACCTTGTCGAGGTGGTGGAGCCCGGTGACGCGCGTGTGCTTCGCCGGCACCTGCCGGGCGCCGTTGAGCGCGTTGGCGAGCACCTTGTGCAGGATGTCGTTGACGAGCGTCGACTTGCCGGAGCCCGAGACGCCGGTCACCGCGACGAAGACGCCGAGCGGGAAGTCGACGGTCACGTTCTGCAGGTTGTTGGCGCGCGCGCCCTCGACCCGCAGCATCCGCTCGGGGTCGATCGGCCGGCGCTGCGACGGCGTCGGGATCGTCTCGCGGCCCGAGAGGTAGGCGCCGGTGAGCGACGTCGGGTGCTCGAGCAGCGACTCGTAGCTGCCGGAGTGCACGACCTCGCCGCCGCGCTCCCCCGCGCCCGGGCCGATGTCGACGACCCAGTCGGCGGTCCGGATGGTGTCCTCGTCGTGCTCGACGACGATGAGCGTGTTGCCGAGGTCGCGGAGCGCCTCGAGGGTGCCGATGAGCTTGCGGTTGTCGCGCTGGTGGAGGCCGATCGACGGCTCGTCGAGCACGTAGAGCACGCCGGTGAGGCCCGCGCCGATCTGCGTCGCGAGCCGGATGCGCTGCGCCTCGCCGCCCGAGAGCGTCGCGGCCGCGCGCGAGAGCGACAGGTAGCCGAGGCCGACGCGGATGAGGAAGTCGAGCCGGGCGCGGATCTCGCGCAGCACCGCGGCCGCGATCGTCGACTCGCGCTCGTCGAGCTCGAGGTCGCGCATGAAGGCGTGCGCGGCGTCGAGGCTCAGGTCGGAGACGTGGGCGATCGAGCTGCCGTGCACGAGCACGCTGAGCACCTCGGGGCGCAGGCGCGCGCCGCCGCACTCGGGGCACGGCACCTCGCGCAGGAACTCGCCGTGCTTGGAGCGCACCCAGTCGCTGTCGGCCTCCGCGTGCTTGCGCTGGATGTAGGGCATGACGCCCTCGTAGCCGGACGCGTACTTGAGCTGGCGGCCGTAGCGGTTGCGCCACTGCACCATGACGTTGCCGTCGGTGCCGTGCAGCACGACCTTGCGCGCATCCGGGTCGAGGTCCTGCCACGGGGTGTCGAGCGAGAACTGCAGCTCGCTCGCGAGGCCCGTCAGCAGCCGCTCGAAGTAGGTGTAGAGCCCCTTGCCCGACTGCGTCCAGGGCAGCAGCGCGCCCTCGCGGATCGAGAGCGCCTCGTCGGCGATCACGAGGTCGGGGTCGGCCGCCATGCGGGTGCCGATGCCGTTGCACTCGGGGCACGCGCCGAACGGGGCGTTGAACGAGAACGTGCGCGGCTCGATCTCGGTGAGCGCGACGGGGTGGCGGTTCGGGCACGAGAGCTTCTCGCTGAAGACGCGGCGGCGGTCCTCCGCGTCGTCGTCGAGGTCGACGTAGTCGATCGTCACGAGCCCGTCGGCGAGCCGCAGGGCGGTCTCGAGCGAGTCGGTGAGGCGCGAGAGCATGCCGGGCTCGGCCACCAGGCGGTCGACGACGACGGAGATGTCGTGCTTGACCTGCTTCTTGAGCGCGGGCGCCTCGGCGAGCTGCACGAGCTCGCCGTCGATGATGGCGCGCGAATAGCCGGTCGCCACGAGGTTGCGCAGCAGGTCGGCGAACTCGCCCTTCTTCTGCTGGACGACGGGCGCGAGGATCTGGAAGCGCGTGCGCTCGGGCAGCTCCATGAGCTCGTCGGCGATCTGCTGCACGGTCTGGCGCTGGATGCGCTCGCCGCACACGGGGCAGTGCGGCACGCCGATGCGCGCCCACAGCAGGCGCATGTAGTCGTGCACCTCGGTGATCGTGCCGACCGTCGAGCGCGGGTTGCGGTTCGTCGACTTCTGGTCGATCGAGACGGCGGGGCTCAGGCCCTCGATGAAGTCGACGTCGGGGCGGTCGACCTGGCCGAGGAACTGGCGCGCGTAGGCGGAGAGCGACTCGACGTAGCGGCGCTGGCCCTCGGCGAAGATCGTGTCGAACGCGAGCGACGACTTGCCCGATCCGGACAGGCCCGTGAACACCACGAGGGAGTCGCGCGGGATGCGCAGGTCGACGTCCTTGAGGTTGTGCTCGCGGGCGCCGCGGACGTGCAGCTCTGCGCTGTTCGAGATCGTGGATGTCACCTGACGAGTCTACGAGCGGCCACTGACACGCGGGCCCGCGTTCGCCATCGGCTCAGCGGATCGAGCGCTCGACGACCCGCGCGAGCGGCTCGTCGACCGCGACGCTCGCGCCCTGCGCGACGACGTGCTCGAGCGTGCCGGCGCGGTGGGCGGCGACGCGCGTCTCCATCTTCATGGCGTCGAGCACGACGACCTCCTGGCCCTCGGTCACGGCGGCGCCGTCGTCGACGAGCCAGGTGACGACCGTGCCCGGCACGGGCGACGGGAGCGCCGCGTCGTCGACGGGCGCCGCGGCGGGTGCGCCCCTCGCCCCGGCGGCGGGCGCGAGCAGCGCGTCCGGCAGGCCGAGCACGACGCGGCGGCCGTCGACCTCGATCGGCACGCGCCGGAGCGCGGCGCCGGCGGCGGGCGCGGGGCGCAGCTGCGGCTCGAGCCGCGGCATGAGCTCGGCCTCGATCCACTGCGTCGAGACGGCGAAGCCGTCGGTCGAGAAGTCGGGCTCGTCGAGCACCGCGCGCGCGAACGGCGCGACGGTCGCGATCCCGGTGACCTCGAGCTCGCCGAGCGCGCGCCGCATGCGGACGAGCGCCGCATCCCGGTCGGCCGCGTGCACGATGAGCTTCGCGGCGAGCGAGTCGAACGCGGCCTCGACCGCGTCGCCCGCCTCCACGCCGGCGTCCCACCGCACGCCCGGTCCTGCGGGCACGCGCAGTGCCGTGATGCGGCCAGGGCTCGGCAGGAAGCCCCTCCCCGGGTCCTCGGCGTTCAGCCGCAGCTCGATCGCGTGCCCCGAGGGCGCGGGCGTCTCGGTGATCGAGGGGCCGTGCCCCTCGGCGATGCGGAGCTGCTCGCGCACGAGGTCGATGCCGGTGACCGCCTCCGTGACGGGGTGCTCGACCTGCAGCCGCGTGTTGACCTCGAGGAACGAGATCGTGCCGTCGGCGCCGAGCAGGAACTCCACCGTGCCCGCGCCGCGGTAGTCGACGGCTGCGCAGATCGCGCGCGACGACTCGTGGATGCGGGCGCGCTGCTCGTCGGTCAGGCCGGGCGCGGGCGCCTCCTCGACGAGCTTCTGGCTGCGGCGCTGCAGCGAGCAGTCGCGGTCGCCGACGACCACGACGCCGCCCCGGCCGTCGCCGAGCACCTGCGCCTCGACGTGGCGGGGGCGCTCGAGGAAGCGCTCGATGAAGCACTCGCCGCGCCCGAACGCCGCGACGGCCTCGCGGGTGGCGGAGTCGAACGCGTCCGGCACCTCCTCGATCGTGCGGGCGACCTTGAGCCCGCGGCCGCCGCCGCCGAACGCGGCCTTCACGACGACCGGCAGCCCGTGCTCGCGGGCGAACGCGACGGCCTCGTCGGCGTCGGCGAGCGGCCGGTCGGTGCCCGCCGCGAGCGGTGCGCCCGCCTCCTGCGCGATGCGCCGTGCCGTGACCTTGTCGCCGAGCGCCTCGATGCTCGCGGGGGTGGGGCCGATCCAGGTCAGGCCCGCCTCCTCGACGGCGCGCGCGAACGCGGCGCTCTCCGAGAGGAAGCCGTAGCCCGGGTGGACCGCGTCGGCTCCGGTCGTGCGCGCTGCCGCGAGCAGCGCATCCGCGCTCAGGTACGTCTCGGCGGCGGTCGTGCCGCCGAGCGCGACCGCCTCGTCGGCGTGCCGCACGTGCATGGCGTCGATGTCCTGGTCGGCGTACACGGCGACGGAGCGGTAGCCGCCCTCGGCGCATGCGCGGGCGATGCGCACGGCGATCTCGCCGCGGTTGGCGATCAGGATCTTGTCCACGACGTCCTCCTGGTGGGGGTCGGCTCCGCGATGCGGAAGCGGATGCGGGCGCCTGGCGGCAGCTGGCCGGCCAGGTCGAGGTCGCGGTCGAGGACCGCGCCGATGATGGGATAGCCGCCGGTGAGCGGGTGGTCGGGCAGGAAGAGCACGGGCTGCCCGTCGGGCGGCACCTGGATCGCGCCGGTCACGGCGCCCTCGCTGTCGAGCTCGCCCTCCCTCGCGCGCTCGAGCGGCGTCGCGCCGTCGAGCCGCACGCCCACCCGGTCGGAGCGCGGCGTCACCGTCCACGGCTGGTCGACGAGCGCGGCGAGGGCGGCGTCGGTGAACCACTCGGTGCGCGGGCCGAGCACGATGCGGAGCTCGACCTCCTCCCCCGCGGTCGGCAGCGGCACGCGCGGCGCCCGGGTGCGCTCGACGACCCGCGCGCCGGCGGCCGGGCCGCGCAGCGGGAGCACGTCGCCGGCGGCGAGCGGTGCGGGGCCGAGGTGCGCGAGCGTGTCGGTCGCGAGGCTGCCGAGCACGGGCTCGAGCGCGATGCCGCCGCGCACCGCGACGAGGGAGCGCAGCCCGTCGCGGACGGCGCCGACGCGCAGCTCGTCGCCGTCGTCCAACGCCACGGGCCGGCCGGGCTCGACCGGCTGCGTGCCCGCCGCCCCGTGCACGGCGGCGTCGACGAGGGCGCCGGTGAGGGCGACGACCGCCGGCCCGCGGAAGCGCAGGGTCGCACCGCCGCCGGCGAGCTCGAGGCCCGCCTCGTCGGCGGCGTTCCCGACGGCGCGGTTCGCCTCGCGGAGCGCGCGGCGGTCGGCGGTGCCGGAGGCGGCGACGCCCTGCGCCGCGAGGCCGGGCCTGCCGAGGTCCTGCACGAGCAGCTGCAGCCCGGGCCGCACGATCTCGAGGGCGTGGGCGGCGGTGACCGGCTCGCGCGCCGCGGGGGCGGCGGTGACGAGCTCGCGCTCGACGCGCTCGAAGCGCACGGTCGCGCCGGGCGCGAGCAGCGCCGGCCGCGGCCGCGAGAGGTCCCACATCGGGGCGTCGGTGCGCCCGATGAGCTGCCAGCCGCCGGGGCTCTCGCGCGGGTAGACGCCCGAGAAGCGGCCGGCGAGCCCCACGGAGCCGGCAGGGATGCGGGTGCGAGGCGATGCGCGCCGTGGCACGTCGAACAGCGGGTCGTCGCCCACGAGGTAGCCGAAGCCCGGTGCGTAGCCCGTGAAGGCGACGGTCCACGTCGCCGCCTGGTGCCGGGCGACGACCTCGTCGGCGCCGATCCCGAGCAGCTGCGCGACCTCGGCGAGGTCCTGCCCGTCGTACCGCACGGGGATCGTCACGGCGTCGCCGTTCGCGGCGGCCGCGCCCGCCGGCTCGACCGCGAGGAGCAGCGCCGCGAGGGCGTCGGCGGCGACGAGCGACGGGTCGAAGCGCACGAGCACCGTGCGCGCCGCCGGGACGAGCTCGGTGACGCCCGGCAGCTCGGCGTCCTGGAGCGCGGGCAGCAGCCGCATCGCCTCGTCGAGGTCGGCCGCCTCGAGCAGCAGCGCGGTGTCGGCGGCGGGCAGCACCCGCCGTGCGTGGGCGGTCACGGGAGCTCCCTCATAGGGCGTACGCCGCGTCCGGCACGTCGGTGACGAACATGTGGCCGGGCGCGTGCGTGACCGCGAAGGGCGGCCGCGACGCCATGATCGCGGCCTGCGGGGTGACACCGCATGCCCAGAACACCGGCACGTCCCCCTCCTGCATGACGGGCGGGTCGCCGAACTCGGGAGCGCCGAGGTCGGTGATGCCGAGCGAGCCGGGATCGCCGATGTGCACGGGTGCGCCGTGGACGGCGGGGAACCGCCCGGAGATCGTGACGGCGTCGGCGACGCGGCTCGCGGGGATCGGCCGCATCGAGACCACGAGCTCCCCGTGCAGGCGGCCGGCCGGTGCGCAGGCCGTGCTGGTGCGGTACATCGGCACGTTGCGGTCGTGCTCGCGATGGCGGATGGGGATGCCGTCGTCGACGAGCCCCGCCTCGAACGTGAACGAGCAGCCGATCAGGAACGCGACGAGGTCCGGGTGCTCCTCCCACGCGGCGGACGCATCCGTCGTCTCGTCCGCGAGCTGGCCGTCGCGCCACACCCGGTAGGCGGGGATGTCGGTGCGCACGTCGCTGCCGGGCGCGAGCCGCGACTCGACGCGTCCCGCCTCGAGCACCTCGAGCACCGGCATCGGCTTCGGGTTGCGCTGCGCGAACAGCAGCGTCTCGAACGCCCAGTCTGCGGGCACGGCGATGAGGTTGGCCTGCACGAGCCCGTGCGCGACCCCGCTCGTCGGCGCGACGGTTCCCGCCCGGTAGGCGGCGCGCGCCTCGCGCGCCTGCGCGAGCTGCGCGGCGGTCGCCGCGGCGGCGCTCATCGGGCCACCGCGAAGGGTGCGATCGTGACGCCGGCGTCCTCGAGCGCAGCGCGCGTGGCCTCGGCCATCGCGATCGCGCCGGCGCTGTCGCCGTGCACGCAGATCGACTCGGCGCGCACCGCGACGTCGCTGCCGTCGACCGCCTCGAGCACGCCCTCCTGCGCGAGCCGCACCATCCTGGCCGCGACGAGGGCCGGATCGTGCAGCACCGAGCCGGGCTCCGTGCGCGAGACGAGCAGCCCCTCGGGGGTGTAGGCGCGGTCCGCGAACGCCTCGGCGGCGGTGCGGAGGCCCGCCCGCTCGGCGACCTCGAGCACGACGCCGCCCGCGAGGCCGAGCAGCACGAGCGACGGGTCGACGGCGCGGATGGCTGCGACGACGTCCTTCGCCTGCCGCTCGTCGCGGGCGATCGTGTTGTAGAGCGCGCCGTGGGGCTTGACGTAGGCCACGGTGCCGCCGACGGCGCCGGCGAGCGCCTGCAGGGCGCCGAGCTGGTACTCGACGTGCGCCTGCAGGGTCGCGGAGTCGACGTCCATCGCGAGCCTCCCGAACCCCTCGTAGTCGCGGTAGCCGGGATGCGCGCCGATCGTCACGCCGTTCGCGACGGCGGCCTCGAGCGTGGCGCGGATCCCCTCGGGGCTGCCGGCGTGGAAGCCGCACGACACGTTCGCGCTCGTCACCACCCGCAGCATCGCCTCGTCGTCGCCGACGATGCGGTCGGGCACGTTCTCGCCGAGGTCGGAGTTCAGGTCGATCGTGCTCATGCGGTCAGGCTCCCACGCCGAGGAGGGCGAAGATCGGCCCGATCGAGACGGCGCCCATGTAGAGGCTCAGCAGCGTCGCGAGCGTGCCGACGATGAGCAGCCAGCGCGGGTAGCGGTAGCCGCCGAGCACGTCGTGCTGGCGGAACCAGCCGATGTACATGAAGATCGCGAGTCCGATCGGCAGGATCAGGCCGTTGAAGCCGCCGACGAAGACGAGCAGCGCCGCGGGCGCGGTGCCGATGAAGGCGTAGACGGCGAGCGACACGAGGATGAACGCGACCGTCGCGAGCTGCAGGGGCCAGCCGCCCGCGAGCCGCTTCGCGAACACCGACAGGAAGGTCGCCGACGTGTAGGCGGCGCCGATCACCGACGTGAGCGCCGCGGCCCAGAAGATGAAGCCGAAGATGCGGATGCCCGCGTCGCCGAGCACGACGCCGAACGCCTGCGCTGCGGGGTTCGCCGCCTGGCCGGAGATGTCGAGCACGACGCCGGAGGCGACGACGCCGAGGATCGCCAGGAACAGCACGTAGCGCATGATGCCGGTGACGAGGATGCCCTGCATCGACGCGCGGTGCACGCCCTTGATGTGGTCGGGGCCGACGAGGCCCGACTCGAGGTAGCGGTGCGCGCCGGCGTAGGTGATGTAGCCGCCCACCGTGCCGCCGACGATCGTGGTGATGCTCGCGAAGTTGAGCGTGTCGGGCAGGAAGGTCTGGCGGAGCGCGTCGCCGACCGGCGGCTGCGATGCGATCGCCACGAACACCGTCATGAGGATCATCGCGACGCCGAGCACCATGACGACGACGTCGACGGCACGGCCGGCCTTCTTGAACAGGAAGATGCCGATCGCGAGGAGGCCCGTGAGCAGGCCGCCGAGCTTCGGGTCGATGCCGAGCAGGGCGTTGAGGCCGAGGCCGCCGCCCGCGATGTTGCCGATGTTAAAGGCGAGGCCGCCGATGACGATGAGCACGGCGAGCACGTGGCCCGAGTACGGCACGGCGTCGTTCGCGAGGTCGCCCGCACGCTTGCCCGAGACGGTGATCATGCGCCAGATGTTCATCTGCACGGCGAAGTCGATGAGCACCGAGATGAGGATCGCGAACGCGAACGCCGCACCGAGCGACGCCGTGAAGGTCGCGGTCTGGGTGATGAAGCCCGGCCCGATCGCGGACGTCGCCATCAGGAAGATCGCGCCGAGGATCGGTCCCCTGCGGCTCTTGGCGAACGCCTTCGCCTTCGCGCCGGCGTCCGGCTCGGTGGTGTGCTGTGCGTCGGGCATCGCCGTCCCCATCTCCATCGGTGGGCTCCGGTGCGCGGGCCGCGCGACCTGGAGTCCCATCACTGTAGAGCAGAATCGCATCGATTGTTGAACAATGTGGGTCCGCCGTGTTTCGGTCGTGTTGCGCTCGGCCCTACGCTCGAGGCATGACCGAGCCCTCGACGACGCTGGCGGATGCCCTGCGCGAGCAGATCATCGCCGGCGAGTTCGCGCCCGGCGCGCGGCTGTCGGAGGCCTCGGTCGCCGCCCGGCTCGACGTCTCGCGCAACACCCTCCGCGAGGCCTTCCGCGTGCTCGCGCAGCACGGGCTCGTCGAGCACGTGCCGCACCGTGGCGTCTCGGTCGCCTCCCCGAGCACCGCCGACGTCGTCGACATCTACCGCGCCCGGCGCCTCCTCGAGTGCGGCGTGCTGCGCGGCGCCTCAGCCCTGCACCCGGGCGTCGCCGACATGCGCGCCGCGCTCGAGCGCGCCGAGGCGGCGTTCGAGCTGGGCGACTGGGCGACCGTCGGCACCGCCAACATGGCCTTCCACCGCGCCCTCATGGCGCTCTCCGACAGCCCGCGTCTCGAGCGGTCGCACGGGCACCTCGCGGCCGAGCTGCGGCTCGCGTTCCTCGCCATCGACGACCCGGAGTCGCTGCACCGCCCGTTCGTCGCGCGCAACCGCGCGGTGCTCGAGGCGCTCGTCGGCGACGGCCCGGAGGCAGCCGCGGACGAGCTCGAGCGCTACCTCACGGAGTCCGAGCGGCGCGTGCTGGGCGCGTACGCGCGGATGGGGCGCGCGTAGCCCGCTAGCTGGCCGCGCGCATCTGCCGCAGGTCGCGCTTGAGGTCGTGCAGCTCGTCGCGGATGCGCGCCGCGAGCTCGAACTTCAGCTCGCCCGCCGCCTCGGTCATCTGCGCCGACAGGTCGGCGATGATCGACTCGAGCTGCGTGGGCCCGTCCATCGCCGAGCGGTCCCGAGCGAGCCGGGGCGTCGGCGCACCGCGGCGCGTGCCCTGCAGCAGGTCGTCGGTGTCGGCCTGCTCGCGGTTGAGCACGTCGGTGATGTCGGCGATGCGGCGGCGGAGCGGCGTCGGGTCGATGCCGTGCTCAAGGTTGTAGGCGACCTGCACCGCGCGGCGCCGGTCGGTCTCGTCGATCGCCAGGCGCATCGAGTCGGTGATCCGGTCGGCGTACATGTGCACCTCGCCCGAGACGTTGCGGGCCGCGCGGCCGATCGTCTGGATGAGCGACGTCGAGGAGCGCAGGAAGCCCTCCTTGTCGGCGTCGAGGATCGATACGAGCGACACCTCGGGCAGGTCGAGGCCCTCGCGCAGCAGGTTGATGCCGACGAGCACGTCGAACAGCCCCTGGCGCAGCTGCGTGAGCAGCTCGACGCGGCGGAGCGTGTCGACGTCGGAGTGCAGGTAGCGCACCCGCACGCCCGCCTCGGTGAAGTACTCCGTCAGCTCCTCGGCCATCTTCTTCGTGAGCGTGGTGACGAGCACGCGCTCGTCGCGCTCCGCGCGCACCCGGATCTCCTCGAGCAGGTCGTCGATCTGCCCCTTCGTCGGCTTCACGACGAGCTTCGGGTCGACGAGGCCGGTCGGGCGGATGATCTGCTCGACCACCGTGTCGGCGAGCCCCATCTCGTACTTGCCCGGCGTCGCCGAGAGGTAGACCTTCTGCGGCGTCCGCTCGAGGAACTCGTCGAACTTCAGCGGTCGGTTGTCGAGCGCGCTCGGCAGCCGGAAGCCGTGCTCGACGAGCGAGCGCTTGCGGCTCGCGTCGCCCTCGTACATCGCGCCGATCTGCGGCACGGTGACGTGGGACTCGTCGATGACGACGAGGAAGTCGTCGGCGAAGTAGTCGAGCAGGCAGTGCGGCGGCTCCCCCGCCTCACGGCCGTCGATGTGGCGCGAGTAGTTCTCGATGCCGGAGCAGAAGCCGATCTGCTCCATCATCTCGAGGTCGAAGGTGGTGCGCATGCGCAGCCGCTGCGCCTCGAGCAGCCGGCTCTCTCGCTCGAGCACCTTGAGCCGCTCGTCGAGCTCGTCGCGGATGCGGTCCATCGCCTTCTGCATGCGCTCGTTGCCGGCCACGTAGTGGCTGCCGGGGAAGATCGAGACCGACTCGTGCGTCTCGATGATCTCGCCGGTGAGCGGGTGCAGCGTCGACAGCGCCTCGATCTCGTCGCCGAAGAGCTCGATCCGGATCGCGTGCTCCTCGTACATCGGGATGATCTCGATCGTGTCGCCGCGCACGCGGAACGTGCCGCGCGTGAAGGCCACGTCGTTGCGCTGGTACTGCATCGCGACGAAGCGGCGGAGCAGCGCCTGGCGGTCGATCCGCATGCCGACCTGCAGCGCGACCATCGCCTCGAGGTACTCCTCGGGGGTGCCGAGGCCGTAGATGCACGAGACGGTCGAGACGACGATGACGTCCCGACGCGAGAGCAGCGCGTTCGTCGCCGAGTGCCGCAGCCGCTCGACCTCGGCGTTCAGCGACGAGTCCTTCTCGATGAAGGTGTCGGTCTGCGGGATGTACGCCTCAGGCTGGTAGTAGTCGTAGTACGAGACGAAGTACTCGACGGCGTTGTTCGGCAGCAGCTCGCGGAACTCGTTCGCCAGCTGTGCGGCGAGCGTCTTGTTGTGCGCGAGCACGAGCGTGGGCCGCTGCACCTGCTCGACGAGCCAGGCGGTCGTCGCGCTCTTGCCGGTGCCGGTCGCGCCGAGCAGCACCACGTCGGTCTCGCCGCGGCCGAGCGCCTCGGTCAGCTCGCGGATCGCCTTCGGCTGGTCGCCAGAGGGGGTGTACTCGCTGATGACCTCGAACGGCCGGACGGCACGGGTCGGTTCCATGGGTCCAGCCTACGAGCGCCCACCCACACGGCCGCTCGAGAGCCGCTCCCACAGCGCGTCCGCCTGCGCGAGCGTCGTCGAGAGCTCGCCGTCCGTCTCGATGACGACGTCGGCGATCGCGAGCCTGCGCTCGTCGCTCGCCTGCGATGCGACGCGTGCGCGAGCATCCTGCTCGGTCATCCCCCGCAGCTCGACGAGCCGCCGCACGCGCACATCCTCGGGGGCGTGCGCGACGACCACGAGGTCCCACGGGTCGTCGGGACGCGCCTCGACGAGCAGCGGCACGTCGTAGACCACGACCGCGCCGGGGTCCGCCGCGAGCGCTGCCGCGAACCGGCGGCCGGACTCTGCGGAGACCGCGGGATGCACGATGGCGTTCAGTCGGCGCCGGGCGCGATCGTCGGCGAACACGACGGCGCCGAGCGCCGCGCGGTCGAGCGCGCCGTCGGGCAGCAGCAGGTGATCGCCGAACTCGTCCGCGATCGCGCGCAGCACGGGCATGCCTGGCTGCTGCAGCTCGCGCACCACCGCGTCGGCGTCGATGACGACGGCGCCACGCTCGGCGAGGCGGGCGGAGATCGTGGACTTGCCGGACGCGATGCCGCCGGTGAGCGCGACGAGGGGCATGCCGACGAGTCTTGCACGGCAGGTCCTGAGCGAGTCCCGCGCGCCCCTTGGGCGCGGCATCCCGGGGCGCTGAGGCGCCGGTCGTAGCCTCGCCGCAGCGCGCTTCGACGCCGCGGCGCGCGCCGATGGATGGGAGGGGCCGTGGTCGCCATGCGACGCATCGCCATCGCCCTGCTCCTGCTGAGCGGCATCGCCGCCGGCGTGACCGCCGCGCTGTGGGGCGCGGCGCTCGCGGGCGTCGCGCACACCTCGGTGATCGGCTCCGACGCCATGCGGCCGGCCTTCCTGACCGGGGACCTCGTGATCTCGACGCCCGTCGCCACCGACGGGCTGCGGGCGGGCGACGTGATCAGCCTGCCCACCGAGGGCGCGCCGCAGCTCGTCACCGAGCGCGTCCTCGAGATCACCCGGATGCCCGACGGGCAGTGGTCGATCCTCGCCCGCACCGACGCCGGCCCGGGCATCGCCGCGGAGCACATCGTCGGCGCCCAGGTGTGGGAGCCGACCCTCCGGGTGCCGGTCGTCGGCGGCGTCGCGAGGGCCGTGCTCGAGCCGCGACTGGGGCTGCCGCTGCTCTCCGCGTTCGGACTGCTCGTCGTCGCCGCGCTGCTCTGGGGCGCCCCGCGGGCGCGCTCGACGAAGGCCGCGTGAGGCCCGCGCGGCCGCAGATGCGCTCGACGTCGCCGGACGACGGTACGATCTCCCCCAATGCGCCGTGTCACGCGGTGGGGAACGTGGGGTTGTGATGCACGAGGACGTCGCGGTCGTCATCGAGGATGGCGAGGACATCCGGGAGCTGCTGGCGCAGGTCCTGACGCAGGGCGGCTTCGCCGTCTACACGGCAGCCGACGGCGCGACCGGCGTCGAGCTCGTGCGCGAGCACGACCCGATCGTGGTGACCGTCGACGTCAACATGCCCGGGATCGACGGCTTCGAGACCGCTCGGCAGATCCGCAGCATCAGCACCGCGTACCTCGTGATGATCACGGCGCGCGGCGACGAGATCGACACGCTCGTCGGCCTGCAGACCGGTGCCGACGACTACATCGTCAAGCCGTTCCGGCCGCGCGAGCTGCGCGCCAGGATCGAGGCGATGATGCGGCGACCGCGCTCGCTCGCCTCCTCGCACCCCTCCGCGGCCCACCAGCAGGCCGCCGTGCCGGCATCCGCGCCCGAGCACGTCTCGCTGTCGACCGCGCCGGTCAGCACGGCGGCCCCCAGCACGACGACCCCCGGCTCGACGCCGTGGCTCGACGAGGACTCCGACGCCGCCCCGCTCGAGCACCGCGGCCTGCGCCTCGAGCCCGGCGCTCGCGTCGTGGAGCTCGAGGGCGCCGAGGTCGAGCTGACGCGCAGCGAGTTCGACATCCTGCGGATGCTGCTGGGCTCCGGCCGGCGCGTCGTGAGCAAGCTGCAGCTCGCCGGCATGCTGCGCGGGGAGCGCGGCGAGCCCGACCACTACCTGAGCGAGCACGACGCGCGCGCCATCGAGGTGCACGTCGCCAACCTGCGCCGCAAGCTGGGCGAGTCGCCCTCCGAGCCGCGCTGGATCGAGACCGTGCGCGGAGTGGGCTACCGCCGCACCGCCTGATCGCCGCGCGCCGCGCTGTCGGCGTCGTCGTCCTCACCGGCGACCACCACCGTCACGTCGTCGCTCGCGATGGCGCGCCGCGCCGCCGCCCTCGCGGCGTCGAGGAGCGTCTCGCGGTCGTACCCGCTCGTGCTCGTCACGCTGAGCCCCATGCCGATCGGCGGGATGACGGGCACGCCGGCGGTGCGCAGCTGGTCGAGCATCGCGCGGTGCATGCGCGCGGCGAGCTGCCGCGCCTCGGCGGGCGACTTGGGCTGGAACGCGAGCAGCAGCTTGCCCTCGTCGTCGGTGCCCATCGCCGCCGTCGTCGGCGACAGCCGCCGCACGGCCGCCCTGGCGGCCTGGCGCACGTGCTCCGCCTCGTCGGCGCCGAACGCCGTCGAGATGCGCGACAGCGCGTCGATCTTCACCACGAGCACCGCGAAGAGCTCGGCCCGTCGGTTGGCGCGCATGAGCCGGCCGCCGAGCACGCGGACGAACGACGGCTCGAGCAGCACCCCGTCGGGCGCGATCGCCATGAGCGTGGAGTCCTCGGTCCCGCGCAGGCGCACCTGCTCGGCGCGCAGCACCGAGGTGAGCACGACCACGATCACGATGAGCGAGATGGTGACGATGCCGACCAGGCCGTCCGAGAGCCAGGTCTGGAACACCGGGTGCTCGGTGCCGAGCGCGAGCGCGGTGAGGCTCCGCGTGAGCTGGAAGGCGGCGGCCAGCCCGAGCGTCACGCTGAGCCCGAGCGCCGTGCGCGTACGGCGCATCGCGCCACGCGTGGCCTCGGAGGCCGTCAGCGCCGAGAACAGCGCGTTCGCCCCGAAGACGAGCGGCGAGGCCGACCAGCCCTCGGTCGGCGTCTCGAGCAGCACCACGACCACGGTCGCGGCTGAGGCGGCGATGACGGCCACCGCCGACCGTCGCAGGCGATGCCCGTTGAACACCCGGCAGCCGAGCCACAGCAGGCCGAGCGCGGCCACCCACGCGGCGTTGCCGATCGCCACGAGCCACCACGCGTCGGTGCTGACCGCGCGCACGATGTAGGCCTCCGTCGCGATCATGCCGCCGATGAAGCCGAGCGCCCACACCCGGCCGGCGCGGTCGTCCTTCCGCAGCATCGTCTCGAGCACGAACACGCCGCCGGCGACATGCATGACGATGGCGGTGAGGAACTGGATCGTGGGGACGTCGAGGGTCATGCTGCGGCTCCTCGCCGGATGAGCGGCAGTCGGACGACGAACGTCGCCCCGCCGCCCGGCTCGCTCTGGACGGTGATCTCGCCGCCGTGCGCGCGCACGAGGTCGCGGCTGATGGCGAGCCCGAGCCCGTTCCCGGGGGCCATGTTGCCAGCAGGCGCGGCGCGGTAGCGGCGCTCGAACAGCCGCGGCAGCGCCTCCTCGGCGATGCCGGGCCCGTCGTCACGCACGACGAGCCACGCGTGCTTGTCGTCGGAGGTCACGCCGACCTCGATGAGGCCGTCACCCGTGTGGTAGTTGACCGCGTTGCCGACGAGGTTGTCGACGACCTGGCGGATGCGGATCGGGTCGATGTCGGCCTCGACCGACTCGATCCCGGTCGTGTCGATGCGGATGTTGCGCGCTGCCGCGCGCGGCTCCATCGCCTCGGCGGACGCCTGCACGACGCGGGCGATGTCCTCCCGGACGAGGCGGACGTCGAAGCGTCCAGGGCCGTCGCCGGTCGCCGCGAGCACGTCGCCGATGATGACGAGCAGCCGGGAGGCGTTGCGCTCGGCGATCTCGAGGCTGCGGCGGGCGTGCGGGCCGACGTCGCCGCCGTCGAGCGCGAGGTCGAGGTGCCCGAGCACGCTCGTGAGCGGCGTGCGCAGCTCGTGCGAGACCGAGGCGACGAGCTCGTCGCGCATCTGGCCCGCGAGCTGCTCGGCGGTGACGTCGCGCGTGATGAGGATCGCGCCGACGTCGGCGCCGTCGACGTCGACGAGCCGACGGACGGTCGACTGCAGCGCACGGCGGCTGTCGCCGGGAGGCCCCTGCCAGCACAGCACGTTCTCGAACACCTCGCCGCGCCGGGCTCGTGCCGCGGGCGACTGCCCGGGCTCGACGGGCGTCACGCCGTCGGCGTCGTACAGCTCCGCCGTGTCGTCGAACGCGTTGAGGCGCAGGTGGGCGTCGTTCTCGACCGAGACGGAGCCGTCCGCGCCGATCCGCACGACGCCGAAGTCGACGGCGTCGAGCACCTCGCTCACCGCGTCCTCCTGGCGCCTGGCGCGCTCGACCGCGTGGTCGAGGTACGTCGCCTGCTCGTCGAGCAGCGTGCGCTGCGCCGCCGCGCGCCGGGCGGCGACGAACGCGACGATCGACCCGGCGGTGAGCACGAGCGGCCCGAGGTACGTGTGCACCGGGTCGACCTCCTGCTCGAGCATGATGCTCGCGGCCCAGAACAGCAGCGACGAGCCGCCCGCGCCGACGACGAGGCCGCGCCAGCCGCCGACGGTCGCGAGCCACGTCGCGGGCACCATCCACAGCAGCCACAGCTCGGAGTCCGGGTCGCCGATCTGCAGCAGGAAGATGGCGAGCAGGTCGCCGGTCGGCACGACGCCGACCCAGATCGGGTGCACGCGGTTCCACGGCACGACGAGGGCGAGCACCGTCAGGCCGAACAGCAGCAGCATGCCGACGAAGAGCACGTCCCCCGCGGCGAGCTCGCCCACGACGACGACGAGCCCGCAGGCCACGAGGCAGGCGGCGGCGAGCAGCAGCTGGTTGACCGCGGTGACGCGCTCTCGAGTGCGGTCTGGGCGCACCGCGTCGGTGCGACTCACCGTCACGGCCGCGTCCATGGGACGACGGTACCGCGCGCGCGGCCGTTCGCGGCGCACGCTCGGCTCGCGCGGCTACGATCGCCGCAGGCGGCCACGACGGCCGCGGACGGGAGGCGTCGTGCTGGAGTTCCTGACAGGCACGGGCCTCGCCGCGGCCGCGGGCATGAACGCGTACATCCCGCTGCTCGTCGTCGGCCTCGCGAACCGCTTCTTCCCGGATGCCATGCAGCTGCCCGACGGCTGGGCATGGCTGTCGAACGGCTGGGTGCTCGGCATCGTCGCGGTGCTGCTCGCGGTCGAGGTGGTGGCCGACAAGATCCCCGCCGTCGACAGCGTGAACGACGTGCTGCAGTCGATCGTGCGCCCGACCGCGGGCGGCCTCGCCTTCGGCTCGTCGTCGACGGCCTCCACCGTCGCCGTCACCGATCCGGCCGCGTTCTTCGCCTCGAACCAGTGGGTGCCGATCGTGGTCGGCGCGGTGATCGCGCTCGGCGTGCACACCGTGAAGTCGCTCACGCGGCCGGCCGCGAACGTGGCGACCGCGGGCACGGCTGCGCCGGTGGTCTCGACGATCGAGGACGTCGGCGCGATCGGCCTCTCGCTGCTCGCGATCGTGGCGCCGGTGCTCGTGCTCGTCGCGCTCGCGCTGCTCGGCGTGCTCGGGTGGTCGCTCTGGCGCAGGGCGAGGCGCCGCCGCAGCGCGGAGCTGCGACCGGCGACCGACGGGCCGGCGGAGCCCTAGGCCGTCGCGTCCTGGGGCACGGGTGCGACGGCATCCATGCGCCACGCGCCGCGCCAACGGACCACGCGCCCGTCGTCGTCGCGCTCGGCGATCGCGTGCTCGTGACCGGAGCCCATGCCCGTCGCGGCTTCGATGCGGACGCGGTCGTCGCCCTCGGGCGTGAGGACGTCCACCGCCTGCAGCGGGTCCGGCGCGGTCGGCGCGATCGCGAGCAGCCGGCCGCCGAGCTCGACGACGTCGACGCGGCCCCAGATGCTCGCGAACGCGCCCTCGAACGAGCGCGCGAGCTCGAGCTCGCCGTCGGAGGCCGAGGATGCGTCGAGCGCCGTCCCGACGATGCGCGCGACGCCGACGGCCAGCTCCTCGGCGGGGCCATCGATCGCGTTCGTCAGCACGGTCACCACCACGTCGCGCTCGGCGTCGACGAGCGTGCGCGTCGCCTGCCCGGTCCAGGCGCCGCCGTGGCCCGCCCACGTGCGGCCGTCGATCGTGCGCAGCATCATCCCGAGGCCGTAGCCGGCGCTGCCGCCGTCGCGCCCGGTGGTCGTCCAGAGCTGCTGCCGCATCCGTCGCCGGCTCGCGGCGTCCAGCAGCCGGTCGTCGTCGTCGGCGACGGTGCGGAGCAGGTCGGTGAGCTCCGCAGCGGTCGCGACGGCGCCGGTCGCGGCGGCGAGCGCGCCGGTCGAGGGGCTGCCGAGCACGGCCCGGCCCTCGTGCGAGTGCAGCGCGGAGTGGCCCGCGACGAGCGGTCCGCTGCCGGTGCCGAGGTCGGCGCTCGTGGCGCCGAGCCCGAGCGGCTCGACGAGCAGCGCCTCGATCGCGTCGGCGTACGACCGGCCGGTGACGGCCTCGATCACGAGGCCGAGCAGGCCGAAGCCGATGTTCGAGTACTTGAACTCGGTGGATGCCGGCACGCGCGAGACGCCGGCGCGTGCGATCCCGAGCAGGCGGTCGGCGTCGGGGAAGTCGTCCTCGAGGTGCCAGAACGCGACGTCATCGCCGTCGCGGACCGCGCCGCCGCCGTGCGAGAGCAGCTCGCGCAGCAGCAGGGCGCCGGCGTCGGTGCCGCGCAGCGCCGGCACGTGCAGCTGCGCCTCGTCGTCGAGCCGGAGCCTGCCGTCGTCGACGAGCCGCATGGTGGCGATGGCGGCGAGCGCCTTCGAGTGCGAGGCGATGCGGAACCGGTGCGCGGGGGTGAGAGCCTCCCCCGTCGACCCGTCGGCGACGCCGTGCGCGCGCTCCAGCACGAGCTCGCCGCCGATCCGCACCGCGACCTGCACGCCAGGGATCCGAAGCCGCCAGCGGCGGTAGGCGAGCCAGCGGTCCGCGTAGTCGAGGGCGTGCAGGAGCGACGGAGACGCAGGCATGCTCCGATCCTGCCATGCTCACCGCAACGCGAAGCGGGCCGCACCCGGAGGTGCGGCCCGCTGTCGTGGTGCGGTGCTTACTCGGCCGAGCCGGTGAGCTTCTCGCGGAGGGCGGCGAGGGCCTCGTCGTCGGCGAGCGTGCCGGCGCCGGACTCCTCCGAGGAGCCGCCGAACGACGATGCGCCCGAGGGCACGTCGTTCGAGTGCACGTCGGCGTCGCGGGCCGCGGCGACCTGCGCCTTGTGCGCCTCCCAGCGCGTCTGCGCTGCGGCGTACTCGGCCTCCCAGGCCTCGCGCTGCTCGTCGAAGCCTTCCTTCCACTCGTTCGTCTCGGGGTCGAAGCCCTCCGGGAACTTGTAGTTGCCCTGCTCGTCGTACTCGGCGAGCATGCCGTAGAGGGCGGGGTCGAAGTCGGTGCCGTCGGGGTCGACGCCCTCGTTCGCCTGCTTGAGCGAGAGCGAGATGCGGCGGCGCTCGAGGTCGATGTCGATGATCTTCACGAAGACCTCGTCGTTGACCGCGACGACCTGGTCAGCCGTCTCGACGTGCTTCGACGACAGCTCCGAGATGTGCACGAGGCCCTCGATGCCGTCCGCGACGCGGACGAAGGCACCGAACGTGACGAGCTTCGTGACCTTGCCCGGCGCGACCTGGCCGATGGCGTGGGTGCGCGCGAAGATCTGCCACGGGTCCTCCTGCGTCGCCTTGAGCGACAGCGAGACGCGCTCGCGGTCGAGCTCGACCGTGAGGATCTCGACGGTGACCTCCTGGCCGACCTCGACGACCTCCGACGCGTGCTCGATGTGCTTCCACGAGAGCTCGGAGACGTGCACGAGGCCGTCCACGCCGCCCAGGTCGACGAACGCACCGAAGTTGACGATCGACGAGACGACGCCCTTGCGGACCTGGCCCTTCTGGAGCGACTGCAGGAACTGGCCGCGCGAGGCCGACTGGGTCTCCTCGAGCAGCGCACGGCGCGAGAGCACGACGTTGTTGCGGTTCTTGTCGAGCTCGAGGATCTTCGCCTCGATCTCCTGGCCGAGGTACGGCGTGAGGTCGCGGACGCGACGCAGCTCGATGAGCGAGGCCGGCAGGAAGCCGCGGAGGCCGATGTCGACGATGAGACCGCCCTTGACCACCTCGATGACCGTGCCGGTGACGACGCCGTCCTCGTCCTTGATGCGCTCGACGTCGCCCCAGGCGCGCTCGTACTGCGCGCGCTTCTTGGAGAGGATCAGACGACCCTCCTTGTCCTCCTTCTGGAGGACGAGCGCCTCGACGGTGTCGCCGACCTCGACGACCTCCGTAGGGTCGACGTCGTGCTTGATGGAGAGCTCGCGCGAGGGGATGACGCCCTCGGTCTTGTAGCCGACGTCGAGAAGGACCTCATCGCGGTCGATCTTGACGACGGTGCCCTCGATGAGGTCGCCGTCGTTGAAGAACTTCAGGGTCTTCTCAACGGCGGCCATGAAGTCATCGGCCGAGCCGATGTCGTTCACAGCGACCTGCTTGGGAGCCGTGGTCGTTGCAGTGGTCATAGAGTTCAAGGTGCCTTGTTGGTGGTCTCGGGCCGATGGGCATGCGGATGCCCATCCAGCGCTTCGGATTGGGGTCGTCACCACACGAGTGACCCGGCAACTCTACACGGCGTTCGCACAGGTCGACAAGCGAGGCCGCAGCTCGCCGGGACGCGTCAGTCGTGGGCGAGCGCCGAGCGCACCATCATCGTGCCGAGCGGCTCGGCGCACGAGCCCTCCGCGAGCGCGCGGTCGAAGAGGTCGCGCTCCGCGAGCGACCGGATGGCGGCGTCGCGATCCGCCGTCGCGGCCTCGACGAGCCCGGGTGCGCAGCTCGAGCGCCAGCGGGCCAGCGCCGCCTCGGTCTCGGCCTCCAGGGCGTCGAGCGCCTCGTGCCACGCGTCCACGCTCGCCTCGTGCTCGCGCTCGGCCGCCCGGCGCCGCCAGAGGCCCACGCGCGGCGCCGGTCCCGGCTCCTCCGCGCGCAGCCGCAGCGATTCGGCATGGGCGCGGTCGCACACCGCGATCGGCTCGCCGGCGTGGGCGCCGAGCGCCGCCCGCTCGAGCAGCGCGAGCTGGTCGAAGTGCTCGACCGGCTCGCGCATGCCCGAGGCGACCTCGAGCGCGGTCACGCCCCGCGGAGCACGGCGCCGCGCAGCGTGTCGAGTCCGACGCCGCCGATGTTCAGCACGCGCGAGTGGAACGACTTCAGGTCGAACGCGTCGCCCTCCGCCTCCTTCGCGCCATCCCGGATCTGCTCGAAGATGCGCTGGCCGATCTTGTAGGACGGCGCCTGCCCCGGCCAGCCGAAGTAGCGGTTCACCTCGAAGCGCACGAAGGGCTCGTTCATGTTCACGTTCGACTTCATGAAGTCGAAGGCGTAGTCGAAGTCCCACTCCCCCGTGCCGTCGAGGCGCGGCTTGCCGAGGTGCACGCCGATGTCGAGCACGACGCGCGCCGCGCGCATCCGCTGGCCGTCGAGCATGCCGAGGCGGTCGGCCGGGTCGTCGAGGTAGCCGAGGGACTGCATGAGGCGCTCGGCGTAGAGGGCCCAGCCCTCGGCGTGCCCCGAGGTGCCGGCGAACGCGCGGCGCCAGAGGTTGAGCTGCCCGCGGTTGTAGGTCGCCTGGGCGATCTGCAGGTGGTGGCCGGGGACGCCCTCGTGGTAGACGGTCGTCAGCTCGCGCCAGGTGTCGAACTCGGTGACGCCCTCGGGCACCGACCACCACATGCGGCCGGGCCGCGAGAAGTCGTCGGCCGGGCCGGTGTAGTAGATGCCGCCGGTCTGCGTCGGCGCGATCATGCACTCGAGGGCGCGGATCGGCTCGGCGATGTCGAAGTGCGTGCGGCCGAGCTCCTCGATCGCGCGGTCGCTCGTCTCCTGCATCCACGCCTTGAGCGCGTCGGTGCCGTGCAGCTTGCGGCTCGCGTCGCCGTCGAGGTGGGCGATGGCCTCCTGCACGGTGGCGCCGGGCTTGATCTCGCGGGCGATCGCCTCCTGCTCGTCGCGCATCCGCTCGAGCTCCTCGATGCCCCACGCGTAGGTCTCGTCGAGGTCGACGTCGGCGCCCAGGAAGCGGCGCGACATGAGCGAGTAGAACTCGCGGCCGACCGCGTCGACCGGGTTCGCGGAGGCGGCGAGCTCGCCGCGCAGGAAGGTGGCGAGCCGGTCGTGCGCCTCGGTGGCGACGGCGGCCGCGTCGGCGAGGTCGCCGCGCAGCGACTCGGGCAGCTCGGCGTCACCCGCCTTCGCCGACTGGGCGAGCTCGTGGAAGAAGCCGGTGCCCGGCTGGTAGTCGGCGAACTGCTCGAGGACGTTCTCGATCTGGCGGCCGGCGGGCGTGCTGCCCGTCGCGATGCCGTTGCGCAGCGACGCGATGTAGCCGTCGATCGCAGCCGGCACGTTGCGCATGCGCTCGGCGACCGTCGCCCAGTCGTCCTCGGTGCCGGTCGGCATGAGGTCGAAGATGTCGCGGATGCCCGTGGCGGGGCTCGCGAGGTTGTTGAGGTCGCGGTCGCCCCAGCCGGAGGCCTCGACGTCGAGGTCGAGCTGCAGCTCGCGCGACAGGTCGGTCTTCGTCACCCAGTCGATGTCGTCGGCGGGCTCGACCGCCGCGAGGCTCGCGAGCGTCTCGCGCGCGAGGGCGGCGCCGGCGGCGCGGCCCTCCGGGGAGTAGTCGCCGAAGCCGGCCTTGTCGCCCTCGAGGCCGACGTAGACGTTGATCTCGGGGTTGAGGGCCGCCGCCCGGTGGACGTAGTCCTCGGCGATGCGGTCGATGTCGGTCTGCGGGCGCGAGGGGGCGCCGACGTTCGCGTCAGTCATGGCGACAGCCTAGGGGCGCGGAGGCCGGATCTACGCGAGCGCGGCCATCACGTCGCGCTCGAACAGCTCGATGCCGTCCTGCTCGAACGCGACCTCCGGCATGTAGGCGATGAGCGTGCCGAGCCCCGCCTCGCGCAGCGCGCCGACGTGGTCGACGACCTGCTGCGGCGTGCCGACGACGGCGCCGCGCGTCGAGAAGCCGGTGCCGGCGTGCTCCGCCGGCATCGCCGAGTCGGCCCGGGCGTTCACCTCGTCGACGACGCGACGGGCCTCGGCCTCCGTCTCGCGCACGACGATGTTGAGGTTCGACGTCAGCCGCACCTCCGCCGGGTCGCGGCCCTCCTTCTCGAGGTGGCCGAGCAGCACGTCGCGCTTCCGCGCGAACTGCTCGGGGCTGCCGCCGAAGTTCGTGGCATCCGCCCACTTCGCCGCGTAGCGGAGCGTGCGCTGCTCGCCGCCGCCGGCGATCCAGGTGGGGATGCGGGGGCGGCCGTCGCGGCCGCGCTGCAGCGGCTGCGGCCGGCAGATGGCGCCGTCGACGGTGAACGTCTGCGACTCGAGCGTCGCCTCGCCCTCCGCCCACAGCCGCTGGATGATCTGCACGCCGTCGCGGAGAGCCGAGATGCGGTCGCCGACGCCGGGGAAGCCGTAGCCGTAGGCGCGCCACTCGTGCTCGTACCAGCCGGCGCCGATGCCGAACTCGAGCCGACCGCCCGAGATGAGGTCGACGGTCGCGGCGATCTTCGCGAGCAGCGCCGGGTTGCGGTAGCCCATGCACGTGCACATCTGGCCGAGCCGCACGCGCGACGTGCTCGCGGCGAGCGCGGCCATGAGCGTCCACGCCTCGTGCGTCGCCTCGTCGGTCGGCTGCGGTGTCGTGTGGAAGTGGTCGTAGACCCAGATGGAGTCCCACGCGCCGGCGTCGGCGCGCTGGGCGACGTCGAGCATCCGCCCCCACTGCTCGGCGGGGTCGATGCCGACGAGGTCGAGGCGCCAGCCCTGCGGGACGAAGAGGCCGAATCGGAGTGCGTCTGCGGTCATCCCGCAAGCCTACGGCGGCTCCCGCCGCTGACGTCCAGCGGCATGCGGCATCCTCGGCGCATGCTGCCCGATCGCCCCCTCCCCCCGCTCCGGCCCGCTGCGGTGGCCTACGAGGAGGGGCGCGCCGGTCGGCAGCAGCTCGGGCTCGCGGTCGCCGGGGCGCTGTTCGTCGGGGTGACCGCGTTCGGCGTCTGGACGGTGGTCGCGAGCCAGCAGCAGTACCCGGGCAGGCCGGAGGCGGTGCTGGGCACGGGGTTCGGCGCGATGTTCGCGCTGCTCGGCGCCGTGGTCGCGCTCACCGCGCTCGGCGTGCTCCGCCGCATCCGGCGATGGGCGCGATCGCCGCGACCGCTGCTGCTGCTCGACGACGCCGGCATCGCGGGCGCCGAGGGCGAGCTGGTCGCGTGGCAGCAGGTCGCGAGCATCGAGGTGCGCGCGGACGGCCCCACGCCGCCGCCCACGAACCGCGTCGCGCAGCTCGACCCCGGCCACAGGATGGCCGTCGCGGTGCGCGGCGGGCTCGACCGCACCGCCGGCCGCTCGTCCGGGCTGCGCGACGGCCGGCGCTCGGTGCGCGTGCTGCTGCACGACGGCAGCGACCGCTGGCACGACCTCACGCTCCCCGTCGGGCCGGAGCGCTTCGCATCCGTCGCGCTCGCGATCGCCGAGCACGCGCAGCACCGCGGTGTGCCGGTGGCGCTGCCGCGCTGAGCGGACGGCCGACGCCGGGGACGGCAGCCACGCTGGCCCGTTGACCGGTCGCGGATGCGGGAGGACGATGGCGCCGAGCGGCGCCCCGATGGCGGCTCGCGGAGGCCGACATGCGCGATGCGGTGGTGGAGCCCACGCCGGCGAGCCCGCCGCATGCCGCGCATCCCGTCGCGGCTGCGGCGATCGGCGCGCTGGTCGGGCTCACGTGGGCAGCGGCGCTGCGGGCGTACATGGTGACGATCGCGGGCCCGGGGTCGTCGTTCACGTGGTGGACGCTCGTCGCCATCCTGCTGCCGGGCGCGATCGCGGGCGCGTGCATCGGCGTCGCGCACGCGCGCCGCACGCGAGGGCGCGCGTGGCTGCTCGGCTTCGCTCCCTTCGCGTTCACCGCGTTGACGATGCTGGAGCCGGGCGCGCTCACCGCGCTCGTGACGACCGGGATCGGCGGCGGCGCGATCGCCGTGCCGGCCGCGCTCGTGCTGGGCGGGTTCGGTCTCGGCACGATCGGCCCGCGTGCGGCGCGCATCCCGTGCCTCGTGCTGGCGGTGCTCCTCGCCGCCGGCTTCGCCGCCGCGGTGCCGCTCGCGGGTGGCTCCGCTGTCGCTGCGACGACGGCGCGCGGCGCGTGGGCGATCCTGCTCGCCGCTGGGCTGCTGCTGACCGGGATGCTGGGCACCGCGCTCGCGTTCCGGCGCGACCGGCGCGCCTGACGCACGAGGCGTCCGAGCGCCCGGCCCGCGTGCGGCTTGACCCAGTGCGCGACGGGGCTCAGTGCGCGGCGGCGTCCCAGTTCGGGCCGACGCCGACCTGCACCTCGAGCGGCACCGACAGGTCGGCGGCGCCGCCCATCTCGGCGCGCACGATCGCCTCGAGCGCCTCGCGCTCCCCCGTCGCGACCTCGAACACGAGCTCGTCGTGCACCTGCAGCAGCATGCGCGAGCCGAGGCCCTCATCGATGATGCGCCGGTCGATCGCGATCATCGCCCGCTTGATGATGTCGGCCGCCGAGCCCTGGATCGGCGAGTTGAGCGCCTGCCGCTCGGCGTTCTCGCGCAGCACGCGGTTCGACGACGTGAGGTCGGGGAACGGGCGGCGACGGCCGAAGATGGTCGTCGTGTAGCCGTCGTCCTTCGCCTGCATGACGACGCCGCGCAGGTAGTCGCGGATGCCGCCGAAGCGCTGGAAGTAGTCGAGCATGAGCTGCTTCGCCTCGGCCTGCGTGATGCGCAGCTGCTTCGAGAGCCCGAACGCGCTCAAGCCGTACGCGAGGCCGTAGCTCATCGCCTTCACCTTCACGCGCTGGAGCGCCGTGACCTCGCTCGGGTCGACGCCGAAGATGCGCGAGCCGACGAAGCGGTGCAGGTCCTCGCCCGAGAGGAACGCCTCGATGAGGCCCTCGTCGCCCGAGAGGTGCGCCATGATGCGCATCTCGATCTGCGAGTAGTCGGCGGTGAGCATCGTCTCGAACTCGGGACCATGGACGAACGCGGAGCGGATCTCGCGGCTCACCTCGGTGCGCACCGGGATGTTCTGCAGGTTCGGGTCGTTCGACGAGAGGCGGCCGGACGCGGAGCCCGTCTGGTCATAGCGGGTGCGGATGCGCCCGTCGTCGTGGATCGCCTTGAGCAGCGACTCGATGATCTGCGCGAGCTTCGTCGTCTCGCGGTGCTGCAGCAGCAGCCCGAGGAACGGGTGCGGGTTCGTCTCCTGCAGGTCGGCGAGCGACTGCGCGTCGGTCGAGTAGCCCGTCTTCGTCGCCCGCGTCTTCGGCATGTCGAGCTCTTCGAAGAGCACGCTCTGCAGCTGCTTGGGGCTGCCGAGGTTCACCTCGCGCCCGATCACGCCGTAGGCGGCCTCGGCGTGGCCGGCCGCCTGCTCGCGCATCTGGTCGAGGATGCGCTGCAGCACCTCGCGGTCCATGTGCACGCCCTGCTGCTCCATGCGGATAAGCGCGGGCATGAGCGGCAGCTCGATGTCGTCCAGCACGCCGAGCGTGCCCGGGTCGAGCCGCGGCCGCTGGGCGCGGGCGAGCTCACCGGTGAGCCACGCGACCGTGCCGAGCTCCTCCGGCTCGATCTCGGGCACGAGCTGGTTCGGGTCGGGCGCCGGGAGCGTCGCGCCGAGCAGCGCCTCGGTCTGCCAGTCGAGCTCGAAGGTCTTCGGGGGCGCGGTCGGCGTTTGCAGCCACGCGGCGACGCGCGTGTCGTGCGCAGCGCCGCCGAGCACGAGGCCGGCGCGCTCGAGCGCCTTCTTCGACGCCTTGACGTCGTGGAGCGCCTTCGGGGCGTCGGACGCGAGCCAGGCGACGAATCCGTCGTAGTCGCCGGTCCCCGCTTTGTAGGGCACGTAGGCGCTCGCGCCCTCGGTCGCGACGCCGAAGCCGGCGATGCCGCCGACGCCGTCGTGGGCGATCGAGACGGCGACCGTGCCCTTCGCCCGCGAGAGCCACAGGTCGAGCTCCTCGTCGACGAGCTTCTGCACGGCGGGCGCCTGCACCTCCGGCTCGAGCGCGGCGACGGCCTCGCCGCTGCCCTCCTGCTTGAGCACGCGGTCGAGCAGCGTGCGGAACTGCAGGCGCTGGAAGACCTCGCGCAGCTTCGCCTCGTCGACCTGCCCACGCGTGAGCTCGTCGGGCGTCACGCCGAGCTCGACGTCGGTGAGCAGCTTGTTGAGCCGGCGGTTGCGCTCGGCGCGCTCGCGCTGCTCGCGCAGGTTGTTGCCGACCACGCCCTTGATCTCGTCGGCGTGCGCGAGCAGGTTCTCGACGGTGCCGTACTGCGTGATCCACTTGACGGCCGTCTTCTCGCCGACCTTGTCGATGCCGGTGAGGTTGTCGCTCGTCTCGCCGACCAGGGCGGCGATCTCGGGGTACTGCTCGGGCTCGATGCCGTAGCGCTCGCGCACCGTCTCAGGCGTGTAGTGCTTGAGCTCGGAGACGCCGCGCACCGACGGGTAGAGCAGCGTGACGTCGTCGTTGACGAGCTGGATCGTGTCGCGGTCGCCAGAGACGACGAAGACGTCCATCCCCGCCTTGCGGCCCTCGACCGAGAGGGTCGCGAGGATGTCGTCGGCCTCGTAGTCCTCCTTCGAGATGGTGCGCACGCCCATCGCGTGCAGCGCCTCCTCGAGCAGCGGCACCTGGCCCTTGAACTCCTTGGGCGTCTCGTCGCGGGTGCCCTTGTACTCGGCGTACTCACGGGTGCGGAACGAGAAGCGCGAGATGTCGAAGGCGACCGCGAGGTGCGTCGGCTTGTGGTCCTGCAGCAGCTTGAGGAGCATCGACAGGAACCCGTGGATGGCGTTGGTGTGCTGCCCCTCCGAGTTGACGAAGTTCTCGAGCGGCAGGGCGAAGAACGCCCGGAACGCGAGGGAATGGCCATCGATGACCATGAGGGTAGGCTTCGTGTCCGACACGGTGGCCAGCCTAGCCGCCGCATCCGACACCACCTCCGGGAGCCCACGTGACCCAGCTCGACGCCCAGACGCAAGCGGTGCTGGATGCGCAGGGCGAGGTGCCGGGCGGCGAGCTCTCGGCGCGGATGGGCATCGAGTTCGTGAAGCTCTCGGCCGAGCACTCGATCGCGCGGATGCCGGTCGACGGCAACCGGCAGCCGGCCGGCTTCGTGCACGGCGGCGCGTACTGCGTCATCGCCGAGAGCCTCGGCTCCATCAGCGCGAACATCCACGCGGGCGACGGCGGCTACGCCGTGGGCGTCGACATCAACGCGACCCACACGCGCTCGATCACGAGCGGCTGGGTCAACGCGGAGTGCAAGGCGGTGCACCTCGGGCGCTCGATGACGGTGCACGAGATCGTCTGCACCGACGACGCTGGCAACCGCGCCTCGACCCTCCGCATCACGAACTTCATCAAGCGCCACCCGAGCGCGTAGCGCGCTCCTTCCCGTACGAGCGGTCACTCCCGAACGTGAGTGGTCACTCCCGAACGTGAGTGGTCACTCCGGAGCCTGAGCGGTCAATCCGGAGCCTGAGCGGTCAATCCGGAGCCTGAGCGGTCAATCCGGAGCGCGAGCGGACACTCCCGAGCCACAGCGGTCACTGCCAAGCGCGAGAGTCCACGACCCTCACGCGTCCGTACGCGGCCTGAGGGAGATCGCTCAAGCAGCGCTCCAGGAGGAGTAGCGCTCGTACGCGGCCACGATCCCCCGCAGCAGCTGCTGTCCGCCGTCGAGCAGATCGTCCTTCGTGACCACGATGATGTGCCAGCCCAACGCCCGCAGCTTCTGACGGCGGATGCGGTCGCGCTCCTGCTGGGCAGGATCCGTGTGATGCTCGCCGTCGTACTCCACGGCCAGCTTCAGGCGGGGCCAGCTGAGGTCGAGTCGCGCGACGAACATGCCCGTCGCGTCGAACACCTCATGCTGGAGCACCGGCGCGGGCAGCGCGCCGATGATCAGGAGGCGCAGCAGGGATTCCCGCGGCGATTCCGCCCCGACGCAGACGAGCGCCAGCGCTCGCCGAGCCAGGTGGAGCCCACGGGCTCCCTCGTAGCGCCGCAGCGCATCCGTCAAGTCCTGGACCGTGAGCGGATCACGCCGCTTCGTCGACACCAGCCAGTCCCCGACCGCGACCAGCTCCTCGAGGCTCAGCATGGTGGCCAGGTGCACGAACGTGTCGGCTCTCGCTTCCACCCGCAGCCCGTCGACCTCCTCCACCGCAGACTTGAGGCGGTGGCCGACGACGCCGGGCCGTCGCATGCGGGAGCCGCCAGTCGGAGACGCGAGGTGGACTCTGGCCTCCCTCTCGAACCGCGACGGCAGCGGCATGCCATGGATGCGTGCAGCGGTCGTGTGGCAGAAGAAGCTGTCCTGCCGCGCGAGCACGCGAACAGCCTCGAGCAGGGCTCGCGCCTCGTCGCCGACCGCCGCGGTGATGCGGGCGCCGCGGGCCGGTCTCGTGAACGCCATCGAGCGCAGCTCGGCTGCGGTGTATCCCCGCTCCAGGCCTTGCCGGATCGTGAAGCCGTGCGGACTCTCCATGCGGAGGATGATGCCTGCAGCGCTGCAGCCCGGCGGGCGACTGGCGTCCCGGCTGTGGAGAGACGGGGTGCTCAGCGGATGCCCACGCAGCCCGCTGATGACCGCTCGGGCGATCGCAAGCCGCTCGGCACGGTGACGACCCTCACCGGCGAGCGTCACCACTCGCAGGCGGGGATGACCGCTCACGGGACGCGTGACCACTCATGCGCGGGGATGACCACTGACGCGCGGGAATGACCACTCACGCGCGGGAATGACCAGTCACGCGCGGGAGTGACCACTCACGCGCGGGAATGACCACTCACGGGCGGGAATGACCACTCACGCGCGGGAGTGACCACTCACGCGCGGGAGTGACCACTCACGCGCGGGCGCGACCACTCGCGGGCGGGGAGGACGCGGCGGGCTACTTCTTTGGGGCGCCGAGCTGCTCGATGACGGCCTGCGCGACCTCGGCCATCGTGAGGCGGCGGTCCATCGACGCCTTCTGGATCCAGCGGAACGCCTCCGGCTCCGCGAGGCCCATGCGCTGGTTCAGCAGGCCCTTCGCGCGGTCCACGAGCTTGCGCGTCTCGAAGCGGTCGGCGAGGTCGGCGACCTCGCTCTCGAGCGTGCGGATCTGGTCCCAGCGGGCCAGCGCGATCTCGATCGCCGGCAGCAGGTCGTTCTGCGTGAACGGCTTCACGACGTAGGCGAGCGCCCCGGCCTCGCCGGCGCGCTCGACGAGCTCCTTCTGGCTGAAGGCCGTGAGCAGCACGACGGGCGCGATCTTCTCGGCGCTGATGCGCTCGGCCGCGGTGATGCCGTCCATCTTCGGCATCTTCACGTCCATGACGATGAGGTCGGGCTTCAGCTCCTTCGCGAGCTCGACCGCGCGCTCGCCGTCGCCCGCCTCGCCGATCACGTCGAAGCCGGCGGCCTGGAGCGTCTCGACGATGTCGAGGCGGATGAGCGACTCGTCCTCGGCGACGAGCACGGTGCGCGAGGTGGAGGGCGTCTCAGCAGGTGCGGACCCGAGCTCGGGCTCGGCGAAGAGGTCGTCGGTCATGAGCACTAGCCTAGTGTTCGGTCGAGGCGGGCTCCGCCTCGACGAGAGCCGGTGTGGCGGAATCGGCAGACGCGGCGCACTCAAACTGCGCTTCCGCGAGGAGTGTGGGTTCGAGTCCCACCACCGGCACGTGACATCGAAGGGCTCAAGCCAGCGTCAGCCGGCTTGAGCCCTTCGATGCGAGGTCGAGCAGCAGCCCGACGGTCCGCCTGCTACCCCTCGGCGGGGTGCGGCGCCGACGGGTGCGGCACCTGGATGCGGCGCAGGCCGTGGTAGGCCGGCACGGCCTCGGCGTGCACGTCGCCGACGCGGTGGATGCGCAGGTCGTTCGTCGAGCCGGACGTGCCGGGGGGCATGCCGGAGATGACGACGACCTTCTCGCCGACAGCCACGAGGCCCTCGCCGATGAGCACGTCGTCGACCTGGGCGATCATCTCGTCGGTGTGCGTGACGCGGTCGACCAGGCGGGTGTTCATGCCCCAGATCATCTGCATCCGGCACTCGATCTCGGGGTCGGGCGTGAAGCCGAACATCGGGATCGCGGGCCGCAGCCGCGACATGCGGCGCGCGGAGTCGCCCGACTCGGTGAAGACGACGATCGCCTTCGCCTCGACGAAGCTCGCGACCTCCATCGCGGCGAGCGTCACGGCGCCGCCCTGGGTGCGCGGCTTCGTGCCGAGCGGCGGGATGCGGCCGAGGCCCATCTCCTCCGCTGCGGAGACGATGCGCGCCATCGTCTCGATCGTCGTGATCGCGTGCTTGCCGACGCTCGTCTCGCCCGAGAGCATCACGGCGTCCGCGCCGTCGAGGATCGCGTTGGCGCAGTCGCTCGCCTCGGCACGGGTGGGGCGCGAGTTCTCGATCATCGACTCGAGCACCTGCGTGGCGACGATGACGGGCTTCGCCCAGCGGCGGGCGAGCTCGACCGCGCGCTTCTGCACGAGCGGCACCTGCTCGAGCGGCAGCTCGACGCCGAGGTCGCCGCGGGCGACCATGATCGCGTCGAACGCGTCGATGATGTCGGCGAGGTTGTCGACCGCCTGCGGCTTCTCGATCTTCGCGACGACGGGCAGCTTCCTGCCCTCCTCCGCCATGATCTCGTGCACGCGCACGATGTCGGAGGCGTCGCGCACGAACGAGAGGGCGATGATGTCGGCGCCGAGGTCGAGCGCCCACCGCAGGTCGGACTCGTCCTTCTCGCTGAGCGCCGGCACGTTCACGGCGACGCCGGGCAGGTTGATGCCCTTGTTCGAGCTCACCGGGCCGCCGACGACCACCTCGGTGATCACGTCGGTCTCGGTGACCTCGAGCGCGCGCAGGGTGATGCGGCCGTCGTCGATCAGCAGCGGGTCGCCGGGCTTGACATCGGCCGGCAGGCCCTTGAAGGTCGTGCCGGCGCGCTGGCCGTCGCCCTCGATCTCGTCGGTGGTGATCGTGAAGCGCTCGCCCTCGACCAGCTCGAACGGGCCTCCGGGGATCTTGCCGAGGCGGATCTTCGGGCCCTGCAGGTCGACCAGGATGCCGACCGGCATGTGCAGCTCGTCAGAGGCGCGGCGGATGTTCGCGTACACCTCCTCGTGCACGCTGCGGTCTCCATGGCTGAGGTTCATGCGCGCGACGTTCACGCCGGCCGCGATCGCGGCCTTCGTGTGCTCGTAGCCGGCGAGGGCGGGCCCCCACGTCGCGACGATCTTGGCTCGTCTCATCGGGTTCTCTTTCCGTTTTCGCGCCGCCTGGGTGTTCGGCGCGGACGCCCCCATCCTTCCAGAGGGAGGCGTCCGCTGCCGACGTGCGCGGCTCGGTGCGAGCGGCGTGGCGTCAGACCGCGGCGAAGGGCCGGTCCGTGGCGCGCACGGGGGCCGGCAGCTCGGTCGAGCCCTCGAGGTAGGCGTCGACCGCTGCGGCCGCGGCGCGGCCCTCGGCGATCGCCCACACGATGAGCGAGGCGCCGCGACCGGCGTCGCCCGCCACGAACACGCCGGGCGCGTCCGTCGCGAAGTCGGGGCGCCGCTCGGGCACGCCGCGCTGGAACGGCACGTCGAGCGCCTCGCCGATCGAGGCGTCCGCGCCGGTGAAGCCGAGCGCGAGCAGCACGAGGTCCGCGGGGATCTCGCGCTCGGTGCCGGGCTTCGGGCGGCGCACGCCGTCGACGATCTCGGTGTCCGCGACGAGCAGCGCGCGCACCTCGCCGGCCTTGTTCGCGAGGAACTCGACGGTCGAGACGAGGTAGTTGCGCTCGCCGCCCTCCTCATGGCTCGACTGCACCTCGAAGATCGCCGGGTGCACGGGCCAGGGCTGGTGCTCCGGGCGCTCCGACGGCGGCTGCACGCCGATCGCGAGGTTCGTGACCGAGACCGCGCCCTGGCGGTGCGCGGTGCCGATGCAGTCGGCGCCGGTGTCGCCGCCGCCGAGGACGACGACGTGCTTGCCGGCCGCGGTGATCTGGTGCTCCGGCGTCGTGCCCGCGACCGCGCGGTTCTGCTGCACGAGGTAGTCCATCGCGAGGTGCACGCCGTCGAGCGAGCGGCCGGGGATCTCGAGCTCGCGCGCGACGGGCGCGCCGGTCGCGATCACCACGGCGTCGAAGCGGGCGCGCAGCTGCTCCCACGTGAGGTCGCGGCCGATCTCGACGCCCGCGCGGAAGCGGGTGCCCTCAGCGGTCATCTGCGCGAGGCGGGCGTCGAGCTGCCGCTTCTCGAGCTTGAAGTCGGGGATGCCGTAGCGCAGCAGGCCGCCGATGCGGTCGTCGCGCTCGTACACGGCGACCGTGTGGCCGGCGCGCGTGAGCTGCTGGGCGGCCGCGAGCCCTGCGGGGCCGGAGCCGACCACGGCGACCGTCTTGCCGGTGAGGCGGGCCGGCGGGTGCGGCTCGGTCCAGCCGTTCGCGAACGCCTCATCGGCGATCGACTGCTCGATCGACTTGATCGTCACGGCCGGCTGGTTGATGCCGAGCACGCACGACGACTCGCACGGCGCCGGGCAGAGCCTGCCGGTCAGCTCCGGGAAGTTGTTCGTCGCGTGCAGGCGGTCGCTCGCCGCCCTGCCCTCGCTGCGCCAGGTGAGGTCGTTCCACTCCGGGATGAGGTTGCCGAGCGGGCAGCCCTGGTGGCAGAAGGGCACGCCGCAGTCCATGCAGCGGCCCGCCTGCCGGCGGAGCACGGCCTTGTCGCCCGGCTCGCCGATCTCGCGCCAGTCGAGGATGCGCACGGGCACCGGGCGCTTCTTCGGGAGCTCTCGCTCCGTCACCTTCAGGAATCCACGAGGATCAGCCACCGGTCACCTCCAGGATCTGCCGCCAGATGTTGTCCGAATCGGGGTCGACGCCCTGCCGCTCCGCGTCGAGGCGGATGGATCGCACCATCGCCCAGTCGCGCGGCACGAGCTTCGAGACGCGCTGCAGACCGCGCTCGAGCAGGGCCTCCGCGACGGTCGAGCCGGTCAGCTCGACGTGGCGCGCCAGGATCGCGCGCAGCTCGATCTCGTCCTCCTCGTCGAGCTGCTCGACGCGCAGCTCGCCCTGGTGCCACGCGTCCTGGTTGAGCAGGCGCTCGTCGAGGTCGAGCACGTAGGCGATGCCGCCCGACATGCCGGCGCCGATGTTGCGCCCGGTCGAGCCGAGGATCACGGCGATGCCGCCGGTCATGTACTCGAGCGCGTGGTCGCCCACGCCCTCGCAGACCGCGGTCGCGCCGGAGTTGCGCACGAGGAAGCGCTCGCCGACGATGCCGCGCAGGTAGAGCTCGCCGCTCGTCGCGCCGTAGCCGATGACGTTGCCGGCGATGACGTTCTCCTCGGCGACGAGCGCGGCGCCCTCCGCGGGCTGCACCGTCACGAGGCCGCCGGAGAGGCCCTTGCCGACGTAGTCGTTGGCGTCGCCGTGCAGGCGCAGCGCGATGCCGCGCGGCACGAACGCGCCGAGCGACTGGCCCGCGGAACCGCGGAGCGTGAGGTCGACGGTGCCGGGCTCGAGGCCCTCCGCGCCGGCGTGCAGCGTCACCGCGTTGCCGAGCATCGTGCCGACCGCGCGGTCGGTGTTCGCGATCTCGAGGTCGAGCACGAGCCGCTCCCCCGCCTCGAGCGCGCGTCGCAGCGGCTCGAGCAGTCGGGTGTCGAGCTGCTGCTCGAGCTCGTGGTCCTGCTCGGTCGTGCGGCGCGGCGCGCCGAGCGCGCCCTGCGGCTGCGCGAGCACCGGTGCGAGGTCGAGCCCGTCGGCCTTCCAGTGCGCGACGGCGTGGTCGACCTCGAGCAGGTCGCCGCGGCCGATCGCCTCGTCGAGGCTGCGGAGGCCGAGCGACGCGAGCAGCTCGCGCACCTCCTGGGCGATGAACTCGAAGAACTGGACGACGAACTCGGGCTTGCCGGTGAAGCGCTGCCGCAGCACGGGGTTCTGCGTCGCGACGCCAACCGGGCAGGTGTCGAGGTGGCAGACGCGCATCATGATGCAGCCGGAGACGACGAGCGGCGCCGTGGCGAAGCCGAACTCCTCCGCGCCGAGCAGCGCGCCGACGATGACGTCGCGGCCGGTCTTCAGCTGGCCGTCGACCTGCACGCTCACGCGCTCGCGCAGGCCGTTGACCATGAGCGTGTGCTGGGTCTCGGCGAGGCCGATCTCCCATGGCGTGCCGGCGTGCTTCAGCGAGTTCAGCGGGCTCGCGCCCGTGCCGCCGTCGTGGCCGGAGACGAGCACGACGTCGGCCTTCGCCTTCGCGACGCCCGCGGCGACCGCGCCGATGCCCGACTGCGACACGAGCTTCACGTGCACGCGCGCGGCCGGGTTCGACCGCTTGAGGTCGAAGATCAGCTGCTTGAGGTCCTCGATCGAGTAGATGTCGTGGTGCGGCGGCGGCGAGATGAGGCCCACGCCGGCGGTCGCGTGCCGGGTGCGCGCGACCCACGGGTACACCTTCTGCGGCGGCAGCTGGCCGCCCTCGCCGGGCTTCGCGCCCTGCGCCATCTTGATCTGGATGTCGTCGGCGTGCGTCAGGTACATGCTCGTCACGCCGAAGCGGCCGGAGGCGACCTGCTTGATCGCGCTGCGGCGCTCGGGGTCGAGCAACCGGTCGACGTCCTCGCCGCCCTCGCCGGTGTTCGACTTCGCGCCCAGCCGGTTCATGGCGATCGCGAGCGTCTCGTGCGCCTCCTGCGAGATCGAGCCGTAGCTCATCGCGCCGGTCGAGAAGCGCTTGACGATCGACGCGACCGACTCGACCTCGTCGAGCGGCACGGGCGTCGCGCTCTCGCGCAGCCGCAGCAGGCCGCGGAGCGTCTTGAGCTCCTCCGCCTGGTCGTCGACCATGCGGGTGTACTCGCGGAACACGTCGTAGCGGCCGGTGCGCGTCGAGTGCTGCAGCTTGAAGACGGTCTCCGGGTTGAACAGGTGCGGCGCGCCGTCGCGGCGCCACTGGTACTCGCCGCCAGTCGTGAGCCGCTCGTGCGCGATCGGCGCCCGCTCGTCCGGGTAGGCGGAGCGGTGGCGGAGGCGGTTCTCCTCGGCGATCACGTCGAGGCCGACGCCGCCGAGCGGCGAGTGCGTGCCCGTGAAGTAGCGGTCGACGACGTCGCGCGAGAGCCCGATGGCCTCGAAGGCCTGCGCGCCGCCGTAGGCGCCGACGGTCGAGATGCCCATCTTCGACATGATCTTCGTGACGCCCTTGCCGAGCCCCTTGATGACGTTGCGCACGGCGGTGTCGACGTCGGCGCCGAGCTGCCCCGAGAGCGCGAGCTGCTCCGCCGTCTCCATCGCGAGGTACGGGTTCACGGCGCTCGCGCCGTAGCCGATGAGCAGCGCGACGTGGTGCACCTCGCGCACGTCGCCGGCCTCGACGACGATGCCGACGCGCATCCGCGTGGATGCCTTGATGAGGTGGTGGTGCACCGCGCTCGTCATGAGCAGCGTCGGGATGGGCGCGAGCTGGTCGGTCGAGTCGCGGTCGGAGAGGATGACGAACTGCGCGCCCTCGGCGATCGCCTCGTCGACCTCGCGGCACATCGCGTCGATGCGGCGCTCCATGGCCTCCGGCCCGTCCTCGACGCGGTAGAGCCCCTTGACGACGACGGTGCGGCGCGAGCCGGGCGTGCGGTCGATCGAGCGGATCTTCGCGAGCTGGTCGTTGTCGATCACCGGGAAGTCGACGATGATCTGGCTCGCGTGCGACGGCGTGGCCGTGAGCAGGTTGCGCACCGGGCCGATGCCCATCGTCATGCTCGTGACGATCGACTCGCGCAGCGAGTCGAGCGGCGGGTTCGTCACCTGGGCGAACGCCTGCTTGAAGTAGTCGAACAGCAGCCGCGGCCGGTCGGAGAGCGCCGCGATCGGCGTGTCGGAGCCCATCGCACCGAGCGGCTCGGCGCCGGTCTTCGCCATCGGGGCGATGAGGATCCGCACCTCCTCCTCGGTGTAGCCGAAGGTGCGCTGGCGGCGCACGACGGATGCGGCGGTGTGCGCGACGTGCTCGCGGTCAGGCAGGTCCGCCAGGTGGATGCGGCTCGACTCGAGCCACTCCCCCCACGGCTCCATCGCGGCGAGCTCGCGCTTGACCTCCTCGTCGGGCACGAGCCTGCCGGCCTCCGTGTCGACGAGGAAGAGCCTGCCGGGCTGCAGCCGGCCGCGGCGGACGACCCGGCTCGGGTCGATCGGCAGCACGCCGGTCTCGCTCGCGAGCACGACGAGGCCGTCGGAGGTCTCGAGCCAGCGGCCCGGACGGAGGCCGTTGCGGTCGAGCGTCGCGCCGACGATCGAGCCGTCGGTGAAGCTGATCGCGGCCGGGCCGTCCCACGGCTCCATGAGCAGCGAGTGGTACTCGGCGAAGTCGCGCAGGTCCTGCGGCATGTCGGGCTGGTTCTCCCACGCCTGCGGGACCATCATCATGATCGCGTGCGGCAGCGAGCGGCCCGCGAGGGTCAGCAATTCGAGCACCTCGTCGAACGACGCGGAGTCGCTCATGCCGGGCGTGACGATCGGCTTGAGCGGGCGCAGGTCGCCGAGCAGCTCGCTCGCGAGCTGCGACTCCCGGGCGCGCATCCAGTTGCGGTTGCCCTCGACGGTGTTGATCTCGCCGTTGTGCGCGATCATGCGCATCGGCTGCGCGAGCGGCCAGGACGGGAACGTGTTCGTGGAGTAGCGCGAGTGGACGATCGCGAGCTTCGTCTCGAAGCGCGGGTCCGAGAGGTCGGGGTAGAACGGCTCGAGCTGGAGCGTCGTCACCATGCCCTTGTAGGTGATGGTGCGGCTCGACAGCGACGGCAGGTACTCGCCGACCTCGCGCTCGATGCGCTTGCGCAGCCGCCAGGCGAGCCGGTCGAGCTCGATGCCGGCGACCGGCGAGCCGGCGGCGCTGACGAAGAGCTGCTCGATCGCGGGCATGGCGCCGCGCGCGAGCTTGCCGAGCGCGTCGGGCGCGATCGGCACCTCGCGCCAGCCGAGCACGCGCAGGCGCTCCTGGCCGGCGATCTCCTCGATCCGGGCGCGCGCATCGGCTCGCTCGGCGGCGTCGAGCGGCAGGAACGCGAGCCCCGCGGCGTAGGCGCCGGCGGCGGGCAGCTCGAAGCCGACCACCGCGCGCAGGAACGCGTCGGGCATCTGCGTGAGGATGCCGGCGCCGTCGCCGGTGCCGGCGTCGGAGCCGACCGCGCCGCGGTGCTCGAGGTTGCGCAGCGCGTCGAGCGCGAGCGCGACGATGTCGTGGCCCGCGGTGCCGCGGGTGGTGGCCACCATCGCGAGGCCGCACGAGTCCCGCTCGTGACGCGGGTCGTACATGCCGGTCGCGGGGGGCATCGCCGCGCCCCGGATGGGGGCGGCGGGGTTCGGACGCTCGCTGGATGCTCGCATCGTGCTCCTCTGCTCTCGCTGTGGGAGCGGGACGCCGTCGGCCCGCGGCGCGCCGGAAGGCGCGTGACTATCTCGTGGCGGCCGCGGGATGAGCGGCGGGCTCGGCGTCGTCCTGGGTGCGGGACTCCGGGAGCTCGGTGTAGACATCTGAGTCTACGCCCTCCTCGGCACCGGGCTCGCGCCCGGGCTGCCAGGGCGACGGCTCGAGGCCGGGGTGGCGGCGGGTCTGCACGATCCAGACGACCACGCCGAGCGCGATCGCGAGGAACGCCATCCACACGTTCGTGCGGATGCCGAGGAACAGCTCGGACGGGTCGAGGCGGATCGTCTCGAACACGGAGCGGCCCAGGCCGTACCAGACGAGGTAGAGCGCGACGAGGCGGCCCCACTGCACGTCGCGCTTGCGGTCGAGCCACAGCAGCACCGCGGCGCCGAGCACGTTCCAGAGGATCTCGTACGCGAACGTGGGGTGGAAGAGCGTGTCGGCGGGCAGTCCGACCGGGAACGCCTGGTTCGACGCCTCGATCTCGAGGCCCCACGGCAGGCCGGTCGGCTGGCCGAACAGCTCGTGGTTGAACCAGTTGCCGAGCCGGCCGAAGGCCTGGGCGAGCAGCAGGCCGGGCGCGAGCGCGTCGGCGAAGGTCGTGAAGCGCACGCCGGTCTGCCGGCAGCCGAGCCAGACGCCGAGCGCGCCGCCGATGAGGGCGCCGAAGATCGCGATGCCGCCCTCCCAGATGTACAGGGCGGTCATCGGGTCGCGGCCCGCGCCGAAGTAGTCGTCCGGGTGCGTCGCGACGTGGAAGATGCGGGCGGCGACGATGCCGAGCAGCACGGCCCAGACGGCGATGTCGACGACGTAGCCGGCCTCGACGCCGCGCTGGCGCAGGCGCCACCCGGTGAGCAGCGTCGCGACGACGATGCCCGCGAGGATGCAGAGCGCGTAGGTCTGGATGCCCCAGGTCGGACCGACGATGCGCAGGAACATCGCGAGGATGATGCCGGTCGCGAGCGAGCCGATGAGCGTCCACGCGGCATCGCGCTTCGAGAGGCCGCTGGTGAGCGCGCGGACGAGCATCGCGACGACGGTGATGACGAGGCCGAGCACGACGCCGAAGAGCACGGCGCCGAGCACCGAGCCCTGCACGAGCGGCAGCACGCCGATGGCGTCGAGCCACGCGCCGAGCGGCACCTGCTGCCACTCGGGGCTCGGGCTCGGGATGCTCTGGAAGACGGTGGTCACGCGGAGGCGTCCTTCTGTGGGCTGGACGAGGCGGTGCTCGACGGTGCGGTGGCCGCGGCGTCGGCCGGGCCGCCGTCGAGTGTACCGGCGGCGAGCGACGCGGCGAGCTCGCGGACGGCGGGCACGCCGCCGGCGCCGAGCGCGCGGACGAGCGCGGAGCCGACGATCGCGCCGTCCGCGTAGGTGAGCACGTCGCGCACCTGGTCGGCGGTGGAGATGCCGAGGCCGACGCAGCGCAGCGCCGTGGTGCCGGCCGCGGCCGCGCGTGCGGCGATGCGGTCGGCGAGCGCACGCGCAGCGTCGTCGACGTCGGTGCGGGCACCGGTCGTGCCCATGGTCGAGACCGTGTAGACGAAGCCGCGCGAGGCCTCGACCGCCCGGTCGATGCGCGCGTCCGACGACGACGGCGCGGCGAGGAACACCCGGTCGAGGTCGTGGCGCTCGGCGGCGGCCAGCCACTCGGCGGCATTCTCGGGCGTGAGGTCCGGGGTGATGAGGCCGGCGCCGCCTGCCGCGGCGAGCTGCTCCGCGAACCGGTCCACGCCGTAGCGCAGCACCGGGTTCCAGTAGGTCATGACGAGCACGGGCGCGCTCGTGCGAGCGGTGATGGCGGCGACGGCCTCGAAGACCTCCTCGAGCCGGAAGCCCCGCTCGAGCGTCGACTGGGTCGCCGCCTGGATGACGGGACCGTCCATGCCGGGGTCGGAGTACGGCACGCCGAGCTCGATCGCCGTGCAGCCCGCCTCGGCGATCGCGACGGCTGCCTCGATGCTCGTGGCGAGGTCGGGGAAGCCGACCGGGAGGTAGCCGATCAGGGCGCGCCCGCCGCTCGCGCGGATGGCGTCCTCGGTCGTGATGCGCGCGCTCACTGCTGCCTCGCGTCCTCGTCGAGCACGTCGAACCAGCGGCCCGCGGTCGCCACGTCCTTGTCGCCGCGCCCCGAGAGCGAGACGAGCAGGGTCGAGCCGGGCTGCTCGCGCGCGAACCGCATCGCACCCGCGATCGCGTGCGCCGACTCGATGGCGGGGATGATGCCCTCGGCGCGCGTGAGCGCGAGGAACGCCTCCATGGCCTCCGCGTCGCTCACCGGCTGGTACTCGGCGCGGCCGATGTCGTGCAGCCACGCGTGCTCCGGCCCGACGCCCGGGTAGTCGAGGCCCGCGGAGATCGAGTGCGACTCGAGGGTCTGGCCCTCGCCGTCCTGCAGCAGGTACGTGCGCATGCCGTGCAGCAGCCCGGGCTCGCCACGCTCGATCGACAGCGCGTGGCGCTCCGTGTCGGCGCCGTCACCGGCCGCCTCGAGGCCGATGAGCCGCACGTCGGCGTCGTCGAGGAACGCGTGGAAGATGCCCATCGCGTTCGAGCCGCCGCCCACGCACGCGAGCACGGCATCCGGCAGGCCGCCGGTCATCGCGATGGTCTGCTCGCGCGCCTCCTCGCCGATGGCGCGGTGGAAGTCGCGCACCATCTCGGGGAACGGGTGCGGGCCTGCCACGGTGCCCATGAGGTAGTGGGTCGAGTCGACGTTCGCGACCCAGTCGCGGAGGCCCTCGTTGATGGCGTCCTTGAGGGTGCGGGAGCCGCTCGTGACCGGCACGACCTCGGCGCCGAGCAGGCGCATCCGCGCGACGTTCAGCGCCTGGCGCTCGGTGTCGACCTCGCCCATGTAGACGACGCACTCCATGCCGAACAGCGCCGCCGCGGTCGCGGTCGCGACGCCGTGCTGGCCGGCGCCGGTCTCGGCGATGAGGCGCGTCTTGCCGAGCCGCTGCGCGACGAGCGCCTGCCCGAGCACGTTGTTGATCTTGTGGCTGCCGGTGTGGTTGAGGTCCTCGCGCTTCAGCAGGATGCGCGCTCCCGCCTGCTCGCTGAGGCGGCTCGCCTCGGTGAGCATCGAGGGCCGGCCGGTGTAGTCGCGCGAGAGCCGCGCGAACTCGGCCTGGAACTCCGGGTCGACCTTGCACGCCTCGTAGCACGCGGCAAGCTCGTCGATCGCGGCCATGAGCGGCTCGGGCATGAAGACGCCGCCGTACCCGCCGAACCAGGGGCCGTGGTGGTCGCGCAGCGAGGCTGCCGGTGCTTCGGTCATGCTGCTCTCCCGAACTCTGCGACGCGCGACTCGGGGTCGCCGTCGGTGACGAGGGCTTCGCCGACGAGCACGGCGTCGGCGCCGTCGCGCCGGTACCGCGCGACGTCGGCCGCGCTCTGCACACCCGACTCCGCGACGGCGACGACGCCGTCGGGGATGCGCGCGCGGAGCTCCGCGAAGCGCTCGGGATGCATGGTGAAGGTCTTGAGGTCGCGCGTGTTGACGCCGAGGATCCGGGCGCCCGCCTCGAGGGCCGCGTCGATCTCGTGCTCGTCATGGACCTCGACGAGCACCGACAGGCCCAGCTGCGTCGCGAAGCGGTGCAGCTCGGCGAGCCGGGCGGGCTCGAGCGAAGCGACGATGAGCAGCGCGAGGTCGGCGCCGAACGCCCTCGCCTCGAGCAGCTGGTACTCGTCGGCGATGAAGTCCTTGCGCAGCACCGGCACCGACACCGCGGCGCGCACCGCGCGCAGGTCGTCGAGCGAGCCGAGGAACCGGCGCTCCTCGGTGAGCACGCTGATGGCGGTCGCGCCACCCGCCTGGTAGCGCGCAGCGAGCGAGGCGGGCTCGGGGATGTCGGCGAGCGCGCCCTTCGACGGGCTCGCGCGCTTCACCTCGGCGATGATGTGCGGGCCGTCGGAGTCGGGCTTGGGCGTGCCGAGGATGGCGGCGGCATCGAGGGGCGTCGGCGTCTGGAGCGCGATCGACTCCAGGCGGTCGGCGGGCAGCGCGGCCCGGCGCCGCGCAGCGTCCTCGAGCGCGCCCGCGGTGAGCGCGTCGAGCACGGCCTAGTGGCCCTGCGGGCCGAAGCCGGCGCGGTTCAGGATCGGCCAGAGGATGATGCCGACGACGAGCAGGCCGGCGCTCGCCCAGACGAGCAGGGGCATGTCGAGGAAGAAGAAGAGGGTGCCGAGCGTGAAGGCGACGATCATCACGAGCACGCTGGCCCAGGCTGCGCGCGAGTGGCCGTGGCCCGGGTCGCCGAACGACTCGTCCTGCTCGGTCATGCTCAGCTCAGCTGCGTGCTGCTCGGTGATGCCGGTGCGTGCGCTCACGATGCTCCTCGGGTCGATCCTCCGGCGCGCTGGCGCGCCACCTCCCCAGTCTACCGAGTCGGGTCGTCGCCGTCGTCCATGACATCCCAGGCGAGGCCGGAGCCGCTGCGCTCGTAGCGGGCGGCTCGGCGTGCGCGCGCGGGCCAGCGACGCGCCGTGATGAGCACCCACACGCCGACGGCGGCGGCGACGATGCCCGCGGCGATGCCGACGAGCGGCCACGCCGTCGTCGCGGTCGCCGTGAGCTCCGCCTGCTGGGCGGTGCCCGCGAGCCCGGTCGCGTCGGCGACCAGCGTGGTGAGCGCGCCCGCGACGCCGGCCTGCGCGCCGCCGGCGTGGACGGCGAGCAGCGCGCCGAGCAGCAGCGCGAGTGCGCCGAGCACGAGCCGCCACACCTTCCCGGCGATCGGCAGCACGAGCGCGAGCGCGACGGTCGCGAGCGACAGCGTCGTCATCGCGCCCGCGACGTCCTGCCCGGCGACCGCGAGCACGCGGCCGTCGAGCAGCGTCGCGCTCCCCCACGTCTGCGTGGCGGCGAGCAGTCCCATCGCGCCGGCGAGCAGCAGCCCCAGCACGGCCGCGACGCGCGCGCTCATGCGCCTCGGCGCATCGAGGATGCGACGGCGACCGCGCGCAGCGGCGCAGCTGCCTTGCTCCGCACCTCCTGCAGCTCGGTCTCCGGGTCGCTGTCGGCGACGAGCCCCGCACCCGACTGCACGTGCGCGACGCCGTCGCGCATCGTCACGGTGCGGATGGCGATCGCGAGATCCGCGTCGCCGGCGAGGTCGAGCCATCCGACGACGCCGCCGTAGACGCCGCGCTGCGCGGGCTCGAGCTCGTCGATGATGGCGAGCGCGCGCGGCTTCGGCGCGCCCGAGAGCGTGCCCGCCGGGAAGGTCGCGCGGAACGCGTCGACGGCGGTCGCGTTGTCGCGCATCCGGCCCTCGACGGTCGAGACGATGTGCATGATGTGGCTGAAGCGCTCGATCGCCATGAGCTCGGTGACGGCCACTGTGCCGGGCACGCACACCTTCGCGAGGTCGTTGCGTGCGAGGTCGACGAGCATGACGTGCTCGCTGCGCTCCTTGGGATCGGCGAGCAGCTCGTCGGAGAGCGCGCGGTCGGCGACCGCGTCGGCGCCGCGCGGTCGGCTGCCGGCGATCGGATGCATCGTGGCAGCGCCGTCGTGCACCGTCACGAGCGCCTCGGGGCTCGAGCCGACGACGGCGTAGGGGGCGCCAGCGGCGTCCTCGAGCGACAGCAGGTAGAGGTACGGCGAGGGGTTGAGCATGCGCAGCACGCGGTAGACCTCGAGCGGGTCGGCATCGGTCTCGAGGTCGAAGCGCGCCGAGAGCACGACCTGGAAGACGTCGCCGTCGACGATGTGCTGCTTGGAGGTGCCGACCATCGCGCGGAAGTCCTCGGCGCTCACGCGCGCGCTGGGCTCGGGCGCGGCGTCGCGGTCGAGCACGGCGAGCGAGCCGGCCTCCGGTCGGGCGAGCTCGGCCTCGAGCGCGTCGAGCCGCGACTGCGCGTCGCGCCACAGCGCATCCGCGTCGTCGACGCCGTCGTGCAGCACGTTCGCCACGAGGTGCGCGGCACCGGTGCGGTGGTCGAGCACGACGAGCGTGGCCACGAGCGACACCGCGATCGCGGGCACGTCGACCTCGCGCGGCGGCGCGTCGGGGAGCCGCTCGAGCTCGCGCACCGCCTCCCAGCCGATGTGGCCGACGAGGCCGCTCGTGAGCCGCGGCAGGCCGTCGATGCGCGGCGTCGCCCAGCGGCGCAGCACGTGCTCAATGGTGTCGAGCCCGGTGCGCGGGGCGTCGTCGCCGAGCAGCCGCTCCGTGGCGACGGTCTCGGAGCGCCAGCGCACCTCGCCGCGGTCGGCGGTGAGCTGCCCGAAGGATGCGACGCCGACGAACGAGTAGCGGCTCCAGACGCCCTGCTGGGCGGACTCGAGCAGGAACGTGCCCGCGCGGCCCGCGGCGACGCGGCGGTAGACGCCGACCGGCGTCTCGGCGTCGAGGAACACCTCGCGCACCACCGGCACGACGCGGTGGTGCGGCAGCAGCGCGTCGAAGGCGGCGCGATCGGTGGTCGTCACGCGTCGTCCCGATCGGTGCGCGGCGCGGCCGCCTGGCCGGTCTGGGTGGGCACGGTCTGCATCGGCACCGGCGTGAAGAAGCACGAGCGCGCGCCGGTGTGGCACGCGGGGCCCGTCTGGTCGACGCGGACGAGCAGCGCGTCGCCGTCGCAGTCGAGCGCGATCGAGCGCGGCACCTGGATGTTGCCCGAGGTGTCGCCCTTGCGCCAGTACTCCTGGCGCGAGCGCGACCAGAACGTGACGCGGCCCTCGGTCGCGGTGCGCCGCAGCGCCTCCTCGTCCATGTAGCCGACCATGAGCACGTCGCCGGTCGCGTCGTCCTGGATGACGGCGGCGACGAGGCCGTCGGCGTCGAGCTTGAGGGCCGGCAGCCGGCCGTCGGCGATCGCCGGTGTCGTGGGGTCGTCGCTCATCGGACCGTCACCCCTGCCTCGCGCATCGCGGCCTTGACCTCGCCGATCGTGCACTGGCCGCTGTGGAAGATGCTCGCGGCGAGCACCGCGTCGGCGCCCGCGGCGACGGCCGGGGCGAAGTGCGCGGGGCCGCCGGCGCCGCCGGAGGCGATCACCGGCGTGGTCGCGACCGCGCGCACCGCGGCGAGCAGCTCGAGGTCGAAGCCCTCCTTCGTGCCGTCGGCGTCGATCGAGTTGACGAGCAGCTCGCCGACGCCGCGCGCGACGCCCTCGCTCGCCCACGCGAGCGCGTCGAGGCCCGCACCGCGGCTGCCGCCGTGGGTCGTGACCTCGAAGCCGGAGGGCTGCGACGACGAGCGGCGCACGTCGAGCGACAGGACGAGCACCTGCGACCCGAAGTCGGCGACGATGCGGTCGATGAGCTCGGGCTCGCGGATCGCGGCGGAGTTGACGCCCACCTTGTCGGCGCCGTGCGCGAGCAGCCGCGCGACGTCGTCGCGGCTGCGCACGCCGCCGCCGACCGTGAGCGGGATGAAGATCTGCTCGGCGGTGCGCTCGACGACGTCGAGCATCGTGCCGGCGTCGTCGACCGTCGCCTTCACGTCGAGGAACGTCAGCTCGTCCGCTCCCTGCGCGGCGTACCGCGCGGCGAGCTCGACCGGGTCGCCCTGGTCGGTGAGGCTCTGGAACTGCACGCCCTTGACGACGCGGCCGTGCGCCACGTCGAGGCACGGGATGACCCGGGTGGCGAGCGTCGACGTGGCGGTCATCAGCTGCGCCGGCATCAGATGCGCGCGGCGTGGATGCGCGTCACGATGATCGCGCGCGCGCCCACGTCGGCGAGCGCGTCCATGATGGCGTTCGTCTCGGCGCGGCGCACCATGACGCGGACGGCCGCCCACTCGGGGTCGTGGAGGGGACTCACGGTCGCGCTCTCGAAGCCGGAGGCGACGCCGATCGCGGCGTCGAGGCGCGAGCGCTCGATGTCGTAGTCGACGAGCACGAAGTCGCGGGCGACGATCACGCCGTCGAGCCTGCGCTTGAGGGTCGCGAGGCCAGGCGCGTCGCGGCCGCTCGTGATGAGCACCGCCTCGCTCGACAGGATCGGGTCGCCGAAGACCTCGAGGCCCTGGGCGCGCAGCGTGGCGCCGGTCTCGACGACGTCGGCGACGGCATCCGCGACACCGAGCCGCACCGCGGACTCGACGGCGCCGTCGAGGCGCACGAGCGTCGCCTCGACCCCGAGCGACGCGAGGTGCTGCTCGACGAGCACGGTGTACGACGACGCGACGCGGGCACCGGCGAGGTCCTGCACCGACCCGAAGCGACCGGCCTGACCGGCGAAGCGGAACGTCGAGCGCGCGAAGCCGAGCCCCTGCACCTCGGTCGCGGGCGAGCCCGAGTCCAGCAGCAGGTCGCGGCCGGTGATGCCGACGTCGAGCGCGCCGGAGCCGACGTACGTGGCGATGTCGCGCGGGCGGAGGTAGAAGAACTCGACCTCGTTGCGGGCGTCGACGGAGATGAGCTCCTTCGCGTCGCGGCGGCCGCGGTAGCCGGCCTCCTCGAGCATCCAGGCGGCCGTCTCGGCCAGCGAGCCCTTGTTGGGCACGGCGATCTTCAGCATGGCTTCCTCAGGTCTCTGACGGGTGTGGGGATGCGCGTCAGAGATGTCGGTAGACGTCCTGCAGGGTGATGCCCTTCGCCAGCATGAGCACCTGCAGGTGGTACAGCAGCTGCGAGATCTCGAGCGCCGCGTCCTCGTCGGTCTCGTGCTCCGCCGCCATCCAGACCTCGGCGGCCTCCTCGACGATCTTCTTGCCGATCTCGTGCACGCCGGCGTCGACGGCCGCGACGGTGCCGGATCCCTCACGGCGCTCGGCGAGGGTGCGCTCGAGCTCCCCGTACAGCTCGTCGAAGGTCTTCACCGCTCCAGGCTACCGGGCTGGAGCATGCCCGCCTCCCGCAGCGCGTCGATGCGCGCGGCCGGATCGGCGTGCCCGTAGACCGCGGAACCGGCGACGAAGACGTCGGCGCCCGCGGCGGCAGCGATGGGCAGCGTGTCGTCGGTGATGCCGCCGTCGACCTGCAGCGCGAGCTCGATGCCGAGCTCGTCGGCGCGGTCGCGGAGCTGCCGCAGCTTGGGCATCATGTCGGCCATGAAGGCCTGGCCGCCGAAGCCGGGCTCGACGGTCATGACGAGCACCATGTCGAACTCGGGCAGGTGCTCGAGGACCCGGTCGATGTGCGTGCCGGGCTTGACGGCGATCGCCGAGCGCGTACCCCGGGCGCGCAGCTCGCGCGCGATCGCGACGGCGTCGCGGGTGGCCTCGGCGTGGAACGTGACGGAGTCGACGCCGTCGATCGCGTACTGGTGGGCCCACGTGTCGGGGTCGTCGATCATGAGGTGAACGTCGAGCGGCAGCCGCGTCACCTCGGCGATGCGCTGCACCATCGGCAGCCCGAACGTGAGGTTCGGGACGAAGTGCGCATCCATGATGTCGACGTGCACGCCGTCGGCCGTCGCGATCTTCTCGAGGTCGCGCTCGAGGTTCACGAAGTCGGCCGACAGGATGCTGGGGTGGATCCTGACCATGGGTCCAGCCTAGCCGCGGGGGCGGGCGGGGGCGGTCGAGGGGCGTGCGGGGGTGCTCGGGGACGCTGGTGGGCGTTGTCGGGTGGTCGGGAGCTGCGGTGGTCGCCGCGCTTCGGTCGGCAGGTGCGGTGGTCGTTGCGCTTCGGTCGGGGTGGGAGGCCGGGACGGGAGCGGGGCGGCCGGGTCGGGCGCTCGGTGGTCGTCTCGCGGGCGGTTCCGTCGACGGATTGCTCGGATGTGTTGCTCTGGAGGGGGCGGAACCGCAGATCGGTGCAAGCTCTGGGTCGCCCCGCGGCGGTTCGGTGGGAAGGGGTACCGATGTGCCGCCTCGGGCGGGGTTCGAGCGGCACATCGGTACCGATTTCGGCCCGCATCACGTGAGGCGCTCCCCGAGCACGCTCGCATGGCGGGCGCATCCGAAAGTGGTACCGATCTGCGGGTCCGGGTCCTCCGCACCCGCAGATCGGTGCAACTTCTGGGCGCTCGCGCTCCAGTGGGGCGAATCGCTGGGCGCGCTCGGTCATCCCTGCGTCTTGCAACCCCCGCCAGCAGGACCTCGAGCCCGCGGAACCTACGCCGTCGTCAGCAGCTGCACGAACATCGCGTCGGTGCCATTGCGGTGCGGCCACAGCTGCACCGCGTCGCCCGTCTCGCCGAGCTCGATGCCGGGCGACAGCTCGCGCACGACGGCACGCGTGTCGACGGGCACGAGGCCGAGCGACGCCGCGCGATCGACGACCGCGCGGGTCTCGGCGAGGTGCGGCGAGCACGTGACGTAGGCGACGAGGCCGCCCGGCGCGACGGCACGCGCCGCGGCCTCGAGCAGCTCGACCTGCAGCGCCGCGAGCTCCGGCACATCGGTCGGCTGCTTGCGCCAGCGCGCCTCCGGGCGGCGGCGCAGCGCGCCGAGGCCCGTGCAGGGCGCGTCGAGCAGCACGCGGTCGAACGCGCCCACCGTCTCGCCGCGGCCGTAGCGCCGGCCGTCGCCGGTCACGACGTCGGGACGGGGCTGGATGCCGCGCACCGCCTCGCGCACGAGGCGCGCACGGTGCGGCAGCAGCTCGTTCGCCTCGAGGGTCGCGCCGGCCGCCGCGGCCTCGGCTGCCATGAGCGCCGCCTTGCCGCCGGGCCCCGCGCACAGGTCGAGCCACCGCTCCCCCGCCTGCGCCGGCCGCGCCCGCGTCAGGGCGAGCGCCGCGAGCTGCGACCCGGCGTCCTGCACACGCCAGCTGCCGTCGGCCACCTGCGGCAGCCGCGCCGGATCCCCGGGAGGCGCGACGCGACCGATCGGGCTCGCCGTCTCGGCGCCGTCGACGGCATCCGGGTCGGCGATGCCCGGCAGCGCGACGAGCTGCACGGCGGGCGGGTCGTTGTCGGCGGCGAGCAGTGCGCCCAGCTCGTCGGCGCGGCCCTCGCGGTCGAGCGTGCGTCGCAGCGCCCGCAGCACCCATGCCGGGTGCGCGGTCTCGAGCGCGAGCCGGTCGTCGTCCGAGGCGTCCGCGGTGAGGCGCGCGAGCCGCTCCTCGGCCGGCACCTCCGAGAGCCGGCGCAGCACCGCGTTCGCGAAGCCGGCCCTCCCCCGGTGGGAGCCCAGCAGCGCGACCGTCTCATGGACGGCCGCGTGCACGGGCGTGCGCATGCGGCTCAGCTGGTGCGAGCCGATGCGGAGCGTCGCGAGCGTGGTCGGGTCGATCGCATCGAGCGACCGGCCGGCCGCATCGGCGATGAGCGCATCGTGCTGCCCCTGCCAGCGCAGCGTGCCGTAGGCGAGCTCGGTCGCGAAGCCGGCGTCGGCGGGGGTCAGCCCGGCCTCCCGGATGCGCGCGGGCAGCAGCAGGTTGGCGTAGGCGTCGTCGCGCGCGACGGCGAGCACCACGTCGCGCGCGACCTCGCGTGCGCTCGCGCCGCTCATGCCACGGCTCCGAGCTCGAAGGTGGCGCTGCCCCCGCGGCCGCGCAGCCAGTCGGCGCCCGACATCGGCCGCTTGCCGGCCGGCTGCACCTCGATGAGCTCGAGCGGCGCGCTGCCGGTCCCCACGACCGCCGTGCGGCCCGCGAGCAGCGCCTGCCCGGGCGCGATCGGCTCGGTGCCCGAGCGGGCGAGCGCGAGCAGCTTCACGCGCTCGCCCTCGCCGCGCTCGTCGAGCACGGTCGCGTGCGCGCCAGGCTCCGGCGTCACCCCCCGCCAGCGCGCGAGCACCGCCGGCGCGGTCGCGGTGAGGTCGAGCGCCCCGTCGGCGAGCGCGAGCTTCGGCGCGAAGGTCGGCGCACCGGTCTGCGGCTCGAACGTCGCGGAGCCGTCGGCGATCGCGTCGACCGCGGCGACGAGCTCGTAGGCACCGAGCTCCGCGAGCTGCTCGAGCAGCGCGCCGGCGGTCGCGCCTTCCGGGATCGCCGCCTCGCGCATCCGCACGACGGGGCCGGCGTCGAGCTCGGCGACGAGCCGGAAGACGCTCACGCCCGTGGTCCCTCGGCCGTCGATGAGCGCGCGCTGCACGGGCGCGGCGCCGCGGTAGTCGGGCAGCAGCGAGAAGTGCAGGTTGATCCAGCCGTGCGGCGGTGCCGAGAGCAGCGGCTCGCGCACGAGGCCGCCGTAGGCGACCACCACGGCGAGCTCCGGCTCGAGCGCCGTGATCGCCGCCGTCGCATCGGCGTCGAGCCGGTTCGCCTCCAGCACGGGGATGCCGAGCGCCGTCGCGGCCTCCGCGACGGGTGTCGGCGTGAGGATGCGCTTGCGCCCCTGCGGTGACGCCGCCCTCGTGACGACGGCGACCACCTCGTGGGCGCGCGCGAGCGCCTCGAGGCTCGGGACGGCGGCGGCGGGGCTGCCGGCGAAGACGATGCGCATGGTTCCTCTCGGAGGTGCTGGGGGCTCAGAGCCCGTCGAAGGGCTCAGGATCATCCAACCGGATGCGGAGCCTCGCGGGCGCGCCCGGTCGCCTCGGCCGCGACGCCGCGGTGAGCACGCGAGCGCGCACGATGCCGGCGACGCGCGGGCCGTCGCCGTAGGCGAACCGCACGATCGCGCGCTGCACCTCGTCGCCGGGCCGTGCGCGGTCGTCGCTCGCGACCGGCACCGGCCCGAGCACGTCGAGGTGCTCGCTCCCCTCGAGCGCCTCGAGCGCCTCCGCGACCGCGTCGGGCGTGCCGACGACGGATGCGGTGCGCACCGCGGGCGGGAAGCGCAGCTGCCGCCGCTCGGCGAGCTCGGCCTTCGCGAAGGGCACGGTCGTGTCGCCCGTGAGCGCCGCGGCTACGGGCCCGACGACCCCCGCGAGCACGACCGTCGCGCCCTCCGCGGCGAGCGCGCGCGCCGCGGCCCACTGCCGCACCGCCTCCTCCGCGACCCGCAGGCCCTCGTGCGCGAGGAGCGCGTCGCCGTCGAGCAGCACGACGGCGCCGTAGCCGCCGTCGGCGATCGGCTCGGCCCCGCGCGTCGCGACGACGATGCGCGGACGCGCGTCGACCGTGAGCCGCTCGTGCTCGCCGTCGGCGACGACCACCGGCACGCCGGGGAACGCGCGACCGAGTTCCTCCGCGATGCGGCTGGAGCCGCGACCGACGGGCACGAGCCGCTGGCCGTCGCACGAGGGGCATCGCCAGCCCGCGGCGAGCCGGCCGCAGAGCCGGCACGCGGGTGCGGCGCCGCGGGATCGCTGGCCGAGCGGCCCGCCGCAGGCGCTGCAGCGACCGCGGGCGCCGCAGTCCGCGCAGCGCAGGCCCGGCGCGTGGCCCGGGCGGCCGACCTGCACGAGCACCGGCTTCGACGCCAGCGCATCGCGCGCCGCGGCGAAGGCCGAGGCCGGCACGCGCCTGCCGTCGTCGGCGAGGGCAGCCGGCAGCACGCGCACGCGCTGCGTGCCCAGCCGCTCGTGCTCGAGGTGGCCGAGCTCGACGAGCCGCTCCGCGTCGGTCGAGCGCGCGTGCCCGGCGATGACGAGCGCGCAGCCCGATTGCCCCTGCCGCACGAGCGCCGCGTCGCGCGCGTGCACCCAGGGCGAGAGCGGCTCGGCGAGCAGCGGATCGCCGTCCTCCCAGACGGCGAGCAGGCCGAGGCGCGCGGCCGGCGCGTAGACGGCCGATCGCGGACCGATGATCGCGATCGGCTCGTCATCGATGCACCGCAGGAAGCCGCGGTAGCGCTCCGGGTTCTTCTGCCGCGCGTCGAGCTCGACGGTGCGCTCGACGCCGACCGCGGCCTCGAGCGCGAGCCGCAGCTGGCGCTGCTCGCGGTGGTCGGGCACCACGAGGATCGCCTGCTCGCCGCGCTCGAGCGCCTGCCGCGCGAGCGCGGCGAGCGCGATCGCCCAGCGCCCGATCCAGGCGGTGCCGTCGGCCGTCTCGACCGCCGCGACGCCGCCCGCGCACTCGAGGGCGATGCGGCGGCGCGCCTCGACGAGCCCTGGCAGCACCGGGGCGGCCTCCGGCAGCTCGGGCATGGGGGGCGGCGGCGAGGCGTCGCCCGCGCGGGATTCGATCCAGGCCTTCTCGATGCGGGCCTGCCGGCCGGGGATCGCGACGCGCAGCACGTCGGCCGCGCCGCCCGCGGCGCGATCCGCGACCGCGCGGGCGAGCGCCCACACCTCGGGGCGCAGCACCGGCACCGGCGAGACGAGCTTCTCGATGTCGGCGACCTCGCCCTCCCAGGCGCGCGCATCCGCCACCTCGACGACGTAGCCCGCGGTCATCCGGTCGCCGCGCAGCGGCACGCGCACCCGCACGCCGGGCTCGACGCCCTCGAGCCCCGGCGGCACGCGGTACTCGAACAGCCGGTCGAGCTGCGGCAGCCGCGAGTCGACGACGACCCGGGCGAACCGCTCGCCCACCGGCGCCGCGGGCAAGGGGGTCAGAGCCCCGCGGCGGCGCGCAGGTCGTCGACGCGGTCGAGCCGCTCCCAGGTGAAGTCGGGCAGCTCGCGGCCGAAATGGCCGTAGGCAGCGGTCTGGCGGTACTTGGGCTTGCGGAGGTCGAGGTCGCGCACGATCGCGCCGGGGCGCAGGTCGAAGACCTCCTGGATCGCGGCCTGGATGGTCGCGTCGTCGACGGTGCCGGTGCCGAACGTCTCGACGTAGAGGCCCACGGGCTGCGCCATGCCGATCGCGTACGCGGCCTGCACCTCGAGGCGCGACGCGAGGCCCGCGGCGACGGCGTTCTTCGCCACCCAGCGGAGCGCGTAGGCGGCCGAGCGGTCGACCTTCGACGGGTCCTTGCCGCTGAACGCGCCGCCGCCGTGGCGGGCGGCGCCGCCGTAGGTGTCGACGATGATCTTGCGGCCGGTGAGGCCGGCGTCGCCCTTCGGGCCGCCGGTGAGGAACGAGCCCGAGGGGTTGACGATCGCGCGCATGCCGCTCGCGTCGAGGCCGAGCCGGGCGACGACGGGGTCGATGACGTGCTCGATGACGGCGGCGCGGATGTCGGCGTCGGTGACGCCGGGCGCATGCTGCGTCGAGACGAGCACCGTGTCGACGCTCACGGGGCGGAAGCCGTCGTAGCCGATCGTCACCTGCGTCTTGCCGTCGGGGCGCAGCCACGGGATCTCGCCGCTGCGGCGCACGGCGGCGAGCCGCTCGGCGAGCCGGTGCGCGGCCCACGCGGTCGCGGGCATGTACGTGGGCGTCTCGTCGGTCGCGAAGCCGAACATGATGCCCTGGTCGCCGGCGCCGTCGCGGTCGAGCGGGTCGACGGAGCCGTCGCGCGCCTCGACCGCCGTGTCGACGCCCGTGGCGATCTCGGGCGACTGCTCGCCGATCGAGACGGTGACGCCGCACGAGTTGCCGTCGAACGACACCTCGCTCGAGTCGTACCCGATGTCGACGATGACCTTGCGCGCGACCGACGCGATGTCGACGTAGCCGGTCGTGCGCACCTCGCCGGCGACGTGCACGAGGCCCGTGGTGACGAGCGTCTCGACGGCGACGCGCGCCTCGGTGTCCTGCGTCAGCATGGCGTCGAGCACCGCGTCGGAGATCTGGTCGGAGATCTTGTCGGGGTGGCCCTCGGTGACGGACTCGGACGTGAACAGCCGCAGGCTCACTGATGCTCCTCGGATGGGGATGTGGGGGCGGGGATGCCGGACGCGGGTCGCGCGGCGATGCGCTCGGCGACCGCGTCGATGATGGCGCGGGCCACTGACGCCTTGCTGCCGCTCGCGTCGGCGACGACGCCCGAGCCGTCGAGCACGCGCACGCGCGTGTCGACGTGGCCGAAGCCCTCGGCGTGGCCGACGCGGTTGACGACGAGCAGGTCGGCGCCCTTGCGGGCGAGCTTGTCGCGGCCGCGCTGCACGAGCGCGTCGTCGTCGGCCTCGGTCTCGGCGGCGAAGCCGACGACGAGGCTCGAGCGCTCGCGGTGCGCGAGCTCGGCGAGGATGTCGGGGTTGAGCGCGAGGGTCAGCGTCGGGCGCTCGCCCCACGACTCCTTCGTGCGCTTCGCGTCGGAGACGTCGTCGACGCGGTAGTCCGCGACCGCCGCCGCCATCACGACGATGTCGGCGTCGGCGCGCTCGAGCATCCGCTCGCGCAGCTGCGCGGTCGTCTCGACGACGACGGTCTCGACGCCGCGGGGCGCCGGCACGTCGAGGTTGGCGCCCACGAGCGTGACGGTGGCGCCCGCATCGCGTGCGGCCTCGGCGATCGCGACGCCCATGGCGCCGCTCGAGCGGTTGCCGAGGAAGCGCACGGGGTCGATCGGCTCGCGCGTGCCGCCGGCCGAGACGACGAGCGTGCGGCCGGCGAGGGCGCCGGAGCCGGCGACGCGCGCGAGCGCGGCCGCGACGACCTCGGAGGGCTCCGCCATGCGGCCGAGGCCGGTGTCGCCGCCGGTCAGCTCGCCGGCGACCGGGCCGACGATCGTGACGCCGCGGTCGGTGAGGGTCCGCACGTTCGCCTGCGTCGCGGGCTGCTCCCACATCTCGGTGTGCATCGCCGGGGCGAGCACGAGCGGCGCGCGCGAGGCGAGGACGGTGGTGCCGAGCAGGTCGTCGGCGAGACCGGTGGCGAGCTTCGCGAGCGTGTTCGCGGTCGCCGGCAGCACCACGATCAGGTCGGCGGCCTGCCCGAGCGCTACGTGGCGCACGGCGGCGACGTCGTCGAAGACCTCGTCGGAGACGGGATTCCGGCTCAGCGCCTCGAGCGTGGGACGCCCGATGAAGCGCAGGGCCGACGCGGTCGGCACGACGTGCACGTCATGCCCCGCCTGCACGAGCTCGCGGATGGCGAGCGCTGCCTTGTATGCGGCGATACCGCCGGAGATCCCGACGACGACGCGCATCAGGCCTCGGTGACCTCGTCGTGGGTGAGGCTCAGCTTGTCGGCGTGGATCTCGTGGAGCGCGACCGAGAGCGGCTTGTCCTCGATCGTCGCGTCGACGAGCGGGCCGACGTTGTCGAACATCGAGCCCTCGTGGATGTCGGTGTAGTAGTCGTTGATCTGGCGCGCGCGCTTGGACGCGAAGATGACCAGCTGGTACTTCGAGTCGACCTTGTCGAGCAGCTCGTCGATCGGCGGGTTGATGATGCCCTTGGCCATGGGTGCCTCCTGCAGACTCTTGGCGGGTGCGGGTTCACGCCCGCGAAGCTCGTGCGCCGGTGGGCGCAAGAGTCCATCCTACCGCGTGGCGGAGGCTTCCGGCGGGAGGGGCCGGATGCGCGTCAGACCATGGGCTCTGCCTGCACCGCGGGCCGCTGCGGCTCGGGCGCCTCGCGCGCGCGACGAGTGGTCGCGAAGGCCTTGCTGCAGCCCTTGCCGACGAGCCAGCACGCCAGCGCGAGCATCTGCACGATCAGCACGACCGTCAGCACGATCGCCAGGACGCGGATGTCGAGCGCGTAGTCCACGGCTCAGCTCCTGTGCAGCGGGATTGCCATGCGCTGCGCTCCCCCGCGCCCGAACGCGGCGAGGTACGCGCGCTCGTCGAGCATCTTGCCCACGCCGCGCTGCGACACCGCGGGCGCCGACGGCGCCGGCTCCTGCGGCCGATCGTCGCGCTGCCGCGACAGGGTGACGGTGGAGCTCTCCATGGCGTCCTCTTCCGCATCGAGCCGGCATCCGCCGGCGACGCGTGCTCCGAGGTCTGGAGAGCACTGCTTGTACCCCAATTGTCCACAGGAGACGGGCGAAGTCAAGGGCGACTCGCGTATACGAGGCGCGGGGTCACCGCCGCCGCGCGGCGGGCTCAGTGGGCGGAGCGGGTGCGCGCTGCGCCGTCGTCGGCCTCGGCAGCGAGGATGCGCTCCACGACCTGGTGCGCGGCCTCGGCGACGTCGGCGTTGACGATGGTGGCGTCGAACTCCGGCTGGCTCGCGAGCTCTACCTTGGCGGTCTCGAGCCGGCGCTCGCGCTCGGACTCCGTCTCGGTGCCGCGACCGACGAGCCTGCGCACGAGCTCGTCCCACGACGGCGGCGCGAGGAACAGCAGCACGGCATCCGGGAACGACTCGCGCACCTGCCTGGCGCCCTGCAGGTCGATCTCGAGCAGCACCGAGCTGCCCTCGTCGAGCGCGGCCTGCACGCTCGAGCGCGGGGTGCCGTAGCGCGACTGGTTGTGCACCGTCGCCCACTCGAGGAACTCGCGCTCCTCGATCATGCGGTCGAAGTCGGCGTCGGACACGAAGGCGTAGTGCACGCCGTCGATCTCGCCCGGGCGGGCGGCGCGCGTCGTGGCGCTCACCGACTGGCGGATCTGCGGGAAGTGCTCGCGCACGTACTGGGCGACCGTGCCCTTGCCGACGGCGGTCGGCCCGGCGAGCACGATGAGACGGGGGCGACGCGAGGGATCCACGTCGTCAAGCCAACCGCGAACCCGCTCGCGCTGCAAATTGCCCAGCGAGCCGAGCCGCTTGCCCGTCGCGATGCCGAGGCCCGCCATGAGCCGCTCGACGCGAACGGGGCCGAACCCGCGCAGGCTCGACGCGTACTCCGAGAAGCGCAGCAGCGCCTCGGGGCTGCCCGGCTCCTGCCAGGCGCGCTCCGCGACGTCGCGCGGGCCGCGCTGGCCGGCGCGGAGCGCGCGCTTCACGGCCGCACGGGCCCGGCGCGCCTCGATGGCGGCGCGGCCCGCGGCGGCCGGATCCGGCAGCGCGGCGCCCGCGGTCATCGCGGGAGCGCTGCGGCGGCCGCGTCGATCGCGGCGGCGATCCCGTCCGGGCCCGCCTGCAGGATGCTGCGGGAGGCGCTCGCGAGCACGAGCGCGTCGTCGGGGAAGAGGGCGCGGAGGTCCTCGAGCCGGGCGCCCTGCGCGCCGAACCCGGGCGCGAGCACCGGGATCGACGCATCCATCGCATCGAGCCCGAACGCGGCGCGGTCGACGGTCGCCCCGATCACGAGGCCGTGGCCCGCACCGCTGGACGCGCTGCGCTCGGCGACCGCGTCGGCGACGGCCGCGGCGATCGTGCGGCCGTCGGGCAGGCGGGCGAGCTGGACGGCGGCCGCCTCCGGGTTCGAGGTCGCGGCGAGCACGATGAGCGCCTTGTCCGCGCGCTCCGCGGCGTCGAAGAGGCCGTCGAGCGCGCCGACGCCGAGGTACGGGCTCACGGTGAGCGCGTCGGCCTCGAGCGGCGAACCGGGCGCGAGCCACGCGGCCCCGTAGCCGAGGTTCGTCGACCCGATGTCGCCGCGCTTCGCGTCGGCGATCACCACGAGCCCCGCGTCGCGGGCGTCGGCGAGCACGCGCTCGAGCGCCGCGATGCCGGGCGACCCGAGCGCCTCGAAGAGCGCGACCTGCGGCTTGACGACGCCCGCCCGGCCTGCGGCAGCCGCGACGACCGCGCGGCCGAGGCGCTCGGCCTGCGCGACCGGCGCTCCCCCGCCCCACGCGTCGAGGAGTCCGGGATGCGGGTCGATGCCCACGCACAGCGGACCGTGCGCGGCGACGGACGCCGTCAGGCGCGCGAGGAACGTCATCCGGCCCGCCGCGCGTGGTACTCCTGCAGGCTCGTCACCTCGTAGGGCTCGCGCGACGCCTCGATCGCCGCGACCGCGGCGCCGAGCTGCGAGACGGTCGTGAAGAGCGCCTTGTCGGCCGCCACCGTCGCCGCACGGATCTCGTAGCCGTCGGCGCGGGCGATGCCGCCGGTCGGGGTGTTGATGATGATGTCGATCTCGCCGGCATCGATGAGGTCGACGATCGAGGGCTCGTCGCCGGCCTCCGAGTGCTTGCGCACCGTCTCGACGCGGATGCCGTTGCGCGCGAGCACCTCGGCGGTGCCGATCGTCGCGACGATCCGGAAGCCGAGCTGCTGGAGGCGGTGCACCGGGAGCACGGCCTGCCGCTTGTCGCGGTCGGACAGCGAGACGAAGACGGTGCCCGAGGTGGGGAGCCCGCCGTAGGCGGCGGACTGGCTCTTCGCGAACGCGGTCGGGAAGTCGCGGTCGATGCCCATCACCTCGCCGGTCGAGCGCATCTCCGGCCCGAGCAGCGAGTCGACGACGTGGCCCTCGGCCGTGCGGAAGCGCCGGAACGGCAGCACGGCCTCCTTGACGGCGACGGGCGCGTCGATCGGCAGGATCGTGCCGTCCTGCTCGGGCAGCATGCCCTCGGCGCGCAGCTCGGCGATCGTGGCGCCGGCGAGCACGCGGGCGTTCGCCTTCGCGATCGGGGTGCCGAGCGCCTTGGCCACGAACGGCACCGTGCGGCTCGCGCGCGGGTTCGCCTCGATGACGTGGAGCACGCCGGCGGCGTACGCGAACTGCACGTTGATCGGTCCGCGCACGTCGAGCCCCTGCGCGATGCGCAGGGTGGCGTCGCGGATCTCGAGCAGCTGGGCGCGACCGAGGCCGACGGGCGGCATCGTGCACGACGAGTCGCCGGAGTGGATGCCCGCCTCCTCGATGTGCTCGAGGATGCCGCCGACGTAGAGCTCCTCGCCGTCGTAGATCGCGTCGACGTCGATCTCCACGGCGTCGTCGAGGAAGTGGTCGACGAGCAGCGGCCGGTCCGGGCCCACGATCCCGTGCGAGGCGATGCGGTCGAAGTACCCGTGCAGGCTCGCGGTGTCGTAGATGATCTCCATGCCGCGGCCGCCGAGCACGAACGACGGGCGCACGAGCACCGGGTAGCCGATGCCCTCGGCGATCGCGACCGCCTGGTCCTCGGTCGTCGCCGTGCCGTTGCGCGGCGCGACGAGGCCGGCGTCGTCGAGGATGCGCTGGAACAGCCCGCGCTCCTCGGCCGCGTCGATCGCATCCGGAGTCGTGCCGAGGATCGGCACGCCCGCCGCCTCGAGGCCGCGCGCGAGCCCGAGCGGCGTCTGCCCGCCGAGCTGCACGATGACGCCGACGAGCTCGCCGGCGCCGCGCTCGGCGTGCACGATCTCGAGCACGTCCTCGAGCGTGAGCGGCTCGAAGTAGAGCCGGTCGCTCGTGTCGTAGTCTGTCGAGACCGTCTCGGGGTTGCAGTTGACCATGATCGTCTCGAAGCCGGCGTCGGCGAGGGCGAACGACGCGTGCACGCAGGAGTAGTCGAACTCGATGCCCTGGCCGATGCGGTTCGGGCCGGAGCCGAGGATGATCACCTTGCGGCGGTCGGACGGCACCACCTCGGTCTCGAGGTCGTAGCTCGAGTAGTGGTACGGCGTCACGGCGGGGAACTCCCCCGCGCACGTGTCGACGGTCTTGAAGACCGGCCGGACGTCAGCGGCCCAGCGCGCCTCGCGCACCTCGGCCTCGGTCGTGCCGCGCAGCTGCGCGATCTGCGCGTCCGAGAAGCCGTGCTCCTTCGCGCGCCGCAGCAGCGGCTCGTCGAGCTCGCCGGCGCCGTTCCCGGCGCGCACCTCGTCGGCGACCTCGTTGATGAGCACCATCTGGTCGAGGAACCACGGGTCGATGCCGGTCGCCGCGTGCGCCTGCTCGATCGTCGCACCGGCGCGGAGCGCCTGCTGCAGCGTCACGATGCGGCCGTCGGTCGGCACGCTCGCCAGCTCGAGGAGCGCAGCGGCGTCGCCCGGCTCGCCCTCCCAGTGGAACGAGGAGCCGCGCTTCTCGAGCGAGCGGAGCGCCTTCTGCAGCGCCTGGGCGTAGGTGCGGCCCATGGCCATGGCCTCGCCGACCGACTTCATGGTCGTCGTGAGCGTCGCGTCCGCCGCCGGGAACTTCTCGAAGTTGAAGCGCGGCACCTTCACCACGACGTAGTCGAGCGCGGGCTCGAACGACGCGGGCGTCACCTTCGTGATGTCGTTGGGGATCTCGTCGAGCCGGTAGCCGAGCGCGAGCTTCGCCGCGATCTTGGCGATCGGGAAGCCGGTCGCCTTCGAGGCGAGCGCCGACGAGCGCGAGACGCGCGGGTTCATCTCGATGACGATGATGCGGCCGGTCGCGGGATCGACGGCGAACTGGATGTTGCAGCCGCCGGTGTCGACGCCCACGCGCCGGATGATGTCGATGCCGATGTCGCGCAGCCGCTGGTACTCGCGGTCGGTGAGCGTGAGCGCCGGCGCGACGGTGATCGAGTCGCCGGTGTGCACGCCGACCGCGTCGACGTTCTCGATCGAGCAGACGACGACCGTGTTGTCGGCCGTGTCGCGCATGAGCTCGAGCTCGTACTCCTTCCACCCGAGGATCGACTCCTCGAGCAGCACCTCGCCTATCGTCGACGAGTGGATGCCGTCGCCCACGAACCGGCGGAGCTCCGCCTCGTCGTGCGCGAAGCCGGAGCCCAGGCCGCCCATCGTGAACGAAGGGCGCACGACGACCGGGTAGCCGAACTCGCCGGCGAAGGCGAGCGCGTCGTCGACCGACTTCGCGATGACGCTCGAGGCCACGTCGGCACCGGCGTCGAGCACGAGCTGCTTGAACAGCATCCGGTCCTCGCCGCGCTGGATGGCGTCGACCTTCGCGCCGATGAGCTCGACGCCGTGGCGCTCGAGGATGCCCTGCTCGTGCAGCGCGATCGCCGCGTTGAGCGCCGTCTGCCCGCCGAGCGTGGGCAGGATCGCGTCGGGGCGCTCCTTCATGATGATCGTCTCGATCACCTCGGGCGTGATGGGCTCGATGTAGGTGGCGTCGGCGAAGTCGGGGTCGGTCATGATCGTCGCCGGGTTCGAGTTCACCAGGATGACGCGCACGCCCTCCTCGCGCAGCACGCGGCACGCCTGGGTGCCGGAGTAGTCGAACTCGGCGGCCTGGCCGATGACGATCGGCCCGGAGCCGATGACGAGGACGGAGCGGATGTCGTCGCGCTTGGGCATTCAGGCGTCCTTCTGCGAGTCGGTGGCGTCGGTCGTGCGGCCGGTCGCGGCCTCCACGACGGCGTCGGTGGTGGTGTCGGCGCCGGTCGGCTGGGCACCGGCGCGGTGCGCGACGACCAGCTCGCGGAACCGCGCGAAGAGGTGGCGGGCGTCGTTCGGGCCGGCTGCGGCCTCGGGGTGGTACTGGACGCTGAAGGCGGGGATGTCGAGCGCGCGCAGGCCCTCGACCACCTGGTCGTTGAGCGAGTAGTGGCTCACCTCGACGCGGCCGAAGCCGGCCGGGCTCGAGAGCTCCTCGTGCAGCGGCGCGTCGACGGCGAAGCCGTGGTTCTGGCTCGTGATCTCGACCCTGCCGGTCGCGGTGTCGAGCACCGGCTGGTTGATGCCGCGGTGGCCGAAGGGCAGCTTGTAGGTGCCGAAGCCGAGCGCGCGGCCGAGCAGCTGGTTGCCGAAGCAGATGCCGAAGAACGGCAGGTCCTCGCGCAGCAGTCCCTGCAGGAGCGCGACCTGCTGGTCGCTCGCGGCGGGGTCGCCGGGGCCGTTCGAGTAGAACGCGGCGATCGGGCGGTGCGCGAGCACCTCCTCGAGGGTCGCGCTCTGCGGCAGCACGACGAGGTCGAACCCCTCCTCCTGCAGGAAGCGCAGGGTCGACGCCTTCACGCCGAGGTCGAGCACCGCGAGCGTGCCGAGCGACTCGCCGACGGCGGGCAGCGTGTATGCCTCCGTCGTCGAGACGAGCTCCGCGAGGCTGCGTCCCGCCATCTGCGGGCTCTCGCGCACCGCCGCGACCATCGCGTCGTCGTCGACGAGCGCGGCGCCCGAGAAGACGCCGGCGCGCATGGCGCCCGCGTCGCGCAGGCGGCGGGTGATCGCCCGCGTGTCGACGCCGGCGATGCCGACGATGCCGTCGCGCTCGAGCTGCTCGCCGAGGCTGCCCTCGGAGCGCCAGTTCGACACCACGCGGCTGGCGGCGCGCACGACGTACCCGGCGGGCCAGGCGCGGCGCGACTCCGCATCCTCGGCGTTCACGCCGGTGTTGCCGATGTGCGGCGACGTCTGCACGACGATCTGCCCGGCGTAGGAGGGGTCGGTGAGGGTCTCCTGGTAGCCGGTCATGCCGGTCGCGAAGACCGCCTCGCCGAGGGCGGTGCCCTCGGCGCCGTAGGCGGTGCCGCGGTAGATGGTGCCGTCCTCGAGGACGAGGGCTGCGGGCGTCGGGGCGCTCATGTGGTGGTTCCTTCCCCAGGTGTCTGCGTGCGGATGGGGGCGAGGCCGGCGAGCGCGTCGAACGCCTCGCGGTCGTCCCCGATGATGCGGAGGTAGGTGTCGACGTCGGCGCCGAGCCGGTGCGCGATCACGATGATCCCGCCCGGCTCGACGACGCGGTCGATGGTCCAGGTGGCGCGCTCGACCGCTCGGATGCGGTCGGCCGGGATGCGCACCTCGGTGCGGTCGGCGACGAGCTGCACGCCGTCCGCGTCGATGGCGAGCTGCGTGCGGCCGCGGAAGCCGAGGCCGTGGGCGAAGATGCGGTCGTAGGGGTCGCCCGCGCGGGTGGTCGCGACGTAGAGCGCCTCGACGACGAGCGTCGGGACCGCCTGGATCCACGGCTGCGGCGCCTCGATGTCGCGCTGGCGGCGCCGGCGCGCGAGCACGCCGAGCACGGCGAAGGCGGCGAGCAGGGCCACGAACCCGGCGCACAGCAGCGCGAAGAGCTCCTTGGTCATCGGTCTGCGCCCTCGGTCGCGACGCCCACGCAGCCGTCCGCGACCGTGCGCGTGCCGCCGTGCCACACGTGCAGCACTCGGCCGGGCAGCTCGACGCCGAGGAACGGCGAGTTCGTGGAGCGGCCGTGCAGGCGGTCGACGTCGATGACGCTGCGGGCGTCGGGGTCGACGAGCACGACGTGCGCGGGCGACCCGACCTCGAGCGGCGCGTCGTAGCCGGGCTCGCTGCCGATCGCGGCGGGCGCCGTCGACATGACGCGCGCGACGCCGGCCCAGTCGAGCAGGCCGGTCTCGACCATGGCCTGCTGCACCACGCCGAGCGCGGTCTCGAGCCCGACCATGCCGAACGCGGCATCCGCGAACGCCGTCTGCTTCGCCTCCGGGGCGTGCGGTGCGTGGTCGGTCGCGACGATGTCGATCGTGCCGTCGGCGAGCGCCTCGCGGAGCGCGAGCACGTCGCGCTCGGCCCGCAGCGGCGGGTTGACCTTGAAGCGGCCGTCGTAGGAGCGCACGAGCTCCTCGGTGAGCAGCAGGTGGTGCGGCGTCACCTCTGCGGTGAGCTGGATGCCGCGCGCCTTCGCGGCGCGCACGACCTCGACGGTCTCGACCGTCGACACGTGGCAGACGTGCAGGCGCGCGCCGGTGACCTCGGCGAGCATCGCGTCGCGCGCGACGATCGACGCCTCGGCGACCGAGGGCCAGCCGGTGAGGCCGAGCTCCGCGGCGAGCGGGCTCTCGTGCATGACCGAGCCGCGGGTGAGGTGCGGGTCCTGCGCGTGCTGGGCGACGACGCCGCCGAGCGACGCAGCGTGCTCGAGCGCGCGGCGCATGAGCTCGGCGTCGGCGACGCACTTCCCGTCGTCGCTGAAGACGGTCACCCGGGCGGCGCTCTGCGCCAGCATCGTCATGTCGGCGAGCCGCTCGCCCGCGAGGCCGACGGTGACCGCACCGATGGGCCGCACGGTCGCGAGGCCGGCCTGCAGGCCGAGGCGGTGCACCTGCTCGACGACCGCAGGGGTGTCGGCGACCGGGTTCGTGTTCGCCATCGCGAACACGCACGTGTAGCCGCCGGCTGCTGCCGCGCGCACGCCGCTCGCGACGGTCTCCGCCTGCTCGCCGCCGGGCTGCCGCAGGTGCGTGTGCAGGTCGACGAGGCCGGGGAGGGCGACGAGGCCGGTGGCGTCGACGACCTCGGCGGTGGCGCGGTCGACGGTCGCGGGGTCGACGAGCACGCCGCCCTCGATCGCGAGGTCGCGGCGCTCGCCGCCCAGCACGGCGGCGTTCAGCAGCAGCGTCGTCATCGGAGGCCTCCGTCGTTCGCGGGTCGGTGGTCGGCGGGTCGGTGGTCAGCGGGATGGTCCGACGCGAGGAGCGAGTAGAGCACCGCCATCCGCACCGAGACGCCGGCGGTGACCTGCGCCAGCACGGTCGACGCGTCGCCGTCGGCCGCGCGGCTCGAGAGCTCGAGGCCGCGGTTCATGGGCCCGGGGTGCATGATCGCGGCGTCGCCCAGGCGCGCGAGGCGCTCGTCGGTGAGCGACCAGCCGGTGATGTACTCGCCGACGCTCGGCGCCACCTTCCCTGCCTGCCGCTCGAGCTGCACGCGCAGCAGCATGAGCGCGTCCGGCCGCTCGTCGATGACGGCGTCGAGGCTCGTCTCGGCGCGGAGCCCGAGCCGGGTGCCGTCGGCGGCCGGGACCGGCAGGAACGCCGCGGGACCGACGAGCGTCACCTCGGCGCCGAGGGCCGGCAGCAGCAGGGCGTTCGAGCGCGCGACGCGGGAGTGGGCGATGTCGCCGACGATCGCGATGCGCACGCCGTCGAGCCCCTTGCCGCGGGCCGCATCACCGTGGATCCGGCGGCGGAGGGCGAAGGCGTCGAGGAGCGCCTGCGTCGGGTGCTCGTGGGTGCCGTCGCCGGCGTTGATGACGGGCTTGCCGATCCAGTCGGCGAGCAGCGCCGGCGCGCCGGAGGCGCCGGAGCGCACGACCACGCCGTCGACGCCCATCGCGGCGATCGTGAGGCCGGTGTCGCGGAGCGACTCGCCCTTCGACGCGCTCGAGCCCTTGCCCGAGACGTTGATGACGTCGGCCGAGAGCCACTTGCCGGCGATCTCGAACGACGAGCGCGTGCGGGTGGAGTCCTCGAAGAACAGGTTGACGACCGTGCGGCCGCGCAGCGCCGGGAGCTTCTTGAGCTCGCGGTCCTGGATCTGGTGCATGTCCTCGGCGAGGTCGAGCAGCGCGATGGCCTCGTCGCGCGGCATCGCGGCCGTCAGCAGGTGCTTCACGCGGCACCCCCGTCGCCGGTCGACATCGACCCCGTCGCGGACTCGATGGTCACGCCGTCGCGGCCGTCGACCTCCTCGAGCAGGATCGAGACGTGCTCGGTGCGGGCGCTCGGCAGGTTCTTGCCCACCGAGTCGGCGCGGATCGGCAGCTCGCGGTGACCGCGGTCGACGAGCACCGCGAGCCGCACGGCGCGCGGCCGGCCGAGGTCGGCGAGCGCGTCGAGGGCCGCCCGGATCGTGCGGCCGGAGTAGAGCACGTCGTCGACGAGCACCACGACGCGGTCGTCGATGCCGTCGAGCGGGATGCGCGTGGGCTGCGACGCGCGCGTCGGGCGACCGCGCAGGTCGTCGCGGTGCATCGTCACGTCGAGCGCGCCGACGCGGTCCGAGAAGTCGATGCCGGTGATGCCGGTGAGGCGATCGGCGAGCCGCTGCGCGAGGTGGGCGCCGCGGGTGGGGATGCCCAGCAGCACGAGGTCGTCGGGTCCCTGGTTCGCCTCGAGGATCTCGTGGGCGATGCGCGTCAGGGCCCTGGCGATCTCGTCGGGGCCGAGCACGGTGCGCGGTGCAGTCACGGGGACTCCCTTCTCCGCCTCACAGGACGGGCTTCAAGGTTGTCTGATGACTCCACCCTACCGCGTCGCCGGGTGCCGCTCGGGGGTCGAGGGGGCGTCGACGTGCTCGGGGCGCAGGCCCATGCCGATGAACCGGCCCATCGCGTGCCGGAGCGCCGGCAGCCGCTGCACGACCCGGAGCGGCAGCGGCACCGGCACCTCCGCACCCGGCTCCGCGATGCGCACGAGCACCGTCTCGAGCCGCCGCTGGAAGGCCTGCGTCGCCCGGGCGGGCAGCTCCCGCCGTCGCTGGATGCGCTGCAGCAGGGCCTCGGTCGGCCGTCCGCTCGCGAGCCCCGGTGCGAGCGCGTTCGCGGCGGCGACCGCGTCCTGGATCGCGAGGTTGACGCCCACCCCGCCCGCGGGCGACATCGCGTGCGCCGCGTCGCCGATCGCGAGCAGCCCGTCGCGATGCCAGCGCTCGAGCCGGTCGATGCGCACCTGCAGCACGCGCACGTCCGAGGCTCCGAGCCGCGCGACGCGCTCGGCGAAGCTGGCCTCGAGGGCCGCCACCCGGCGGTGGAGCGCGGCCAGCGACGCGTCGTCGCCCGTCCACGCGCCGCGGCGGACGATGTGCGCCGCCTGGAAGAAGTGGCCGCGGTCGATCGAGAGCAGCGCGCCGTCGCCGATCTGCATGAACGGCACCCGCTCCCCCTCGCTCCGCGGCAGCCGGAACCAGAGCACGTCGATCGCGCTGGGCGGGCCGACGGGCTCGAGCCCCGCGACGTCGCGGAGGGCGGAGTCGCGGCCGTCGGCGAGCACCGTGAGCCTCGCGCGGACCTCGACCGGGCCGTCGGGGCCGTCGGCGAGCACGCCCGCGATGCGGCCGCCGTCGCGCAGCAGCGCCCGGCCGGTGTGGCGCATCCGCACGTCGAAGCCGGGCAGCGCGCGCCCGGCGTCGGCGAGCAGGTCGAGGAAGTCCCACTGCGGCATGAACGTGATGCAGCGCCGCGCGGTCGGGAGCCGCGTGAAGTCGGCGAGCACGAGCCGGTGCCCCGAGAAGCGCATCGACACCTGCGGCATGTCGGCGTGCGGCAGGGCGAGGAATCGGTCGAGCAGCCCGATCTCGTGCAGCACCTGTTGCGTCGAGGGGTGGATCGTGTCGCCGCGGAAGTCGCGCAGGAAGTCGCCGTGCTGCTCGAGCACGACGACGCGCACGCCGCGCCGGGCGAGCAGCAGGGCGAGCATCAGTCCGGCCGGGCCGCCGCCGACGATGGCGCAGTCCGTCTCCAGGCGCTCGCTCACGCCCCCAGCGTGGTCGCGCGGCGCGCGCCGCGCCAGTGCCGCCCGGAGCGGGTCCGCCCCGGGCGACGACGCGGCGCTAGGCGCGCGAGGCTGCGATCTTGCCGAGCACGCCGTTGATGAACGCGCCGGAGCGCTCGGTCGAGAGCTCGTTGGCGATGTGCACGGCCTCCGAGATCACGACGCTCGCGGGCGCGGTCTCGTGCTCGAGCTCCCAGACGCCGACGCGGAGGATCGCCAGATCCGTGCGCGGCATGCGGTCGATCGGCCAGTTCGCGCTCGACGAGGCGATCAGCTCGTCGACGCCCTCGAGCTCGTCCGAGACGCCCGCGACGATCTCGCGGGCGAAGGGGAACCATCCGTGGGTCGCCCAGCCGAGGCGGTCGGCGGTGTCGCGGAGCACCGTCTCGGGCGCCTCGCCCCGCGCCTGCGCGGAGTAGAGCACCTCGACGGCGTGCTTGCGCGCCTTCCGCCGGGCGGGGTAGGTCTCCTCGCCCACGTCAGCTGATGCGGCCGAGGTAGCTGCCGTCGCGCGTGTCGACCTTGACCCGCGTGCCCTGCTCGACGAACAGCGGCACCTGGATCTCGGCGCCGGTCTCGACCGTGGCGGCCTTGGTACCTGCGCTCGAGCGGTCGCCCTGCAGGCCCGGCTCCGTGTAGGTGATCTCGAGCACGACGGATGCGGGCAGCTCGACCTGCAGCGCCTCGCCCTCGTGCATCGAGATGGTGGCGGTGCCGTTCTCGAGCAGGTACTTCGCGCCGTCGCCGACGATGTCGGCCGGGACGGGCAGCTGCTCGTACGTGTCGTTGTCCATGAACACGAAGTCGGTGCCGTCGTTGTACAGGAACTGGTAGTCGCGGCGGTCGACGGTGGCGAACTCCACCTTCGTGCCGGCGTTGAAGGTCTTGTCGACGAGCTTCTGGCTGCGCGCGTTGCGGAGCTTCGTGCGCACGAAGGCGCCGCCCTTGCCGGGCTTGACGTGCTGGAACTCGACGACGCTCCAGAGCTGGCCGTCGAGGTTGAGCACCGCGCCGTTCTTGATGTCGTTGGTCGTTGCCATGCGTGTTCCGTTCCGTGATCGTCGCGGCCCTCATCGGACCGACAGATGATCCTACCGGGCGGCGATCGCCGACGCGGCCAGGCGATAGCCGTCGAGCCCGAACCCGGCGATGACCCCGGTCGCGACGGCGGAGACGACGGACGTGTGCCGGAAGACCTCGCGCGCGTGCGGGTTCGAGATGTGCACCTCGACGAGCGGCGCCACGCCCTGCAGCAGCGCGCACGCATCCCGCAGCGCGTAGGAGTAGTGCGTGAAGGCCGCGGGGTTGAGGATCACCGGGGTGCGCGCGTCGACGGCCTCGTGGATCCAGCCGACGAGCTCGGCCTCGTCATCCGTCTGCCGCACGTCGGCCTCGATCGGCGCGTCCGCGGTGCCGGCGGACGCGACGAGCGGCGCGATGTCGGCGAGCGTCGCGGTGCCGTAGACGTCGGGCTCCCGCGTGCCGAGGCGGCCGAGGTTGGGTCCGTTGAGGACGAGGATGCGCATGCCGCCATCCTGCCGCATGGGCGCCGGCGGTCGGCGCCGCGCGGCTCGCTACATCTCGCCCTCGAACAGACCGATGCTGTTGCCGTCGGGGTCGGTGAACACCGCCCACCAGCTCGTCGGCGAGATCTCGCCCTTCGGGAGCGTGACGGTGCCGCCGAGCTCCTCGACCTTCGCGAGGGCCTCGTCGATCGAGTCGACCTCGATCACCGAGCGCGGCTGCGTGAAGCCGTCCTCGCGTGCCGTGAGCGCGCCGCCGGAGACGCCGTTGGGCGCCTGCCACATCGGGTAGCCCTCGTAGCCCTCCGACTCGGTGATCTGCCAGCCGAACACGGAGCCGTAGAAGCGCGTCGCCTGCGCCATGTCGGTGACCGGGATCTCGAGATGCGTGATGTCGCCATGTGCCATGGCTGGGATTCTGCACCGCGCGCGGCCGCGCCGCCAGCCCGCCCGTGGCAGCGCTCGCCCCGCGCCGCCGCCGAGCGATCACTCCCACCCCCGAGCGGTCGCTCTCGCCCCCGAGTGGTCGCTCCCGCCGCTGAGTGGTCACTCCCGCCCCCGAGCGGTCACTCCCGCCGCTGAGTGGTCAATCCCGCGCCTGAGTGGTCAATCCCGCGCCTGAGTGGTCACCTCCGTCGCTGACTGGTCACTGCCGCCGCTGAGTGGTCAGTCGGGATGCGCGCTCGCCCTCGCACTGGAATCGCAGACGCGGCACCGGGCATCCATACTCGGAAGTGACCACTGGTGCGCGGAAGTGACCGTTCACGCGTGTCCCTGACCCCTCACGCGCTGGAGTGACCACTCACGCGTCGGAGTGACCACTCACGCGTCGGAGTGACCACTCACACGTGGGAGTGACCACTCACACGTGGGAGTCACCACTCCGCAGGCGGGGAAGGCGGGCTGCTCGGGTCAGTCAGCGAGCGACTGGTACGCCATGAAGAGCAGGCTGTCGTCCGGGCCCTCGAGGATGCGGGGGCGCGCGACGTCGTCGAGCACGACGAAGCGGAGCATCGAGCCGCGCGTCTTCTTGTCCTTGCGCATCGTGCCGAGCACCGTCTGCCACCGGCCGACCGGGTAGGTCGTCGGCAGCTCGAGCGACTCGAGCACCGCCCGGTGCCGGTCGACGACCGACTCGGGCAGGCGCCCCGCGAGCCGCGAGAGCTCGGCAGCGAAGACCATGCCGATCGCGACGGCTGCGCCGTGGCGCCAGCGGTAGCGCTCCGTGTGCTCGATCGCGTGGCCGAGCGTGTGCCCGTAGTTGAGGAACTCGCGCTCGCCGTGCTCGCGGAAGTCGTTCGCCACGACGCGCGCCTTGACCTCGATCGCGCGCGCGATCGCCTCCTGGAACTCCGGCGTCGACGGGTCGGTCGTCGCGTCGAGCGAGCCCTCGAGCAGCTCGAGGATCCGCGGGTCTGCGATGAACCCGGCCTTCACGACCTCCGCGAAGCCCGTCAGCAGCTCGTTGCGCGGCAGCGAGTCGACGAGCTCGAGGTCGGCGACGACCGTGGCCGGGTGGTGGAACGCCCCGACGAGGTTCTTGCCCTGCTCGGTGTTGATGCCGGTCTTGCCGCCGACGGCCGCGTCGACGATGCCGAGCACGCTCGTCGGCGCCTGGATCACGCGCACGCCGCGCAGCCACGTCGCGGCGACGAACCCGGCGAGGTCGGTGACCGCACCGCCGCCGAGCCCGACCACGGCGTCGGTGCGGGTGAACTCCGCCTGCCCCATGATCTGCCAGAGGAACTGCGCGACCTCGATGCGCTTCGCCGCCTCCGCGTCGGGCACCTCCGCGAGCAGCACCTCGACGTCGAGCTCGGCCTTGAGGTGCTCCGCGATGCGGCTCATCGCCGGCTGGTGCACGACGAGCAGCCGCGTCGCGTCGCCGAGCGACTCGCGGATGCGGTCGACCAGGATGCCCCTGCCGACGTGGACGTCGTAGGGCGCCTCGGTCTCGACGCGGATGGTGGTCATGCGCTCCCCCTCTGGAGTGTCACAGCCCGCGCTCCGCGAGCCAGGCCTCGAGCCGATCGACCAGCTGGGCCATCGGCGTCCTCGACGAGTCGACGACGGTGTCCGCGAGCTCGCGGTAGATCGGGTCCCGCTCTGCGGCGATGCGCCGCCACGACGCGATGCCGTCGGCGACGAGCGGCCGGCCGCCGCCGCTGATGCGCCGTTCGGCGGTGTGCTCGTCGACGGTGACGAGCACGACCGTCGCGTGCGCGAGGAGCGCCCGGGTGTGCTCCTCGAGCACGGCGCCGCCCCCGAGGGCGACGACCGAACCGGGCACGAGCGCGCGCCGCACGGCATCCGCCTCCCAGCGCCGGAAGGCGGGCTCGCCGTGCTCGGCGAACAGCTCGGGGATCGGTCCGTGCTCGAGCACCACGAGCCGGTCGGTGTCGGCGAAGGTGCGGCCCAGCCGGGCGGCGAGCTTGCGGCCGAGCGACGACTTGCCCGCCGCCATCGGTCCGATGAGCGCGATCGGCGGGACGGTGCCCGCCTCGTCGCCCGGGCGCGGACCGGCGCCGGCCTCGCCCGCCCGGTCGACGGTCACGAGGTGGTGCGCAGCTGCTCGGGGATCGCGGCGAGGTAGGCGTCGAGGTTCCTGCGCGTCTCGGCGACCGAGTCGCCGCCGAACTTCTCGACCATCGCGTCGGCGAGCACGAGCGCGACCATCGCCTCGGCGACGACGCCGGCGGCGGGCACGGCGCACACGTCGCTGCGCTGGTGGTGCGCCTGGGCGGCCTCGCCGGTGGACACGTCGACGGTGCGCAGCGCCCGCGGCACCGTCGCGATCGGCTTCATGCCGGCGCGCACCCGCAGCGGGTCGCCGGTGGTCATGCCGCCCTCGATGCCGCCCGCCCTGCCGGTCTCACGGTGCACGCCGCCCTCGCCGACGATGAGCTCGTCGTGCGCGACGCTCCCCCGGCGCCGCGTGGTCTCGAAGCCGTCGCCGACCTCGACGCCCTTGATGGCCTGGATGCTCATCAGCGCCTGGGCGAGCCGGCCGTCGAGCCTGCGGTCCCAGTGCACGTAGGAGCCGAGCCCCGGCGGCAGGCCGTAGGCGAGCACCTCGACGATGCCGCCGAGCGTGTCGCCGGCGCGGCGGGCATCCTCGACCTCCGCGAGCATCGCGGCGCTCGTCGCGGCGTCGAAGCAGCGCAGCTCGTCGGCGTCGAGGAGGTCGACGTCGTCGGGCGCGGGCAGCGCGGCACCGTCGGGCACGCGCACCGGCCCGATCGACAGCGTGTGGCTCACGAGCCGCACGCCCAGCTCGCCGAGGAAGGCGCGGGCGACGGCACCCAGCGCGACGCGGGCCGCGGTCTCGCGGGCGCTCGCGCGCTCGAGCACCGGGCGCGCCTCGTCGAAGCCGTGCTTCTGCATGCCGACGAGGTCGGCGTGGCCGGGACGCGGGCGGGTGAGCTTCGCAGCGCGCGCACCGGTGAGCTCCTCCTCGAGCGGCGCTGCGCCCATGACCTCGGTCCACTTCGGCCACTCGGTGTTGCCGATGCGGAGGGCGATCGGGCCGCCCTGGGTGCTGCCGTGGCGCACGCCGCCGGAGATCGACAGCGCGTCCTGCTCGAACTTCATCCGGGCGCCGCGACCGGCGCCGAGCTTGCGGCGCTGCAGGTCGGCCTGGATCTGCTCCGCGGTGATGGGCACGCCCGCGGGCAGCCCCTCGAGGAGGGCGAGCAGTTCGGGGCCGTGGGATTCCCCAGCGGTGAGCCAGCGCAGCATGCTCATGATTCTTCCAGAGTCCCGGATGCCCCAGGACCGGTCGCGCTCGCACCGAGCGCCCAGCGCATGGCCGCGACCACGCGCGGCTCGTCGGGCAGCGGCGCGTCGACGTCGCCCTGCGCGAAGATGCGCGCCTGCAGCACCGCCTGGCCGAGCAGCATCTCGCGCCCGTCGATCACGTGCAGGCGCGGCAGCGACGCGAGGTACCGCGAGCCCTCTGGGCGCGCGTAGTCGGCGTCGAGCAGGCGCGTCGGCGGTGCGGCGAAGGTCGGCACGGCGTCGGCGGCGGCCGGCAGCGTCGAGACGGCCGCGTCGACGACGGGCAGCGGCGCGTCGAGCGCCTGCACCTCGAGCGCGACCCCGAGCGACGCCGAGAGCTCGCGGAGCCGCTGCGCCTTCGCCGGGGTGCGGAGCGCGACGGTCACGCGCTCGACGCCCATCGAGGCGAGCGCGACGAGCGCGGTCTGCGCCGTGGCGCCCGCGCCCACGATCGCGGCGGAGCCCGCCCGGGCGAGCCCCGCATCCGCGAACGCCCGCACGATGCCGCCGACGTCGGTGCTCCACCCCCGCAGCGCGCGCCGGCCGCGGGTCGGCGCACCGAGCAGCAGCGTGTTGACCGTGCCGGTCGCGCGGGCGAGCGGATCGAGCTCGTCCGCGAGCTCGGCGGCGGCGTCCTTGTGCGGCGCCGTCACCGACAGCCCGAGCCACTCGGGGCCGAGCGCCCCGACGAAGGCCGGGAGCCCGCCGGGCTCGACCGCGCTGCGGCCGTAGTCCCAGTCGAGGCCGAGCTGGCGGGCCACGGCGCCGTGCAGCGCGGGCGACAGCGAGTGCTCGACCGGCCAGCCGACGACGGCGAGCCGGCGCGCACCGGCCGCCGTCACGTCAGCCGCCCCAGCCCGGGTTGTCGCGCAGGAACTGCTGGAACTGCGCGACGCCGACCTCGTGCTCGGCGAGCGTCTCCGAGAAGACGGTCTCGCCGGTCTCGGGGTTCACGGTCACGAAGTAGAGCCACGCGCCCTCGGTCGGCGCGAGCGCCGCCTGGATGGCCGCGTCGCCGGGGGCACCGATCGGCCCGACCGGCAGGCCCGGGTTCGCGTACGTGTTGTACGGGTTGCTCGCGTCCGCGCGCTCCTCGGCCGTCGTGGTGACGACGTGGAGGTTGCCGGTGCCGTAGGCGACGGTCGCATCGGACTGCAGCGGCATGTTCACGTCGAGGCGGTTCTGGAACACCCGCGCGACCCGGCCGAAGTCGTCCGGCAGCCTCGCCTCACGCTGCACGAGCGACGCCATGATGAGCACGCGCTCCTGGTCGGCCTCCGCGACGCCCGCGGACTCGAGCGCCTCCCGCTGCCGCTCGACCATCGTCGTGAGCACGTCGACCGCGGTGACGCCCTCGTCGAACGTGTAGGTCGCGGGGAACAGCCAGCCCTCGAGCGAGATGGCGTTCTCGGGCAGGGCGAACTGCGTGAGGTCGCCGGCGGCCTGCAGGAACTCTGCCTGCGGGATGCCGATGTCGCGCTCGAGACGCTCGTAGACCTGCGGCAGCGTGTAGCCCTCGGGCACCGTGACGCGCAGCTCCACCTTGTTGGCGGGGTCGATGAGCGCGTCGACGGCGCCCTGCGCCGACATCTGCTGCATGAGCCGGTACGCGCCCGGCTGCAGCTGGATCGACGAGTCGGCGACCAGGATGTCGGTGAACGCCTCGGCGCTCGCGATGACGTCCTGCTCGAGCAGCGTGGCGGCCACGTCGTAGCCGTTGTCGCCCGACTGCACCTGCACGACGACCTCGCCGGTGCCGGGGCCCGGGTAGTCCTCGGGGCCGCTGAAGCGGTCGGCGATGCGCGGGATCCCCCACGCCGCGGCGATGCCGACGCCCACCAGCACGACGAGGGCGATGATGCCGCCGATCAGCCGCCTGCGGACCCGCTGCTTGCGCTCTCGCGCGCGACGTCCAGCCATCTCAGTCCTCCTGGGTCGCGGCCTCGCCGCGGTCGTCGTGGCCCTGCGCGTCGTCGCGGCTGGGCAGCAGCTCGCCGGGCGCCCGCCCGGCGGTGCGCTCGCTGTCGAGCGCGTGCTGCAGGATGACGACCGCAGCCGCCTGGTCGATGCTCGAGCGCTGCTGCCGGCTCGACCTGCCGGCCGCGCGCATGCCGGCCGAGGCCGTCACGGTCGAGAGCCGCTCGTCGACGAGCCGCACGGGCAGCGCGGCGGCGAGCAGCGCGGCCATGTCGCGCGCATCCTGGGTGCTCGGGGTGTCGCCGCCGGAGAGCGAGATCGGCAGCCCCACGACCGCCTCGATCGCGTCGAGCTCCTCGGCGATCTCGCGCAGGCGTGCGACGACGTCCGTCGATGCGCGCTGGATCGTCTCGACCGGGGTCGCGAGCAGGCCGTCGCGGTCGCAGCGCGCGACGCCGACGCGGGCGCGCCCGACGTCGACGCCGATCCGCACCCCGCGACGCATGCCGGTGCCGCTCAGCGGTCGAGTCCTGCTCGCACGGCGCCGATCGCCGCGGGCATCGCGCTCGCGTCCTGGCCGCCGCCCTGCGCCATGTCCGGCTTGCCGCCACCGCCGCCACCGAGCGCGCCGGCCGCCGCCTTCGCGAGCGGGCCCGCGACGACACCGCCGTCGCGCGCGGCCTGGTTCGTGGCCACGACGATCGCCGGCTTGCCGTCGACCGCGCCGCCGATCGCGACGACCGCCGCCTCGCTGCCGAGGCGCTCGCGCACCTGCGCGGCGAGCGACCGCAGGTCGTCGGCCGACCCGACCGCGCCGAGGTCGACCGCGGCGAACCGCACCGCCCCGACCCGCTCTGCGGCGTCGGCGATCGGCTGCACGCGGCCGGCGAGCTGCTGCGACTCGAACTCCGCGATCCGCTTCTCGGCCGTCTTGAGCGACGCGACGAGCTCCTGGATGCGGCCCGGCAGCTGCTCCTTGGGCGTCTTCAGCATCGACGTGAGCTCGCTGACGAGCGAGCGCTCGGCGACGAGCTGCCGGAACGCGTCCGGACCGACCGCGGCTTCGACGCGACGGTTGGTCGAGCCGACGCTCGACTCGCTCGTGATCGAGATGAGCCCGATCTGGCTCGACGCCGCCACGTGCGTGCCGCCGCACAGCTCGCGCGACCAGGGGCCGCCGATGTCGACCATGCGCACCTGGTCGCCGTACTTCTCACCGAACAGCGCCATCGCGCCGAGCGCGCGCGCCTCGTCGATCGGCATGACGCGCGTCTCGACCGGCAGGTCGTCGCGGATCGCGGTGTTGGCGATGCCCTCGAGCTCCTGGCGCATGTCGCTCGAGAGCGCGCTGGACCAGGAGAAGTCGAGCCGCATGTAGCCGGCCTTGTTGTACGAGCCGGACTGGTGCGCATCCGGGCCGAGCAGCTGGCGCAGCGCCGCGTGCACGACGTGCGTCGCCGAGTGGGCCTGGTTCGCGGAGCGGCGGTAGAGCGGGTCGACGACCGCGTGCGCGAGGTCGCCGACGGCGATCTCGCCGGAGGTGACGCGCACGGTGTGGCTCACGAGCCCGGAGATGGGGCGCTGCACGTCGAGCACGTCGGCCTCGAAGCCGGGGCCGACGAGGCGGCCCTGGTCGCTGTCCTGCCCGCCGGACTCGGCGTAGAGAGAGGTCGCGGTCAGCACGACCTCCGCCTCGTGGCCCACGCCCGCGGTCTGCACCTGCGCGCCGTCGACGATGATGCCGATCACCTCGCCGTCGGCCTCGAGCTCGTCGTAGCCGAGGAACGCCGTCTCGCCCTTCGCGCGCAGGTCGGCGTAGACCGAGAGGTCGGCGAGCTGGCGGCGGCGCGACTTCGCGTCGGCCTTGGCGCGCGTGCGCTGCTCGCTCATGAGCGTCTCGAACGTCGGGCGGTCGACCTGCAGGCCGGCCTCCTCGGCGATCTCCATCGTCAGGTCGATCGGGAAGCCGTAGGTGTCGTGCAGCAGGAACGCCGTCCTGCCCGGCACGACGTTGCCGGCGTCCTTGCGCACGTCGGCGATCGCGACGTCGAGCACGGTCGAGCCGGACTCGAGGGTCGACCGGAACGTCTCCTCCTCGGCCACGGCCATCCGCTCGATGCGCGGGTACGACTGCTCGAGGTCGGGGTAGGCGGCGACCATCGCGTCGCGGCTCGCGCGGAACAGCGTCGGGAACGTCGCGTCCTGCACGCCGAGCAGCCGCATGGAGCGGATCGAGCGGCGCATCAGCCGGCGCAGGATGTACCCGCGGCCGTCGTTGCCGGGCGTGACGCCGTCGCCCATGAGCATGAGCGACGAGCGGATGTGGTCGGCGATGACGCGCATGCGCACGTCGTCCTCGTGGACGGCGCCGTAGCGGCGGCCGGAGAGCTCGCTCGCGAGGTCGAGCACCGGGCGCACCTGGTCGATCTCATACATGTTCTGCACGCCCTGCTTGAGGAAGGCGATGCGCTCGAGCCCCATGCCGGTGTCGATGTTCTTGCTCGGCAGCTCGCGCACGATCGTGAACTCGGTCTTCGAGCGCACGTCGGCGATCTCGTCCTGCATGAAGACGAGGTTCCAGATCTCGACGTAGCGGTCGCTGCCGGTCGCCGGACCGCCCTCGGGGCCGTACTCGGGGCCGAGGTCATAGAAGATCTCGGAGTCGGGGCCGGCGGGGCCGGGCTGCCCGGTCATCCAGTAGTTGTCCTCGAGGCCGAGGCGCTGGATGCGCGACGCCGAGATGTCGGTCGTCTCGAGCCAGAGGCGCTCGGCCTCGTCATCGGTCGTGAAGACGGTGACCCAGAGCCGCTGCGGGTCGAACCCGAAGTGGCCGTCAGCCTCGGAGCCGGTGAGCAGCTCCCACGCGTAGCCGATCGCCTCGCGCTTGAAGTAGTCGCCGAACGACCAGTTGCCCGCCATCTGGAAGAACGTGCCGTGGCGCGGCGTGCGCCCGACCTCCTCGATGTCGTTCGTGCGGATGCACTTCTGCACGTCCGCGGCGCGCGGCCACGGCGCGGGCACCCGGCCCGAGAGGTACGGGATGAACGGCACCATGCCGGCGATCGTGAACATGATCGCCGGGTCGTCGCTCACGAGCGATGCCGAGGGCACGATCTGGTGGTCGCGGCGCTCGAAGTAGCTCAGGAAGCGGCTGTGGATGTCTGCGGTCTGCATGGGGGTCAGGTCTCTCCAGCCCGCTGTGGGCCTGACGGAAGGGGGCGAAACGGATGGGGGCGTGCCGGGTGGAGGCATGACGAGCCCGGGCGCATCGCGCCCGGGCTCGGGACGGGTCTCGTCACTCGCCTCGCAGCTCGCGGTCGCGAGCCTGGTAGCCGTCCTTGACCGCGTCGGTGAACTCGCGGCTGCGGGCGTCGACGTTGTCGAGCAGCGCCTTGCCCTTCTCGGTCTCCTCGATGCGGCGGGCGGCGAAGACGCCGATGACGACGCCGATGGCCAGGAACAGGAGCTTCTTCACAGCGGGGTCTCCTCGTGTCACGCTCTCCCCCGGACCGGTCGGCTCCGGGGCTTCGACAGTCTAACGACGAGAGGGGTCGCCTTCCGGCGACCCCTCTCGTGCGACGCTGGGATCAGCGCGCGGCGTAGTACTCGACGACGAGCTGGACCTCGGCGACGACGGGCACCTCTGCGCGCTTCGGGCGGCGCACGAGGCGCGCCTGCAGGCGGTCGAGCTGCACGTCGAGGTACGGCGGGACGGGCGGGAGCACACCGGCGTGACCGCCGGCGGCCGCGACCTGGAAGGGCTCCATGCCGGACGAGCGCTCGTGGACGTGGATCGTCTGGCCCTCCTTGACGCGGAAGGAGGGGCGGTCGACGCGCTGGCCGTCGACCATGATGTGGCGGTGCACGACCATCTGGCGGGCCTGCGACATCGTGCGGGCGAAGCCCGAGCGGAGCACGAGGGCGTCGAGGCGCATCTCGAGCAGCTCGACGAGGTTCTCACCCGTCAGGCCGGACTGGCGGCGGGCCTCGTTGAACGTCGTGCGCAGCTGCGCCTCGCGGATGCCGTACTGGGCGCGCAGGCGCTGCTTCTCGCGGAGGCGGACGGCGTAGTCGCTGTCAGCCTTGCGCTTGGTGCGGCCGTGCTGGCCGGGGCCGTAGGGGCGCTTCTCGAGGTAGCGCGCCGCCTTCGGGGTGAGGGCGATGCCGAGGGCGCGCGAGAGGCGCGTCTTCGAACGGGTACGGGACTTCGTGGACATGACTTCCTTCGCTGAGTCGCTGCCGCGCGAGCGGCTGTCCCGGCACAGTGCCAGGACCTAAGGAGGGGGGCGGGCCCGGGTGGCGCGGCGATGCCGGCCGGTGGACCAGCGACCAGGCTACCAGATCAGGCGTCGCCTGCCAGGATCCGGCGGATGCGCTCGAGCCGCGCCGCGATGTCGCGCTCGAACCCGTGCTGGCTCGGCTCGTAGTAGCGGCGCCCGATGAGCGGGTCGGGCAGGTGCTGTTGGGTGGCGACGCCGTGCGGCGCGTCGTGGGCGTAGCGGTAGCCCTTGCCGTGGCCGAGCCGCTTGGCGCCGGCGTAGTGCGCGTCGCGCAGGTGGTTTGGCACGCGGCCGAAGTCGCCGCCGCGCACATCGGCGATCGCCCGGTCGATGCCGAGGTAGGAGCGGTTCGACTTCGGCGCCGTCGCGAGGTAGACGACCGCCTCGGCGAGCGGGATGCGCCCCTCCGGCATGCCGATCATCTGGACGGCGGTCGCCGCGGCCGTGGCGATCACCAGGCCCTGCGGGTCGGCCATGCCGATGTCCTCGCTCGCGAGCACGATGACGCGGCGAGCGATGAAGCGCGGGTCCTCCCCCGCCTCGATCATGCGCGCGAGGTAGTGGAGCGCGGCGTCGGGGTCGGAGCCGCGCACCGACTTGATGAACGCCGAGATGACGTCGTAGTGCTCGTCGCCCTGCCGGTCGTAGCGCAGCAGCGCGCGATCGACGGCGCTCGCCACCGCATCCGCCGTGATCAGCGCTGGCCCGTCGGCGTCGCCCGCCGCCTCGAGCGCGTGCTCGCCTGCTGCCTCCAGCGCGGTGAGCGCTCGGCGCGCGTCGCCGGAGGAGAGCCGGATGAGCTGCGCCCTGGCCTCGTCGTCGAGCTCGACGCGCCCGTCGAAGCCGCGCGGGTCGGCGATGGCGCGCGCGATGAGCTCGGCGATGTCGTCGTCGCCCAGGGGCTCGAGGGTGAGCAGCAGCGAGCGCGACAGCAGCGGGCTCACGACGCTGAACGACGGGTTCTCGGTCGTCGCGGCGATGAGCGTGACCCACCCCTGCTCGACGCCCGGCAGCAGCGCGTCCTGCTGAGCCTTGGTGAAGCGGTGGATCTCGTCGAGGAACAGCACGGTCGAGCGTGCGAAGAGGTCGCGCTCCGCGAGCGACTCCTCCATCACCTGCCGCACGTCCTTCACGCCGGCGGTCACGGCGCTCAGCTCGACGAAGCGGCGGTCGGACGAGTGCGCGATCGACTGGGCGAGCGTGGTCTTGCCGGTGCCGGGCGGTCCCCACAGGATGACGCTCTGTCCGCTCGCGGCGGAGCTCGATCCGGCCAGGCGGCGCAGCGGCGAGCCGGGGCCGAGCAGGTGCCGCTGCCCGACGACCTCGTCGAGGCTCGTGGGGCGCATGCGCACCGCGAGCGGCGCTGTCGTCCCCCTGGCCATGCCTCCATGCTAGGCGGCGCCGCCCACAGCCCCCGGCGCTCCGACGCCCGCTGGCGTTGCCCAGGGCACGGGGCTCCGGGACACTGGCGGGATGGACGCCATCGCCCGGGCACGCGCGCACGCCGAGCGCGGCCGCACGAGAGCCGCCATCGACCTGCTCAAGCCACTCGCGACTGGGGAGCAGCCGCCGTACGAGGCCCGCCGTGCGCTCGCCGAGCTCTACCGCGACCTCGGCGCGCCGGACCAGGCAGGGCGTTGGGGCGTCGCGATCGATGGGTGGACCTCGGCCTTCGAGCGGGACCGCCTGGCGCGCGCCCTCATCTGGTACCACGAGCCGCGGGCGTTCCTGTCGCTCCCGGCGGGGGCACCGGAGCCGGCCGATCTCCCCGCGGTGCTCGAGCTGCGCGCGCAGCATGGCGAGCGAGCGGAGGCGCGCCGCCGCACGGCCGCCGCGGATGGGAAGCGCAGCCCCGCCTCGCGCGCCGCTCAACGCGAGGAGGCGCTCGTCGCGGCCTCCGCGGTGCTGGTGGCCCTGGGCGCGATCGGCCCGTGGCTCGTGCTGGGAGGCGTGCGCATGCTGGCTCGCGATCCGTGGGCGGCGGGGTTGATGGGAGCGGGCTGGAGCCTGTTCGCGGTGGGAGCGCTGCTGATGGCCGTGCATCGCTGGCTGGAGGATGGGCGCCTGGGCGCCTCCTCGTGGGTGACGCTCGTGACGGCGGCGCTCGCCGTCGGGAGCTTCGCGCTCGCGGCCAGCTGGACCGCGGCCTGACCGGCACCGGCACGGCGTGCTGGCCTGGAGCAGGTAGCCTGATCCGCGGTCGCGCGACAGCCCGGATGTGGCACGCAGCGCGCGGCGGACATGCGAGGAGAATCCGTGGTCACGAAGCAGGAGCAGGAGCGCCGCGTGCGCGACTATCGCGCACGGCAGACGGTGCACCAGCGCCGGCAGCGCCGCCAGCGCCGCGACTCCATCATCGGTGGCGCGCTCGCGCTCGTCGTGCTCGCGGGCGGCACCGCGCTGCTCTCGACCGTGCAGCCGCCGGCCGACCCCGCGGCGACCGCGCCGCCCTCGCCCACCGAGACGACGGCCGCCGAGTCGACCGTGCCCGACCCCTCGCTCGCCGAGGGCCGCACGTGGACGGGCGCGCTGACGATCAACGGCATCGAGCTCGGCGTCGAGCTCGACGGCGCCGCCGCGCCGCAGGCGGTCTCCGCGGTGCTCGCCGACACGCAGGGCGACTACTACGACGGAAAGACGTGCCACCGGCTCACGACGAGCGAGGGCTTCAGCGTGCTGCAGTGCGGCTCGACCGACGGCCAGGGCGGCGGCGACCCCTCCTACATGTACGGCCCCATCGAGAACGCCCCGGCCGACGACGTCTACGCCGAGGGCACCATCGCCATGGCGCGCCAGGGCAACAACGCCGAGTCGAACGGCCACCAGTTCTTCATCGTCTACGGCGACACCACGATCCCCTCCGACAGCGCCGGCGGCTACAGCGTGATCGGCCGCGTGACCTCCGGTCTCGACCAGCTGACCGCCGACGTGATCTCGCTCGGCACCGAGGGCGGCGTCACCGACGGACCGCCCGCGGAGCCCGTCGCGATCGACGACTTCGTCCTGCAGTAGCGGGTCCGGCGCCGGCTCCACCGCGCTAGGCTCTCCCTGCCCGTTCCCTCGTACGAGAGACTCCTCCATGCCCGAGCCCATCCAGCCCACCGACTCCGAGAACTCGGAGGAGTCCGTGCAGGACGCCCCGATCGAGGATGCCAGCGCATCCGAGGTCGCCGAGGCCAGCGCCGACGCTGTGCCCGAGGCCCCCGCAGACGAGGCTCCCGCCGAGCCGGACGCCGCAGCGAAGACCGCCGAGGCTGATGTCCCGGCCGATGACGCCGAGCTCTCCGCAGCCGAGCTGACCGCTGCCGCCGACGCCGCCACCGGCATCCCCGTCGAGCAGGCCGTCGCAGAGCTCGCTGCTGACGAGGCGCCCGTCGAGCCCGCCGAGCAGCCCGCCGAGCAGCCCGCCGAGCAGCCCGCCGAGCAGCCGTCCGAGCAGCCCGGCGAGGCGACGTCGGAGCAGGCAGCGCCGGAGGCCGAGCCGGCACCCGCTCCCGAGCCCGAGATGGGCGAGCCCGTCATCGAGCGCGGCCTCGGCCGGGTCGACGCGACCGGCACCGTCGCGGTCAAGGAGGGCGAGCGCTGGCGCGTGGTCGGCCAGTTCCCCGACGTCGAGGCCACCGAGGCGCTCGCGTACTTCGAGCGCAAGTTCGCCGACCTCGAGGGCCAGGTGCGCCTGCTCGAGCAGCGCATCCGCGGCGGCGCCAGCGCCCGCGACGTGGCGAAGGCCGCGTCCCACCTGCACACGACCGTGCAGGAGGCGAACGCCGTCGGCGACGTGCCGTCGCTGCTCACCCGCCTCGACGCGCTGCGCGGCGAGCTCGGCCAGCTCGAGGCCAAGCAGCAGGCCGCGAGCCGCGCCGAGGTCGACGCGGCGATCGCCGAGCGCACGCGCGTCGTCGAGTCGATCGAGCAGCTCGCCTCGGCCGACCTCGAGAACGTGCAGTGGAAGCAGACGATGCAGCGCGTCGACGAGCTCTTCGCCGAGTGGCAGCGCCTGCAGAAGGACGGCCCCCGCCTCTCGAAGGGTCAGGCGGATGCGCTCTGGAAGCGCTTCCGCGACGCCCGCGCGACGCTCGAGGGCGCGCGCCGCCGCTTCTTCGCCGACCTGGACGCCTCGCACAAGGACGTCCGCGCGCGCAAGCAGGCGCTCGTCGAGCGTGCGCAGGCGCTCGCGCCCAAGGGCGTCGACGGCATCCCCGCCTACCGGTCGCTGCTCGACGAGTGGAAGGGCGCCGGCCGCGCCGGCCGCAAGATCGACGACGCGCTCTGGGCGCAGTTCAAGGAGGCCGGCGACGTCCTCTTCGCGGCCAAGGCCGAGCAGTCGTCGGTCGAGAACGAGGAGTACACCGCCAACCTGGAGGCGAAGCGCGCGCTCCTCGAGGAGGCCGCTCCGATCCTGCAGATCAAGGACCGCGCCGCCGCCCGCGAGGCGCTGCTGCCGATCCAGCGCCGCTGGGACGAGCTCGGCCGCGTGCCGCGCGAGGCGCTGCGCGAGGTCGAGGACCGCATGCGCGCCATCGAGACGCACGTGCGCGAGCTCGACGAGCAGCACTGGAAGTCGTCGAACCCCGAGCGCAAGGCGCGCTCCGAGGGGCTCGCCGGGCAGCTCGAGGACGCCATCGAGAAGCTCGAGGGCGAGATCGCCGCGGCCACCGACCCGGAGCAGCGCGCCGAGCTCGAAGCCGAGCTCGCGACGAAGCGCTCCTGGCTCGAGGTCGTGGCAGCCGCAGGCTGACCCGCTCCGTCACGAAGGGGCCCGCGCGATGCGCGGGCCCCTTCGTCGTCGGTGGGTCGGTCGTCGGCTGCGTCAGCCGGTGGTGATGCGGTAGACGTCGTAGACGCCGTCGATGCGGCGGACCGCGTTCAGCACGTGGTCGAGGTGCGTCACGTCGCCCATCTCGAAGGCGAAGCGGCTGAGCGCGAGCCGGTCGGTGCCGGTGTGCACGCTCGCCGAGAGGATGTTCACGTGGTGCTCGGTGAGCACCCGGGTGATGTCGCTCAGGAGGCCCGAGCGGTCGAGCGCCTCGACCTGGATGTTGACGAGGAAGAGGCCCTTCGACGTCGGCGCCCACTCGACCTCGATCATGCGCTCGGGCTCGGCGAGGAGCCCCTGCACGTTCGGGCACGAGCGCTGGTGCACGCTCACGCCCTGGCCGCGCGTGACGAACCCGACGATCTCGTCGCCGGGCACGGGCGTGCAGCACTTCGAGAGCTTGACGAGGATGTCGTCGGCGCCGCGCACGAGCACGCCCGACGAGCTCGTCGACACGCGCGTGGCCGTGCGGGTGGGCAGCGCGGCCTGCGGCTCGTCGTCGGCCCCGCCCTCGTCGGCGCGGATCGCGGCGACGACCTTCTCGAGCACCGACTGGGTGGAGACGTGGCCCTCGCCCACCGCCGCGTAGAGACCGGTGACGTCGTCGTACTTCAGCTGCGCGGCGACCTGCGCGAACGCATCCCGCCCCATGAGCTTCTGCAGCGGCAGGTCGTGCCGGCGCATCGCCTTGGCGATCGCCTCCTTGCCGACCTCGACCGCCTCGTCGCGGCGCTCGCGCTGGAACCACTGGCGGATCTTGCTGCGCGCGCGGGGCGACGTGACGAAGCCCTGCCAGTCCTGGCTCGGCCCGGCATCCGGGTTCTTCGACGTCAGCACCTCGACGATGTCGCCGGTGGTGAGCCTCGTGTCGAGCGGCACGAGCCGGCCGTTGACCTTCGCGCCCATCGTGCGGTGGCCGACCTCGGTGTGCACCGCGTAGGCGAAGTCGACGGGCGTCGCGCCGGCGGGCAGGCCGATGACCTTGCCCTTGGGCGTGAAGACGTAGAGCTCCTTCGCACCGATCTCGAAGCGCAGGGAGTCGAGGAACTCGCCCGGGTCGGTCGTCTCCTCCTGCCAGTCGTTGATGTGCGCGAGCCACGCCATGTCGGTCGACGACATCGCGCCGCCGCCCTGCTTGTACTTCCAGTGCGCCGCGACGCCGTACTCGGCGCGACGGTGCATCTCCTCGGTGCGGATCTGGATCTCGACGTGGTGGCCGCGCGGGCCGATCACCGTCGTGTGCAGCGACTGGTAGAGGTTGAACTTCGGGGTCGCGATGTAGTCCTTGAGGCGACCGGGCATCGGCTGCCAGCGCGCGTGGATCGCGCCGAGCACCGCGTAGCAGTCGCGCACGCTCGGCACGATGACGCGCACGCCGACGAGGTCGTAGATGTCGGCGAAGTCGTGGCCGCGCAGCTGCATCTTGTTGTAGATGGAGTAGTACTGCTTCGGCCGACCGGCGATGCGGCCGCGGATCTTCGCGGCCTTCATGTCCTCGGTGAGGCCGGCCACGACGTCGTCGAGGTAGCGCTCGCGCTCGGGCGCGCGCGCCTCGACGAGGTTCTTGATCTCGAGGTAGACCTTGGGCTGCAGCACCGCGAACGAGAGGTCCTCGAGCTCGACCTTGATGGTCTGGATGCCGAGCCGGTGCGCGAGCGGCGCGTAGATCTCGATCGTCTCGCGCGCCTTGCGCTGCGCCGACTCGTCCGACACGAAGCCCCAGGTGCGGGCGTTGTGCAGCCGGTCGGCGAGCTTGATGACGAGCACGCGGATGTCCTGCGACATCGCGACCACCATCTTGCGCACCGTCTCGGCCTGCGCGCTCTGGCCGTACTTGAGCTTGTCGAGCTTCGTGACGCCGTCGACGAGCATCGCGATCTCGTCGCCGAAGTCGGCCCGGCACTGCTCGAGCGTGTAGGTCGTGTCCTCGACCGTGTCGTGCAGCAGCGCCGCCGCGACCGTGATCGCGCCGATGCCGAGGTCGGCGAGGATCTGCGCGACCGCGACCGGGTGGGTGATGTAGGGCTCGCCCGACTTGCGGTACTGGCCCTTGTGGGCCTCCTCGGCGACGATGTACGCGCGCTGGATGAGCCCGGTGTCGGCCTTCGGATGCTGCGACTTGACCGTGCGGATCAGCTCGTCGACCGCGCCGGCGCGGTGCGAGCGCGAGAAGAGGAAGGGCAGGAGCGTGCGGAAGCCACCGGATGGCTGGGTCTCGCTCATGCCGCCTCCTCTGGCTCGGGTCGGTCAGGCCGGGTGGGTCAGGACGCTGCGGCGATCACACGACCGCCCCGCGCTCGGTCCGCGGCTTCACGGCCTCCGGGGCGATGGTGTCGCCCTGGCGGAGCCACGCGTACACGGGCGCGGCGACGAAGATCGACGACCAGGTGCCGACGATCGTGCCGATGAAGAGCGCGAGCGAGATGTCGCGGAGCGTGCCGGCGCCGAGCAGCAGCGCGCCGATGAAGAGGATCGACGCGATCGGCAGGGTGGCCACGATCGACGTGTTGATCGAGCGCACGAGCGTCTGGTTGACGGCGAGGTTGATGTTGTCGAGCAGGTCGCCGCTCATGCCGGGCGCGGTGTTCTCGCGCACCTTGTCGAACACCACGACGGTGTCGTAGAGCGAGTAGCCGAGGATCGTCAGGAAGCCGATCACCGCGGCAGGCGTGACCTCGAACCCGATGATGCCGTAGACGCCAGCGGTCACGAGCAGGTCGAAGGCGAGCGAGGCGAGCGCGGCGACCGCCATCTTCCAGGTGCGGAAGTAGATGGCGAGCACGATCGAGACCAGCACGAGGAAGGTCACGAGCGCCTGCAGCGCCTGCTGCGTGACGTCCTGCCCCCACGACGGGCCGACGAACGAGAACGCGACCTCGCCCGTCTCGACGCCGTACGCCTCAGCGAGGGCGGCGCGGATGTCGGCCGCCTGCTGCTCGGTGACGACGTCGGTCTGGACGCGCACGGCGTCGGCGCCGACCGTCGCGACGCGGGCCTCGGACTCGGGCACGATCGACTCGACGGCCTCCGCAGCACCCTCGACGCTCGACTGGGTGAGCCCGGTGACGCGGAACTCGCTGCCGCCGGTGAACTCGATGCCGAAGACGAAGCCGCCGCGCAGCACCGTGCCGAGCGCGAGCAGGATCAGGAACCCGGCGGCGATCGAGAGCCACAGGCGGCGCTTCGCGACGACCGGGATCGACCGCTCGCCGGTGTAGAGCTCGTTGCCGATCGTGGTGAGCGATGCCATCAGTTCTCCTTGCCGGTGCCGGGGCGGGGAGCGACGCTCGCGCCAGTGCCCGCGCCCACGCCTGCGCCGACGGATGCCTTGCGCTCGGCGATGGTCTGGCGCTTCTGCGCCTCCTTCGACGACCGCGCCGCACGGCCGGCGGCGACCGGCTCGCGGAACTTCGCGCGCCCCCGGTAGACCGCGCCGAGCGCGTTCGGGTCGAGGCCGCTGAAGCGGTGCCCCGACGAGAAGAACGACGTGCGCGACAGCAGGCGCAGCAGCGGGTGGGTGAAGAGCGCGACCACGACGATGTCGATGAAGGTCGTGATGCCGAGCGTGAACGCGAAGCCGCGGACGTTGCCGACCGACAGCAGGTAGAGGATCACGGCCGCGAGGAAGCTCACCGCATCCGAGATCAGGATCGTGCGGAAGGCGCGCTTCCAGCCCGTCTCGAGCGCGGACGACAGGTGCTTGCCCTCGCGCAGCTCGTCGCGGATGCGCTCGAAGTAGACGATGAACGAGTCGGCCGTGATGCCGATCGCGATCACGAGGCCCGCGATGCCGGCGAGCGACAGGCGGTAGCCCTCGGTGCTCGACAGGAACGTCACCACGAGGTACGTCAGCACGCCGGCGACGGCGAGCGAGAGGATCACCACGAGGCCGAGCGCGCGGTACTGCAGCACCGAGTAGAGCACGACGAGGATGAGGCCGATGAGGCCGGCGAGCAGGCCCGCCTGCAGCTGGCTCGCGCCGAGCGTGGGCGAGATCGTCTCGTTCGACTGCACCTGGAAGCCGATGGGCAGCGCACCGAAGCGCAGCTGGTCGGCGAGGCTCTGCGCGCCCTCCTGGGTGAAGCCGCCGGTGATCTGCGCGTTGCCGTCGGTGATGACGGCGTTCGACGTGATCGGCATGAGCACGGTCGAGTCGAGCACGACCGCGAACTGGTTCTGCGGCTCGGGCAGCTGCGTGATCGCGCGGGTGACGGCCTCGAACGCCGCGGGGCCCTCGCCGTCGAGCTCGAGGTTGACGCCCCAGCCGCCGGTCGCCTGACCCTGGCTGTTCGTCGCGGCGCTCACCTGCGCGTCGGCGATGTCGGCGCCCTCGACCGAGACCGGCCCGAGGATGAAGCGCGCGCTGCCGTCGGTCGAGCACGTGATGTAGGGCTGGTCGCCGGGCGCCTGCACCGTCGTGTCGACGTCGGCGCACTGGAAGGCGTCGAACTCCGACTGCAGCGCGGGCGTGATCCACGCCTGGTCCCACGCGTTCGCGGGCGTCGTGGCGGGCTCGCTCTCCTCCGACGGCTCGGCTGTCGGGGTCGCGCCGGGCGCGTTCGCGGGGGCCGACTGCAGCACCGGGCGGAACTCCATCTTGGCGCTCGCCTGGATGCGCTGCAGGGTCGCCTGGTCGGGCTCGCCCGCGAGGGCGACGACGATGTTGCGGCCGCCCTGGGTCGTGATCTCGGGCTCGGCGACGCCGGAGGCGTCGACGCGCTGGCGGATGATCGCCACCGCCTGGTCGAGCTGCTCCTGGGTGACCGAGGTGCCCTCGGCGACCTGGGGCTCGAGCACGATCTGCGTGCCGCCCTCCAGGTCGAGGGCGAGCTGCGGCGTCCAGGCGCCGTCACCCCACTGGACCGCCGAGAAGTTGACGCCGATGAGGCCGGCGATCAGCACCGCCAGCCAGATGAGGGCGCGGCCGCCCCGCGCGCGAGCCTTCGCCACGGATCAGGCGCGGTCGCGCGGCTCGTCCGCGTCGCCGAGGTCGTCCGTGCGGTCGTCGGCGGCCTCGGTCACCTCGGCGTGGTCGTCGACCACGCGGGCGAGGGTCTGGCGGTGCACGCGGATCACGGTGCCCGGTGCGATCTCGATGTGCGCCTCGTTGCGCTCCTCGTCGATCGCGACGAGCTCGCCGAACACGCCGAAGTTCGTCATGACCTCGGCACCCGGGACCATCTTCGTCTGGAGGTCCTCGGCCTGCGCCTTCCGCTTCTTGTTGCTGCGGAACATGAAGAAGATCATCGCCGCGAGCACGACGAGCATGATGATCGTCAGCGGGTCGAGCGCGAACCCTTGCTGGGCGGTGGTCGTCGTCTGCAGGAACAGCATTCGGAAGGAGCCTCTCGGGGGGTGTCCGTCCTGCGCGGCTGCGCGCGGGACCAAGGACTGATCATACCCCGTCGAGCGTGTCGTCCGGCGCGAGCGCGCGCGCGTGGCGCATCCCGGACGCCGTGGCGATCCGGCCCCGCGGCGTGCGGCCGATGAGGCCCTCGCGCACGAGGAACGGCTCGACGACCGACTCGATCGTGTCGGCCTCCTCGCCCACGGCGGCGGCGAGCGTCGACAGCCCCACCGGTCCCCCGCCGAACCGGTGCGCGATCGCGTGCAGCACGGCGCGGTCGATGCGGTCGAGGCCAGCCTCGTCGACGTCGTAGAGCTCGAGCGCCGCACGCACGCCGTCGATGTCGCTCGAGCCGGCGTGCACGAGCAGCCAGTCGCGCACGCGGCGCAGCAGCCGGTTCGCGATGCGGGGAGTGCCGCGCGACCTGCTGGCGAGCTCGGCGAGGGCCGCGCCCTCGAGGTCGAGGTCCATGAGGCGCGACGACCGGGCGAGCACCCGCTCGAGGTCGGCCGTCTCGTAGAACTCCAGGTGCGCGGTGAAGCCGAACCGGTCGCGGAGCGGCGCGGGCAGCATGCCAGAGCGCGTCGTCGCGCCGACGAGCGTGAAGGGGGCGAGCTCGAGCGGGATCGAGGCGGCCCCCGCGCCCTTGCCGACCATGATGTCGATCCGGAAGTCCTCCATCGCGAGGTAGAGCATCTCCTCGGCGGAGCGCGCCATGCGGTGGATCTCGTCGACGAACAGCACCTCGCCGGGCACGAGCGCCGACAGCACCGCCGCGAGGTCGCCCGCGTGCTGGATCGCGGGGCCGGACGAGAAGCGGATGGGCCTGCCCGTCTCGTGCCCGATGATCATCGCGAGCGTGGTCTTGCCGAGCCCCGGCGGACCGGCGAGCAGGATGTGGTCGGGCGCGCGCTCCTGCATGCGCGCGGCCTGCAGCAGCACCTCGAGCTGCCCGCGCACCTTCGGCTGTCCGACGAAGTCGGTGAGCGTCGTGGGCCGCAGGGCGCCCTCGAAGGCGAGCTCGTCCGGCGTCGACGCGGGGTCGATGAGCGGGTCGTTCACGGGCGCGCCGCCGGGCCGAGGATCGCGAGCGATGCGCGCAGCAGCGCGCCGCTCGAGCCCGCGGCATCGGGCGCCGCGATCGCGGCGCGCTCGATCGCGTCGGCGGCCGTGCGCTCGGGCCAGCCGAGGCCGGTGAGCGCCGTCAGCACGTCGGCGCGCGCATCCGGCGTCGCGGCGCGAGCGACGGCCGGCGCGACGAGCTTGCCGCTCAGCTGCAGGATGAGCAGCTTCGCCGTCTTCGGTCCGATGCCGCTCACGGCCTTGAACGCGCGCTCGTCACCGCTGTCGATGGCGCGCGCGAGCTCGGCGGGCGTGAGGTGCGCGAGCACCCCGAGCGCCGACTTCGGCCCCACGCCGGTGACGCCGATGAGCAGCTCGAACGCCTCGAGCTCCGCCTCGGTCTCGAAGCCGTAGAGCGCGAGGTCGTCCTCGCGCACGACGAGGTGCGTGTGGAGGGCGACGCCGGCGCCCGGCCGCGCGGCGAGCGAGCACTGCGGCGTCACGTGCACGGCGAGGCCGACGCCGCCGACACCGACGACGAGCCGCTGTCCGCGTGCGGACAGCACCGTTCCGTCGAGCCTCGAGATCACCTCGTCAGCCTAGGCGGCGGCGGCGCGCTCGGGCCGCTGGCACGCCGTCGGGCGGGCGTCGCGCTGATAGCCTGGTCCGGCCCGCCGACCGACTCGGAGATCGCATGCGCTACGTCCAGTTCCTCGTCCTGTTCCTGATGCTCGTCGCCTCGTTCTTCGTCATGGGCTATGCGTTCGCGTTCCCGGGCATCGAGGCGTTCATCTTCATCGCTGGCCTGCTGATGTTCACGCTGTCGTTCGTCGTGTCGATCGAGATCGGGCGTCGCGGGCTCCGCCACCGCTGACCGTCGTCGTGCGGCGCGCTCAGCGCCGCGACCTGGCAGCCGCCTCGGCTGCCGCCCATGCCTGCTGCGCGGGCGTCGACGTGCTCGCGCGCGGCACGCGCGTGCGCCAGCCCTCCGCGATCGCGATCGCCAGCGCATCCGCCGCGTCGGCGGGCCTCGGCGCCGCGTCGAGCCGCAGCAGCCGTCGCACCATCTCGGCCACCTGCTGCTTGTCGGCCGCGCCGTAACCGGTGACGGCGGCCTTCACCTCGCTCGGCGTGAGCATCGCCACCGGGATGCCGCGCTCGGCGGCGGCGCGGAGCACGATGCCCGAGATCTGCGCGACGCCCATGACGCTGCGCAGGTTGGCCTGCGCGAAGACGCGCTCGAGGGCGATCGCGTCGGGCCGGTGCTCGTCGATCGCGGCCTCGACGCCGCGGCCGATGCGCAGCAGCCGCTGCTCGATCGCCTCGTCGGGCTCGGAGCGCACCACCTCGACGTGCACGAGCGTCGGCGTGCGGCGGTCGACGTCGATGACGCCGACGCCGCAGCGCGTGAGGCCGGGGTCGACGCCGAGCACGCGCACCGACGCCGGCACGGGCTACTCGTCCTCGTCGAGCTGCGCTTGCACCTCGGGGGTGAGGTCGTAGTTCGCGTAGACGTTCTGCACGTCCTCGCTGTCCTCGAGCGCGTCGATGAGGCGCATGACCTTGCGGGCGGTCTCGGCGTCGACCTCGACCTTGAGGTTCGGCACGAACTCGACGTCGGCGGCGTCGTAGTCGATGCCCGCGTCCTGCAGCGAGGTGCGCACCGCGACGAGGTCGCTCGGCTCGGAGAGGATCTCGAAGCCGCCGCCCTGATCGGTGACCTCCTCGGCGCCTGCGTCGAGCACGGCGAGCAGGATGTCGTCCTCGGTGACGTCGTCGGTCTTCGTCACCGAGACGACGCCCTTGCGGCTGAAGTTGTAGGCGACCGAGCCCGGGTCGGCCATCGTGCCGCCGTTGCGGGTCATCGCCGTGCGGACCTCTGCGGCAGCGCGGTTCTTGTTGTCGGTCAGGCACTCGACCATGAGCGCGACGCCGTTCTGCGCGTAGCCCTCGTACATGATCGTCGTGTAGTCGATCGACTCGCCCGTGAGCCCGGCGCCGCGCTTGATGGCGCGGTCGATGTTGTCGTTCGGGACGCTCGTCTTCTTCGCCTTCTGCACGGCGTCGACGAGGGTCGGATTGCCCGAGAGGTCGGCGCCGCCGATCTTCGCGGCGACCTCGATGTTCTTGATGAGCTTCGCGAACGACTTGGCGCGGCGGGCGTCGATGACGGCCTTCTTGTGCTTCGTCGTGGCCCACTTGGAATGTCCGGACATGCTGCTTCCTGATCGCGAGACGGGAGGGTCCCATCCTACGCGTGCGCGCCGGGGCTACGGACGGAGGCTGGACTCCCGCACGCCGGCGCTGCGCAGCTCGAGCGCCGCGAGCGCGCGGAGGGCGTCCGCGTCGCCGGTGCGGAGCGCCGCGACCGGGTCGGGCACCGCCCGCAGCACCGCGGCCATCGGCTGCCCGACGATCGCGCGCATCGCGAGCAGGTCGCGTCCCTCGCGGCTCTGCGCGAGCGCGCGGCTGGCGCCCGCTCGGGTCGCGAAGCGGAGCCGCGGCACGATCCAGACGAGCACCACGAGCAGCAGCGGCAGCAGCCAGAGCGCGGTCGCGACGGCGCCGGCGAGCATGTCGACGGCATCCGTGAGCGCCGAGCCGGCCGCCTCCAGCTCGGTGGCCGAGCCGGCGGCGTCGCGGAAGGGCTGCGCGACGCCCTCGCCGACGAGCGGCACCTGCGCGAGCGCCTCCCCCGCGTCGGCGAGCGTCGTCGAGAAGCCGCTGCCGGCCGCCGCGACCTGCTCGCCGAAGCCGCCGAGCGAGGCGATGGCCGCGCCGACCTGCTGCGAGAGCCAGACGGCGGCGATGATCGTGCCGATCGCGACGAGGTCGCCGGCGGCCTGCCAGACGGCCTGCCCTGGACGGCTGGAGTAGAGCTGCACGGCTCGATTCAAGCAGGCTGCAGGGCGCGGGACCGCGGCTTCGACTGCACGAGCACGCCCGCGCCGATCACGATCGCGGCACCGGCGAGCTGCCACAGGCCGACCTCCTCGCCGAGCACGACGACGCCGAGCGAGACCGCGACGATCGGGATGAGGTAGGTGACGGTCGCCGCGACGGTCGGACCGACCGCCCGCACGACCTCGAACTGCAGCACGTAGGCGACGCCCGTGCCGATCACCCCGAGCAGGACGACGGCGACGAGCGCGAGCGGCAGCGCGTCGGGCGCGCCGTGCGTCGCGACCGGCGTCCAGCCCTCGGCGCCGGCCCAGACGAGCAGCGCCACGAGCGTCATGGGCAGCCCCGTCACCATGAGTGCGGTCGGATGCGCGAGGCCGGGCACCTCGCGCTGCCCGAGCAGCCGGCGGTTGAGCGTCCACCCCACGCCGTACGAGGTCGCGCCGAGCACCGCGATCGCGATGCCGAGCAGGTCGGGCCCCTGCCCCGACGTCCACGGCTGTGCGATGAGCACGACGCCGACGAAGCCGAGCAGCACCGAGAGGAGCTTGCGCGGCGTCAGCCGGTCGCTCGGCAGCAGCAGCAGCGCGAAGAGCACGGTCGCGACCGGCGAGAACGCGTTCGCGAGCCCCGTGAGGCCCGAGGAGATGCGGGTCTCCGCCACCACGAACGCCGTGAAGGGCAGGGCGGTGAGGAAGAACGAGCAGATCGCGAGGAGGCCCCAGGTGCCGCCGTCACGCGGCAGCCGGGTGCGGGTCGCGGCGGCGAGCGCGAGCAGGGTGATGGCTGCGATCCCGATGCGGAGCGTCGCGATCTGCATGGGGTGCAGCGCCTCGAGCCCGAGCTTCATGAGCAGGAACGACGAGCCCCAGATGACGGCGAGGCCGATCCACAGGACCTGCCACGGCATCCGGCCCATGCGGCCCGCCGAGCGTGTGCCGTCGGTCATCTCGTCGCTCCCTCTGCGCTGCGCCGCAGCATCCGATCATGCGGCATTCGATCATGCACCGCTGACGCGCTCGACGGTCGCGAGGAACCGTCGATGGAAGCGCAGCTCGCCGTTCACCTCCGGGTGGAAGGCGGTGCCGAGCAGGTTGCCCTGCTCGACGGCGATGACGCGGCCGTCGACGTGCGCCAGCACCTCGACGCCGTCGCCCACGCGCTCGACCGCGGGCGCGCGGATGAAGGTCGCCCGCACGGGCTCCTCCCCCAGCGCCGGCACGGCGAGCTCCGCCTCGAAGGAGTCGACCTGGCTGCCGAACGCGTTGCGGCGCACGTCGACGTCGAGGCCGCCGAACGGCAGCTGCGTGGGCAGCCCGTCGAGGATGCGGTCCGCGAGCAGGATGAGCCCGGCGCACGTGCCGAAGACGGGCATGCCGTCGGCGATCCGCGCCACGATCGGCTCGCGCACCTCGAAGAGCCGCGAGAGCTTGTCGATGACGCTCGACTCGCCGCCGGGCAGCACGAGGCCGTCGACGGCCTCGAGCTGCGCCGGCGTGCGCACGAGCGACACGTCCGCGCCGAGCGCCGCGAGCACGGCGACGTGCTCGCGCACGTCGCCCTGCAGGGCGAGGACGCCGACGCGGGGCGCCGGCCGAACCACCGCTACCAGCCGCGCTCGGCGAGGCGGTGCGGCGCGGGGAGGTCGGACACGTTGATGCCGACCATCGCCTCGCCGAGGCCGCGCGACGCTGCCGCGATCGCCTTCGGGTCGTCGAACGCCGCGGTCGCCTTCACGATCGCGGCCGCGCGGCGCTCGGGCTGGCCCGACTTGAAGATGCCGGAGCCGACGAAGACGCCGTCAGCACCGAGCTGCATCATGAGCGCCGCGTCCGCGGGGGTCGCGACGCCGCCGGCCGTGAAGAGCACGACGGGGAGCGCACCGCGCTCCGCCACCTCGGCGACGAGCTCGTACGGCGCCTGCAGCTCCTTGGCGGCGACGTAGAGCTCGTCCTTCGAGAGCCCGCGCAGCCGCCGGATCTCGCCGGTGATCGTGCGGATGTGCTTCGTCGCCTCCGAGACGTCGCCGGTGCCGGCCTCGCCCTTCGAGCGGATCATCGCCGCGCCCTCGGTGATGCGACGGAGCGCCTCGCCGAGGTTCGTCGCGCCGCACACGAACGGCACCGTGAAGGGCCACTTGTCGATGTGGTTGACGTAATCGGCGGGGCTCAGCACCTCGGACTCGTCGATGTAGTCGACCTCGAGGGCCTCGAGCACCTGCGCCTCGACGAAGTGGCCGATGCGGGCCTTCGCCATCACGGGGATCGAGACCTCTGCCTTGATGGCGTCGATGAGGTCGGGGTCCGACATGCGGGCGACGCCGCCCTGCGCACGGATGTCGGCCGGCACGCGCTCGAGCGCCATGACGGCGACAGCGCCGGCATCCTCGGCGATGCGCGCCTGGTCGGGGGTGACGACGTCCATGATGACGCCGCCCTTCAGCATCTCGGCCAGGCCGCGCTTGACGCGGGCCGAGCCGGTGGTGGACTCGCTCATGGTGTGCTCTCTGATCGCTGGCCGGTGGTGGTGAGGGGCATCAGGCCGGCCAGGCTGCCTGGATGTCCCGGCGCATGTCCTCCAGCAGGATGGGCAGCGCCTTCGTCTTCGCGATGATCGGGAAGAAGTTCGAGTCGAGGCTCCACCGCGGCACGATGTGCTGGTGGAGGTGGTCGGCGATCCCGGCGCCGGCGATGCGGCCCTGGTTGAGGCCGATGTTGAAGCCCTGGCAGCGCGTCACCTGCGACAGCACGCGCATGGCCGTCTGCGTGAGCACGGCCATCTCGGCGACCTCCTCGGTGGTCGCCTGGTCGTACATGCCGACGTGCCGGTAGGGGCAGACCATGATGTGCCCGGTGTTGTACGGGAACAGGTTGAGCAGCACGAAGCACGTCTCGCCGCGGTGCACGATGAGGCCCTGGTCGTCGGTGAGCTCCGGGGCGCGGCAGAACGGGCAGGCCTCCTCGTCGGGCATCTGCCCCTGCTGGATGTAGACCATCCGGTAGGGCGTCCAGAGCCGCTGGAAGTGGTCGGGCACGCCCGGCAGCTCGCTCGACATCTGCGTGGGCGCGCCCCACGCGTGCTCGCCGACGAGCGGCGGCTCCTGCGCCTCCGCGGGGTCGAACGGCGGCAGGGAGTCCCGCTGCACCGCAGCGCGCTCCGCCGCCTCGTCCAGGTCTCGGTCGGTCACACGTGGGCCTTCGTGTCGATGGCCTCGACGATGCGGCGGATGGCCTCGTCGACCGGCACCCCGTTGTCCTGGGTGCCGTCGCGGAAGCGGAACGAGACGCTGCCTGCGTCGCGGTCCTGGCCGCCGGCGATGAGCTGGAACGGCACCTTCATGAGCGTGTGCGTGCGGATCTTCTTCTGCATCCGCTCGTCGCTGCGGTCGATCTCGACGCGCACGCCCTTCGAGCGCAGCTGCGCCGCGATGTCGTCGAGGTAGTCGGCGTAGTCGGCCGCGACCGGCACGCCGACGACCTGCACGGGCGCGAGCCAGACCGGGAACGCGCCGGCGTAGTGCTCGAGCAGGATCGCGAAGAACCGCTCGATCGAGCCGAAGAGCGCCCGGTGGATCATGATGGGCCGCTGCTTCGAGCCGTCGGCGGCGGTGTACTCGAGGTCGAAGCGCTCAGGCAGGTTGAAGTCGAGCTGCACCGTCGAGAGCTGCCAGGAGCGGCCGATCGCGTCGGTCACCTTGAGGTCGATCTTCGGTCCGTAGAACGCGGCCTCGCCGGGCTCCTCGACGACCTCGAGGCCGGACGCGCGCGCGACGCGGCGGAGCGCATCCGTCGCCGTCGCCCAGACCGCCTCGTCGCCGATCCACTTCGCCTTCTCGTCGTCGCGCATCGACAGCTCGAGGCGGAAGTCGGTGAGCCCGAAGTCCTTGAGCAGCGAGAGCACGAACTCGAGGACCTTCGTGGTCTCCTCCTCGAGCTGCTCGGGCGTGACGAACAGGTGCGCGTCGTCCTGCGTGAAGCCGCGCACGCGGGTCAGGCCGTGCAGCGCGCCCGAGAGCTCGTTGCGGTAGACGGTGCCGTTCTCGGCGAGCCGCAGCGGCAGGTCGCGGTAGCTGCGCGCACGATCCTTGTAGATGAGGATGTGCATCGGGCAGTTCATGGGCTTCAGGTAGTAGTCGACGCCCTGCTTCGTGACGTTGCCCGCCTCGTCGCGCTCCTCGTCCATGTGGATGGGCGGCCAGATGCCCTCGGCGTAGGTCGCGAGGTGCCCGGAGGTGGCGAAGAGGTCCTGCTTCGTGATGTGCGGCGTGTAGACGTAGCTGTAGCCCTGCTCGATGTGCCGCGTGCGGGCGTGCTGCTCCATCTCGCCGCGCGCGATCGCGCCGCGCGGGTGCCACACCGAGAGGCCGGAGCCGACCTCGTCGGGGAACGAGAAGAGGTCGAGCTCGCGCCCGAGCTTGCGGTGGTCGCGCTTCGCGGCCTCCTCGAGGCGCTGCTGGTAGGCGCGCAGCTCGTCCTTGGAGGGCCACGCGGTGCCGTAGATGCGCTGGAGCTGCGGCAGGTCGGTCTTGCCGCGCCAGTAGGCGCCGGCGACCCGCATGAGCGAGAAGCCGTTGCCGATGAGCCGCGTCGAGGGCAGGTGCGGTCCCCGGCAGAGGTCCTTCCAGGCCACCTCGCCGGTCTTCGGGTCGACGTTGTCGTAGATCGTCAGCTCGCCGGCGCCGACCTCGACGGATGCGCCCTCGGCGGCCTTGTCCGCGCCGCCCTTGAGCCCGATGAGCTCGAGCTTGTAGGGCTCGTCGGCGAGCTCGGTGCGTGCCTCGTCGTCGGTGACGACGCGGCGCACGAAGCGCTGCCCCGCCTTGACGATCCGCTCCATCTCTTTCTGCAGCGCCTTCAGGTCGTCGCTCGAGAAGGGCTCGGCGACGTCGAAGTCGTAGTAGAAGCCGTCCTGCACGGGCGGGCCGATGCCCAGCCGCGCCTCGGGGTTGACGCGCTGCACCGCCTGGGCGAGCACGTGGGCGGCGGAGTGGCGCAGGATGTCGAGGCCGTCGGGGCTGTCGATCGTGACCGGCTCGACCGACCCCGACTCGACCGTCTGCGTCTCGGTCAGCTCGCGCGCGAGATCCTGCAGCTCACCGTCGACGCGCATGGCGACGACGGCACGGTCGGTGAAGAGGTCGAATCCTGTGGTCACTGCTCCATCGTAGGCGCGGCGGCGTGCCTCACGTGCCGCAGTAGGTGCGGTAGGCGCGGAAGCTCCGCTCCGGGCTCGGCGCCGCGTAGCGCTCGAGGCCGGGCCGCTCGTCGAAGGGCCGCTGCAGCGCGTCGAGCAGCCGCTCGAGCGGGGCGAGGTCGCTGTCGGTGGCGGCGGCGAGGGCCTCTTCGACGAGGTGGTTGCGCGGCACGTAGACGGGGTTCGTGCGGTCCATCGCGTCGGCGTCGGGGCCGAGCGCGAGCCAGCGCTGCGCCCACGCGTCGAACGCCTCCCGGTGCACGAAGAGGTCGCGGAGCGGCACGATGTCGGCGGCGAAGGGAGCGGTCGGCTCGCCGCCGCGGGCGAGCGTCCCGAGCGCGCGGAAGCACGACGTGAGGTCGACCCTGCCCGACTCCATGAGCGCGAGCAGCTCGTCGACGACGAGCGAGGCCGCGTCGTCGTCGACATCCGCCGGGAGCCCGAGCTTCGCCCGCATGCCGCTCGACCACGCGGCGCGGTAGCGCGGCGCGAACCCGTCGAGCGCCTCGACCGCCATCGCGACCGCCCGGTCCTCCTGCTCGTCGAGCAGCGGCAGCATCGCCTCGGCGAGCCGGGTGAGGTTCCACTCGGCGATCGCCGGCTGGTTGCCGTACGCGTAGCGGCCGCGCTCGTCGATCGAGCTGAAGACGGTCTCGGGGTCGTACCCCTCCATGAAGGCGCACGGGCCGTAGTCGATCGTCTCGCCCGAGATCGTCATGTTGTCGGTGTTCATGACGCCGTGCACGAAGCCCACGAGCATCCATCGCGCGACGAGCGACGCCTGCGCAGCGATCACGGCGCGCAGCAGCGCGAGGTACGGATGCTCGGCGGCAGCGGCGTCGGGAGCGTGGCGGGCGACCGCGTGGTCGGCGAGCCGCCGCAGCAGGTCGAGGTCGCCCGTCGCCCGGGCGTACTGGAACGTGCCGACGCGCAGGTGGCTGCTCGCGACCCTCGCGAGCACCGCGCCCGGCAGCCACTCGTCGCGGCGCACGAAGCGCCCGGTCGCCACCACCGCGAGCGAGCGGGTGGTCGGGATGCCGAGCGCGTGCATCGCCTCGCTGATCACGTGCTCGCGGAGCATCGGCCCGACCGCGGCGAGGCCGTCGCCGCCGCGCGCGAAGGGCGTGCGGCCGGAGCCCTTCAGGTGCAGGTCGCGCAGCGTGCCGTCGTCGCCCTCGAGCTCGCCGAGCAGCAGCGCCCGGCCGTCGCCAAGGCGCGGCGAGTACGCACCGAACTGGTGGCCCGCGTACGCCTGCGCGACCGGCGTCGCGCCGTCCGGCACCGCGCTGCCCGTGAGCAGCCGCAGTCCGGCCTCGGAGCGCAGCGCAGCCGGGTCGAGGCCGAGCTCGGCGGCGAGCGGCTCGTTGAGCACGAGCAGCCGCGGATCGGCGGCCTCGGCACCGCGCCACGGCACGGCGAGCTCTGGCAGCTCGGCGGCGAACCTGCCGCCGAGCGCGACGGTCGCGGACGGGATCGTGGTCACGGCGGGAGGCTACTCCTGTACCCCGGACGTCGCCTCAGGCCGTGAGGCAGCGCCGGCGTGCAAGTCGAGCCGCTCGAGCGGTGCTCCCAGGCGTACCCTCAGAAGATGGACCATCCCACGCAGCACCCCGTCTACTCCCCCGCCGACATCGCTGCAGTGCTGACGGAGCTGACGGCCTGCGGCACCGATCCGCTCGTCCTGCGCCGCTGGGCGGGCCGCCGCGAGGTGCACACCGCGATGGTGCGCGCGAGCAAGGCGCTCAGCTCCGTGCGCCTGCCGGGCAGGACGCCCGGCGGCGGCTGGGTCGAGTTCGCGCTCGTCGAGGGCGCCTGGACGCGCACCCGCTAAGACCCGCTCGGCGCACGAAGAAAGCCCCCGGCAGTGCCGGGGGCTTCGTGGTGGGCGATACTGGGTTCGAACCAGTGACCTCTTCCGTGTCAGGGAAGCGCGCTACCGCTGCGCCAATCGCCCTTCGGTGATGCTCGAGGTGGAGACGGGATTCGAACCCGCGTAGACGGCTTTGCAGGCCGCTGCCTCACCACTCGGCCACCCCACCAGGTGGTGTGAGATTCACACGTGACATCTGTCATGACGTTGCTGTCGTGACATTCCTGTCGAGCGGATGACGAGATTCGAACTCGCGACCCTCACCTTGGCAAGGTGATGCGCTACCACTGCGCCACATCCGCGGGGCTCATCGCTGAGCACCTGATGACTATAACCCGCTTCGCAGGATGATTCCAAATCGACCGCCTGGCGCCCGGATCGAGACGTGCGTGGTCATCACCCGTGCACAGTCTGTGGCAGAATCGATGCGTCCCGCCTGGCGGGCACGGGCGATTGGCGCAGTTGGTAGCGCGCTTCGTTCACACCGAAGAGGTCATCAGTTCGAGTCTGGTATCGCCCACCAGCGCGAAGGCCCCGGCAGCTGCCGGGGCCTTCGTCGTGTGCCACGGCCGTTCGCCGCTCATGCCGCCTCGCACATCTCGGCGCAGCGCTCGCACGCCTCGGCGCACGCACGGCAGTGCTCCGCGTCGTGCCGCCGGCACTCGGCCGCGCAGGCGCGGCACATCGCGGCGCACGCGGCGAGCAGCGCCGCACTCGCCTCCTGCGGCAGCGTCGCCCGGGAGAGGATGCGCGCTGCCGCCTCGCAGAGGTCGGCGCACGCCTCGCACATGACGGCGCAGTCGTCCATGCCCTCCTCGCGGTCGGCGCGCGCGCAGTCGCGGCATGCCGCCGCGCACGCCTCGAGCTCGGCCACGTGCGCGCCGAACGTCCCGACGTGCGGCCCGCCGTCCTCTCGGGCTCCGTGGTCGTGGGCGCCGTCCTCGTGAGCTCCGTGCTCGTGTCCCTCGTGCATCCGTGCCTCCTCTCGGCGGGCGGGGCTGCCCGCGCATCGTGCCGGCGACCGTACGCGCGGAACCTCGGCACCGACCGTGAGGTGCCGCCGCTAGCGTGGCCGGCATGGACCTCCAGATCTCCGACCATGTCGTCCTCGTCGTCGGCGGCACCGGCCTCATCGGCAGCGCGGTGGCGGATGCGGCGCGCGCCGAGGGCGCGACCGTCGTCACCGCCGCGCGCGGCGAGGGCGCCGACATCCGCCTCGACGGGGCGGACGACGCCTCCGTCGACGCCGCCGTCGCTGCGGTGCTCGAGCAGCACGGGCGGATCGACGCGCTCGTGATCGCGGCCGCACCGCCGGCGCAGTCGCTCGATCCCGCGAAGCAGGGCGACCCGGCGCAGGTGGCCGCCGCCGTCGAGGGCAAGGCGATGACGTTCCTGCGGATCGCGAACGCCGTCATCCCGGCCATGCGGGCCGCGGGCTACGGACGCATCGTCGGCCTGAGCGGCCAGAACGCGCTCATCACCGGCAACATCACCGGCGCGGTGCGGAACGCCGCCCTCATCATCGCGGCGGAGAGCCTCGCCGACGAGCTCGCCGGCACCGGCGTCTCCGTCAACGTGGTCAACCCCGGCCCGGTGACCGAGTCGCCGAAGGCCGAGGTGGCCCAGGGCAAGCCGGGCGACTCCTCACCCCAGCAGGTCGCGTTCGCGGTGCTCCCGCTGCTCTCGCCCCGCTCGGCGATCTCGTCCGAGTCGATCGCGGTCGGCCACAAGGTGCGGGGCGCCGTCGCGCTCTGACCGACCGCGCACGCGGAAGGGGGCCGGCTCACGCCGGCCCCCTTCGCTGCATGCTGCGTGTCAGACGCGCTCGCGCTCGAGCTCGTAGCCGTACGCGTCCTCGCCGTGCACGGTCTGGTCGACACCGGCCAGCTCGTCCTCGTTCTTGACGCGGAAGCCGATCGTCTTCTCGATCGCGAAGCCGATGACGAAGGCGATCACGAAGGCGTAGACCATCACGCCCACCGCGGCGATGACCTGCACGGCCAGCTGGCCGGCGCCGCCGCCCAGGAAGAGGCCGGTGTCGGTGGCGAAGAAGCCGAGGTAGATCGTGCCGATGAGGCCGCCGACGAGGTGGATGCCCACGACGTCGAGCGAGTCGTCGAAGCCGAGCTTCCACTTCAGCTCCACGGCGAGCGCGCAGACCGCACCGGCGATGGCGCCGAGCAGCAGCGCCCAGCCGGGCGTCAGGTTGGCGCAGGCGGGGGTGATGGCGACGAGGCCCGCGACAGCGCCGGAGGCGGCGCCGACCGACGTGGGCTTGCCGTCCTTGAACTTCTCGACGAGCAGCCAGGCGCAGATCGCCGCTGCGGTCGCGCCGAGCGTGTTGAGCGTGATGAGGCCGGCGTTGCCGAGGCCGTTCAGCCACTCCGCACCCACGTTGAAGCCGAACCAGCCGAACCAGAGGATGCTCGCACCGAGGATGACGAACGGCACGTTGTGCGGCTTGTGGGCGCCCTTCGTGAAGCCGATGCGCTTGCCGAGGACGAAGGTCAGCGCGAGCGCGGCCGCACCGGCGTTGATGTGCACCGCGGTGCCGCCCGCGTAGTCGATGACGGCCGGGAGGCCGAGCAGCTCGCCGAGCGAGAACACCCAGCCGCCGCCCCAGACCCACGCGGCGATCGGGAAGTAGCCGAGCGTGGCGAAGGCGCCGGCGAAGAGCATCCAGGCGCCGAACTTGGCGCGGTCGGCGATGGCGCCGGAGATGAGGGCGACCGTGATGATCGCGAAGGTGGAGCCGTAGGCGACGCCGACGAGGTCGGTGTTCGCGCTCTCACCGGCGGCGAGCGCCGCGAGGCCGAAGTCGCTGAACGGGTTGCCGGAGAACGCGAAGGGTGAGTCGACCGCAGCCATGTTGAACCCGTAGAGGATCCAGAGGGTGCCGACGAGACCGATGGCGCCGAACGACATCATCATCATGCTGATGACGCTCTTGGCGCGCACGAGCCCGCCGTAGAAGAACGCGAGCCCGGGCGTCATGAACAGCACGAGGGCTGTCGCGATGACGCCGAAGGCGATGCTGCCTGCATCCATGAGAGGTGCTCCTTGGGGGTATCCGAAGTGGGACTACTGCTGAGGTTGCACCAGGCCCGTTTCGCCAGCCGTCGTCCTCACGTTTCGCGACGGTTACGGATGCGCACCCGTGTTTCGGGCGCGTTTCGCCGCGCGGCGCGGTGCTGGCCGGGTGGGAGGATGACGGCATGACGTGGATCCGGAACCCCCAGGTGTCGGCGATGCTCCTCCTCGGGGCGGCGATCCTCGGGCTCGTGATCGCGAACACCGGGCTCGGCCCGGGCCTCGACGCGCTCAAGCACGCGCACCTGCCCTTCACGGTCTTCGGGCTCGACCTCTCGGCCGCCCACTGGGTCACCGACGGCCTGCTGGTCGTCTTCTTCTTCGTCGTCGCGATCGAGCTGCGCTACGAGTTCACGCAGGGCGACCTCTCGAGCGTGTCGAAGGCCGCCGTCCCCACGATCGCCGCGCTCGGCGGCGTCGCCGTGCCCGCGATCCTCTACTTCAACCTCGCCGGCGCCGACGGCGCCCAGGGCTGGCCCATCCCGACCGCGACCGACATCGCCTTCGCGCTCGGCGTGCTCGCGCTCGTGGGCAAGCGGCTGCCGTCGAACGTGCGGGCGCTGCTGCTCGCGCTCGCGGTCATCGACGATCTCATCGGCATCCTCTTCATCGCCGTGTTCTTCACCGAGTCGCTCTCGCTCGGGCACCTCGGCCTCGCCGCGGTGGGCGTCGTCGGCTTCTGGCTGCTGGGCCGCGCCTACCGCACCCGCCGCGGCAGCTGGCTGCTGCGCATCCTGCTGCTCGTCGTCGGCGTCATCACCTGGTGGCTCGTCGCCTCGAGCGGCATCCACGCCACGATCGCCGGCGTCGCCCTCGGCCTCGTGCTCTCCCCCGCGCCCGCGGAGTCGGCGCGCGAGAAGCTCGAGCCGCTCTCGAACGGCATCGTGCTGCCGCTGTTCGCCTTCACGTCGGCCTCGGTCGCGATCCCGCAGGTGCCCATCAGCGAGCTCAGCCCTGTCTTCTGGGCGATCGTCGTCGCCCTCCCGGTCGGCAAGCTCGTCGGCATCACGGCGGCGGGGCTCCTCGGCCAGGCCGCGCTGCGCGTGCCGCGGCTCGAGCGGGTGCGCTTCACGGAGCTCATCGGCATCAGCCTGCTCGGCGGCATCGGCTTCACGGTCTCGCTGCTCATGAACGAGCTCGCGCACCGCACCGCCGAGGACCTCATCGTCGAGGGCACGCTCGGCGTGCTCACCGGCTCGCTCATCGCGGCCGTGCTCGGCGCGATCTACCTCACGGTGCTGAACCGCAGGTACCCGCCGGTGGAGACGGCCGCGATCCGGGCGCTGAACGCCGAGGAGCAGCTGCACCGCACCGACGGCGTCTAGACGCCCTACTCGTTCGCGAGCGCGACGAGCCGCGAGATGGCTCGCAGGTACTTCTTGCGGTAGCCGCCGCCCAGCATCTCCTCGCTGAAGACCTGGTCGAGGCTCGTGCCGCTCGCGCGCAGGGCCACCTGCGCGTCGTACAGCCGGTCGACGAGCGCGACGAAGCGCAGCGCGTCGTTCTGGTCGGTGAGCACGCGCACGCCGCGGAGGCCGAGGCCCCGCAGCCCCTCGACGAGCCCGATGTAGCGCGACGGGTGCACGTGGGCGAGGTGCGCGATGAGCGCGTCGAAGTCGTCGAGCGCCGTCTCGCCCTCGATCGTGGCGAGCTCGGTCTCGACGGCGTCGTCGGCGACGACCGGGGCGTGACCGGTGATGTCGCGGTGGCGGTAGTCGTCGCCGTCGATCCGCATGATCTGGAAGCGGTCGGCGATCGCGGTGATCTCGCGCAGGAAGTCGGCAGCGGCGAAGCGGCCGTCGCCGAGCGCGTTCGGGGGCGTGTTGCTCGTGGCGGCGAGCTTCGTGCCGCTCGCGACGAGCTCGCCGAGCAGGCGCGTCATCACCATCGTGTCGCCCGGGTCGTCGAGCTCGAACTCGTCGATGCAGACGATCCGCGAGCCCTGCAGCTGCTGCACGGTCTCGGCGTAGCCGAGCGCGCCGACGAGCGCGGTGTACTCGATGAACGTGCCGAACACCTTCGGACCGGGCATCGCTTTCCAGAGCGACGCGAGCAAGTGCGTCTTGCCGACGCCGAACCCGCCGTCGAGGTAGATGCCCGGCTTCACCTCCGGCGCCTTCCGGAACAGGCCGCGCTTCGGCTTCGTCCACGCCTCGACGAGCTCCTGCATCCGCTGCAGCGCCTCACCCTGCGACGGATGCGCGGGGTCGGGCCGATACGACGCGAACGTCGCGCCGTCGAACTGCGGCGGCGGCACGAGGCTCGCGACGATCTGCTCCGCGCCCACCTGCGGTCGGCGCTCGACGAGCGAGATCGGTGCTGGCATGGGCGCTCCTTCGGCGACGCCGGGAGGGCCGGCGGGAAGATTCGGTGGGAGGATGGCGTTCCCCCTCACCGAGCCTAGTCAGGCACACGAACCCCCTGGACCGAGAGCCAGGAGAAGGAGACGCCGTGACCGAGTCCGAGCCCCGCTTCGCCGAGTACGCAGCACCCGACCGCCTGGTCTCCACGGCGTGGGTGGCGGCGCACCTCGACGATCCGGACGTCGTCATCGTCGAGTCCGACGAGGACGTGCTGCTCTACGAGGTCGGTCACATCCCGGGCGCCGTCAAGGTCGACTGGCACACCGAGCTCAACGACCCGGTGCAGCGCGACTACGTCTCGGCGGAGGCGTTCGCCGACCTGCTGCGCCGCAAGGGCATCGGCCGCGACTCGACCGTCGTCTTCTACGGCGACAAGGCGAACTGGTGGGCCACCTACGCGCTCTGGGTCTTCGCCCTGTACGGCCACGACCGCACCCGCATCATGGACGGCGGCCGGGACGCCTGGATCGCCGAGGGCCGCGAGCTCACCCGCGAGCCCGCGAAGCGCCCCGCCGTGGAGGTGCCGGTCGTCGAGCGCGACGACCGCACGCTGCGCGCGTTCCGCGACGACGTGCTCGCGCACCTCGGTCGCCCGCTCGTCGACGTGCGCAGCCCCGAGGAGTACTCGGGCGAGCGCACGACCGCGCCGGCCTACCCGGAGGAGGGCGCGCTGCGGGCGGGGCACATCCCCACAGCGGCGAGCGTGCCGTGGGGCCGCGCCGTGAACGAGGACGGCACCTTCCGCTCGCGCGCCGAGCTCGAGGCGATCTACCTCGACGGCGCGGGGCTCCGCGGCGCCGACGACGTCATCGCCTACTGCCGCATCGGCGAGCGCTCGAGCCACACCTGGTTCGTGCTCACCCACCTGCTCGGCCTGCCGGGCGTGCGCAACTACGACGGGTCGTGGACGGAGTGGGGCTCGCTCGTCGGCGTGCCCATCGCCGTCGGCGCCGAGCCCGGCGAGGTGCCGGCTCGATGACGCTTACCCCCGCCCTGCAGCGGACGGTCGACGACTTCCAGTCCATGGAGGAGGGCGACCGGCTGCAGCTGCTGCTCGAGTTCGCCGACGAGCTTCCCGAGCTGCCGCAGCGCTACGCCGACCACCCCGACCTGCTCGAGCGCGTCGCCGAGTGCCAGTCGCCGGTGTTCCTCTTCGTCGAGGTCGACGAGCGCGTGCACGTGCACGCGACGGCTCCGGCGGAGTCGCCGACCACCCGCGGGTTCGCGTCGATCCTCGCGCAGGGCCTCGAGGGCGCGAGCGCCGACGAGGCGCTCGCGGTGCCGACCGACATGCCGCGGCTGCTCGGGCTCGACCGCGTCGTCTCGCCGCTGCGGCTGCGGGGCATGGCCGGGATGCTCGGCCGCATCCAGCGCCAGGTGCGGGAGCGCGCGCAGGAGCGCTAGGCCCGCCGGTCAGTCGAACGCGGCGAGGGCCCGCTCGTCGAGCCAGCCGCCCAGCTCGCGCAGGTAGCGCGCCCGGTCGAGGTTCCAGAGCTTCGTGTGCCGGGCCGTGCGCCACTCGCGGTAGTCGACGATGTCGGGACGCGCCTCCGCGAGCGCTCGCGAGGCGTCCGGCGGCACGAAGCCATCGTCCGCGGAGTGGAGCAGCAGGATCGGCTGCGTCAGCGCATCCGCGTGCAGCACGTTGTCGAGCTCGTCGAAGTCGAGGCTGCGGCTGCCGGAGAGCAGCGCCGCGGGCGACTCGAGCAGGCCGATCGCGGTGTCGACGAGCCATGCCGGCTTCCGCACCAGCGCGACCTGCAGGCGCAGGGTCGGCTGCCACCGGACCACCGGCGAGTCGAGCACGATCGCCACGATGCGCCGGCGGTGGCGGGAGCGCCGCGCGACCTGCAGCGCGATCTGCCCGCCCATCGACCATCCCATGAGCACGATGTGGCGGGCGCCACGGGCGACCGCGACGCCGATCGCGTCGTCGACGTCGCGCCACTCGTCGAGCCCGAGCCGGAACTTGCCGTCGCGGCTCGGCGGCGCCTCGGTGTCGTTGCGGTACGAGACGGCCATGCAGGGGATGCCGCGCTCGAGGAAGGCCGGCACGGCACGGATCGTCTCGCGGCGCGTGACCCCGCGGCCGTGCACCTGGATGCACCAGGTGTGCGCCTCCTGGTCGCCCATGATCCAGGCCGGCGCGGGCCCCAGCTCGGTCGGCACGTCGACGCGCTCGACGTCGTCGGTCACCTCCTGCGGCAGGTGCAGCACGTACCCGGACCAGCGGGCGCTCGTCGCCCCGGCGAGCAGCTCGCGCGCCGGCTCGTCGATCGCGCGGGTCACGCTGTGCGCGTCCTCCGCGACCACGGGGCCGAGCACCGCGTGCCGCTCCCCCACCCACAGCGCGTAGGTGCCTGGCAGCCCGGTGTCCGGGGTGCGGCCGAGCCGCACGCCGCGCGCGTCGACACCGAGGATCTGGATGTCGTCGGGCTGCGTGCGCGGCGGCGTCACGAGCATCGAGGCGAGCACCGCCGAGGCGCCCGTGATGGCGAGGCCCGCGCCTGCGACGAGCACCCCGGCCCCGGCGAGCGCGATCGCGCCGGCGCGGCGGGAGGCGGGGGTGGCACGACGGGCGGCGGGCGCGGGGGCGGTGGCGGCGCGCCTCGCTCGGGTGGTCACGGGGGAATCGTAGTCTTGCCGGGTGGACACGAGCAGTGGAGCCCCCGCCCCCGAACCCGAGGCGTTCCGCGCTGCCGTCGACCAGCTGCGGCGCGCAGAGCTCCGCTCCGAGCTGTCGGTGCGCGAGATCCCGGCGCCAGGGCGCATCGCGCCGCACTCGTTCGCGATCGCGGCCGACGTCGGCGTGACGAGCCACGGGCACGACTCCGACCTCGGCACCGGCCGCTTCATCCTCATGCACGACCCCGAGGAGCCCGAGGCGTGGGGCGGCGACTTCCGCATCGTGAGCTTCACGCAGGCGTCGCAGGATCCCGAGATCGGCGTCGACCCGTTCCTCGCCGAGGTCACCTGGACCTACCTGCTCGAGGCGCTCGAGCAGCGCGGCGCCGAGCACCACTCGGAGTCGGGCACCGCGACGAAGATCCTCTCGAGCGGCTTCGGCGAGCTCGCCGCGCAGGGCGATGGCGCGCAGATCGAGCTCCGCGCTTCCTGGACGCCCACCGGTCACGACTTCGGCGCTCACCTCACCGCCTGGACCGATCTGCTCTGCGCCATCGCGGGCCTCCCGGTGCAGCCCGGCGCCACCGGCCTCGACGCGCACAGGCGCACGCGTGGCTGAGCTGCGCGAGGCCGTCGCCGAGGGTCCGTTCGACGTCATCGCCGACCCGGATGCCCTCCGGGCGGCAGCCGACCGGCTCGCGGCCGGCACGGGGCCTGTCGCCGTCGACGCCGAGCGGGCGAGCGGCTTCCGCTACTCGCAGCGGGCGTACCTCGTGCAGCTGCACCGCCGCGGCGCGGGCACCGTGCTCGTCGACCCCACGACGATCGACGACCTCTCGCCGCTCCAGGACGCGATCGGCGGCGAGGAGTGGATCATCCACGCCGCGAGCCAGGACCTGCCGTGCCTGCGCGAGGTGGGCCTCGAGCCCGCGACCCTCTTCGACACCGAGCTCGGCGCCCGCCTCGCCGGCTTCGAGCGCGTCGGCCTCGCCGCGGTCACCGAGCGGCTCGTCGGGCTGAGCCTCCGCAAGGAGCACGGCGCGGCCGACTGGTCGACCCGGCCGATCCCCCGCTCCTGGCTCGAGTACGCCGCGCTCGACGTCGAGGTGCTGCCGGATGCGCGCGACGCGCTCGCCGAGGAGCTCGCCCGGCAGGGCAAGGAGGAGCTCGCCGCGCAGGAGTTCGCCTACGCGCTCGAGCGCCGGCCCAAGCCGCCGGCCGCCGAGCCGTGGCGCCGGCTCTCCGGCATCCAGGCGATCCGCGACCGTCGGCAGCTGGCCGTGGCGCGCGAGCTGTGGCTTGCCCGCGACGAGCTCGCGCGCTCGACCGACACCGCGCCGGGCCGGCTCGTGCCCGACCGGTCCCTGCTGGCGGCGGCGCTCGCCGACGTCGACGCGAAGGGCCGGCTCGCGGCACGCAAGGACTTCACCGGCCGCGCGAGCCGCAGCGAGCTCGACCGCTGGTGGGCGGCCATCGAGGCCGGCCGCGCCACGGACGATCCTCCCGCGCTGCGGGCGAGGTCCGACGAGCCGCCGCCACCGCGCTTCTGGCGCTCGCGGAAGCCCGAGGCCGACGTGCGGCTCAAGCACGCCCGGGCCGCCGTGCAGGCCGCGGCGGAGGAGCTGTCGATGCCGGCCGAGAACCTGCTGGCGCCCGACACCATCCGCCGGCTCGCGTGGGAGCGCGTCGAGTCGACGCCCGAGGCGGTCGCCGAGGCGCTGCGGGAGCGCGATGCACGGCCGTGGCAGGTTGCCGCGACTGCACAGAGGATCGCTGCTGCATTTGTAGAGGCGGACCAAGCCGGTCCCGAGCCCGTCGACGCCCCCTCGTAGGAAGCGGCAACCGCGGAGCGCGCCCTCGGCGCGCATTCCTACACTGATGCCGCAATCACCCCCAATCAGGAGGCATCGTGGCTGACGACGACGTCGTGTTCGTGGACGGCGTCCGCACCCCATTCGGGCGCGCGGGCGAGAAGGGCATGTACTGGCAGACCCGAGCGGACGACCTCGCGGTTAAGGCGCTCACCGGTCTGCTCGAGCGGAACCCGAGCCTGCCGCTCGACCGCATCGACGACGTCGCGATCGCCGCGACGACGCAGACGGGCGACCAGGGCCTCACGCTCGGCCGCACCGTCAGCATGCTCGCGGGCCTCCCCGTCACCGTGCCGGGCTACGCGCTCGACCGCATGTGCGCCGGCGCCATGACGGCCGTCACGACCGTCGCGGGCGGCATCGCCTTCGGCGCCTACCACGTCGCGATCGCCGGTGGCGTGGAGCACATGGGCCGCCACCCGATGGGCCTCGACGCCGACCCGAACCCCCGCTTCGTCGCCGAGAAGCTCGTCTCGATGGACGCGCTCAACATGGGCAAGACGGCAGAGCGCATCCACGACCGCTACCCGCACCTGACGAAGGAGCGCTCCGACCGCTACGCGATGGCGTCGCAGCACAAGTACGCCGCCGCGCTCGAGGCCGGGCACATCCAGCACGACCTCGTGCCGGTCGCCACGCAGACGGCAGAGGGCTGGGGGCTCGCCACCGCGGACGAGGCGCCGCGCCCCAGCACGACGATGGAGGGCCTCGCGGCCCTCAAGACGCCGTTCCGCGACCACGGCCGCGTCACGGCCGGCAACGCATCCGGCCTCAACGACGGCGCGACCATGTCGATCGTCGCCTCGTCGTCCGCGGCGAAGGAGCTCGGCCTGTCGACCCGGATGCGGATGGTCTCGTTCGCGTTCGCGGGCGTCGACCCCGACATCATGGGCATCGGCCCGGTGCCGTCGACCGAGAAGGCGCTGCACAAGGCCGGCCTCGACATCTCGGACATCGGCCTGTTCGAGCTCAACGAGGCGTTCGCCGTGCAGGTCCTCGCCTTCACCGACCACTTCGGCATCGACGACGACGATCCCCGCATCAACCCGTGGGGTGGCGCGATCGCGATCGGCCACCCGCTCGCCTCGTCCGGCGTGCGCCTCATGCTGCAGCTCGCGCGCCAGTTCGAGCAGCGCCCCGACGTGCGCTTCGGCATCACCGCGATGTGCGTCGGCCTCGGCCAGGGCGGCACCGTCATCTGGGAGAACCCCAACCACAAGCGCTACGGGAAGGGCATCTGATGGCCGTCCGCGACGAGTTCCCCCTGCTGGCCGCCGCCGAGTTCGACGAGGTCATCACGCACAGCCACGTGCGCGACATCGCGCTGCCCTCGGGTCGCACGATGGCCCTCATCACGCTCGACAACGGCCGCGACCACACGCGTCCGTCGACGCTCGGCCCCGCCACGCTCTTCGAGCTGGGCGACACCCTGGAGGCGCAGCGCGACCGCGCCGCGAAGGGCGAGATCGACGCCATCGCGGTCACCGGCAAGCCCTACTTCCTCGCGGCCGGCGTCGACCTCAGCAACGTGGCCGACATCCCCGACCGCGCGACGGCGGCCGAGCTGCCGCGCCTCGGCCACCGCGTGCTCGGGCTGCTGCACCAGGCGCCCGTGCCGACGTTCGTCTTCATCAACGGCCTCGCGCTCGGCGGCGGGCTCGAGATCGGGCTGAACGCCGACTACCGCACGATCAACGCCGCCGCGCCCGCGGTGGGCCTGCCCGAGGTCTTCCTCGGGCTCGTCCCCGGCTGGGGCGGGGCGACGATCCTGCCGAACCTCATCGGCATCGAGCGCGCGCTCAAGGTCGTGATCGAGAACCCGCTCAAGCAGAACCGCGTGCTGAAGCCCGCGGAGGCGCTCGAGCTCGGCATCGCCGACGCGATGTTCTCCCCTGCCACGTTCCTCGAGTCGTCGATCCGCTGGGCCGACGAGGTGCTCGGCGGCAAGAAGGTCGACCGCCCGCACGTGCCCGGCACCATCGAGCGCGCGGTCAAGTGGCCGATCGCGCTGCGCATCGCGCGCGAGACGGTCGAGAAGAAGCTCGGCACGGTGCCGCAGTCGCCCTACCGCGCCCTCGACCTGCTCGAGCTGGCGAAGAAGAACGACCGCTCGCTCGGCTTCGCAGCCGAGGACGACGCGATCGCCGAGCTGAGCGGCGGCGACCAGTTCGCGGCATCGATCTACGCGTTCAACCTCGTGCAGAAGCGGGCGAAGCGCCCGGCGGGCGCGCCCGACAAGGCGCTCGCGAAGCCGGTGACGAAGGTCGGCATCATCGGCGCCGGCCTCATGGCCAGCCAGTTCGCGCTGCTGTTCGTGCGCCGGCTGCAGGTGCCGGTCGTCATCACCGACCTCGACCAGGCCCGCGTCGACACGGCCGTCGCCGGCATCCGCGACGAGATCACCACGCTCGTCGGCAAGGGCCGCATCTCCGACGACGAGGGCAAGCGCCTCACCGCGCTCATCTCCGGCACGGTCGACAAGGCCGACTTCGCCGACTGCGACTGGGTCATCGAGGCCGTCTTCGAGGAGCTCGGCGTCAAGCAGCAGGTCTTCGCCGAGGTCGAGCCGCACCTCTCCGAGACGGCCGTCATGGCGACGAACACGTCGAGCCTCTCGGTGGAGCAGATCGGTGCCAAGCTGGCCCACCCGGAGCGCCTGGTCGGCTTCCACTTCTTCAACCCGGTCGCCGTCATGCCGCTCATCGAGGTCGTCAACACGCCGGCCACCGACGACGCGACCCTCGCGACCGCGATGCGGGTCGCGAAGGACCTGAAGAAGAACGCGGTCATCACGCGCGACACCCCCGGCTTCGTCGTGAACCGGGTGCTCGCGAAGCTGCTCGGCGAGGCGATGCACGCCGTCGAGCAGGGCTCGTCGTTCGAGGACGTCGTCGCCGCGCAGCGCGCGTTCGGCTTCCCGATGGACCCGTTCGTGCTGCTCGACCTCGTCGGGCTCAAGGTCGGCGCCCACGTGCTCGACACCCACCACGGCGCCTTCCCCGACCGCTTCTTCGAGTCGCCGGCGCTGCACGAGCTCGCCGCCGAGGGCGTGCTGCTCGAGAAGGACGGCAAGGGCGAGCCGAAGGGCATCGACAAGCGGGCCCGCAAGATCGTCGCGAAGCACACGCCCGCGGGCGCGGTGGCGCTCTCGGTCGACGAGCTGCGGCTGCGGATCGAGGACGGCCTCGCCGACGAGATCAAGCGGATGCTCGACGACGGGGTGGTCGAGGCCGCGGAGGACATCGACCTCTGCATGATCCTCGGCGCCGGCTGGCCCTTCCACATGGGCGGGATCACGCCGTACCTCGACCGGGTCGGCGCGTCCGAGCGGGTCTTCGGCGGCACGTTCCACGAGCCCCGCGTCGCCGGGCCGAAGGCCTGACCGGCCGGATCCGGCAGACTGGCGGGATGCACGCCGCCATCGACGCCCTCGCCCGTGACCTCGCTGCAGCGGGGCTCACGAGCGGGGGCGTCCGTGCGCTCGTCGGCGACGACGCCGACGCGGCGCTCGCCCGCATGGTCGCCGAGCCGGCGCGCCGGGCGGCGCTGCGCCGGCCCGGCGCGCGCTCGACCCTGCTGCGCGCGTTCGTGCTCGGCGACGCCGTGCCGGAGACCGCGATGGCGGAGGCGCTGCCGGCGATGGGCGTCGACGGCGCCGTCGCGCTCGGCATCGCCGAGCGTCGCGCAGGGCAGGTGCGGCTCGTCGCGCCGCTCGTCGCCATCCGGCCGCACGCGTTCCGCGACGCGCTCGGCGAGGGCGAGTGGTGGATCGCGAGCGACCTCGACGAGCTCGCGGGCGTCGCACCGCTGCGCCCCGACCACGTGCTCGGCGTCGGCGGCGCCGCCCGCACGCTCGCGTCGCTGCTGCCGCCCCTCCCGGTCGACCGCGCGCTCGACCTCGGCACCGGCTGCGGCGTCATCGCGCTGCACCTGCGGCGGCTCGCACCGCACGTCGTGGCGACCGACATCTCGGAGCGCGCGCTCTGGTTCACCGGCCTCAACGCCCGGCTGAACGGCGTCGACGGCATCGAGACCCGGCTCGGGTCGCTCTTCGCACCGGTGGCCGGCGAGCGCTTCGACCTCATCGCCTCCAACCCGCCCTTCGTCATCACCCCGCGCGCCGAGGGCGTGCCGGCGTACGAGTACCGCGACGGCGGCGCGACCGGCGACGGGCTCATGGCTGCGGTCGTCGGCGGCCTCGCCGCGCACCTCGCGCCGGGCGGCACCGCGCGGCTGCTCGGCAACTGGGAGACGGTCGCAGGAGCCGCGGGGATCGACCGGGTGCGGCCGTGGACAGCCGGGCTCGACGTCTGGGCCATCGAGCGCGAGTCGCTCGACCCGGTGCGCTACGCCGAGCTGTGGCTGCGCGACGGCGGCACGCTCCCCCGCGACGAGGCGCACGACGCACTGCTCGACGCCTGGCTCGACGACTTCGAGGCGCGCAAGGTCTCGGCCGTCGGGATGGGCTGGCTCGCGCTGCGCCTGCCCGCGACCGGCGACGTGAGCCTCGCCCGCTTCGAGCGGCTGCCGCAGGCGATCGCGCTCGAGCACGCGGGCGCGCACCTCGCGGCGGCGTTCGACGCCGCCGCCTGGCTCGCCGGGCTCGACGACGGCGCCCTCGCCCTCGAGCGCCTCGAGCGCGCGCCCGACGTGACGGAGGCGCGCCACCAGCTGCCGGGCGCCGCGGGGCCGAACGTCATCGAGCTGCGCCAGGGCGGCGCGCTCGGGCGCACCCTCTCGGTCGACACCGCGCTCGCCGCACTCGTGGGCGCGTGCGACGGCGAGCTGCCGCTCGGCGTGCTCATCGGCGCGATCGCCGGCCTGCTGGAGGTCGACGAGCCGATCCTCGCGGCCGACCTGCTGCCGCGCGTCCGCGAGCTCGTGGTGACGGGCTTCCTGCGCGCGGCCTGACGGCTCGGCGCCGGACGGTGCAGCGCCCGTCAGGCGGCGAGCAGCGCCGCGATCGTCGCGGGCACGGCCTCGGCGACGTCGAGGGCGACGAGCGGTCCGCCGCCGCTCGCGCGTGCGGCCGCGAGGCCGTGCACGACGGCCGCGGAGGCCGCGAGCTCGGCGAGCCGCGCGGCGTCGGCGTGCACCTCGCCCGCGTGCGTCGCGACGAGCGCGCCGAGGATGCCGGCCAGCACATCGCCGGAGCCGGCGGTCGCGAGCCAGTGGGTGGCGCGCGGCAGCCGGATGACGCTGCCGTCCGGGCCGGCGACGAGGCTCTCGGCGCCCTTGAGCAGCACGACCGTGTCGTAGGCCTCGGCGGCTCGGCCCGCCCACTCTGCGGGGGCGCGTCGGACGGCGTCGGCGTGCGTCTCGATGCCGACGTGCGCGAGCATGCGGACGAGCTCCCCGTGGTGCGGGGTGACGACCGCGGCGCCGGCGGCCTGCGCGGCCAGGTCGAGGGCGCCCGCATCGAGCACGATGGGCGCGCCGCTGCCGAGCGCGGCGTGGAGCGTCGCGGCGAGCGACGGGGACCGCAGCCGCGCATCCTGGCCGCTCCCGACGAGCCACGCCTCGACGCGGCCCTCGCCCGTGACCACCTCGGGCCTGCGCGCGAGCACGAGGTCCTCCACGCGGCGCGGGGCGATGAGCCGCACCATGCCGAGCCCGGTGCGGTGCGCGGCCTCGACGCCGAGCACGGCCGCGCCCGGGTAGCGCTCCGATCCGACGATCGCCCCCAGCACCCCGCGGCGGTGCTTGTCGGCGAAGGCGTCGGGCACCGCGATGCGCGCGGCGGTGTCGGCCTCGGTCCACAGCATGCCGCCACGATACCGAGCCGGGCCGGGCTCCTCGGTGGCCGCGCTGGTCGGCGGCTGGGCTAGTCGGCGGCTGCGCTAGTCGGCGTCCGGGCGGCGGCGCTGCTGCTTCGTCGCCGACCGCTGCTGCTTCGCGGCGAGCCTGCGGCGGTGCGCGCCCCGGGTCGCCGTCGTGGCGCGACGCCGCGGCCCCTCGGGCGCGAGCGCCGCGGCCAGCAGCGCCGCGAGCCTGCCAGACGCGATCGCCCGGTTGCGCAGCTGCGACCGCTCGGTCGACGCCGTCACCGTGACCGCGCCGTCGACGAGCCGGGCGGCGAGGCGGGAGAGGAGCGTCGCCCGCTGCTCCTCGGAGACCGCCGCCGAGTCCGCGACGCTCCACGAGAGCTGCACCCGGCTATCGGAGGTGTTGACGTGCTGCCCACCGGGCCCCGACGAGCGCGAGAAGCGCCAGCGCAGCTCGGACGCGGGGATCGACAGCGCCGGCGTCACGACGAGGTCGGAGCCCACGTCGTCGGATCCCGGAGCGCGCATGCCTCCAGCGTCGCACGGCGCGGCCGCGGCCGCACGGCCAGCGCCGCGATCACCCGTCGGCGATCCTGTCGGCGAGCAGGTCGACGCCGCCGCTGTGCGCGAGCAGCACCGCCCGGAGCGTGCCGGCGTGCTCCGCCCCGGCGCGGCGCAGCGCGTCGTGCCACGCCCAATCGTCGGGCGACGCCCACGGCGGCCCCGGCCGCTCGAGCACGACGGCGACGGAGCATCCGGCGTCGGCGATCCCGCCGAGGATCCTGCCGAGCGCCGCGGGCGCCTCGGCCTCGGGGGTGATCGGGGTGTCGTCGATGAGCGTGAGGCGCGGCACGAGCAGCCCGTCGCCGTCGAGCAGCAGCAGCCACAGCCGCCGCACGAGGCCCTCGCGGACCACGCTCCTCGCACGCTCGAGCAGCGAGGCGTCGTCGTCGATCGGGAGGTCGCCCAGCTCGAGCAGCCGCTCGACGGTGAGCCGCGATCGCGCGGCCTCGGATCCGGTGGTCTGGGATCCGGTCATCTCGTCCATGGCGGGCATGGAACCGCATCCGGCACCGCGGCCGCTCCAGCGGACTGCGCGGCTGTGGAGGGCGTCAGTCGGCGGCGGGCTCCTGCATGTCGGCATCCGACTCGAGCCGCAGCTCCTGCTCGCCGGGCAGCGGCCGGGCGATCGGCACGCGGCCCGTGCCGAGCACCTGCTGGATGATGTTGCGCGCGATCGCCTGCGCCGAGAGCCCCGCGTCCTCGAGGATCTCGCCGCGCTCGGCGTGGTCGATGAACGCATCCGGCAGGCCGAGCTCGTCGACCGGGGTGTCGACGCCGGCGGCGCGCAGGTCCTGGCGCACGCGGGTGCCGATGCCGCCGACGCGCACGCCGTCCTCGAGCGTGATGACGATGCGGTGGTCACGCGAGAGCTCGACGATCGACGCCGGCACCGGCACGACCCAGCGCGGGTCGACGACGGTGACGCCGATGCCCTGCGCCTGCACGCGCTGGGCGACGTCCATCGCGAGGTGCGCGAACGCGCCGATGGCGATGAGCAGCACGTCGCGGTGCGGCGCCTCGAGCAGCACGTCGACGCCGTCGTCGGTGCGGCGCACCGCGTCGAGCTGGTTGGGCACCGAGCCCTTCGGGTAGCGGATGACGGTCGGCGCGTCGTCGACGGCGACCGCCTCGCGCAGCGCCTCCTCGAGCCGGGCCGCGTCGCGCGGTGCGGCGAGGCGGATCCCGGGCACGAACTGCAGCAGCGCGAGGTCCCACATGCCGTGGTGGCTCGGGCCGTCGGGGCCGGTCACGCCGGCGCGGTCGAGCACGAACGTCACGCCTGCCTTGTGGAGCGCGACGTCCATGAGCACCTGGTCGAAGGCGCGGTTCACGAAGGTCGCGTAGATCGCGACCACCGGGTGCAGGCCGCCGAACGCGAGCCCTGCCGCCGTGGTCACGGCGTGCTGCTCGGCGATGCCGACGTCGAGCACGCGCGAGGCGTCGAGCGCCGCGAGCCGGTCGAGACCCGTCGGGCGCAGCATCGCCGCGGTGATGCCGACCACCCGGTCGTCCTCGCGCGCGATCGAGACGAGCTCGTCGGCGAACACGCTGGTCCAGGACGGCCGGCCGGCGCTCGCGATCGACTCCCCCGTCTCGGGGTCGATCTGCCCGACCGCGTGGAACTGGTCGGCCTCGTCGTTGATGGCGGGGTCGAAGCCCTGCCCCTTCTGCGTGATGACGTGCACGATGACGGGGGCGCCGAAGTCGCGCGCCTGCTGCATCGCCTCCTCGAGCGCCTCCTGGTCGTGCCCGTCGATGGGGCCGAGGTACTTGATTTCGAGGTTGGAGTAGAGCACCTCGTTGTTCACGAAGCGGGTGAGGAAGCCGTGGGTGGCGCCGCGGACGCCGCGATAGACGGCCCTGCCCGGGTGCCCGAAGCGCGAGAACAGCCGCTCCGACGTGCCGCGGAGGCTCGTGTACGAGCGCTGCGTGCGCACGCCGTTGAGGAAGCGCGCCATGCCGCCGATGGTCGGTGCGTAGGAGCGGCCGTTGTCGTTCACGACGATCACGAGGCGGCGCCGGTTGTCGTCGGAGATGTTGTTGAGCGCCTCCCACGTCATCCCGCCCGTGAGGGCGCCGTCGCCGACCACCGCGACGACCGTGCGGTCGTGCTGGCCGGTGATGTCGAAGGCGCGGCTGATGCCGTCGGCCCACGACAGCGACGAGGAGGCGTGGCTCGACTCGACGATGTCGTGCTCGCTCTCGGCGCGCTGCGGGTAGCCGGCGAGGCCGCCCTTCTGGCGCAGCCGCGAGAAGTCCTGGCGGCCGGTGAGCAGCTTGTGCACGTACGACTGGTGCCCGGTGTCGAAGACGAAGGCGTCGCGGGGCGAGTCGAAGACGCGGTGCATCGCGAGCGTCAGCTCGACGACGCCGAGGTTCGGCCCCAGGTGCCCGCCGGTCCGCGAGACCTCGCGGATGAGGAACGCGCGGATCTCCGCCGCGAGCTCCACCAGCTGCTCGCGGGTGAGGCCGTCGAGGTCGCGCGGACCCGTGATCTGCTCGAGGATCGCCATAGGCCCTCCATCGTAGTCGCCGCAACCAGGAAGGCCCCCTCCGTGGGAGGGGGCCTTCCTGTGCGCCTCGGCTCAGACGAGCGAGCGCAGCACGTACTGGAGGATGCCGCCGTTGCGGTAGTAGTCCGCCTCTCCGGGCGTGTCGATGCGGACGACCGCGTCGAACTCGACCGGCTGCTTGCCCTCCGGGCTGTGCGCCGTCGGGGTCGCGACGACGTGCACGGTCTTCGGGGTGACGCCCTCGTTCAGCTGCGTCAGGCCCGTGATCGAGATCTCCTCGGTGCCGTCGAGGCCGAGCGACTCCCACGTCTCACCGGCGGGGAACTGCAGCGGGACGACGCCCATGCCGATGAGGTTGGAGCGGTGGATGCGCTCGAACGACTCGACGATGACCGCCTTGACGCCCAGCAGGCTCGTGCCCTTGGCTGCCCAGTCGCGGCTCGAGCCCGAGCCGTACTCCTTGCCGCCGAGCACGACGAGCGGGGTGCCCTGCTCCTGGTAGTTCGCGGATGCGTCGTAGATGAACGACTGCGCGCCGTCGTCGGTCGTGAAGTCGCGCGTGTAGCCGCCCTCCACGCCGTCGAGCAGCAGGTTCTTCAGCCGGATGTTCGCGAAGGTGCCGCGGATCATGACCTCGTGGTTGCCGCGGCGCGAGCCGTAGGAGTTGAAGTCCTTCCGGTCGACGCCGTGCTCGGTGAGGTACCGACCCGCGGGGCTGTCGGCCTTGATGCTGCCGGCCGGCGAGATGTGGTCGGTCGTGACCGAGTCGCCGAGCTTCGCGAGCACGCGGGCGCCCGTGATGTCGGCGACCGGGGTCGTCTCCATCGTCATGCCGTCGAAGTACGGGGGCTTCCGCACGTACGTCGACGACGCATCCCACTCGAACACGTCGCCCGCGGGCGTCGGCAGGTTCTGCCACCGCTCGTCGCCGTCGAAGACCGCTGCGTACTGGGTCGTGAACATCTCGGTGTCGATCGACGAGTCGATCGTCGCCTGCACCTCCTCGGCCGAGGGCCAGATGTCGGCGAGGAACACGTCCTGGCCGTCCTTGCCCTTGCCGAGCGGCTGGTGGTCGAAGTCGAAGTCCATCGTGCCGGCGAGCGCGTAGGCGATCACGAGCGGCGGCGACGCGAGGTAGTTCATCTTCACGTCGGGGTTGATGCGGCCCTCGAAGTTGCGGTTGCCCGAGAGCACCGCGGTCACGGCGAGGTCGTTGTCGTTCACCGACGCCGAGATCTCCTCCTTCAGCGGGCCCGAGTTGCCGATGCACGTCGTGCAGCCGTAGCCGACGAGGTAGAAGCCGAGCGACTCGAGGTCGCCCCACAGGCCGGCCTTCTCGTAGTAGTCGGTGACGACCTTGGAACCGGGCGCCATCGTCGTCTTGACCCACGGCTTCGAGCTGAGGCCCCGCTCGACGGCGTTGCGCGCCAGCAGGCCGGCGGCGAGCATGACCGACGGGTTCGACGTGTTCGTGCACGACGTGATCGCGGCGATCGCCACGTGGCCGTGGTCGAGCTCGAACGACTCGCCATCGACCTCGACCTGCACGGGCTGCGAGATGCGCGACGGCGTCGGCGCGCCCACCGGCACGGCGGGCGTCGGTGCGACGAGCTCCTCGTCGGTGTCGGCCGAGAACGAGGCGGGGTCGGATGCCGGGAAGGTGTCCTCCACGGCCTCGTCGACGACGTCCTTCTCGGGCACCGGCGCCTGCTCGGGCGCCGTGGCGTAGTTCACGAGGTCGGCCGAGAACTGCTGCTTCGCGTTCGTCAGCTCGATGCGGTCCTGCGGGCGCTTCGGGCCGGCGATCGACGGCACGACCGTCGAGAGGTCGAGCTCCATGTACTCCGAGAACGTCGGCTCGACCGCGGGGTCGTGCCAGAGGCCCTGCTGCTTCGAGTAGGCCTCGACGAGCGCGATCTGCTCCTCGGTGCGCCCGGTGAAGCGGAGGTAGTCGAGCGTGACGTCGTCGACCGGGAAGATCGCGGCGGTGGAGCCGAACTCCGGGCTCATGTTGCCGATCGTCGCGCGGTTCGCCAGCGGCACCGAGGCGACGCCCGTGCCGTAGAACTCGACGAACTTGCCGACCACGCCGTGCTTGCGGAGCATGTCGGTGATCGTGAGCACGACGTCCGTAGCCGTGACGGCCGGTGGGATCGCGCCGGTGAGCTTGAAGCCGACGACCCGCGGGATGAGCATCGAGACGGGCTGGCCGAGCATGGCCGCCTCGGCCTCGATGCCGCCGACGCCCCAGCCGAGCACGCCGAGGCCGTTGACCATCGTGGTGTGCGAGTCGGTGCCGACGACGGTGTCGGGGTAGGCGGTGAGCTCGCCGCCGAAGGTGCGCGAGTAGGTGACCTTCGCGAGGTTCTCGATGTTCACCTGGTGCACGATGCCGGTGCCCGGCGGGACGACCTTGAAGTCGTCGAACGCCGTCTGGCCCCAGCGGAGGAACTGGTAGCGCTCACCGTTGCGCTGGTACTCGATCTCGACGTTGCGCTCGAAGGCGTCGGGCGTGCCGAAGAGGTCGGCGATCACCGAGTGGTCGATGACGAGCTCCGCGGGCGCGAGCGGGTTGATCTTCTTGGGGTCGCCGCCCAGCTCGGCGACGGCCTCGCGCATGGTGGCGAGGTCGACGATGCAGGGCACGCCGGTGAAGTCCTGCATGACGACGCGCGCCGGCGAGAACTGGATCTCGACGCTCGGGTCGGCGTCGGCGTCCCACGAGCCGAGCGCCTGGATCTGCTCGCGCGTGACGTTCGCGCCGTCCTCGGTGCGGAGCAGGTTCTCGAGCAGCACCTTGAGGCTGAACGGCAGCCGCTCGTGGCCCTCCACCGCGTCGATCCGGTACACCGTGTAATCGGTGCCGCCGACCGACAGCGTGTCCTTGCTGCCGAAGCTGTTCGGGTTCGCCATCATGACTCCTCAGGGGTCTCTGGGATGCGCTGACTGCGCCTCGAGTGTATGCCTCGTGCCGGCGTTCCGGTCGGCCTGAGGGCGAGATATCTTGACGTCAAGATATCTTATCGCGCGTCGGCCTCCGCCGCATCCGCGGGCGTGTCCAGCACGGCGCGCACCATGAGCCACGAGACCCAGAGCGCCGCGAGGTAGAGCGGCATCCCCATCGCGAGCTTCGTCGCGGCGAGCAGCTCGACCGCGCCCGGCGTGCCGGCGTCGGCCGCGAAGTACATCGGCACCTGGACGACGAGGCGCAGCGCGATGACGGCGAGCCACAGGATGGTCGCCCGCCACGCCACCGCGCGCTTCGCGCTCTGGGTGCGCCACGCGTGGGGCGTGCCCGTGAGCGAGCCCGCGATGACGCCGACGAGCGGGCGGCGCAGCAGCATGCTCACGACCAGCACGGCGATGAGCATGCCGTTGACGGCGAAGCCCCAGAGGAAGTTGTCCTCGCCCTGACCGGTGAGCAGCGCCACCGCGGCGGAGATGCCGACGCCGATGAGCCCCGCGAACGCGAGCACCGGCTGGCCCTTCTGCAGCACGCGCCAGGCGACGAAGCCGACCGAGACGGCGAGCGGCACGAGCACGGCGAGCCAGACGTCCTTCGTCGTGGCGTAGAGCACGAGGAAGAGGATGCCCGGCAGCAGCGACTCGACGAGGCCGCGGACGCCGCCCATCGCGGCGAGCATCGCGTTCCCGGACGGGGGCGCGCTCGGGTCGAGGTGCCCGAGCGCCGAGCCGCGGATGGCGGCGCCGACCTGCTCGGAGAACGAGGGCTCCGGCTCGCTCGCGGCGTCGCGCGCCGGCTCGGACGATGCCGGCCGGCCGGGCTCGTCCGCCATCAGACGGTCTTCGGCGCGGAGAGCGGGATGAGCTCGCGCGGCGGCATGGGCTGCACGCCGCGGCAGACGACGGTCGAGCGGAACAGCTCGATCGCCTTCGCGGCCTCGTCGTCGTCGAGCGCCGCCTTGCCGCCGATGAGGCCCTGGAGCATCCAGCGCGGGCCGTCGACGCCGATGATGCGCACCGCGCGCGGCGCGCCGTCGGGGCCGGACTGCAGGCGCGCGAGCAGCTCGGGGCCGAGCTGGCCGTCGGCGTCCTCGACCGTCGCGCCCTGGCGCTCGAGCTGCGCGCGCAGCACCTCGCGCACGGGCGCCCAGATGCCCTCGCTGCGGGGCGCCGCGAACGGCTGCAGCTGCACCGTGGAGCCCTCGTGCTCGAGCGTGACCGCGACGATCCGCTTCGACTTCTCCTCGACCTCGAGCCGCATCTGCATGCCCGGTCGGGGCACGATGCGCAGCCCGCCGAGGTCGACGTAGGGGCGCACGGGCGCCTCCGACTCGTCGAGCGGGCCGATCTCGGCTCGGTCGTCCGGCGCGCTCTTCTCGACGAGCGCCTCGTCGTCGGGCAGCTGCTCCTGGCCCTCGGTGGTGTCGGTCATCGTGCGATCCCCTCTTGGACGGCGCCTCGGCCGGTCGATCCGTGCCCGCGCTCGCCCCGATCGGAGCCCGGCAGCCGCTCGACCTCGATGAAGCGCACGCGCTCGACGCGCTGCACGACGATCTGGGCGATGCGGTCCCCGGGCTCGATGCGGTGCGGTTCGGTGCCGGTGTTGAGCAGGTTCACCTTGATCTCGCCGCGGTACCCGGCGTCGACCGTGCCCGGCGCGTTCACGATCGTGATGCCGTGCTTGGCGGCGAGGCCGCTGCGCGGGTGCACGAACGCGGCGTAGCCGTCCGGCAGCGCGATCGCGACGCCCGTGCCGACGAGCGCGCGCTGGCCGGGCTCGAGCGTGACCGCCTCGGCGGCGTGGATGTCGGCACCGGCATCGCCAGGGTGCGCGTAGGACGGCACCGGCGATCCGGTGACGAGGACTTCTACCTGCTCCATCGCTGTCGAGGCTAGCCGAGCGGGACGCCGGGCGGAAACGCGCACCGCGGGCACGGGATGATGGAGGCATGACCTCCGCCCCCTCGTACCGCGAGCGGCTCGGGCCGCCGTGGTGGATGCCCCTGCTCCTGCTCCTCATCGTGCCCGCCGCGCTGCTGGTGTTCCTGCCGGTCGACATCAACGTCGGGATCGCGGTCGCGATCGGGCTCTACGTCGCCGTGCTGGGCATCCTGTGGCTCGCGGCGCCCGTCGTCGAGGTGCAGGGCGACGTGCTGCGCGCAGGAAGGGCGCGGATCGACGTCGTGCACCTGGGCACGGCGGATGCGCTCGAGGGCGCGGACGCGACGGCCGCGATGCGCGGCGGCTGGGACCCGACCGACCACCACGTCATCTCGCCGTGGACGCGCTCGGTCGTGCGGGCGAGCGTGGAGGATCCGAGCGATCCGACCGGCGCGTGGGTCGTGAGCTCGCGGCATCCGCATCGACTCGCGGCGGCGATCGAGGCGGCGCGCAGCACGCCTCGCGGTACCGCGGCCGCGTAGCGCCGAGCCCTGCGCAGCACGCCCCCGGACGCAGCGACGCCCGCCGCCAAGCAGGCGACGGGCGTTGCGACGATCAGGTCAGGTCAGTGGGCGCACTCGCGGCAGATCGGGCCGAGCTTCGTCTCGTGGTCGAACTGCAGGCGGTGCTTGACGAGGAAGCAGTTGACGCAGGTGAACTCGTCCTCCTGCGCCGGCAGCACCACGACGTCGAGCTCGACGTCGGCGAGGTCGGCCGCCGAGAGGTCGAAGCTGCCCGGGTTGTCGGCATCCTCGTCGGTCGAGACGCTCTTCGCGGGGACGCGCTCCTTGAGCGCCTCGATCGACTCGTTCTCGGTGTCGTCGGTCTTGCGCGGGGCGTCGTAATCGGTGGCCATGAAGGTGTCCTTGCTTGGGGTTGGAGCGGCGTCGGCGCACAGTCTGCACGAAACGGGACCGCATGGCAAATCAGATATCCCGTTCCGAGGCGCGCGGACGATCAGCGCCGTCATGCGTCCGTGCCCCACCCAGAACACGCGGCGCGCCCGCTCCATTCCCGCGCGGCGTCCCCGCAGCGTGGGATGCTGGCTCGATACCGACACCGCCAGGAAGGACCGACGAATCATGCAGCAGCTGAGCGTCATCGGCGTCGAGGACGACGTGCTCATCCTCGAGTCCGACTCCGGCGAGCGCTTCAGCGTGCCCGTCGAAGCACTGCCCGAGCGCAGGAAGCAGCCGAGCGCGATCCCCCACCGGGAGCGCAAGGCCACCCCCCGCGACATCCAGTCCCTCATCCGAGGCGGCATGACGGCCGAGCAGGTCGCCTCGTCGACCGGCGAGGAGCTCGCCTACATCGAGCGGTTCGAGGGTCCGGTGCTCGCCGAGCGCGCGCACGTGCTCGACTCCGCGCTGTCGATCCCGGTCGCCTCCGGCGACATCGACCCGCTCGCGCAGGAGACGACCTTCGGCGCGGCGATCGAGGAGCGGCTCGACGACCTGCGCGCCTCCGACCGCTCGTGGGCGTCGTGGAAGGACGCCGAGGGCGGCGCCTGGACCGTGCGCCTGCGCTTCACGACCGAGGGCATCCAGCACGAGGCGCTGTGGGGCTACGAGTCGAAGAAGGCCACGCTCACCCCGCGCAGCAAGGAGGCGATCTCGCTGAGCCAGTCGGGCGACGCGTCGAGCGTGCTCGTGCCGCGGCTGCGCGCGATCGACCGGCAGTCCCGTCCGTCCGCCCCGGCGGGCGCACCCGCGCCGTCCGAGGCGGCACCGGCAGCAGCCTCCGCGCCGTCGCCGGCCGACGAGCCCGCTCCCCCGATCTCGCAGCGCGCGGCGACCGACACGGGCCGCTTCGACTCGGATGCCTTCCGCATCCAGCGCGGCGCGACGCGATCGTCGCCCGCACCGGTCGAGCCCGGCATCGGCCTCGAGGACGCCGTCGCCTCCTCCGCCGCGGTCGAGAGCTCGGTCGACGAGCGCCGCGAGCCCACGAAGGCCGACAACCCGTGGCTGCGCCGTCGCGGCGGCGAGGTCGGCAGCCAGCCCGAGAACGTCCAGGCCGCCGCCATCAACCGGCCCGCAGCCGCGACGCAGCCCAACCACACGGCGGAGCTGCTCGATGCGCTGCGCCGGCGCCGGAGCGAGCGCGAGGCCGCGCTGCGCACGGCCGAGAGCGAGCCCGTGCGCTTCGAGCCCGAGCCGACCCAGGCCGAGCAGGCGGCAGAGGCCGAGCCCGAGGCGCAGCGACCGCAGCGCGCCGCGGCGACCGGGCCGGTGGGCGGCCGCAAGCGCGGCTCGCGCGCCTCGATGCCGAGCTGGGACGAGATCGTGTTCGGCAGCCGCACGGACGACGACCGCTAGCCGCACCGCAGCAGCGCAGAGGGAGGGCCGCCCGACAGGGCGCCCTCCCTCTGGCGTGTCGTGGGTGCCCGCGCGCCACCTGAACGCTTCGTCATGTTAGATTCACCGCGCACAGTCCCGTGCACCTACAAGGAGGTAGGCATGACAGCATCCGCGCACGACACCACGCGCGACAACGACCGCAAGGGCCTCGGCCGGGTCGTCACCGCCGCCATGGCCGGCACGGTCGTCGAGTGGTACGAGTTCTTCCTGTACGCCACGGCGTCCACGATCGTCTTCAACCTGATCATGTTCCCCGCGAACGACGATCCGTACTTCCCCATCATCAGCGCGTTCCTGACCTACGCGGTCGGCTTCATCGCGCGCCCGCTCGGCGGCATCGTCTTCGGCCACTTCGGCGACAAGTACGGCCGCAAGAAGATGCTGCAGTTCGCGATCATCCTGGTCGGCGTCGCCACGTTCCTCATGGGCTGCCTGCCGACGTTCGACCAGATCGGCTACTGGGCACCCGCACTGCTCGTGCTGCTGCGCTTCGCGCAGGGCTTCGCGGTCGGCGGCGAGTGGGGCGGCGGCGTGCTGCTCGTCGCGGAGCACTCCCCCAACAAGGAGCGCGGCTTCTGGTCGTCGTTCCCGCAGGCCGCCGTGCCTGCCGGCAACCTCATCGCCACCGTCGTGCTGCTCCTGCTGCAGCTGCTGCTCGACGACGACCAGTTCCTCAGCTGGGGCTGGCGCGTCGCGTTCTGGCTCTCGGTCGTCATCGTCGCGGTGGGCTACTACATCCGCACGCGCGTCACCGACGCACCGATCTACCAGGCCGTCCGCGACGAGGTCGCGCAGTCGCAGGCACAGTCCTACGGCGTGCTCGAGGTGCTCAAGCGCTACCCCAAGGGCGTGCTGACGGCCATGGGCCTGCGCTTCGCCGAGAACGTCCTGTACTACCTGGTCGTGACGTTCTCGATCGTCTACCTGCGCACCTACCTCGAGTACGACGTCTCCCGCATCCTCGGGCTCATGGCGATCGCGCACATCGCGCACTTCATCTTCGTGCCGATCGTGGGCAGGTTCACCGACCGGGTCGGGCGCAAGCCGATGTACCTCGCCGGCGTGCTGCTCGGCGCGACGTGGGGCTTCATCGCCTTCCCGATGTTCGAGACGGGCAGCGACATCGTCATCCTGTCGGCGATCATCCTCGGCCTGCTCTTCCACGCGCTCATGTACGCGGGCCAGCCCGCCATCATGGCCGAGCTGTTCCCGACGCGCATGCGCTACTCGGGCGTCTCGCTCGGCTACCAGGTGACCTCGATCGTCGCGGGCTCGCTCGCCCCGATCATCGCCACCGCGCTGCTGAGCCAGTTCGACAGCTACATCCCGGTCGCGATCTACATCGTCATCGCGTGCGTCATCACCCTCGTGGCGGTGCTCGCGCTCAAGGAGACGAAGGGCATCTCGCTCCACGACGTCGACGACATCGACCGCGAGCGACTGCTCGCCGAGAAGGGCACCCTCTGATCATCGATCTCGATCGGTGATCGGGCGGGCGGCGGGGGCATCCTCGCCGCCCGTCCGCGTCCCAGCAGATAGCGTTGCAGCACACCTACGGAAGGAATCGACGATGACGTCAATCGCCTGGATCGGACTCGGCAACATGGGCAGCCGGATGTCCTCCCACCTGGTCACCGCGGGTCACGACGTGCGCGGCTACGACGTCGTGGACGCGCTGCGCGACGGCGCGGCGGAGCACGGCATCACGCCCGTCGGCTCGATCGCCGAGGCGGTGGAGGGCGCCGAGGTCGTCATCCTCAGCCTCCCGAAGGGCGAGCACGTGCGGCAGGTGCTCGAGAGCGACGGCGGCGTCTTCGCGCACGCCGCGCCCGGCACGCTCATCCTCGACACGTCGACCGTCGACATCGAGACCTCCCAGTGGTGCCACGGGCAGGCGGGCTCGCGCGGCTTCCGCTTCGTCGACGCACCGGTCTCGGGCGGCACGCAGGGCGCGCAGGCAGGCACGCTCACCTTCATGCTCGGCGGCATCGAGGACGACGTCGCCGACGCGAAGGAGATCGTCACGCCGATGGCGGGGAACGTCTTCGCGGTCGGCGAGGCGACGCACGGCATCGCCGCGAAGCTCGTGAACAACATGATGCTCGGCATCTCGATCCTCGCGATGTCCGAGGGCTCGCAGCTCGCCCAGCAGCTCGGGCTCGACCCGCAGGCGTTCTTCGACGTCGCCCGGGTCTCGTCCGGCGACTCCTGGGCGCTCCGCACCTGGTACCCCGTGCCCGGGATCGTGCCGGGCGCCGCATCCAACGACAACTTCGACGCGTCGTTCTCGGCGATGCTCTGCCACAAGGACGTCACGCTCGCGGTCGCGGGCGCCGAGCAGACGGGCGTGCACGTGCCGGCCGCGACGCTCATCCGCGATCAGCTGCAGCGGCTGCTCGACGACGGGCTCGGCGGCAAGGACTGCACGCTCGTCGTGCGCGAGGCGAGCCCCGACGGCACCGTGCAGGGCTGGGACGGCAACTGATGCGGATCCGCGGCGCGGTGCTGCGCTCGATCGGCGCCGAGCGGCCGTTCGCCGCGTCCCGGCCGCTCGAGCTCGTCGACCTCGAGCTCGACGCGCCGGGCCCGGGCGAGCTGCTCGTGCGCATCGAGGCGGCCGGGCTGTGCCACAGCGACCTCTCGGTCGTCGACGGCGCCCGGCCGCGGCCGGTGCCGATGCTGCTCGGCCACGAAGCCGCGGGCATCATCGAGGCGATCGGCCCCGGCGTCGACGACGTCGCGGTCGGCGATCGCGTCGTCACGACCTTCCTGCCCCGCTGCGGCGAGTGCGCCGCGTGCGCGACGGACGGCAGGCTGCCGTGCGAGCGCGGCTCGGCGTCCAACGGCGCCGGCGAGCTGCTCGGCGGCGGGCGACGGCTCCACGAGGGCACCGGCGCCTCGGCCTCGGACGTGCATCACCACCTCGGCGTCTCGGCCTTCGCGACGCACGCGGTCCTCGACCGGCGCTCGGTCGTGCCCGTGGGCGCCGATGTGCCGCCCGCGGTCGCCGCGGTGCTCGGCTGCGCCATGCTGACCGGCGGCGGCGCGGTCATCAACGCGGGGAAGCCGCGCGAGGGCGACGACATCGTCATCGTCGGGCTCGGCGGCGTCGGCATGGCGGCGCTGCTCGCGGCGGCCTCGCTCGGCGTCGGCCGGGTGATCGGCGTCGACGCCGTGCCGGCGAAGCTCGAGACGGCGCTCCAGCTGGGCGCCGACGTCGCGCTCTCCCCCGACGACGCGATCGCCCAGGGGCTGCGCGCGGCCGTCGTGGTCGAGGCGGCAGGCCACCCCAAGGCGTTCGAGACGGCGTTCGCCCTCACCGCCGCGGGCGGCACGACCGTGACCGTCGGGCTCCCGCGGGCCGATGCGCGGTCGTCGCTGTCGCCGCTGACGTTCACCGCGGAGGCGCGCACCGTGATCGGCTCGTACCTCGGCTCCGCCGTGCCGGCGCGCGACATCCCCCGCTACGAGCAGCTGTGGCGCGAGGGCAGGCTGCCCGTCGAGGCGCTCGTGACGAGCGAGATCGGCCTCGACGAGCTCAACGAGGCGCTCGACACGCTCGCGGACGGCAAGGCGATCCGCCAGGTCGTGCGCTTCTAGCCGCGCTAGCCGTCCTCCGGCGCTGCGGGCGGCCCGTCGCACACCAGGTCGAAGCCCCCAGCTCGATCGAACGCGTCCGCCTCCGCCGGCGCGACCGCGGCGATCTCGATCGACGGCACCGCATCCGGCATGCCGCAGTGACCGATGACGATCCAATCGAGGAAGTCCTCCGGTGGAGCGCCGTAGGACGCGTGCTCGACGGGGCCGGTGCCCGGCTCCACACGCACCTCGATGAGGCCGAGCGTGCCGGCGGGCGCGAGCGCTGCCGCCTCGCCGACCGTGGTCGAACCCGTGTCGACCGCTGCGGCGAACGATCCGAGCTGGGCCTGCGTCAGCGGCGCCGGCCCGGGATCAGCCGTGCATCCCGCGAGCCCGAGCAGGAGGATGACGGCGAGCACGCTCGAACGCGTTCTCGTGAGCATGCGAGTCGACCACCCATCCGGGCGCCGCCGCCCTCGCGCCTCACGGTAGCGTGCAAGATTGCGCACCACGCAACCACGTGATGCGCAAACCCTCGCTGGTCAGCGGCGGCGCGACGAGCCTCGCCCGCTGTTCCGGTCGCGGCGCTCGCCGATCTTGCGGGCGATGAACCCGACGAGGGCGGTGGCGACGGTCGTGATGATCCACCTGCGCATGGTGGGTTCCTCTCCTCAGAGCTGTCCGGGCTCAGAGCCCGGCTGGTCGACCCGGGCCGTTGGACCCGGATCCAGGGCAATCCTGTACCCCGCCCCTGGACGTCGGATCAACGGCCGCGGCCGAGCGATCAGGCGAAGGCGCCGAAGCGGCGCAGCGGCACGCGCAGCTCGTCGGGCGTGAGCGAGCCGTGCTGGCCGACCATGCCCCGGCCCGGGTCGTCGGCGTCGAGGTAGATCGCCGTGCGGCCCCGCACCGCGACGAACACGTCGCCGAGCCGCGGCGCCACCTCCGGGTGCACCTCGCCGAGCCAGCCGGCGTCGACGACCTGCTGCCGGGTCGCCACCCACGCGCCGTCGCCGAGCCAGGCCCGCCACGCGTCGGCCACCGCATCTGCGTCGGTGTCGTCGTCGACGTGCAGCTGCAGGCAGCGCGGCTCCCCCGCGACGTGCGCGAGCCCGGCGAGCAGCGCCGGCGGCGCGATCCGCTGCCCGGATGCGTCGACGTCGACCATGCCGTGATCGGCCGTGACGATGAGGCCGACGTCGCGCCGCAGCGAGGCGGCGAGCTGCGCCGTGAGCCCGTCGACCTCCTCGAGCGCGTCCGTCCAGGCCGGGCTCTGCCAGCCGCGATCGTGACCGGCTCGGTCGAGCTCCGGGACGTAGAGGTAGACGAGCGATCGCTCCCTGGCCGCCTGCTCGGCGAGCGCGAAGCGCTCGGCCATCGTGCGGCCGCCGCGGTACGCCGCACCGCGCAGCACGGCGTTCGTGAAGCCGCCGGCGGCATGCCTCGGCTCGCCGATCGCGATCGACGGCGTCGACTCGAAGAGCGTCGGGCGTCGCTGCCAGCGCGCCGGATCCATCGGTCCGCCCCAGTCGCGCAGCTGGTTGCGCACGCCGGCCCCCGGCACGAGCGCGTCGTAGCCGACGATGCCGTGCTCGCCCGCGAGCGCTCCGGTCGTGAGGGACGCGAGCGCCACCGCGGTGGTGGACGGGAAGCCGGCGTCGAGCGAGCCGCCGGGCGCGCCCGCGAGCGTGCGCGCGTGGCCGGCCCGCTGCCCGAGCTGCGATGCGCCGAGCCCATCGACGAGCAGCACGACCGCCCCGGCGGCCTTCGGCAGGCCGAGCGGGTTCTGCTCGCCGCGCATCGCGAGCGACGAGCTCGCCAGAACGTCGGCAAGGCTCCGGGATCCGGGCACTCGCGTCGGTAGCATTCCGTCAGCCTATGACTGCCTCGCCTCCTCCCCCGCCCTCGGACATCCCCGTCGCCGAGCGCATCGATGACATCGATGTCGCCGCGGAGATGCAGGACTCGTTCCTCGAGTACGCCTACTCGGTCATCTACGCCCGCGCCCTCCCGGACGCACGCGACGGCCTGAAGCCGGTGCAGCGGCGCATCCTGTTCCAGATGTCGGAGATGGGCCTGCGCCCCGAGCGCGGCCACGTCAAGTGCGCACGCGTCGTCGGCGACGTCATGGGCAAGCTGCACCCGCACGGCGACTCCGCCATCTACGACGCGCTCGTGCGGCTCGCGCAGGACTTCAGCCTGCGCCTGCCGCTCGTCGACGGCCACGGCAACTTCGGCTCGCTCGACGACGGCCCCGCCGCCGCCCGCTACACCGAGGCGCGCCTCGCGGCCGCCGGCCTCTCGCTCACCGAGGGGCTCGACGAGGACGTCGTCGACTTCATCCCCAACTACGACAACTCCTACCAGCAGCCCGACGTGCTGCCGGCCTCCTACCCGAACCTGCTCGTCAACGGCGCGAGCGGCATCGCGGTGGGCATGGCGACGAACATGGCGCCCCACAACCTCGTCGAGGTCGTGCAGGCGGCGAAGCACCTGCTCGCCCACCCGCAGGCGACCACCGCCGACCTCATGCGGCACGTGCCAGGGCCCGACCTGCCCGGCGGCGGCATCATCGTCGGGCTCGACGGCGTGCGCGAGGCGTACGAGAGCGGCAGGGGCAGCTTCCGCACGCGCGCTCGGGCGTCGATCGAGCGGCACGGCCGCAAGACGCAGATCGTCTTCACCGAGCTGCCCTACCTCGTCGGGCCCGAGCGGGTCATCGACAAGATCAAGGCCGGCGTGCTCGCGAAGAAGCTCCAGGGCCTCTCCGACGTGCAGGACCTCACCGACCGCAAGCACGGCCTCCGCCTCGTCGTGGGCGTCAAGACAGGCTTCGACCCGGATGCGGTGCTGCAGCAGCTCTACCGCCAGACGCCGCTCGAGGACGGCTTCTCGATCAACAACGTCGCGCTCGTGAAGGGCGTGCCCGAGACGCTCGGCCTCAAGGACCTGCTGCGCGTCTACCTCGACCACCGGGTCGGCGTCGTGCGCCGGCGCAGCGAGTTCCGGCTGCGGAAGCGCCGCGAGCGGCTGCACCTCGTCGAGGGCCTGCTCATCGCGATCCTCGACATCGACGAGGTCATCCAGGTCATCCGCTCGTCGGACGACGGCGAGCAGGCGCGGGCGCGGCTGCAGGACGTCTTCGACCTCTCGGAGCCGCAGGCCGAGTACATCCTCGAGCTGCGGCTGCGACGGCTCACGAAGTTCAGCCGCATCGAGCTCGAGGCCGAGCGCGACGAGCTGCTCGCGCAGATCGCCGAGCTCGAGCGCATCCTCGGCACGGAGGCCGCGCTGCACGAGCTCGTCGCGAGCGAGCTCGACGAGGTCGCCGAGCGCTTCGGCACGCCCCGCCGGTCGCTGCTGACCGAGGCGAACGGCCAACCCACCTCCGGCCGCGCGTCGGCGGCGAAGGTCGCGGCGAGCCTCGAGATCGCGGATGCGCCGACGCGCGTGCTGCTCTCGGCGACCGGCCGCGTCGTGCGCGTCGACGGCGAGGAGCCGGTCCCCGCGCCCGCGCGCCGCAGCCGCCACGACGCGATCCGCTCGAGCGTCCCGACGACGACCCGCGGCACGTTCGGACTCGTCACCTCCTCGGGCGCCGTGCTGCGCCTGACGCCGGCCGACCTGCCGTCGGTGCCGCCCGCATCCATCGGCCTGACCGCCGGCATCAAGGTGCGCGACCTCGGCGCCTTCGAGCGCGGCGAGGACGCGGTCGCGCTCATCGACCTCGCGAGCGACGCGCCCTGGCTCGTCGCCACCGCCCAGGGCACGGTGAAGCGCATCCGCCCCACCGAGCTGCGGGACCGCGATCGCGAGCCGGTCATCGCGCTCAAGGCCGGCGACCGCGTCATCGGCGTCGCGCCGGCGCCCGACGACGACTGGATCGTGCTCATCACGAGCGACGCGCAGCTGCTGCGCTTCCCCGCCGGACAGGTGAACCCGCAGGGGCCGGGTGCCGCCGGCATGAAGGGCATCGGCCTCAAGGCCGGTGCCGCCGTGCGCTTCGCCGGCGTCGTCGCCGACGACGCGGAGGTCGTGACGGTCACCGAGCCGGCCGAGACGCTCGCGGGCCTCGACGAGCCGCGCGCGAAGGTGTCCGACCTCGCCGAGTTCCCGCCCAAGGGGCGCGGCACGGGCGGCGTGCAGGCGCACCGGCTCCTGAAGGGCGAGGCAGGCCTCGCCCTCGCGTGGGCCGGCCCGTCGCCGCTCGCGGTCGGCACCGACGGCTCGCAGCGCCAGCTGCCGCCGGGCGGCGCGGCCCGGGCGGGCTCTGGCGTCTCGGTCGACGGCGCGATCGGCGCGATCGGCTCCCGCCTCGGCGACTGACCGGTCAGGCCGCGAGTCCGCGACCCTCGAGCGCGAACTTCCCCCAACTGCGGGTTTCCGCGCCTGAAACCCGCGGTTCGGGGAAGTTCGGCGAACGGGGTCGCGGCTCGAGGCGGTCGGCGGAGGTCAGCCGACCAGGTCGCCGAGCCCGACGAAGCCGTAGCCGAGCGCGCGCAGCTCCCGGATGATCCGCGGCAGCGCGTTCGCGTCGAGCGTCGACCCGTCGTCGGGGTTCGCGCCCACGTGCATGAGCACGATGTGCCCGGGCACCGCGGTGCGGACGACGCGGTCGACGACCTCGTCGACGCTCAGCCCGCCGCTCGTGCCCTTCCACCCGAGCGAGTCGACGCTCCAGCGGATCGGCAGGTAGCCGGCGTCGTTGACGACTCGGATGTCGTGCTCCGTGCGGGCGCCGAAGGGGAAGCGGAAGAGCGGCATCGCAGGCACGCCGGTCGCGGCGACGATCGACGCCTCCGCCGCGGCGAGGTCGGCCCGGATGCGGTCGTCCGGCAGGCTCTCGTACGCGAGGTGCCGGTCGCTATGGTTGCCGACCGCGTGGCCCGCGTCGGCGATCTCGCGGACCCGCTCCGGGTACATGCGGGCGAACGCCCCCGTCACGAAGAAGGTGGCCGGCACGTCCTGCTCGTCGAGCGTCTCGAGGATCGCGCTGACGCCGCGGTCGGAGCTGCCGGCGTCGAAGGTGAGCGCGACGACGGCGCGGCCGTCGGGGATCCGCTCGAGATCGACGCCGCGCCACGCCGTCGGGAGCCCCGGCTGCGGGCTCGGCGTGGATGGTGCCGGCGTGGGACGCGGCTGCTGCGTGGGCGGCGGCGTCGGCGGGGCGTTCGGCGACGGCGGCGGATCGACCGGCGGCGCCGCCGTGGCGGGCGGTCCCGTCGTCGGCGGGACGGATGCGGGATCCGGCGATGGCGCCCCGGTCGGGCCAGGGAGCGGCTCGGCGGAGGATGTCGGGCTGGCGGAGGGCGGGGCGGAGTTCTCGTCGCCGGGCCCCGGGGCACCGCAGGCGACGAGCGCCAGGCCCGCGACCAGCGCGAGCCCGGCCAGGACGCGACGCGCCGCTCGCATGTCGCCAGTATGCGCGCGACCGCCGAGCGTCGGAACCCCCGCCGGGTCACGATCAGGCGTCGATGCGCTCCCGGTCGACCTGGGAGGTGACGATGAGCTCGCGCCGCGGCGCGACCTCGTTGCCCATGAGCAGCTCGAAGATCTCGAGCGCTCGCTCGGCATCGTTGATCGTGACGCGGCGCAGCGTGCGACGGCTGCGGTCCATCGTCGTCTCGGCGAGCTGGTCGGCGTCCATCTCGCCGAGGCCCTTGTAGCGCTGCGGCGGCTCGTGCCAGCTCTTGCCGGCCTTCTTCAGCCGCGTGAGCGTGCGATGCAGCTCCGCGTCGGAGTAGGTGTACACCGCCTCGTCGGGCTTGCCGCGGTGCTTGACGAGCACGCGGTGCAGCGGCGGCACGGCCGCGTAGACGCGACCCTCCTCGATGAGCGGGCGCATGTAGCGGTGGATGAGCGTGAGCAGCAGCGTGCGGATGTGCGCGCCGTCGACGTCGGCGTCCGACAGCATGATGATCTTGCCGTATCGGGCGGCCGAGAGGTCGAACGAGCGGCCGGAGCCGGCGCCGATCGACTGGATGATCGCCGCGCACTCGGCGTTCGAGAGCATGTCGGCGATCGACGCCTTCTGCACGTTGAGGATCTTGCCGCGGATGGGCAGGATCGCCTGGAACTCGCTGTCGCGCGCGGGCTTCGCCGTGCCGAGCGCGCTGTCGCCCTCGACGATGAACAGCTCGGTCTGCGCGACGTCGTTCGAGCGGCAGTCGACGAGCTTGACCGGCAGCGAGGACGACTCGAGCGCCGTCTTGCGGCGCGCGGTCTCCTTGAGCGAGCGCGCCGAGATGCGCGCCTTCATCTCGTTGACGACCTTCTCGAGCAGCGCGGCGGCCTGCGCCTTCTCGTCGCGCTTCGACGACGTGAGGATCGCGCCGAGCTCGCGGGCGACCACCTGCGCGACGATCTGGCGCACGGCGGGCGTGCCGAGCACCTCCTTCGTCTGCCCCTCGAACTGCGGCTCGGGCAGCCGCACGGTCACGACGGCGGTGAGGCCGGCGAGCGCGTCGTCCTTCTCGATCCTGTCGTTGCCGGCCTTGAGCTTGCGCGCGTTCGCGGCGACCTGGTCGCGGATCAGCTTGAGCAGCGACTGCTCGAAGCCCGCGAGGTGCGAGCCGCCCATCGGCGTGGAGATGATGTTGACGTAGGTCTGCACGACCGTGTCGTAGCCGGTGCCCCAGCGCAGCGCGATGTCGACCTCGCACGTGCGGTCGACCTCGCGGGTCACCATGTGGCCGGTCTCCTCGTCGAGCACCGGGATGGTCTCCTGGAAGTCGCCCTCGCCGGTGAGCCGCCAGGTGGCGGTGAGCGCCGGGTCGGGCGCGAGGTACTCGGCGAACTCGCTGAGCCCGCCGTCGTACTTGAAGTCGTGCACGACGCGCTCGTCGGCGCGGTCGTCGATGATCTGGATCGCGAGCCCCGGCACGAGGAACGCGGTCTGGCGCGCGCGGCGGGCCAGCTCGTCCGCGAGGAACTCGGCGCCCTTCGTGAACACCTGCGGGTCGGCCCAGTAGCGCACGCGGGTGCCGGTGACGCCCTTCGCGACCTTGCGCACCTTGCGCAGCCGCGACGCATCCGTGAACGGCAGGAACGTGGCGCCGGGCGACGGCTCGCCCTCGTCGAGGAACTCGCCGGGCTCGCCGCGGTGGAAGGACATCGCCCAGGTGGCGCCGTCGCGGTCGACCTCGACGTCGAGGCGCTCCGAGAGGGCGTTGACGACGGATGCGCCGACGCCGTGGAGGCCGCCGGACGACTTGTAGGCGCCGCCGCCGAACTTGCCGCCCGCGTGCAGCTTCGTGAAGATGACCTCGACGCCGGTGAGGCCGGTGCGGGGCTCGACGTCGATCGGCAGGCCGCGCGCGCGGTCGCGCACCTCGACGGAGCCGTCTGCGTGCAGCACGACCGTGATGTCGTCGCCATGGCCGCCGAGCGCCTCGTCGACCGAGTTGTCGATGATCTCCCACAGGCAGTGCATGAGGCCGCGCGAGTCGGTCGAGCCGATGTACATGCCCGGGCGCTTGCGCACCGCCTCGAGCCCCTCGAGGACCGTCAGGTGCCGTGCCGAGTAGTCGGATGCCGCGGCTGCCAACCGATCCCCCATTCCTGCGTGCGCTCCGCACGATCGAGCCGTGCGCGGCCCGCCGATGGCTGCCGCGCCTGCCAGCCTACGTCCGCGGTCCCACGACGGCCGCGCTGCCACGCGGCGCGCTCCCGGTTGCGCCGCTGGCGAACCGCCCGCGAAATGACGCCGATGCGCAGGTCGTCCATGCCACGATGGAGGACGGACGAATGAGGGAGGGCACCGTGAACGACATCCAGACCACGACGCTCGAGGCCGATGAGGCAAGCGCACCGCTGAGCGGGCTCGATCGCTGCGACAGCTGCGGAGCCCAGGCGTACGTCCGCGCGACGATGGAGAGCGGCACGCTGCTCTTCTGCGCGCACCACGCAGCGAAGCACCGCGATGCGCTGCAGCCGCTCGCCAAGGTGTGGCACGACGAGACGGCCAAGCTCCAGGAGCGCTGACCGTCGCGCGCACCCGCGCACGGTCCCAGACGAGCGAAGCGGCCCGACCCCACGAGGGGCGGGCCGCTTCCGCGTGCGCCGGGCGTCAGGCCGTCTCAGCGGCCGAACGGCCCCTGCAGGCGCTGCAGGAAGCGGCGGGTGCGCTCGTGCTCGGGCGCGCCGAACACCTGGTCCGGCGTGCCGCGCTCGACCACGACGCCCTCGTCGAAGAACGACACCTGATCGGCGACCTCCCGCGCGAACCCGAGCTCGTGCGTGACGACGGCCATCGTCCAGCCCTCGCCCGCGAGCTCGGTCATGACGGCGAGCACCTCGCCGACGAGCTCCGGATCGAGCGACGACGTCGGCTCGTCGAACAGCAGCATCGACGGCTGCAGGGCGAGTGCCCGCACGATGCCGACGCGCTGCTGCTGGCCGCCGGAGAGCGATGACGGGTACGCGTCGGCCTTCTCGCGCAGCCCGACGCGCTCGAGCAGTCCGAGCGCCTCCGCCATCACCGTGTCGCGATCGCGCCCCTGCACGCGGATCGGCCCTATCGTCACGTTGCCGAGCACCGTCAGGTGCGGGAACAGGTGGTGCTGCTGGAAGACCATCGCGGAGGCGCGGTGCAGGGCGGCGCGCTCCCGCCGCGACCGCGGCCGCGACAGGTCGATCTCGAGCTCGCCGATCCGCAGCGTCCCCGCCTCCGGCTCCTCGAGCCCGTTGAGGGAGCGCAGCACCGTCGTCTTGCCGGAGCCCGAGGGGCCGATGAGCGCGTGCACCGTGCCGGCCTCGATGTCGAGGTCGACGCCGCGCAGCACGTGGTTGTCGCCGAACGACTTCTGGAGGCCGCGCGCCGAGAGCAGCGGGCCGGAGGGCAGCGAGGCGGTGGGCAGCGAGGCGGACGCGTCAGACGGCATAGCGGTCCAGCTTCTTCTCGAGTCGGTCCTGGCCGGCCGCGAGCACCAGGCAGATGACCCAGTAGACGGCGGCGGCGACGATGTAGATCGTGAGGAACTCGCCGCTCGGCGCGGCGATGCGCTGCGCGACGCGGAAGAGCTCGGTGAAGAGGATCACCGAGCAGAGCGAGGTGTCCTTCACGAGCGAGATGAACGTGTTCGACAGCGGCGGCACCGACACGCGCGCCGCCTGCGGCAGCACGATGCGCCAGAGCGACTGGCCGCGGGACATGCCGATCATCGACGCGGCCTCCCACTGCCCGCGCGGGATCGACAGGATCGAGGCGCGGATGATCTCGGCCGCGTACCCGCCGACGTTCATCGAGAGCGCGATGATCGCGCTCGGCCACGGGTCGAGCGTGATGCCGATCTGCGGCATGCCGTAGAAGATCACGAACAGCTGCACGAGCAGCGGGGTGCCGCGGATGGCCGAGATGTAGGCGCGCGCGAGCCCGGAGAGCCAGCGGATGCCCGAGATGCGCGCGAGCGCCAACGCGACGGCGATCACGAGGCCGAGCGCGAACGAGGCGAGCGTCAGCGGGATCGTGCCCGTCACGGCGCCGATCGCGATCGGCCCGAGCGACTCGAGGATCAGCTGCCAGCTCACGCCGCGAGCCTACGGCGTCGGGCCGGACGCCGACGCGGCCCCGGCGAGCGCCGGGGCCGCGAGCGGTGTGCGGGCGTCACGGCTGGGAGACGTCCTCGCCGAAGTAGCGCTCGGAGATCTCGGCGAGCGTGCCGTCCTCCGCGAGCGTGGCGAGCGCCTCGTCGACGGCCGTCACGAGCGACTCGCTGCCGGCGCGGAACGCGAGGGCGTTCTCGCTCGTCTCCTCGGTCTCGGCGATGTCGACGAGGCCGGTCTCGCCGCCCTGCGACTGCACGTAGTCGAGGTAGGTGAGCCGGTCGTTGATCGTCGCGTCGACGCGGCCGGAGCGCAGCAGCTCTGCGGCCTGGGCGAAGCCCTCGACCTCCTCGACGTCGGCACCCGCCTCGGTCGCGATCTCGGCCCAGTTGCTCGTGAGCGACTGGGCGCTCGTGCGTCCGGCGAGGTCGTCGAACGACGCGATGTCGCTGCCCTCGGGGACGATGAGCACGCCCGGCGAGTACGTGTAGGGCTCGCTGAAGACGTAGCGCTCGAGGCGCTCGGGCGTGATGGAGACCTGGTTCGCGATCACGTCGACGCGGCCCGCGTCGAGCGCGGCGAAGATGGCGTCCCACGGCGTCTCGACGAACTCCACCTCGACGCCGAGCTCCTCGGCGACCGCGGTGATGATCTCGACGTCGTAGCCGGTGAGCTCGCCGGCGCCGCCCTCGTGGAACGAGAACGGCGAGTACGTGCCCTCGGTGCCGACGACGAGCGTGCCGGCCTCCTGCACCTGCTCGATCGTCAGGCCGGTCGACGCCTCACCGCTCGCGGCGGGCTCTCCGCTCGCGGCGGGCTGGCCGGTCGAGCAGCCCGCGAGGGCGACGGAGGCGGCGGCGATGGCCGCGACGGGGGCGAGCCGGGACAGGATCGTGCGGGGGCGAGGCATGAGCGCTCCTTCTTGGGGGTATCGACCCATCCTAGAACGAGCGAGGCCGCCCGGGTGTTCCCGGGCGGCCTCGTGACGATCCGTGACGGATCACTCCAGGTAGTCGCGGAGCTGCTGCGACCGCGACGGGTGGCGCAGCTTCGCCATCGTCTTCGACTCGATCTGGCGGATGCGCTCGCGCGTCACGCCGAAGGTGTCGCCGATCTGGTCGAGCGTCTTCGGCATGCCGTCGCCCAGGCCGAAGCGCATGCGGATGACGCCCGCCTCGCGCTCCGAGAGGGAGTCGAGCAGCGACTCGAGCTGGCGCTGCAGCATCGTGAAGCCGACCGCGTCGGCCGGGACGACCGCCTCGGTGTCCTCGATGAGGTCGCCGAACTCGCTGTCGCCGTCCTCACCGAGGGGCGTGTGCAGCGAGATGGGCTCGCGGCCGTACTTCTGCACCTCGATGACCTTCTCGGGGGTCATGTCGAGCTCGCGCGCCAGCTCCTCCGGGCTCGGCTCGCGGCCGAGGTCCTGCAGCATCTGGCGCTGCACGCGGGCGAGCTTGTTGATGACCTCGACCATGTGCACCGGGATGCGGATGGTGCGGGCCTGGTCGGCCATGGCGCGGGTGATGGCCTGCCGGATCCACCACGTCGCGTAGGTCGAGAACTTGAAGCCCTTCGTGTAGTCGAACTTCTCGACGGCACGGATGAGGCCCAGGTTGCCCTCCTGGATGAGGTCGAGGAACTGCATGCCGCGACCGGTGTAGCGCTTCGCGAGCGAGACCACGAGGCGCAGGTTCGCGCCCAGCAGGTGGCTCTTGGCGCGCTGGCCGTCGCGGGCGATGCGCGTGAGGTCGCGCTTCATCTGCCAGTCGAGGTTCGGCTCCATCGAGAGCTTCTCCTCGGCGAAGAGCCCGGCCTCGATGCGCATGGCGAGGTCGACCTCCTGCTCGGCGTTCAGCAGCGCGACCTTGCCGATCTGCTTGAGGTAGTCCTTGACCGGGTCGGCCGTCGCGCCGGTGATCTGCGTGGCGGCGGGCTCGTCGTCGTCGCCCGAGAGGCGCATGGCGCCGGTCGGGAGCTTCTCGACGTGGACCGCCTCCTCCTCCTCGGCCTCCTCGACCTCCTCGGTGACCTCCTCGGTCTCCGGCTCCTCGGTCGTGGCAGCGGCCTTGCGGCGTCCCCCGCGGGCAGCGGGAGCAGCGGCGGCCGGAGCGGCCTTCTTTGCCGCGGCGGTCTTGGCGGCGGCGGTCTTCGCGGTCGTGGCCTTCGCCGCTGCAGGCGCCTTTGCCGCAGTGGTCTTGGCTGCGGTGGTCTTGGCCGCAGCGGTCTTCGCCGCCGTGGTCTTGGCCGCGGTCGTCTTGGCGGCCGGCGCCTTCTTGGCGGGCGTCGCGTCCGCCGCGGGCGCGGCGGCCTGCTCGGCGTCAGTCGCGGCAGCGGCCTTCGTCGAGGTACGACGCGTCGTCGTGGTCGTTTCCTTGGCTGGCATGCGTCCTCCGCAGGTCTCAGGCACCCAGGCTTCGGGGCAGTCGAATGACCCATGTCAAGTCCGTGCGGCAGCACAACCTCGACTGGGTCGGTCTTGACAGTATAGCGCCGGGTATGGCATACGCATTCCCAGGTTGCCGGTCGGGCGCGGCGATGGCGCGATCAGCGGCCGCGACGCCGCATCCGCCGCGCGATGGCGGTCCACACCGGGCCGACCTCGATGCCCTCCTCGCGCATCCGCGAGCGAGTGATGCGGCGCGTCCGCACGATCATGACCAGGCCGATCGCGAGCACGACGAGCTGCGAGGCGAGCGCGATGCGGAAGCCCTCCCAGTCGTAGACGCCGACCGCCTCACCACCGGCGGCTCGGGCGGAGTGCACGGCGTCGAGGATGATGCCGATGGCGGGCATGAGCGCGAACGACGCCATGAAGCCGCCGATGTTCACGACCCCGTTCGCCGAGCCGAGCACGCGCAGCGGGTTGAACGTGCGGGCGAAGTCGAAGCCGACCGTCGAGCCGGGCCCGGCGATGCCGAGCACGACCACGAGCACGATGACGAGCCAGGTGGGCGGATGCCCTGGCCACACGAGCACGGTGGTCCAGGTCGCGACGACGAGCCCGACGATCGCGAGCACGAGCGTCGAGCGCCGGAGCGGGAAGCGCGCGGTCGCGATCCCGACGATTGGGCCGACCACCATGCCCGTGCCGACGACGGTCGCCATGAGGCCCGCCGCCTGGCTGCGCTCGTAGCCGAGCCCCTCGACGAGCATCGGGTAGCCCCACAGCAGCAGGAAGACGTTCGTCGAGCCGAGCAGCGAGAAGTGGGTCCAGAAGCCGAGCCGCGTGCCCGGCTGCCGCATGGCGCTCCGCAGCCGCGGCCACCAGCCCACCGGCACGTCGATCGAGCCGGTCGCGGGTGCCCCGCCCTTCGGGGCGTCGAAGACGATGAGCAGCACGAGCACGAGCGCGACGGCGCCGACGATCGCGAGCGAGCCGAACGAGAGCGTCCAGCCCACCTGGTGGAGCAGCCAGGCGAACGGCACGACCGACAGCAGCTGTCCCAACTGCCCGGTGGTCGCCGTCCACTGGGACATCTGCGCCACGATCGGCCCGCGGAACCAGCCCGATTGCAATCGGATGACCGAGATGAAGGTCGCGGCGTCGCCGATGCCCAGCAGGATGCGGCCGGCGATCGCGAGCGGCAGCTCCTCGGCGAGCGCGACCATCGTCTGGCCGCCCACCATGACGGCGGCGCCGCTCGCGATCAGGACGCGCGGGCCGTAGCGGTCGACGAGCACGCCGACCGGGATCTGCATCGCGGCGTACACGCCGACCTGCACCGCGCCGAGCGTCGACAGCAGCGTGGCCTGCACCTCGAACCGCTCCGCGGCGGCCGGACCCGCGACGCCCAGCGAGGAGCGGTGCAGGATCGCGACCATGTAGGCGATCGCACCGACCCCCCAGACGATCCAGGAGCGGGCGCTGTTCATCCGCGCGGATCCGCCCCGGGGCGCCGCCGCTGCTGCAGGTAGCGCTCGAGCTCCTCGGCGATCTCGTCGGCGCTCGGCAGCGAGCCGTCCTCGTCGGTGAGCGGCGACCGCACCGACGACTGCGCCATGAACGCGTCGTAGCGCGCCTCGAGCGAGTGGACGATGCGCTGCAGCTCCTCGTTCGTCTCCATCTGCTGCGCGACGAGCTGCTGGAACTCGCGGTCGGCCTGCCGCAGCTCCTCGGTGCGGAACGCGAGCGACGTCGCGCTCGTCACGCCCTCGAGGGCCGCGAGCGCGGGCCCGGCCGACCCGGACTCCCCCACGTAGTGCGGCACGAGCACCGTGAAGGTCGTCACTGGCGCGATGCCGTGCAGCCGGTGCTCGATGCGGTGGATCACGGAGGCGGGCACCTGCGAGACCGGGCGCCAGGCGGAGTACTGCTCGATGAGCTCCGCGCGGTTGCCCGAGACGGTCGAGACGAGCGGGCGGGTGTGCGGCACCGGCATGCCGATCGAGGTGATGATCGTCGTCGACGCCACGTCGAGCCGCTCCATCAGCTCGAGCAGCGCATCCGTGAACCGCTCCCACATCCAGTCGGGCTCCGGCCCGGTGAGCAGCAGGAAGGGGGCGCCCGCGTCGTCCTCGACCACGAGCAGCGTGAGCGAGTGCGGCAGGTACTCCTCGATCTTGTCCTCGTTGAAGAGGATGCGCGGACGGCGCGACCGGTGGTCGATGAGGATGTCGGTGTCGAACTCGACGATGCTGCGGTGCGGCAGCGTGTCGAGGATCGCGGCGGCCGCGGCCTCCGCGGCGGCGCCCGCGTCCACGAATCCGTGGATCGCGATCACGAGGTCGAGGCCGTGCGGCACCGTCTCGAGGTCCTCGAGGGCCAGGGTCAGGTCGCGCGGATCGAACACCCCTCCAGCCTAGCGACGCCGGGCGCCGCACCCGCCGGGCGCCGGTATCCTCGTGACCCATGCCGATCCCCGCACTCTCCATCATCGCCAGCGCCGACGACGCGACCGCCGAGCTCGTCGTGCACGGCGTGCTCGCCGGCGACGCCCCAGAGGTCCCAGGCTTCGACGCCGAGCTGCTCGCCGCGCTGGGCGTGACGGGCAAGCGCGAGCAGATCGTCCGCGCGGTGGTCGACGGCCGCCGGGTCGCGTTCGCCGGGCTCGGCGACGACGTGTCGCCCATCCGGCTCCGCGAGGTCGCGGGTGCCGCGGTGCGCTCGCTCCGCGACGTGCCGTCGATCGCGCTGTCGCTGCCGGTGACCTCGAGCGACGACGTGCTCGCGGTGCTCGAGGGTGCCGCGCTCGGCGCCTACCGCTTCTCGGGCCTCAAGCGCGCCGAGGCGCCCAAGGTGTGCGAGATCGCCGTGGTCGCGGGCGCCGCCGACGTGGCCGCCTCGGTCGTCACCGACGCGACGATCGCCGCGCAGGCCGTCTGGACCACGCGCGACCTCGCGAACACGCCGCCCAACCTGCTGAGCCCGGTGGAGTTCGCCGACCGCGTCGCCGCCGAGGCGCCCGCAGCCGGGCTCACGGTCGTCGTCCGCGACGAGGAGCGCCTCCGCCGCGAGGGCTTCGGCGGCATCCTGGGCGTCGGCCAGGGCTCGAGCCGCCCGCCCCGCCTCGTCACGGTCGAGCACGCGCCCGAGAGCGCGACCCGCCACGTCGTGCTCGTCGGCAAGGGCATCACGTTCGACTCGGGCGGCCTCTCGCTCAAGCCCGCCGCCTCGATGCAGCACATGAAGTACGACATGACCGGTGCCGCGACGGTCTACGCGGTGACGGTCGCCGCGGCCGCGCTCCACCTGCCGATCCGCGTCACCGCGCACCTGTGCCTCGCCGAGAACCTCGTCTCGTCGACCTCGATCCGCCCCGACGACGTCATCACGATGCGCGGCGGCACCACGGTCGAGGTGACGAACACCGACGCGGAGGGCCGGCTCGTCATGGCCGACGGCCTCGTGCTCGCGAGCGAGGCGCAGCCCGACGCGATCATCGACGTCGCGACCCTCACGGGCGCCCAGCAGGTCGCGCTCGGCGACCGGGTGAGCGGCATCATGGGCAACGACGGCGCCTTCGTGGACGCCGTCGTCACCGCGTCGCGAGCCGCCGGCGAGCTCGTCTGGCCGATGCCGATCCCCGAGGAGATGCTCGGGATGCTCGACTCGGAGGTCGCCGACCTCGCGAACGCCAAGGTCGGCAACCGCGCGGGCGGCATGCTCGTCGCCGCCGCCTTCCTGGCGGAGTTCGTCGGCGAGCGCGACGGCTCGCCCATCCCGTGGGCGCACCTCGACATCGCCGGCCCCTCCACGAACAACGGCTCGCCCTTCGGCCACACGCCGTCGGGCGCGACGGGCGTGACCGTGCGCGGCCTCATCCGCACGCTCGCGACGATGGCCCGCGAGGCCGAGTAGGCGCGCACCGACCGGTGATCGCCGAGGGCGCACGGGGCTCGCCCCGCGCGCACCGCGCCACGCAGATGCATCCGACTAGGCTGGGACGGGCAAGACCTGCCCTGCACCGCCACGTCCACCGGCGCGGCAACGAAGACTCATAAGGAGCTAGTGCGTGTCCGATCAGAGCTTTGACATCGTCGTCCTGGGTGGAGGCAGCGCGGGCTACGCCGTCGCGCTGCGCGCCGTGCAGCTCGGCAAGACCGTCGCGATCGTCGAGAAGGACAAGCTGGGTGGCACGTGCCTCCACAAGGGCTGCGTCCCCACGAAGGCGATGCTGCACTCGGCTGAGGTCGCCGACGTCGTGCGCGAGTCCGGCGAGGCCGGCGTGCAGGCGGAGCTGCAGGGCATCGACATCGAGCGCGTGACCGCGTTCCGCGAGGGCATCGTCGCCAAGAAGTTCAAGGGCCTGCAGGGCCTCATCAGCGCCAAGGGGATCAAGGTCTTCGCCGGCGAGGGCCGCCTCGCGTCGCCCACGACCGTGCAGGTCGGCGACGAGACGCTCACGGGCAAGAGCATCGTGCTCGCGACGGGCTCGTACCCGAAGTCGCTCCCCGGCCTCGAGATCACCGGCAACGTCATCACGAGCGAGCAGGCGCTGCAGCTGGACTGGATCCCGCAGCGCGTCGCGATCCTCGGCGGCGGCGTCATCGGCGTCGAGTTCGCGAGCGTCTGGCGCTCGTTCGGCGTCGAGGTGACGATCATCGAGGGCCTCCCCCACCTCGTGCCCAACGAGGAGGAGTCGATCTCGAAGCAGTTCGAGCGCGCCTACAAGAAGCGCGGCATCCAGTTCAAGCTCGGCGCCCGCTTCTCGGGCGTGACGCAGGACGACAGCGGCGTGCACGTGTCGCTCGAGAACGGCGAGACGATCGACGCCGACCTCCTGCTCGTGGCCGTCGGCCGCGGCCCGGTGACGGCGAACCTCGGCTACGAGGAGGCCGGCGTGCAGCTCGACCGCGGCTACGTCACGGTCGACGAGCGCCTCCAGACCTCCGTGCCGGGCGTCTACGCGGTCGGCGACATCGTCCCCGGCCTGCAGCTCGCGCACCGCGGCTACCAGCAGGGCATCTTCGCCGCCGAGCAGATCGCGGGCCTCGAGCCGCGCCCGGTCGCCGACGTCAACATCCCGAAGGTGACCTACTCCGACCCCGAGGTCGCATCCGTGGGCTACACCGAGGCGAAGGCCAAGGAGCAGTACGGCGACGATCAGATCGAGACGTACGAGTACTCGCTCGGCGGCAACGCGAAGAGCGAGATCGTCGGCACGACCGGCTCGGTGAAGGCCGTGCGCGTGAAGGACGGCCCCGTCGTCGGCGTGCACATGATCGGCCGCCGCGTCGGCGAGCTCATCGGCGAGGCGCAGCTCATCGTGAACTGGGAGGCGTACCCCGAGGACGTCTCGCAGCTGATCCACGCCCACCCGACGCAGCACGAGGCCCTGGGCGAGACCATGCTCAAGCTCGCGGGCACGCCCCTGCACGCCATCTGATCGACAGCCACAGGAGACACGAAGCATGACTGACATCCAGCTCCCCGCACTGGGCGAGAGCGTCACCGAGGGCACGATCACCCGCTGGCTCAAGGCGGTGGGCGACGAGGTCGCCGTCGACGAGCCCATCGTCGAGGTCTCGACCGACAAGGTCGACACCGAGGTGCCGTCGCCGGTCGCCGGCACGCTCACCGAGATCCTCGCCGACGAGGACGACACCGTCGACGTCGGCGCCGTCATCGCGCGCATCGGCGACGCGGGCGACGCACCGGCCCAGGATGCGCCCGCCGAGGAGGCCCCGGCCGCCGAGGCCGCGACCGCCGGCACCGACAGCGAGGCCGACCAGGAGGCCGACGACGAGTCGGCCGCCGAGGCGCAGGACTCGCCGTCGCAGCAGGCAGACGCCGCACAGTCGCAGCAGCAGGCCGACCCCGTCGCGCAGGCGGAGGACACCGACCAGAGCGAGATCTCCCCGACCGAGACGCAGGAGGCGGGCACGAAGCCGTCCGGCGGCGGCGCCGAGATCACGCTCCCCGCGCTCGGTGAGAGCGTCACCGAGGGCACGATCACGCGCTGGCTCAAGGCCGTCGGCGACACCGTCGAGGTCGACGAGCCCATCGTCGAGGTGTCGACCGACAAGGTCGACACCGAGGTGCCGTCGCCGGTCGCCGGCACGATCACCGAGATCCTGGCGAACGAGGACGACACCGTCGACGTCGGCGCCGTGATCGCCCGCATCGGCGACGCCGGCAGCGAGTCGGCCCCCGCGCCGGCCGCCGACGAGCCCTCCGAGCAGCAGCCCGCGCAGGCGTCCGGCGCGCAGCCGGTCCCCGCCGAGGACGACGTGATCCCGGGTGCCGGCACCGAAGAGGTGGGCGTCGAGCAGGAGGAGATCGCCAAGGAGGCCATCGCCGAGGAGGCTCCGAAGCAGGAGGCCCCCAAGCAGGAGGCCCCGAAGCAGGCGCCTGCCGCGCCCTCGCAGCCGAAGGCCCCCGCGGCCCCCGCGCCGAAGGCCGCGCCGGCAGCGCCCGCGCAGTCCGCCGCTCCGGCAGCGCCGGCGGCACCGACGGGCGGCTCGCCGTACGTCACGCCGATCGTGCGCAAGCTCGCGAACGAGAAGGGCGTCGACCTGGCGTCCCTGACCGGCACGGGCGTGGGCGGCCGCATCCGCAAGGAGGACGTGCTCGCCGCGGCCGAGTCGGCAGCGCAGGCTCCGGCCGCCGAGGCGGCGCCCTCGCAGGCGCCCGCAGAGGTCGAGGTCTCGCCGCTGCGCGGCACGACCGCGCCGATGTCTCGCCTCCGCAAGGTGGTCGCGAAGCGCGCGGTCGAGTCGATGCAGACGCTCGCCCAGCTCACGACGGTCGTCGAGGTCGACGTGACGAAGGTCGCGCAGCTCCGCGAGGCCAAGAAGGCGGCGTTCCAGCAGGAGACGGGCAGCAAGCTCACCTTCCTGCCGTTCTTCACGCAGGCCGCCGTGCAGGCGCTCAAGTCGCACCCGCTCATCAACTCGACGGACGACGGTGCGGAGATCACCTACCCGGCCACCGAGAACCTGGCGATGGCGGTCGACACTGAGCGCGGCCTGCTGACCCCGGTCATCCGTGACGCGAGCTCGAAGAGCATCCGCGAGCTGACGGCCGAGATCGCAGACCTCGCGCAGCGGACCCGCGACAACAAGCTGAGCCCGGACGAGCTCGCCGGCGGCACCTTCACGCTGACGAACACGGGCTCGCGCGGCGCGCTGTTCGACACGCCCGTGGTCTTCCAGCCGCAGCGCGCCATCCTCGGCGTCGGCACGGTCGTGAAGCGCCCGGTCGTCGTGTCGGTCGACGGGCAGGACTCGATCGCCATCCGCTCGATGGTGTACCTGGCCCTGTCGTACGACCACCGCATCATCGACGGTGCCGACGCAGCCCGCTACCTGGGACAGGTCAAGGCGCGCCTCGAGTCGGGCGCCTTCGAGGTCTAGCCGCTAGGGCGTCGACCAGGCGTCACGCAGGGTCCAACCGGCCTCGGTGCTCATCACGAGCACCGAGGCCGGTGCTCGTTCCGAGACCACCCGCAGCAGCCACGCGTCGCCGAGGCGCTGCACGAGCTCGATCCGCCCGTCGTCCGGCATGCGCCACGGCGATGCGGCCGTGAGCTGCGGGCTGTCGGGCTCGTGGAGGCCGACGAGGCATGCGGCGTCGCCGGCGGCGAGGCACGCCTCGCGCTCGGCGAGCAGCAGCGCCGCGCCCGCGACCGGGTCGTCGGTCATCGCCGGCTCGTGCGGCTGCGCCTGCGGCCCCGGCGAGACGGCCGGCGAGACGGTCGGCAAGGCGGTCGGCGAGACGGCCGGCGGCGCCGAGGCGTCGCTGCGCTCGGCCGCCCGGCTCCCCTCGTCCGCTGCGCCCGGCGCGGGCAGCAGCAGTGCGAGCGCGAGCGCCGCGACGCCGCCGACCGCGACGGCCCAGAACCTCGGGCGCACGGCCGCGAGGCTCCTCGCGACGGCACCGCCACCGGGCCACCGCATGCGCCCCGCGACCCGCTCGAGCAGCACCGCCGCGCGCGCCCACACTGCTTCGAGCCCCTCCGGACGGAGGCGTCTGCGACGCTGCGTCGTGGCGACCGCCGCGCCGACGTCCGGCTCCAGCGCGAGGGGCAGCGCCGGCCACGCCTCGAGGAGCGCCGCTCCGGCGACCGCGAGGTCCCGCGCGGCGACCGCACGCTCGACGGCGTCGGGCAGCGCCTCGCCGCATGCCGCGAGCACCGCCTCGGCGAGCGAGCGCCACGCGTCGGCATCCACCCCGACCCCGGCGCTGCCCTCGCGCCAGGCGATCGACGGCCTCGCCGCCTCGACGCGCGCGCCCTCGCCGGTGAGGAGCGGCGCGCCGTCGGCGTCGAGCCGCACGTGGTGCGCGCTGACGGCGCCCGCGGTCGCCCCGACCGCGTGCAGCGCACCCAGGGCCGCCGCGATCGGCGCGAGCGCGGTCACCGCCTCGCCCGGGCCGGGTGCACCCCGGTCGCGCAGCCAGTCGGCCAGGTCCCGAGGCAGCAGCGGCCGCACGACGACCACCCCCGCGTCCGTGGCGACGTCGAGGATCGGCACGAGGTGCGGATGATCGGCGAGGAGCAGCGCCTCGACCTCGCGCGCGAGGAGCGCCTCCTCCCCCGGCATGCTGCGGTGCAGCTCGACGCCAGCGCCCGACGCATCCGCCGCGACCCACACCTCGCGCTCGGCGGTGCGGCGCAGCAGGCGCACGAGCAGATGGCCGGCAATCGTCGGTCGGTCCTCCTCCTCGGCCCCGTCCACGGAGACTCTCCCGTCGACGGAGACCGCCTCATCCACCGCAGCCGTCTCGCCCACCTGGTCCACGCCCCGGACCCTGCCAGTGCGGGCCGCGTCCGCGCGGGCCTCGGGCGACGCCTGTGGAGAGCGAGGCGCCCACACGCCGGTATCCTGTCGTCATGGCACGCGACAGCGAGAAGGAGCCCGGCAGGCTCAAGACGATGTGGTCCATCTTCCAGATGACCCGCAGGAACGACCGGCTCGCGCTGCCGCTGCTGCTGGCGGCGTTCTTCGGCCCCATCGTGATCATCACGGTGCTCGCGATCGTCTTCCGCCAGGACACGCTCTTCCTGATCCTCTGGATCATCAGCGGCGTGCTCATCGGCCTGATGCTCATGATGATGACGCTCACGTGGCGCGCCGAGAAGATCGCGTTCGCGCAGATCGAGGGCCGCCCCGGTGCGGTCGGCGCGGTGCTGAAGAACGGCCTGCGCGGCAACTGGACGACGAGCGAGATGCCGGTGGGCGTCAACCCGCGCACGCAGGACGCCGTCTACCGCGCCGTCGGCAAGCCCGGCGTCGTGCTCATCGCCGAGGGCCCGCGCGAGCGGCTGTCGCGCCTGCTCGGCGAGGAGAAGCGCAAGGTCAAGCGCATCGTGCCGAACGTGCCGATCCACGTCATCGAGATCGGCCCCGACTCCGAGCTCGAGCTGCGCAAGCTCACGCGCTCCATGCGGCGCCTCAAGCGCACGCTCAGCCGCGCAGAGGTGATGGCGGTCGCGAACCGCCTCACGTCCCTCGGCCAGGCGAGCCTGCCCATCCCGAAGGGCATCGATCCGCGCCGCGTGCGGCCCGGTCGCCCCCGCTGACGTAACACCGCCGAAACATCGGCGTCACGGGCGGGCAACGGCTCCTGCGTAGCGTCGATGCCAAGGCATCCGCCCTACCCCCAAAGTCAAGGAGCACCATGTTCAAGGATTCGTCCGAGGTCCTCGCCTACATCAAGGCAGAGGAGGTGCGCTTCCTCGACATCCGCTTCACGGACCTGCCGGGTGTGCAGCAGCACTTCAACATCCCCGCGTCCACGGTCGACGAGGAGTTCTTCACCGTCGGCCAGCTGTTCGACGGCTCGTCGATCCGCGGCTTCGCGAACATCCACGAGTCCGACATGCAGCTCATCCCGGATGTGACGACGGCCTACGTCGACCCCTTCCGCGAGCACAAGACGCTCGTCATGATCTTCGACATCTACAACCCGCGCACCGGTGAGATCTACCACCGCGACCCGCGGCAGGTCGCGCACAAGGCAGAGCAGTACCTGGCCTCGACCGGCATCGCCGACACCGCCTTCTTCGCCCCCGAGGCGGAGTTCTACGTCTTCGACGACGTGCGCTACTCGGTCACGCAGAACCAGTCGTTCCACTCGGTCGACTCCGAGGAGGGCGCCTGGAACTCGGGTCGCGTCGAGGAGGGCGGCAACCTTGCCAACAAGACGCCCTACAAGGGCGGCTACTTCCCCGTCTCGCCGGTCGACAAGCAGGCCGACCTCCGCGACGACATCGTGCTCAAGCTCGAGGGCATCGGTCTGCAGGTCGAGCGCAGCCACCACGAGGTGGGCACCGGCGGCCAGGCCGAGATCAACTACCGCTTCAACACGATGGTCAAGGCTGCCGACGAGATCCTCGCCTTCAAGTACATCGTGAAGAACACGGCCGAGCAGTGGGGCAAGACGGCCACGTTCATGCCGAAGCCGCTCTTCGGCGACAACGGCTCGGGCATGCACACGCACCAGTCGCTGTGGCTCGACGGCAAGCCGCTCTTCTTCGACGAGAACGGCTACGGCAACCTCTCCGACCTCGCTCGCTGGTACATCGGCGGCCTGCTTGCGCACGCCCCCGCGGTGCTCGCGTTCACGAACCCGTCGATCAACTCGTACCGCCGCCTCGTGAAGGGCTTCGAGGCGCCGGTCAACCTGGTCTACTCGGCCGGCAACCGCTCGGCGGCCGTCCGCATCCCGATCACGGGCTCGAACCCCAAGGCGAAGCGCATCGAGTTCCGCGCTCCCGACGGCGCCTCGAACCCGTACCTCGCCTTCGCGGCGCAGATGATGGCCGGCCTCGACGGCATCAAGAACCGCATCGAGCCGCACGAGCCCGTCGACAAGGACCTCTACGAGCTGCCTCCCGAGGAGGCCAAGGACATCCCCCAGGTGCCCGGCACGCTCGAGGAGGCGCTCGTCGCGCTGGAGCAGGACCACGAGTTCCTGCTCGAGGGCAACGTGTTCACGAAGGACCTCATCGACACCTGGGTCGCCATGAAGCGCGAGTCCGAGATCCTGCCGATGGCGCTCCGTCCGCACCCCTTCGAGTTCGAGCTCTACTACGGGGTCTGACGCTTCTAGACTGCTGGGCCGGGTTCCTTGGGGGGACCCGGCCCAGCTTCACGTTGCGGTCCGCACAGAGTCCGCAAGAATCTCCGCACGCGCATCCATCACGCCCGCGATAGCGGCTCTCGAGGACTCGTCCGTGTCGGGCCACAGGTGGCCGTAGACGTCGAGCGTCGTCTTCGCGGACGCGTGACGCAGTCTCGCCTGCACGACCTTGACGTCTAGGCCCGATGCGATCAGCAGAGACGCGTAGTAGTGGCAGGCAGCACTCGAGCAGCGCCTTGAGCAGCAGCAGAAGGAAGCGGTGCGTTCCGAGTACGGCATGGGTCGCGTCCGATGAGCGACACCAACGGCCCGTTCGCCCGCGCTCTGTTCGGCAAGCTCGACCCGATCACCCCCGAGCCGCCCGACCCGACCCGACCCAGGGGAACGTCGCACCCAATGAAGGCGCAACCCGGGCGCCTTCCGCGACGTCAGGGGCGACCTCCTCCGCGACATCTTCGAAGGTGGCGACTACTACGCCTAGGTGAGCGAAACGGTCGGGCCGGTCAGCACGACGGCCCGGCCCTCTCTTAGCGCGGTGCGCGCGTCAACCCGACGCCGACTCCGACTCCGACTCCTCACGCAAGTACATGCGCGCGCCCGGAAAAGCTACGCGGCTGGTAGAGAGATGGTGGTCCGGTCGGGGGTTGACCGCGAGAACGCCCCCGTTCGCCCGGTAGGTGTAGAAGTCCATCGGTAGCAACACCGAGTACGGATCGACCGCGTTCTGACGGACATCCCCGACATCGAATTGCACGCGCAGCGCGTCCATTTCCCTTGACTGCTCGGTCTCGCCGATTTGGTGTATGTATCGCTGACGCGTCAGAAAGATCCGCACACGCTCTCGAGGAGCCAGGTACATCGGATGCAGCTCGCGTCCGTCCGGAGCGCTGAGTTGGTTCAGCGTGACGGACGGCATCAACACCAGGGCTGGAACGTCGGAGTGGCTCTCGAATTCGACCTGCACCGTCTCGTCGAACCACACGAATGGATCGTTCTGACCGTCGTGCCCCAGACGAAGCTCGAGCGCCTCGTCGACAGGCATCCGCTTCCTCGGCGGCTGGGCGCGTTCGTGGGTCCAATGATCGGAAATCGCATGCTCCAGATCCGCGGTGCTCGCGTGCATCGTCAGATCGACGAGCGAGAGCCGGATCGTGACAGTGGGCATGGCATCCCCGATCCGAGCGCGATATCCATCTCGGACAGATCGACTGCGCTCAGCGACCTGACTGGCCAACTCCTCACGCGAGTGCTCGAGCGCCGACTCCGCGGCCCGCGCCTGCTGAGCCGCCGCCGCGGCGCCCTCTCTCGTGGCCTTGAGCGTTCGGTATACAAACAACCCCACGAGCGCTGCAGCTAATAGCGATGCAGCGGAGACGCTGAACGACCACCAAGCAGCCGCGACCAAGGATTCATCGGCCCAAGTAACCGCTGTCGCACTCATGCGCCCATCTTCCCGCACGAACCGAGCCCTTCGCGCCCTGCGGGGGCACCCCTCCACCCGATGCATTACGGCCCTCCGGGTATAGCCGTGCTCTCCCCCCGCGCTTTTTTCCACGGGAAGGACATGGGGGCAACAGGTCACCACATGTGGATTTCAGCCCGTGTGTGTGGCTCGGCTTCACCCGGAGGGCCTTCAGATGACGTCGAAGGGAGAGGGTGCCCTGGGGTATCAGTAGGGCCGACTGTGCCGCTCGAGCGTGTGTGTAGGCGGTTTTGGGTAATGTCAGCACACCCGCGCGACGGCGTGCGGCGACGAGAAGGGCAGCAACATGGTTGAGCAGCAGGACAATGGGGCCGAGCAGACGTTCGAATATTTGATGACGTACGGCGGGACCAAGTACAAGATCGACGAGGAAACGTTCGACAAGTTCGATCGGTGGGACGGCCGCGTGCTGCGTGTGATCGTTGACCGCGGAGATGGCCGTTATGTGCACGTCTTCGTGAGCGCGGGAGTGCCGCTCGAAATCGTCGCGAAGCCGGTGAAGGAGTCGGACGGGCGCATCATGGTTGCGTAACCGGCTCTCGCGAGCTGGCCGGGTTGGTTGAGCGAGTGGTGTCGCTCCCGGCCCGGCCTTGCTCGCGGATGCGTGTGTGAAGCCCTTGAGCATGCTCTCGAGGCCCGTGGTGAATTGAGCTTCTCGTGGCTTGATTCCCCGCGCTCCCGTCCAGCTACACGAGAGCCAGCACGACCTCGACGAGCAAGACGACCACCGCAGCCAAGGTGCCAGCCACGGAGGCCGACACGAAGAGACGGATCGTGATTTCCTTCGCCCGTTCACGGGCCGGCTCCACCTGGGCGAGCTGCGCTCGGATCGCCGCATTGAGCTCGGCCTTCGTCTGTTCGTCTGGGCCGATCGCATGTGCCGCCGCCGCCAGCTTGTCGATCTGCCGTATCGCTGGCGGCACGCGCTGCGTATTGAAGACGCCAACGACGACCGCTGCGATCGCAGCAATGAAGCCGACAGCGATCGGTGAGAGCCAGTCCACGGGTGAACACTAACCCCCGACCGCATCTATCGAAGCGCTACGCCCGTGAGGAATGCCGCTTCGGCCGTGCCGCTCGTCCCGGCTCGGAAGTGCCTGGTGCCGGCTTCTGTGGCACGAGCGGCCGCGATGGCGGCATGTCTCCGCCGGCTAGCGATCGGCGGCTGGCGTGCTCGTAGAGCGCGAGAACGCCGTCGTGTGCGTGCTCGAGTGATCCCCAGTAGCCGATGAGTCGACGTTGGCTGCCGTCTGCATCCGGAGAGACGGCCCGATAGTAGGGCTCCTTGTTCGGGCCAAGGGTGAGCAGCCGCACGACCGCGAGCGGCCGGCCGTCGAGCGGGTTGAGCACGTCCCACTCGCATGGCCTGATCGTCACGCGTTCGAACGTACATTCGAAACCGTCCGACGCGCCAAACCGAGCGCCTGCGGGTGACGCTTCGCGTCGATCGCTTCGGCCGCCGCCCCGCGCCAAGTCGGTCGACGGACGATGCTCCGTGGATGAACTTGAACTAATTTCGCGTCGCTAGACCGGCCCTGAAAGGAACGTCAGGTAGGGAAACGCCTCGGCAGCAATGGCGGTGGGCCGCCCGTCACTGGCTTCTCCCACGATTAGCCCCGCGATCCTTCCGTCGTCGTACAGCAAGGGTCCCCCGGACATTCCCTCCTCTCCACTCGCGTCCAGGAACAGGTAGCCATATTGTCGGTCGACCGCCCGCATCTCTCGCTGAAAGGCGGGACGCGTGGGCCACATTTGGGCCTCACGAGGGTAACCAACGCCGAGCAACCGCTCGCCGGCCGCCGCGACCCGGCTGTTGGGGAAGGGGAGCGCGAATCGGCCGAAGTAGCGAGAAAGGACGTCGAGCTGGGAGGGGAAGGCCACGTCATTGAAGCCGATGATGTCGAGGATGCGTCTGGACTCTGAGTCGCGCGTGTCCGTGAGGTAGTACCGGAAGCGAGGCTCCGTGCCCTCTGTCGAGTCTTCGAAGAGATCGAAGTCCACGGTGTCACCATTCGGAAGCAGGGCGCGGAGCTGGCGGTCCCACATCGACCAATCATCCGTTGGGTTCAGCCGAGGGTCCATCACATGCGCAACGGTCAGCATCGAGGCGCCGCCGAGGTGCTCGACCATGAATGCAGTACCGACGCGCGCCTTGTTCGTAACGGGATCGAGGAAGAAAACAGGGATGGCATTGGCGTTAGCGGCTAGCGCTCTTGCTTGCAGTAGTGGCGAAGTCACGTTCAGAGGCTATTGTCGCGCGCACAGCGGCGCAGGCGGCGCGCGGCTATCGGGTATGACTTACAAAGCTTGCTCCGTAGCGCCAGCCTCTCACCAGCCGCCGATACCCGCTGCCTCGCCATGGTCGGGCTTGCCGGCGTGCGGCGGTGCCTCTCTCAGGTGGCCACAGCCTCGGCACCGGTCGTCCCGCATGAGCACCCCGCACCGCTCGCAGCGGTCGTCGAGCTCGTCGAGGATGCCGTCCATTGCTAGCGCTGTGCGTTGCAGTAGTGTGCCCACGGAGCGAAATCGCCAGTGCGCTCGTCGTGGTAGAAGTAGAGCACGCGAAGAGGCGGCGTAATGCCTGCCGCTCGCATGTCGGGAAATACCTCGGATTCGCATAGACGATCGAAGGTCTCGCGCTGGGTGTCAAGTAGCGGCGACGCAATTGACCAATCCCTCACTTCCGCGTACACGTAGTGGAACTGGACCACCGCGTAGGTCCCCGCGGGAAGGCCTTGGGCGTCAATGTACGAAAGCTCTCCTTCCACGCGCAAGTCCGAATACATACCGGGAAACAACTCATGGAGCAGGGGCACTTGTGCACGTTCGAGCTCGACATAAGCGGCGAGCGCTTGCTCGCGCTCGGCTCTAGCCGCCAATGCCTCATCGCGCTCTGCCTGCTGGCTCTGCGCCACCTGCTCTGCACTTGGCGTTCGCTCTGGCTCGCGCGAGAAACCCGAGCAGGACACGCTTACTCCAGCAGTTGCCACCATTAGCGCTAACGCCATCCCGGACCTCGACCTCAACCGCACACGCGCTCCTGCGCTCTGCCGGTGCGCGCGGTCGCCGACGTCGGCACAGGTCGAAGGGTAGTTCTGCACGATGGAGAATCTACGTGAGCCAAGCACGCGCTCGACCCGGGAGTCCGCAAAGAGTCCGCAAGAGCCTCGAGCAGCCACGAGGATGGACAACGTCCACTGAACCCTGCGACCTAGTCAACTAGCGGAAAACGCTCTCGCCCAATCACGCTCAACTAGCGCCGGGGAGTTCGAGCTCTACTACGCGGTCTGACGTCTGACGCCACCGCGCACAGAGACGGGAGCCGGGTTCCTTGGGGGACCCGGCCCCTCTGCGTGCGCGCTGCGACCGAGCGGGTGTGCGCTCGATCGGCCTGAGTGCCGCGAAGGCCGCCTGTCGGGCTCGGGGCAGCCTCCAGCCCGATCGGTCTCGCGGGGGTCGCCTCAGACGGCGACGGCGTTGCCGCAGATGCCGCAGACCTCGTACTCGCGGCGTCCCCAGCGGGCGATGGGGATGAAGAAGAGCGTGAACTGCTTCGACTCGCGCGTGCGGCCCCAGACCGTGGTGTTGTGGCAGCGCATGCACGTGCGGGTCTCGCCGGGGCCGAGGTGCTGCTGCTTGGCACCGAAGCCGAAGATGAAGAACATCGGGCCAGCGTAGGAGGAGTGGCTGGGAGACGAGTCGTCTCGATGCGCGCCTTCGGTGCTAGTCGACGAGCAAGACAGGGGTGCTCGACGAGCGCCGGGTGGGTCGTCTCGATACGCGCCTTCGGTGCTACTCGACGAGCATTGAGGCAGGTCGTCTCGATACGCGCCTTCGGTGCTACTCGACGAGCGGGCGGTCAGTCCTCGTAGAAGCGGCGCTCGAAGACGCGGCGTGCGCGCCGGGTCGCCGCGAGGTAGTGCTCCTCGAGGTCACGCGCCGAGCCCGACGGCATCCCCACGAGCCGCGCGACCGCCTCGAGCTCGCCGCGGTCGACCGGCAGCAGGTCGATCGTGCGCGCACGGGCGAGCGCGAGCCCGTTGCGGATGCGGGTCGCGAGCTGCCACGCCTCCCGCAGCACCTCGACGTCGCGGTCGGAGAGCAGCTCCTCTCGCGCGGCGGCGGCGAGCGCCTCGAGCGTCGACGGCGTCCGGAGGCTCGGCAGGCGTCCCGCGTGACGCAGCTGGAGCAGCTGCACGAGCCACTCGACGTCGCTCAGCGCACCGTCGCCGAGCTTCAGGTGGCGCCGGCGATCGGCGTTCTGCGGCAGCCGCTCGGTCTCGACACGCGCCTTGATGCGACGCACCTCGCGCACCGACGACGCGGGGAAGTCGCGCGGGTACCGGCGCTCGTCGATGATCGCCATGAGCTCCGCCGCGAGCCCCTCGTCGCCCGCGAAGGGCCGCGCGCGCAGCAGCGCCTGCGCCTCCCACGGCTCCGACCAGCGCTCGTAGTAGGCGCGGTAGCTCTCGATGGTCCGCACGAGCGGTCCCTGCCTGCCCTCGGGCCGCAGCCCCGCATCCAGCTCGAACGGCAGCGTCGGGTCGGCGAGCGTCTCCTGCACACGGCGGATGACGGCGGTCGCCGCCGCGATCGCGTCGCCCTCGCCGCGCGCGACGTGCAGCACGTCGATGTCGCTCCCGAAGCCGATCTCGCGACCGCCCGTGCGGCCCATCGTGATGGTCGCGAGCTCGAGCCCCTCCGGCCGGTGCAGGCGGATCGCCGCGTCGACGAGCGCCGCCGCCATCCCGCTCAGGGCGGCGCCGACTGCGCTCTCGTCGATGCGCTGCAGCGCGCTCGCCATCGCGATGCGCAGGTGCTCGCGGCGGCGGAGCGAGCGCAGTGCCTGCCGCACGGCGTCCGGGTCCTGGTGCCGAGCGAGCACGGCGGCCGTCTCGTCGCGCAGCGCCGCCTCGCTGCGGGGCCGCAGCTGCTCGTCGCTGTCGAGCCACGAGGCGGCCTCGGGGATGCGCTCCATGAGCGAGGCGATGAGCCGCGACGACGAGAGCAGGTGGCTGAGGCGCTGCGCCGCGACGGGCGAGTCCCGCAGCATCCGCAGGAACCAGGGGCTCTCCCCCAGCGCCTCGCTCAGCCGGCGGAAGGCGAGCAGCCCCATGTCGGGATCGGCGCCCTCGGCGAACCAGCCGAGCAGCACCGGCAGCAGCAGGCGCTGGATCTGCGCCCGGCGGCTGACGCCCGCGGTGAGCTCGCCGATGTGCGCGAGCGCGCCCTTGCCGTCGACGTAGCCGGACGCCTGCAGGCGCCGCATGGCGTGCTCGGGGCTCAGCCGCACGTCCTCGTGGCCGAGCGACGCCATCGCGCCGAGCAGCGGGCGGTAGAAGAGCCGCTCGTGCAGCGAGCGCACCGCGCGGCGCGTCGCCTGCCACTGCCGCTCGAGCACGTCGGCGTCGGCGAGCCGCGCGGCGCGCGCGAGCCGGCGCAGGTCGTCCTCGCCGAGCGGCATGAGGTGCGTGCGGCGCATGCGCCAGAACTGGATGCGGTGCTCGAGCACGCGCAGGAACCGGTAGTGGGCGCCGAACTCGAGCCGGTCCGCGCGGCCGATCGTGCCGCGCGCGGCGAGGGCGTCGAGCGCCTCGAGCGTGCCGCGCTGCCGCAGGGACGCGTCGTCGGCGCCGTGCACGAGCTGCAGCAGCTGCACCGTGAACTCGACGTCGCGCAGGCCGCCGGGGCCGAGCTTGAGCTGCCGGCCCACCTCGTCGGCCGGGATGTGCTCGGTGACGCGCTCCCGCATCCGCTGCACCGACTCCACGAAGCCCTCGCGACTCGACGACTCCCACACCTTCGACCGCACCGACGCCTCGTAGGCCGCGCCGAGCGCCTCGTCGCCGGCGAGGAACCGCGCCTTGAGCAGCGCCTGGAACTCCCACGACTTCGCCCAGCGGTCGTAGTAGGCGACGTGGGATGCGAGCGTGCGGGTGAGCGCGCCGTCCTTGCCCTCCGGGCGCAGGTTGCTGTCGACCTCCCACAGCGGCGGCGCGGCCTGGAACTGCGAGCACGCGGCTGCCGTCTCGCGCGCGAGCAGCGTCGCGACCTGCGTCGCGCGCGGATCCTCGAGGTCGTCGGCCTCGTGCACCCAGATGACGTCGACGTCGCTGATGTAGTTGAGCTCGCGCGCGCCCGCCTTGCCCATGCCGATGATCGCGAGCCGCACGCGGTCGGCGTCCGCGCCGAAGCGCTCCCGCGCCGCCGAGCGGGCGATCGCGAGGCCGGCCTCGAGGGCGGCCGCGGCGAGGTCGGCGAGCGCCGCGGAGACGACGTGCACGAAGTCGGCGGGGTCGTCGAGGCGGAGGTCCCAGGCGACGAGCTCGGTGAGGTGGCGCCGGTAGCGGCCGCGCATGGCCGAGACGGCGCGGTCGCGCGGCATCGTCGTGGCGCCGTCCTCGGCCGCGACGGCCTCGAGCATGCTCGCGCGGTAGGTCGCGGCATCGGCCGGCGCCGCGGGCCGCGCGGCGACGTCGAGGTCCTCGGCGTGCCGCTCGAGGTGCTCCCCGATCCCGAGCGAGCCGCCGAGCACGCGCACGAGCGACGCGCGCGCCTCGGCGTCGTCGAGCACGTCGCCCAGGTCGATGCCGGCGCGCTCGAGCCGCACGAGCATCTGCAGCGCGGTGTCGGGGTCGGCGGAGCGCGCGCACTCGTCGACGAGCCCGTGCAGCGCCTCCGGCAGCTCCGCCAGGCACGCCTCCGCCTTGCTCGGCTCCCGGAAGCCGAGCTGGGCGAGCCGCACCCGGGGAGACGGGACGCGCATGGGCTACAGCGTGAGCAGGTTCGACTCGAGCTCGACGCGCGTCACCTGCGCGCGGTAGCGCTGCCAGTCCTCGCGCTTGTTGCGGACGAAGTACGAGAACACCTGCTCGCCGAGCGTCTCGGCGACGAGCTCCGACTCCTCCATCGCGCCGATGGCGCGGTCGAGGCTCGCGGGCAGCGGCTTGAAGCCGAGCGCCTTGCGCTCCTTGTCGGAGAGCTGCCAGATGTCGTCGACCGCCTCGTCGGGCAGCTCGTAGCCCTCCTCGATGCCCTTGAGGCCTGCGGCGAGCAGCACCGAGAACGCGAGGTACGGGTTCGCCGCCGAGTCCAGGCCGCGGTACTCGATGCGGGCCGACTGCGCCTTGTTGGGCTTCGAGAGCGGCACGCGCACGAGCGCGGAGCGGTTGTTGTGGCCCCAGCTCACGAAGCTGGGCGCCTCGTCGCCGGACCACATGCGCTTGTAAGAGTTGACGTACTGGTTCGTCACGGCCGTGAACTCAGGCGCGTGGTGCAGCAGCCCCGCCATGAACTGGCGGCCGATCTTCGACAGCCGGTACTGCCCGGATGCGTCGTAGAACGCGTTGCGCTCGCCCTCGAAGAGCGAGAGGTGCGTGTGCATGCCGCTGCCCGGGTGGCCCTCGAACGGCTTCGGCATGAAGGTGGCGTAGACGCCCTCGGACTGGGCGACCTCCTTGACCACCGTGCGGAAGGTCATGATGTTGTCGGCCGTGGAGAGCGCATCCGCGTACCGCAGGTCGATCTCGTTCTGGCCGGGTCCTGCCTCGTGGTGGCTGAACTCCACGGAGATGCCGATGTCCTCGAGCATGCGCACGCTCGCGCGGCGGAAGTCGTGCGCGGTGCCGCCGGGCACGTTGTCGAAGTAGCCCGCGTGGTCGACGGGCTCGGGGTTGGCGACGTCGGCCGACTTGAGCAGGTAGAACTCGCACTCGGGGTGCGTGTAGAAGCTGAAGCCGCGGTCGGCCGCCTTCGCGAGCGTGCGCTTGAGCACGTGGCGCGGGTCGGCGGCGGCGGGCTGGCCGTCCGGGGTGGAGATGTCGCAGAACATGCGGGCGGTCGGGTCGACCTCGCCGCGCCACGGGAGGATCTGGAAGGTCGACGGGTCGGCCTTCGCGATGACGTCGGCCTCGGACGAGCGCGAGAGCCCCTCGATCGACGAGCCGTCGATGCCGAGCCCCTCGGTGAAGGCGCCCTCCACCTCGGCCGGGGCGATCGCCACCGACTTCAGCGTGCCCAGCACATCCGTGAACCACAGGCGCACGAACTTCACGCCGCGCTCCTCGATCGTGCGCAGCACGAAGTCTCGCTGCTTGTCCATCCCGTACCTCTCTCTGCCTCCCTTCAGGCTAGTGGTCGCGCAGATGCGTGAGGTTAGGCTCGGGGCATGGCACAGGGTGGTTCACAGCAGCGCGGCTCCGGACAGGACGATCAGGCCCCGGCGGCGCAGTCGCCGACCGAGGGTGCGCAGGAGGCGGCGGCCCCGTACGGCGGCGGCTCCGCGGGACCGAAGCGCGTGCGCACGCGCCACTTCTCGCAGGCGAAGCGCGACGGCGTCAAGATCGTCGGGCTCACGAGCTACGACTACCTCTCGGCGGGCATCTTCGACCGCGCGGGCATCGACTTCCTGCTCGTCGGCGACTCGGCCGGCAACACGGTCTTCGGCTACGACACGACCCTCCCCGTCACCGTCGACGAGCTCATCCCCCTCACCCGCGCCGTCGCGCGCGCCGCGAAGCGGGCGCTCGTCATCGCCGACCTGCCGTTCGGCTCGTACGAGACGAACCCGCGAGAGGCTGTGCACACCGCGATCCGCTTCATGAAGGAGACGGGCGCGCACGCCGTGAAGCTCGAGGGCGGCGAGCGCTCGGCCGAGCAGATCCGGCGGATCGTCGAGGCCGGCATCCCGGTCATGGCGCACATCGGCTACACGCCGCAGTCGGAGCACGGGCTCGGCGGGCACGTGATCCAGGCGCGAGGCGACGCCGGCATCGAGCAGCTGCTGCGCGACGCGCGCGCGGTCGAGGACGCGGGCGCCTTCGCGGTCGTGCTCGAGATGGTGCCGTCGGAGTCGGCGCGACGGGTGACCGAGACGCTGTCGATCCCGACGATCTCGGTCGGCGCCGGCCCGCACTGCGACGGGCAGCTGCTGGTCTGGAGCGACTGGGCCGGCTTCACGAGCGGCCGCATCCCCAAGTTCGTCAAGCAGTACGCGCAGCTCGCCCAGACGCTCGAGGAGGCCGCGGTGTCGTTCCGCGAGGACGTCTCGTCCGGCGCCTACCCGGCGCGCGAGCACGAGTACGAGTAGCCAGCCGTGCGCGTCGCCCTGCTGCTCCGCGGCGTCAACGTCGGCGGCGTCACCGTGCGCTCCGCAGACCTCCGCGCGCTGCTCGCGGAGGCGGGACTCGACGATGTCGCGACCGTGCTCGCGAGCGGCAATGCGGTCGTGACCGCCGGGAGCGCCGCCGCAGCGGCCATGACGGCCGAGGAGGCCCTCGAGGCGCGCTACGGGCGTCGGATCCGCGTGCTCGGCATCGGGATCGACGCGCTGCAGCGGATCGTCGACGCATACCCGCACGGCGAGGACGACGAGCACACGCCGTACGTCATCTTCGAGCTCGAGCCCGGCGTGATCGATGCGCTCGCGCAGCTCGAGACCGCCGACGGCGAGGCCGTCGCCGCAGGCGACGGGGTGCTCTACTGGTCGAACCCCAAGGGCACCACGCTCACGAGCGGCTTCGCGAAGGCGTCGGAGCGAGCCGGGCGCTCGCAGGGCTCCGGGAAGGACGCCACCACGACGCGCAACGTGCGCACGCTCCGCAAGGTGCTCGCCGCGGCCTGAAGCGGCCAACGGCAGGGCGGCGCGCTACCCCTCGTCGTCGCGGGGCTTCGCGCCGCTGCCCCACGAGTCGGCGGCCGCCTCCTCCGCCGCCCACTGCTGCGAGCGCTGCTTGATGATCTCCGGCGCGCGCGCTGCCTCCTCGCGCGACGTGAACGGCCCTGCCCGGTCGTAGCCCGGCGAGACCATGCCCTCCTCGACGACGCCCGTCTCGAGGTTGTACCAGTACTCAGCGGCGTTCATGGGGCCGAGCGTAGCCACGTCGGCTCTGCGACTCCAGGGAGCCGGTCGGGAGGCCGCTCGGCGTCAGCCGCCGTCGCCCGCGTCGCGCTCCGCGGCCTGCACCGTGATCGCCGCCTGCGCGAGCGCGAGGTGGCTGAGCGCCTGCGGGAGGTTGCCGAGGAAGGCGCCCGTCTCGGGCTCGAGCATCTCCGAGAGCAGGCCGACGTCGTTCGGTGCCTCGGCGAGCAGCGCCTCCATGCGCTGCCGAGCCTCGTCGACCTGTCCGCACAGCGCTCGGGCGGCGACCATCCAGAACGAGCAGGCGACGAACGACGACTCCTCGCGCTCGGCGCTCGACCAGCGCACGAGGTGCGGGCCGCGCCCGAGCTCCGCGTCGAGCGCGTCGAGGGTGCGCCGCATCCGGTCGCCGCGGTCGAAGCCGCTGATCGCGTGCAGCAGGATCGAGGCGTCGAGCTCGTCGGTGTCCGGGTGCCAGACGTACGCCCCGCGCTCCTCCGACCAGCAGTGCTCCTCGACCCACGCGCGGATCGCGTCGGCCTCGAACCGCCAGCGGGCTGCATCGCCGGGGATCTGGCCGATGTCGGCGAGGTGCGCGGCCTGCTGGAGCGCGTGCCAGCAGCCGAGCTTCGACGTCGTGTAGTGCCGGTGGTCGGGCAGCTCCCACATGCCGGCGTCGACGCGCCGCCAGCGGTCGGCCGCGAGGTCGGCGATCTCGGTCAGGAGCCGGCCGGTGGGTGCGTCGAGCACGTTCCCGGCGTCGACGTACATCGCGACGATGCTGAAGATGTCGCCGTAGACGCCGAGCTGCAGCTGGCCGGCGGCTCGGTTGCCGGTCACGACCGGCTGCGCGCCGCGCCAGCCGTGCACGTCGTGCACGTCGACGTCGTCGCCCGGCACACGGCCGTCGAGCCCGTGGAGCACGGCGGTCTCGCTGTGGTCCTTGAGCAGCCGCAGCATCCAGGTCATCGCGCCGTGGACCTCCTCGCTGACGCCGAGCTGCAGCAGCACGCCGAGCGAGTAGGCGGTGTCGCGGATCCACGAGTACCGGTAGTCCCAGCCCTTCCGCACGGTCAGCGACTCCGGGAGCGAGGTGGTCGCGGCGGCGGCGATGCCGCCGGTCGGCGCGTAGATGAGCTGCTTGAGCACGAGCGCGCTGCGGTGCACCGCCTCGGGCCACGGCCCGTCGTACGTGCACGACGCCGTCCAGCGCCGCCACGCGTCGATCGTGCGGTCGATGCCCGCGTCCATCGCGGCGGGATCCGGCAGCAGCAGCGGCTCCGAGTCGGTCGCGACGAAGCCGAGCAGGTGCCGTGACCCGGGCGACGTGCGGAAGCGCGCGACCATGCGGCGCGCGCCGACCTCGACGTCGGCGGCGTGCAGGGTGCGCGGGGCGAGCGTCAGCCCGCCGACCCGCAGCACGGTGCCGTGCACGGTCTCGCTGGCCCACGGCGACGCGGTGCCGAGCATCGTGCCCGGCGCGATCTCGCCGCGCAGCTCGACCTCGCCCTCGACGCCGTCGATGCGGCGGGCGAGCTCGCACCACGGCAATCGCCCCGCCATGCCGGTGTTGAGGGAGTCGGTGATGCGCACGACGCCGGCGTCGGTCGTGAAGGTGGTCTCGAGCACGTTGCCGCCCTCGAGGTAGCGCCGCTCGACGCGGTGCGGGTCGAGCGGCGCGAGCGCGACCCTGCCGCCCCGCTCGGCGTCGAGCAGCGCGGCGAAGGCGGGCATCGCGTCGACCGCCGGCAGCGGCAGCCAGTCGATGCTGCCGTCGCGCGCGACGAGCGCGATCGTGCGGCCGTCGCCGATCGACGCGTACGTGCGCAGGTCGGCGTAGCCGTCGGCGTCGCGCTCGTCGAGCGGCGCCGGGACCGGCGCACCGCCCTGCCAGCGCAGGGCGGTGCCGATCCCGGCCGGCCCGATCACGGCGTGGGCATCCCGCCGTTGACGTGGAGCGTCTCGCCGACGACGTAGCTCGACTCGCCCGAGGCGAGGAACACGAAGGCGGGCGCGAGCTCCGCGGGCTGCCCGGCGCGGCCGAGCGGCGTCTGCTGGCCGAACTCCGGCAGCACGTCGGTCGGCTGGCCGCCGGCCGTCTGCAGCGGCGTCCACACCGGTCCGGGCGCGACGACGTTGACGCGGATGCCGCGCGGCGCGAGCTGCTGCGAGAGCGCCTTGCTCATCGTGTTCATCGCCGCCTTCGTCGTCGCGTAGTCGACGAGGTTCTCGGAGGGCTGGTACGCCTGGATGGACGAGGTCGCGATGATCGTCGAGCCGGGCGGCATGTGCGGCACGGCATCCTTCGCGAGCCAGAAGAAGGCGTAGACGTTGGTCTTGAACGTCTCGTCGAACGCCTCGTCGGTGAGGTCCTCGAGGCGGTCGACGTACTGCTGCTTGCCGCCGTTCGAGACGAGGATGTCGAGGCCGCCGAGCCGCTCGACGGTCGTGGCGACGAGCTGCGCGCAGTACGCGCGGTCGGTGAGGTCGCCGGGGATCGCGACGGCGGTCCTGCCGGCCTCCTCGATGAGCGCGACGATGCGCTGCGCGTCGCTCTCCTCCTCCGGCAGGTACGAGATCGCGACGTCGGCGCCCTCGCGCGCGAAGGCGATCGCGGTGGCGGCGCCGATGCCGGAGTCGCCGCCGGTGATGAGCGCCTTGCGCCCCTCGAGGCGGCCGCTGCCGCGGTAGCTCTCCTCGCCGAGGTCGGCGCGGTCGCGCAGCCCGGAGTCGAGGCCGGGGCCGTCCTGCGAGACGGGCTTCGTGTCGATGTCGGCGTAGCGGGCGGTCGGGTCGGTGAACGTGTACTGATCAGCCATGCGTCGAGGCTACGGATGTCCCCCATCCGCACCCTGAGCGCGCGTCCAGGGTCGACCCGGCCCGCGAGGTGCATGAGCACCGCCCTCCTAGGATGGAGCGCATGCCGAAGGACGCGAGTGGTCACCTCATCCCCGGCCGCATCGGCCCGGAGCGGCGGGTCGACCCCGCGATCGCACGGCCCGAGTACGTCGGGCGCCCGGCACCGGCGAAGCACGTCGGCGGCGACGCGTACGACGACGAGACGATCGAGCGCATCCGTCGCGCCGGCACGATCGCGGCCGACGCGATCGCCGCTGTCGGCGCCGCCGCGCAGGCGGGGGTGACGACCGACGAGCTCGACCGGATCGGCCACGAGTTCGTCACCGGCCACGGCGCCTACCCCTCGACGCTCGGCTACCGCGGCTACCGCAAGTCGATCTGCTCGAGCGTGAACGAGGTGATCTGCCACGGGATCCCGGACGACACCGAGCTCGAGCCGGGCGACATCGTGAACATCGACATCACCGCCTACCTCGACGGCGTGCATGGTGACTCCAACCGCACGTTCATCGTCGGCGAGGCCACGCCCGAGGTCGCGCAGCTCGTCGAGCGCACCGAGGAAGCACTGCGGCGCGGCATCCGGGCCGCCATGCCGGGTCGCCGCGTCAACGTCATCGGCCGGGCGATCGAGATGTACGCGAAGCGCTTCGGCTACGGGGTCGTGCGCGACTTCACGGGCCACGGCGTCGGCACGTCGTTCCACTCCGGGCTGATCATCCCCCACTACGACACCGACCGCTACGACACCGAGATCGTGCCGGGCATGGTGTTCACGATCGAGCCGATGCTGACGTTGGGCACCCACGAGTGGGAGGGCTGGGACGACGACTGGACGGTCGTCACGCGCGATCGATCCATCACCGCGCAGTTCGAGCACACCATCGTCGTGCGCGAGTCCGGCGCCGAGATCCTGACCCTGCCGTCCGCCTGACCGGCTCGCGCGTGGACGACCGCTCCACGGCGGGATCCGTGGCAGGATGCGAGCCGTGACCAAGTCGAAGCACCAGGCCGTCGGCGTCGACATCGGCGGGACGGGCGTCAAGGCCGCCCTCGTCGATGTGAAGACGGGCGAGCTCCTCAGCGACCGCGTCAAGCTGCCGACGCCCGAGGGCGGCGAGCCCGACGCGATCCGCGATGCGGTCGTCGAGCTCGTCGACCGGCTCGAGGCGCCCGAGGGCACGCCGATCGGCGTGACGTTCCCCGCGATCGTGCGCCACGGCCGCACGATGAGCGCCGCGAACGTCTCGAAGGCGTGGATCGGGCTCGAGGCGGAGCGACTGTTCGAGCAGGCGCTCGGCCGCGACATCCACTTCGTCAACGACGCGGATGCGGCCGGCTTCGCCGAGGACCACTACGGCGCCGCGAAGGACGCGGCCGGCCTCGTCATCATGACGACGCTCGGCACGGGCATCGGCGGCGCGTTCATCTACAACGGGGTGCTCATCCCCAACGCCGAGCTCGGGCACCTCGAGATCGACGGCCACGACGCGGAGTCGCGCGCCTCGAACCGTGCGCGCGAGCGCGAGGAGCTCAGCTGGGAGGCGTGGGCCGAGCGGCTGCAGCGCTACTACACGCACCTCGAGTTCCTCTTCTCCCCCGACCTCTTCGTCGTCGGCGGCGGCGTCTCGAAGTCGTCGGAGCTCTTCCTGCCGCTCCTCACCCTCGACACGCCCATCGTGCCCGCGAAGCTGCGCAACAACGCCGGCATCATCGGCGCCGCGGCGCTCGCCCGCGGCGTCTGACGCCGGGCGGCGCTCGCCGCCGCCCTCCGGCTCCGCCGGCGCCTCGAGCGGCCGTCCACCGTCGAACTTCCCTGCACTGCGGGTTTCGGCGGCACAAACCCGAGTTCGGGGAAGTTCGGCTGCTCTGGCGCGCTGCGCCGCGCTGTGGCCGACTCCGTCCGCGCGATCCAGGATCTGCGTTTGTGTTGGGCTCTCTTGCTTTGTCTGCGTTGCGGCGCTACGGTGAAGGCGTGGAAGCACCGATGCTCGCAACCCAGCGCCGCGACCAGATCGCCGCGCGGATCCAGCTCGACGGCCGTGTCCTCGTCGCCGGACTCGCTCGCGAGCTCGGCATCACGCCCGAGACCGTGCGCCGCGACCTCGACGCCCTCGAGCTCGCGGGCGTCGCCCGGCGGGTGCACGGCGGGGCGGTCAGCGCCAGCCGGTCGAGCCTGGTCGAGACCGCGGTGGCCGAGCGGCAGAGCACGAACACCGACGGCAAGCGCCGCATCGCGCGGCTCGCGTGCGAGCGGCTCCTCGCCTCCGGCGCCACGAGCCTGCTGCTCGACGCCGGCACGACCACCGCGGCGCTGGCCGCCGAGCTCGTCGAGACGTGGCCAGGCGCAGGCGGCCCCCGGCTCGTCGTCGCCACCCACTCCCCCGCGATCGCGCAGCTGCTCGCCGCCCATCCGTCGATCGAGGTGCACGCGATCGGCGGCCGGATCCGCGCCGTCACCGGCGCCGCAGTGGGTGCCCAGACCGTCCTCGCGATCGCGGCGCTCCGGCCCGACGTGGTCGTGCTCGGCACGAACGGGCTCGACGCCTCCGGCGCGACCACCCCCGACCCGGACGAGGCCGCCGTGAAGACCGCGATCGTCTCGGCAGGCCGCCGGGTGGCGGTGCTCGCCGACGCGACGAAGCTCGGCGAGGCCTCGCTGTGCCGCTTCGCAGCGCTCGAGCAGCTCGACGTGCTGCTCACCGACGGAGCCCCGGATGCGGCGCTCGCCGCAGCGCTCGACGACGCAGGCTGCGAGGTGCAGGTCGCATGATCCTCACGCTCACGCTCAACCCCTCCATCGACCGCACCGTCGAGCTCGGCGCCCGGCTCGAGCGCGGTGCCGTGCAGCGCACGAGCGCCGCCGCCTCCGAGGTCGCCGCCGGCAAGGGCGTCAACGTCACGCGCGTGCTCGCCGCCGCCCGCGTGCCGTCCCGCGCGATCGTCGTGTCGCGCGAGGACGACCCGTTCGCCGCGCTGCTCGCGGCCGACGGCGTCGACGCCGTGCACGTGCCCGTCGACGCCCCCGTGCGCACGAACCTCTCGCTCACCGAGCCCGACGGCACGACCACGAAGGTCAACGAGCCGGGCGCCGCCCTCGACGCACGTGCGATCGCAGCCGTGCTGGCCGCCGTGCGCGCGCACGCGGTCGACGCGGACTGGTTCGTCGTCGCCGGCTCGCTGCCGACCGGCGCGGAGCCGAGCCTCGTCGCCGACGTCGTGCGCGCCGCGCGGGAGGCGCGCCCCGGCATCCGCATCGCCGTCGACACCTCGGGCGCGCCGCTCGCCGCGGCGGTCACGGCGGGCGGCATCGACCTCGTCAAGCCGAACGACGAGGAGCTCGAGGAGCTGCTCGGCCTCGCGCACGGCGCGATCGACGGCCCTGCCGCCGCCGCGACCGCCGCTGCCGCGCTCGTCGGGCGCGGCGTCGGCGCCGTGCTGCTCACGCTGGGCGGCGACGGCGCGATCCTCGCTGACGCGCACGACGTGCTGCGCGCGACCCCGCCGCCCACGACCGTCCGATCGACCGTCGGCGCCGGCGACGCGAGCCTCGCCGGCTGGCTCATCGCCGAGCGACGCGGCGACGACGCCGCCGGGCGGCTGCGCCAGGCGGTCGCGCACGGCTCCGCCGCCGCTGCGATGCCGGGCACCGGCTTCCCCACGCCTGCTGACGCCGACGCGACCCGCGTCGGCATCAGCACCCCCACGACCGCGGCATCCGCCGCCGCCACCCCCGCGGCCTCCGCCGCTGACACACAGGAGCACTGATGCCCCAGATCCTCACCCCCGAGCTCGTGGTGCTCGACGCCGACCTCGGCGCCGACAAGGAGGCCGTGATCCGTGCGCTCGCGGCCCGTGCCGCGGGCACCGACCGCGTCGTCGACGGCGACGGCCTCGCCGCCGCTGTGCTCGACCGCGAGGCGCTCACGCCCACCGGCATGGGCGCCGGCATCGCGATCCCCCACTGCAAGTCCGCGGCGGTGCGCGAGCCGAGCCTCGCCTTCGCCCGGCTCCAGCCGCCCGTCGACTTCGGCGCTCCCGACGGCCCCGCCGACCTCGTCTTCATGATCATGGCGCCCGACGGCGCTGCCGAGACGCACCTCGCGGTGCTGTCGCGGCTCGCCGGGTCGCTCATCGACGAGCGGTTCACGGATGCCCTGCGCTCGGCCTCGAGCCCGGCAGAGGTCGTCGCGCTCGTCGAGGACGTCGTCGCCGACCGCGACGAGGCGGACGCCGCGCCGGTCGCCGAGGGCGCCCGCAGCATCGTCGCCGTCACCGCGTGCCCGACCGGCATCGCGCACACCTACATGGCTGCGGATGCGCTCAAGGCCGCCGCCGAGCGCGCCGGCGTGCGCATCGCCGTCGAGACCCAGGGATCGGCCGGCACGAAGCGGCTCGACCCCGCGGTCATCGCGGCCGCGGACGCGGTCGTGTTCGCGGTCGACGTCGACGTGCGCGAGCGGGGCCGCTTCGCCGGCAAGCCGTACGTGCAGGTGCCCGTGAAGCGCGGCATCGACGCCGCAGACGCGCTCATCCAGGAGGCCCTCGGCCACGCCGACGACCCGAACGGGCCGCGCATCGCGGGCAGCGCCTCCGCCGAGGCGACGCCCGCGCCGTCCGCCGGCAACCTCGGCGGCACCGTGAAGCGCGCGCTCCTCACCGGCGTCAGCTACATGATCCCGTTCGTCGCCGGCGGCGGGCTGCTCATCGCGCTCGGCTTCCTGCTCGGCGGCTTCCGGATCACCGAGGTCGCGGGCGACGTCATCATCCAGAACACGCTCTGGAACCTGCCCGACGGCGGGCTCGGGCAGTACCTCGGCGCCGTGCTCTTCTCGATCGGCGCGGCCTCGATGGGCTTCCTCGTGCCGGCGCTCGCGGGCTACATCGCCTACGCGATCGCCGACCGGCCCGGCATCGCACCCGGCTTCGTCGCGGGTGCCGTCGCCGGCACCATGGACGCCGGCTTCATCGGCGGCCTCGTCGGCGGCCTGCTCGCGGGCCTCGCGGCGTGGTGGATCGGCACCTGGCGGGTGCCCTCGTGGCTCCGCGGCCTCATGCCGGTCGTCATCATCCCGCTGCTCGCGTCGATCTTCGCCTCCGGACTCATGGTCATGCTGCTCGGCGGCCCCATCGCGGCCCTCATGGCGGGCCTCACCGCCTGGCTCAGCTCGCTGACCGGCACGGGCGCCGTGCTGCTCGGGCTGCTGCTCGGCACGATGATGGCCTTCGACCTCGGCGGGCCCATCAACAAGGTGGCGTACGGCTTCGCGGTCGCCGGGCTCGGTGCTGGCTCCCCCGAGAACCCCTCGCCGTGGCTCATCATGGCGGCGGTCATGGCCGCGGGCATGGTGCCGCCGCTCGGCATGGCCCTCGCGAGCACGCTCGACCGCAGGCTCTTCACGCCCGTCGAGCGGGAGAACGGCAAGGCCGCGTGGCTGCTCGGTGCGTCGTTCATCTCGGAGGGCGCGATCCCGTTCGCCGCGACCGACCCGCTGCGCGTCATCCCCGCGGCGATCCTCGGCTCGGCGGCGACGGGCGCGATCTCGATGGCCGCCGGCGTCACGAGCCAGGCGCCGCACGGCGGGTTCTTCGTGTTCTTCGCGATCGGCAACCTGCTCATGTTCACGATCGCCATCGCGGTCGGCACGGTCATCACGGCGCTCGCGGTGATCGCGCTCAAGCGCTGGGCGCGCCGCGCGCCGGCGGTGCAGGAGGCCGAGCCCGCGCTCGTGGCCGCCTGACGCATCCGCCTGGCGCACCCGCCTGACGCACCCGTCAGGCACAGCGACCCCCGAGGCCTCGCGGCCTCGGGGGTCGTGCTGTGGGCGGACCGGCCGGCCGATACGCCGGGTTCTGTCGTGGACGGTCATCTCTCTACGGGATGCATTGCTGCAGCCCTCTAGCGACCTACCCGCGGATGGGACGAGCAGCCCCGTGATCCGCTGTCTGGTCTTGCTCCGGGCGAGGTTTGCCTAGCCGCCGCGCTCGCACGCGACGCTGGTGGGCTCTTGCCCCACCGTTTCACTCCTGGCCCGCTCGGGCTCGCGCCCAGGCGGGTGGACCTGTTCTCTGTTGCACTTTCTCGCGGGTTGCCCCGGGTGGACGTTATCCACCGCCCTGCTCTGCGGAGCCCGGACGTTCCTCGGCGCAGCACCCGGAGGTGCCGCGACGCGACCGCCTAGCCGACCGATCCGCGCGCCCAGGATATCGCGGCCGCCGCTACGGCGCTGCGGGCGCGAGCGGCTTGCGGTAGTAGGTCGTCGCGTGCAGCGGGCGGCCGCCGAACCGCGAGAACTGCCGGGCGGAGCCGGGGTTCTGCCGGCCGACCGGCGTCGAGCGCAGGGTGCGGCAGCCGAGCTCGGCGAGGTTCGCGTGCAGCCGGCGGCTGAGCAGCGAGACGATGCCCTTGCCCTGCGAGTCAGGGCGCGCGCCCTGGATGACGAGCACTGCCTCCCGTCGCAGCTCGGCCCGCCGCGCCGCGACCGACCACGCCTCCCTCGGCCCCATCCGACCGCCCGAGCGCTGCAGCACCGGCGAGGCATCGAGCACCGCGACGACGAAGGCGAGCGGATGGTCGTCCTCGTCGCGAGCGATGAGGAAGAGGCCCGGCTCGTGCAGCAGCCACAGCCCCGCCGTCTGGGTGCGCAGCTCGCCGCGCGAGAACGGCGTGAAGTAGGGCAGCAGCGCGAACGAGTCGTTGAGCAGCGGCAGCAGTGCGCGCAGGCCGCGGTCGAGGCCGAAGCGCGTCACCTCGTCGATGCGGATGCCCGCGGCGTCGAGCTCGGCGACGCTCGGTCCGTCCTCGTCGACGACGTCGACGATCCAGGTGTCGGCCTCGTACCAGCGCTGCATGCCGCGCGCCTCGAGCACCTCCGGCAGCCACGGCGGGTTCCAGGCCGCGTCGAGGAAGCCGCGCTCGTCGAAGCCCGCGGTGATGACGCCGCCCGACTGGTTCGGCAGCAGCTGCGCCGGGCCGAACAGCTCGTGCGCGCCGGCCGCGGCCGCCCGCCCCTCGACGTCGTCGAGCAGGGCGTCGACGACGGCAGGACCCGCGGCCTCGAGCGCGCCGAACACGAGCGCGCGGGTGCCGAGGCGCGCGTCGAGCCGGTCGTCGCGGTGCACGATGGCGCGGCCGACCGGGCGGTCGCCGTCGAGCGCGAGCAGCAGCGTGATCGGATGCGGGTGCGGATGCCTCCCGCGGTGCCACGCGCGCACCGTGCGCTCGGCCAGCGGCACCGCCATGCCGCCGTGGGTGTCCTGGCCGAGCCGCACGAAGGCGTCGAGCCCCGCCTCGTCGGCGACCTCCACGACCCGCATCGCGCCACCCCCTCCGCGGCCTCCCGCTGGAATGCTACGGCGGCCGGGACAGCGGGCTACAGCCCGCTCTCCTCCGTGCGCACGAGGATCGCCGACGAGTTCGGGTCGAGGATGACCTCGTCGTCGGGCGCCTGGCGGATCTGGTGCAGCTCGGACGCGTTGAGCTCGACGCCCGAGGCGGCCGACGTGCGGTGCTGCAGCAGCGTCGCGCCGATGCCGTAGCGCTCGCGCTGGCGGTCGTAGAGGGCGAGGAGGTCCGCGGGCACGGAGACCGTGCGGTCGGCGCGCTCGGCGCGCGCCTCGGCGAGCTCGCGCTCGAGCCCGGCAGCGACCTCGGCGCGCTCCGCCGCGAGGCGGTCGCGCTCCGCACGCGCCTCGCCCGCCTCGGCGCGGGCAGCGGCGAGCGCGGCGGCCGCGTCCTCCTGCGCCTGCATGGCCTCGAGCTCGAGGTCCTCGAGCGTCGAGCGGCGCCGCTCGAGCGTCGCGATCTCGTGCTCCGTCGCGGTCGCGGTCTTCGCGTCCTTCACGACCTGCAGCCGCTCCTGGTCGCGCTTGAGCCGCGCCTCGACGAGCTGCACGTCGCTCTCGATGCGCGCGACCTCTGCCGTGGCGTCGTCATGGGCGCCGAGCCGGTCGAGCACGGCGCGATCGAGCCGCGCGAGCAGCGCGTCGAGCTCGTCGATCCGCTTCGTCTGCGGCAGCGCCTTCGCCTTCGCCTGCAGCCGCACGATGCGGGTGTCCACGTCCTGCAGCGCCAGCAGCCGCCGCTGATCGCCGTTCGTCGCCTTCAGTGCCATGCGTGCTCCTCCTGCGGGACCGCGAAGTCCCATGGGTCCGTCCTGATGTCGCTCACGAGCACCTCGACGCCCGGCAGCGCCGCGCGCAGCTGCTCGGCCGCGGGCCGCAGCCACAGCGACTCGCTCGCCCAGTGCGACACGTCGACGAGCGCGGGGCCCTCGCCCGCGGCGTGGCGCTCGCGCGCATCCGATGCCGGGTGGTGGCGCAGGTCGCTCGTGATGTAGACGTCGGCGCCCGCGACGGCGCGCTCGCGCAGCAGCGAGTCGCCGGCGCCGCCGCAGATGGCGATGCGCTGCACCTGCCGGGCGGGGTCGCCCACGGCGCGCAAGCCGCCGGCGACGGCCGGCAGCAGCGTCGCGAGCGTGCGCACGAGGTCGCCGAGCGAGGCCGGCTGCGGCAGGTCGCCGACGCGGCCGAGCCCGAGCGACGCGTCGACGCGGTTGACGACGATGGGCGCGAGGCCGGTGAGGCCGAGCATCGTGGCGAGCTCGCCGCTCGTGCCGCGGTCGACGGCGTCGGCGTTCGTGTGCGCGGCGAGCAGCGCGACCCGCTCGCGCACGAGCCGGGTGATGACCCGGCCTGCGGGAGTGGTCGCGGCGACGCTCGTGGCGCCGCGCAGCAGCAGCGGGTGGTGCACGAGCAGCAGGTCGGCGCCGCGCTCGACGGCCTCTGCGGCGGTCGCGCCCACGGCGTCGACGGCGAGCAGCACGCGCGACACTGCGTCGGCCGGGTCGCCTGCAATGAGCCCGACCGCGTCCCAGTCCTCGGCGGTCGCAGCCGGCCAGAGCGACTCGACCGCGCGCTGGACCTCCGCGACGCTCGTCATGCGCCCCATCCTACGGACGCGCACCCGGCACGCCCGCCGCCGTCAGCGGGGCGGCATCCGCAGCGCACCGTCCATGCGGATCGTCTCGCCGTTGAGGTAGTCGTGCTCGACGACCGCGACGACGAGCTGAGCGAACTCGTCCGGCCGCGCGAGCCGAGCGGGGAACGGCACGGTCGCCTCGAGCGCGTCGCGCACCTCGGTGCCGATGCCGGCCATCATCGGGGTGTCGACGACGCCCGGCGCGACGGTCATCACGCGAATGCCGTGCCGGGCCAGGTCGCGCGCGGCCGGGAGGGTCATCGCCGCGACCGCGCCCTTCGAGGCGCTGTAGGCGGCCTGCCCGATCTGGCCGTCGAACGCGGCGACGGATGCGGTCTGCACGACGATGCCGCGCTGGCCGTCTCGGCCGTCGAGCGGCTCGGTCTCGGCGATCCGCGCGGCCGCGAGCCGCAGCACCTGGAAGGTGCCGAAGAGGTTGACGGCGATCGTGCGCTCGAACGCGGCCTGGTCGTGCGGTCCATCGCGGCCGATGAGCCGCTTCCCGGTCGCGATGCCGGCGCACGAGACTGCGATGCGCAGCGGCCCGAGCGCCGACGCCTCGTCGACCGCGCGCTGCACGTCGGCCTCGGATGTCACGTCGCCCGGCACGAGGCGGATGCCGTCCTGCGGCCCGTCCGGCTCCGACTGCGCGCGCTCGATCGCCGCGGGCAGGTCGAGCCCGACCACGAGCGCGCCCCTGGCGGCGAGCGCGGCGGCAGTCGCGGCGCCCAGCCCGGACGCGGCGCCCGTCACGAGCGCGGCAGCACCACGGATCTCCACATCGACCTCCTCGTCGCGCGCCGATCGGCGCCCGGCCACGCTACCGCTCACGCCCGCGGCATCCGCTCGCACGGGATGGCAGGATGGCCGACGGGCGGTTGGCGCAGCTGGTAGCGCACTTCGCTTACACCGAAGGGGTCGCCGGTTCGAGCCCGGCACCGCCCACGACGCGGCTCGCGGTCACCGCAGCCAGCTGCTGCCGAACCACAGCCCCGCCGCGGTCGCGACCGTCACCGCGACCGTCAGCGCCAGGTTCGCGGCGAACGCGGGGGCGCGACGACGTGGGCGCTGCACCGTCGTGCCGAGCAGCGCGACGAGCGCAGCGACCGCCAGCAGCACGAGTGCGAGCAGGCCGAACGCCACCAGGTCCGGGCCGCTGCAGTCGGTCGAGTCGGCGGCGCACGCGGCGAAGGGGCCACCGCGACCGGACGCGTCGTAGCGGCCGAGCGCGAGCCCCATCAGCGCCCAGATCGGCGACAGCAGCACGGTCGAGGCCACCGAGAGCCCCGCGATGATCGCGATCGCCGCCCGGCCGCGGGATCGGCCCGACCGTCGCTCGACCGCGCTCCGCTGCTCCATCCGAGCACCGTAGTCGTTCGGCCGTCCCCACCACGGCAGGCCCGATCGCCCGAGTGTCGACCTGCTGCGAGGGTGTCGCGACACTGCCGCGACAACCCGACACTCCGCGATGGAGCGGGCAGCGCCCCGGGCGCCGACAGGGCGGCGCTCGGCGTGCCGCTAGGCGACGCCGGCGAGCGCCTCGCGGTACGCGTCCATGTCGCGCGACGCCGACGGGCTCACGCGGAAGTGCGCCGCGATCCTGCCCTCGCGGTCGATGACGTAGGTGGCGCGCGTCGCCGTGCCGCGCTCCGGGAGGAACGCGTCGTAGGCCTGCGCGACGGCGCCGTGCGGCCAGAAGTCGCTCAGCAGCCGGAACGACAGCCCCTCCTGCTCGGCGAAGACGCGCAGCGATGCGGCAGTGTCGACCGAGATGGCGAGCACCTCGGCGTCCGCGTCCTCGAACGCGGCGAGCTCGTCGCGGATCGCGCACAGCTCTCCCGTGCAGCGGCCGGTGAACGCCGCGGGGTAGAAGACGAGCACGACCGGGTGGCCGCGCAGGGCCGACAGCGTGACCGCCTCGCCGGTGTGGTCGGTGAGGGTGAAGTCGGGCGCCTCGGCGCCGATCTGGAGCGCATCCTGTGCCATGCATCCCATCGTGCCAGAGCCGACGGCGGCACTGCGATGGATGCACGCCGCGGTCGATAGGGTGGATGCTCGGGCGCGCGCACCCAGGCCGCCGCGAGATATCGACGTCAGGAGCATCGGTGCTGAACGACCAGGACCCCTACTCGGGCCACACGGACGACGTGGACCCCAGCGAGACCGCTGAGTGGCAGGAGTCGCTGTCGCAGCTCGTCGCGGCCAATGGCCACGAGCGCGGCCGCGAGATCATGCTCAGCCTGCTCAAGCGCTCCAAGGAGCTGCACCTGGGCGTGCCGATGGTGCCGACGACCGACTACATCAACACGATCGCGCCCGAGAACGAGCCGGAGTTCCCCGGCGACGAGGCGATCGAGCGCACGTACCGCCGCTGGATCCGCTGGAACGCGGCCATCATGGTGCACCGCGCGCAGGCGCCCGGCATCGGCGTCGGCGGCCACATCTCGACCTACGCGTCGTCGGCTGCCCTCTACGAGGTCGGCCTCAACCACTTCTTCCGCGGCCAGGACCACCCGGGCGGCGGCGACCAGATCTTCTACCAGGGCCACGCCTCCCCCGGCATGTACGCCCGCGCCTTCCTCGAGGGCCGCCTGAGCGAGAACCAGATGGACGCGTTCCGCCAGGAGAAGTCGAAGGCGCCGAACGGCATCCCCTCCTACCCGCACCCGCGGATGATGCCCGACTTCTGGCAGTTCCCGACCGTCTCGATGGGCCTCGGCCCGATCGACGCCATCTACCAGGCGCAGGCGAACCGCTACCTCGCGAACCGCGGCATCAAGGACGTCGCCGACTCGCAGGTGTGGGCGTTCCTCGGCGACGGCGAGATGGACGAGGTCGAGTCGCGCGGCGCGCTCCAGCTCGCGGCGAACGACGGCCTCGACAACCTGAACTTCGTCATCAACGCCAACCTCCAGCGCCTCGACGGCCCGGTGCGCGGCAACGGCAAGATCATCCAGGAGCTCGAGTCGTTCTTCCGCGGCGCGGGCTGGAACGTCATCAAGGTCGTCTGGGGCCGCGAGTGGGACTCGCTGCTCGAGAACGACCACGACGGCGCGCTCCGCAACCTCATGAACGTCACGCCCGACGGCGACTACCAGACGTACAAGGCGGAGTCCGGCCTGTTCGTGCGCGAGCACTTCTTCGGCCGCGACCCGCGCACGCTCGAGATGGTCAAGCACATGACCGACGACGAGATCTGGAGCATGAAGCGCGGCGGCCACGACTACCGCAAGGTGTACGCCGCCTACAAGGCAGCCGCCGAGCACAAGGGCCAGCCGACTGTCATCATCGCGAAGACGATCAAGGGCTACGGCCTCGGCAAGTCCTTCGAGGCGCGCAACGCGACGCACCAGATGAAGAAGCTGACGATCGACGACCTGAAGACGTTCCGCGACTACCTGCAGCTCGACATCTCGGACAAGCAGCTCGACGCCGACCCGTACAACCCGCCGTACTTCAACCCGGGCACCGAGTCGCCGGAGATCCAGTACCTGCTGGAGCGCCGCCGCGAGCTGGGCGGCTTCACGCCGGAGCGCCGCTCGAAGCACACGATCATCCCGCTGCCCGAGGCGAAGACCTACGACATGCCCAAGAAGGGCTCGGGCAAGCAGCAGGTCGCCACCACGATGGCGTTCGTCCGCCTGCTCAAGGACCTGCTCCGCGACAAGGGCTGGGGCGAGCGGATCGTGCCGATCATCCCCGACGAGGCGCGCACCTTCGGCATCGACGCGTTCTTCCCGACGGCGAAGATCTACAACCCGCACGGCCAGAACTACACGTCGGTCGACCGCGACCTGCTGCTGAAGTACCGCGAGGCGCCCGACGGGCAGATCGTGCACGTCGGCATCAACGAGGCCGGCGCCATGGCGGCGTTCATCGCCGCCGGGTCGTCGTACTCGACGCACGGCGAGCCGCTCGTGCCGATCTACGTCTTCTACTCGATGTTCGGCTTCCAGCGCACCGGCGACTCGATCTGGGCGGCAGCCGACCAGATGACGCGCGGCTTCCTCATCGGCGCCACCGCGGGCCGCACGACGCTCGCGGGCGAGGGCACGCAGCACGCCGACGGCCACTCGCCGCTCATCGCGTCGACGAACCCCGCCGTGCTCGCGTACGACCCGGCATACGGCTACGAGATCGCGCACCTGACCCAGATGGGTCTCGAGCGGATGTACGGCGACAGCCCCGAGGACATCATCATGTACCTCACCGTCTACAACGAGCCCTACGTGCAGCCGGCCGAGCCCGAGGGCGTCGACGTCGAGGGCATCCGCCGCGGCATCCACCGCGTCTCGGTGAGCGACCACCACCCGATCAAGGTGCAGCTGCTCGGCTCCGGCGTGGCGCTGCCGTGGCTCCACCACGCGCAGGAGCTGCTCGGCAGCGACTGGGGCATCTCGGCCGACATCTGGTCGGTCACGTCGTGGAGCGAGCTGCGCCGCGACGGCCTCGCCGCCGACGAGCACAACTGGATGCACCCGCAGGACCACGCGAAGGTCCCGTACGTCACCCAGCGCCTGTCCGAGGCGGAGGGCCCGTTCATCGCGACGAGCGACTACATGCGCGCCGTGCCCGACCAGATCCGCGAGTGGGTGCCCGGCGACTACGCGACGCTCGGCGCCGACGGCTTCGGCTTCGCCGACACCCGTGCCGCTGCCCGCCGCTTCTTCACGATCGACAGCCACTCGGTGGTCGTCCGCGCCCTCGAGGCGCTCGCGAAGCAGGGCAAGGTGCCGCTCGGCATGGTCATGCAGGCGATCGACAAGTACAGCCTCCACGACGTGAACGCCGGCCAGTCGGGCAACGCCGGCGGCGAGTCCTAGGGCCGGCGCTGTCCGCCGAGGCGGAGCTCAAGGCGCAGCAGCTCGCGTGGCTGCGGCGCACCTCGGGCGACCTCGCGACGCAGGTGATGCGGGCGCTCGACGACCGGCTGCCCTGGTACCGCACGATGCCGCCGTCGCGGCGGAGCGCGGTCGGGCTCGTCGCGCAGTCGGGCATCACCTCGTTCATCGCGTGGCACGAGGATCCTGAGGCGCAGCCTTGGATCGCCGCCGACGTCTTCGCGGCGGCGCCCAGGGAGCTGTTGCGCAGCGTGAGCCTGCAGCAGACGCTGCAGCTCATCCGCACCGTCGTGTCGGTCTTCGAGGAGCGGATCGGCGACGCCGACCCCGTGATGCGGGAGCCGATCCTGCGGTACTCCCGCGAGATCGCCTTCGCGGCGGCCGACGTCTACGCTCGCGCAGCCGAGTCGCGCGGCCTCTGGGACGCGCGGCTCGAGGCGCTCGTCGTCGACTCGATCCTCACGGGCGAGCACGACGACGAGCTGCCGAGCCGCTCCGCCGCGCTCGGTTGGCACGGCCGCGGCGAGTGCGCCGTGCTCGTCGGCACCGCGCCGCGCGTGCTCGACGTCGACGTCATCCGCCGTCGAGCGCGGCATGCCGGATGCGACGTGCTCGTCGGCGTGCAGGGCACCCGGCTCGTCGTCGTGATCGGCCGCGCCGCCGCCGAGACCGAGGACGCGGCCGAGGAGCCCATCGCGTTCCTCGCGATCGCGGGTGAGCTCTCCGAGGCGTTCGGCGAGGGCCACCTCGTGCTGGGGCCGGTGGTGCCGAGCATCGTCGAGGCGGCGCGGAGCGCGAAGGCGGCCCTCGCGGGCTTCGCCGTCGCCGACGCGTGGCGGCGAACGCCGCGGCCCGTGCGTGCCGACGACCTGCTGCCGGAGCGGGCGCTCGCGGGCGACCCCCTCGCCCGCCAGGAGCTCGTGCGCGGCGTCTACCAGCCGCTCCGCGACCACTCGAGCGACCTCCTCGCGACGCTCGCCTGCTACCTCGACACGGGCCGCTCGCTCGAGGCGACCGCCCGCGAGCTCTTCGTGCACCCGAACACCGTGCGGTACCGCCTGAAGCGCATCAGCGAGATCATCGGCTGGGACGCGACCGGTGCGCGCGAGGCGCTCGCCCTCCACACCGCGATCATCCTCGGCTCGATCCACGACGCGTCGCGCGAGCGCACGCAGCGCGGCGCCGCCTCGACCCGGCATGCAAGCCGGGGCAGGTCCCCAGTGGAAGGATGAACGACGTGATCGTGATCGTCGCCCCCGGACAGGGCTCGCAGAAGCCAGGCTTCCTCGCTCCGTGGCTCGAGCTGCCGGGCGTGCCCGAGCGGCTCGGCGCGCTCGGCGAGGCCGCCGGCATCGACCTCGTCGAGCACGGCACGGTGAGCGACGCCGACACCATCCGCGACACGCTCGTGGCGCAGCCGCTGATCGTCGCGGCGGGCATCCTCGCCCTCGACGCGCTCGGCGACCGCGCACGGCTCGCCGGTGGCGTCGCCGGCCACTCCGTCGGCGAGATCACCGCCGCGGTCGCCGCCGGCGTGCTGAGCGCCGAGGACGCGATGGCGCTCGTCGGCGAGCGCGCCCGCGCGATGGCGGACGCCGCTGCCGCGACCCCGACCGGCATGGCCGCCGTGCTGGGCGCCGACGAGGCAGCCCTCGAGGCCCGGCTCGCCGAGCTCGGGCTCGAGCCCGCGAACTACAACGGCGGCGGCCAGATCGTCGTCGCCGGCGCCGTCGATGCGCTCGCCGCACTCGCGGAGGCGCCGCCCGAGCGCGCGCGGGTCATCCCGCTGCAGACGGCCGGCGCGTTCCACACCGGCTACATGGCGCCCGCGGTCGAGCGCTTCCGCGCCGCGGCCGCCGCCACGGCGACGAGCGACCCGACCACGACGCTCTGGACGAACCGGGACGGCAGCGCCGTCGCATCCGGCGCCGACTTCCTCGAGCTGATCGTCGGGCAGGTCTCGAGCCCCGTGCGCTGGGACCGCTGCATGGCGGCGTTCCAGGATGCGGGCGTGACGGGCATCGTCGAGCTCGCGCCCGCGGGCGCCCTCATCGGGCTCGCGAAGCGCGGCCTGCGCGGCGTGCCGTCCGTCGGCATCACCATCCCTGACGACCTGGACGCAGCCGTGGCGCTGCTGGAGAGCGGAGCCGCAGCATGACCAGGATGACGAGCCTCCCCACCCGCGCCGGCGCGCGCATCCTCGCCGTGGGAGCCGCCCGCGGCGACCTCGTGGTGCCGAACGAGGACCTCATCGGCCCCATCGACTCGTCGGACGAGTGGATCCGGCAGCGCACGGGCATCATCAGCCGCGTCCGCGCGTCCGAGGGCATCGAGGCCGTCGACCTCGCCGAGACGGCGTCGCGCGAGGCGCTCGAGCGCGCAGGCATCGATGCCTCCCGCATCGACGCCGTCGTCGTCTCGACGATCAGCAACACCGTGCAGACGCCGTCGATGGCCGCGCTGCTCACCGAGCGGCTCGGTGCGACGCCCGCGCCGGCGTTCGACATCTCGGCGGCGTGCGCAGGCTACGCCTACGGCGTCGCGCAGGCCGACGCGCTCGTGCGCAGCGGCATGGCCGAGCACGTGCTCGTGGTGGGCGTCGAGAAGCTCTCCGAGATCGTCGACCCGACCGACCGCTCGATCAGCTTCCTGCTGGGCGACGGCGCCGGCGCCGTCGTCATCGGCCCGTCCGACGAGCCGGGCATCAGCCCCTCCGTCTGGGGCTCCGACGGCTCGCAGTGGGACACCATCCGCATGACGAACCCGCTCGGCTCGATGCGCGAGGGCGCCGCCTGGCCGACGCTGCGGCAGGACGGCCAGAAGGTCTTCCGCTGGGCCGTCTGGGAGATGGCCAAGAAGGCGCGGGAGGCGCTCGACGCCGCCGGCATCGAGCCCGGCGACCTCGCCGCATTCATCCCGCACCAGGCGAACATGCGCATCATCGACGAGTTCGCGAAGCAGCTGCAGCTGCCCGACTCGGTCGCGATCGCGCGCGACATCGCCACTACCGGCAACACCTCGGCGGCCTCGATCCCGCTCGCGATGCACCGCCTGCTCGAGGAGCAGCCGGAGCTCTCGGGCGGCCTCGCGCTGCAGATCGGCTTCGGCGCGGGCCTCGTGTACGGCGCCCAGGTCGTCGTCCTCCCCTAGACTTCAACCCGTCCACCAGACAGAAGGAGACACCCGATGGCATTCACCAAGGACGAGGTCCTGGCAGGGCTCGCCGACCTCGTGAACGACGAGACCGGCATCGCGACCGAGAACGTGCAGATGGAGAAGTCGTTCACCGACGACCTCGACATCGACTCGATCTCGATGATGACGATCGTCGTGAACGCCGAGGAGAAGTTCGACGTCAAGATCCCCGATGACGAGGTCAAGAACCTCAAGACCGTGCAGGACGCGGTCGACTACATCACCGGCGCGCAGGCGGCCTGAGCCTTCGCTGCGACACGCGTGCGGCCGGGCGACCGGCCGCACGCGCCATCTACGGAGGGATCCCATGACGCACAAGATCGTCATCACCGGCATCGGCGCGACGTCGCCGCTGGGCGGCACAGCGCGCGCCAGCTGGGACGCGCTCCTCGCCGGCGAGTCCGGCACGAGCACGCTCGAGCACGACTGGGTCGCGAAGTACGAGCTGCCCGTCACCTTCGCCGCGCAGGCGAAGGTGCGCCCCGACACGGTGCTGGAGCGCCCGGTCGCGAAGCGCCTCGACCCGTCGAGCCAGTTCGCGCTCGTCGCGGCGAAGGAGGCGTGGGCCGACGCCGGCTCCCCCGAGCTCGACCCTGAGCGCCTCGGCGTCGACTTCGCCACTGGCATCGGCGGCCTCTGGACGCTGCTGGACGCGTGGGACACGCTGCGCGAGAAGGGCCCGCGCCGCGTCATGCCGATGACGGTGCCCATGCTCATGCCGAACGCGCCGTCCGCCGCGATCTCGATGCACTTCGAGGCGCGCGCCTACGCCCAGACCGTCGCCTCCGCGTGCGCGTCGAGCACCGAGGCGCTCGTGCACGCGTACGCGCACCTGCAGGAGGGCCTCGCCGACGTGGTCATCGCGGGCGGCAGCGAGTCGGCCATCCACCCGATGACGCTCGCCGCGTTCGCCTCGATGCAGGCGCTCTCGCGCCGCAACGACGACCCGGCGACGGCATCCCGCCCCTACGACATCACTCGCGACGGCTTCGTCATGGGCGAGGGCGCGGCTGCGCTCGTGCTCGAGACGGAGGAGCACGCGCTCGCGCGCGGCGCCCGCATCTACGCCGAGCTCGCGGGCGGCGGCGTGACCGCCGACTCGTACCACATCACCGCGCCCGAGCCCGAGGGCCTCGGCGCCAGCCGCGCGGTGGGGCTCGCGCTCTCGGCTGCCGGCGCGACCGCCGACGACGTGACGCACATCAACGCGCACGCGACGTCCACTCCGGTCGGCGACGTGGCCGAGGTGCGCGCGATGCACCGCATCTTCGGCGAGCGCATCCGCGAGATCCCGGTCTCGGCGACGAAGGCGGCGCACGGGCACCTGCTCGGCGGCACCGGAGCGCTCGAGGCCGTCTTCACGACGCTCGCGCTCAACGAGCGCGTCGCTCCCCCGACGATCAACGTCACCGAGCAGGACCCCGAGGCGCCGCTGCGCATCTCGGGCACCCCGATGCCGCTGGGCGACGAGCCGCAGCTGGCGATCTCGAACTCGTTCGGCTTCGGCGGCCACAACGCCGTGATCGCGATCCGCTCGGTCTGACCGACGCAACGCCGAGGGCCCCGCTGTACGCAGCGGGGCCCTCAGCCGTTCGTGGGCGCGTGGTCGACGCGCTGGTCAGACGCGCTGGTCAGCCGACGCGGTGGTCAGCCGACACGGTCGTCAGCCGACACGGTGCAGCCAGATGACGGGCGACGCGTCGGAGGCGTGGCGGTAGGTCTCGAGCTCGCGGTCCCATGCGCCGCCGAGTGCGTCGTCGAGCTCGGCGAGCAGCGCCTTCGGGTCGGTGCCCGCAGCCTCCATCGCGCTGCGGATGCGGTCCTCCGGCACGACCAGTGAGCCGGCTGCGTCGATCCGCCGGGCGGTGATGCCGAGCTCCGGCGTGTGCATCCAGCGCATGCCGTCGCTGCCGGGCGTGGGGTCTTCCGACACCTCGAAGCGCACGTCGCGCCAGCCGGCGAGGGCGCTCGCGATCGCTGCACCGGTGCCGGCGGCGCCGGTCCAGTGCACCTCGGTGCGCTCCAGGCCGGGCGCGACGGGCTGCGGCTGCCAGACGAAGCGGAGCGCGTCGCCGACGGCATGCCCGACAGCCCACTCGAGGTGGGTGCGCATGGCGCGCGGGGACGCGTGGATCCAGACGACCCCCGTCGTGGATGCGGGACGTCGTCTGAGCGTATTCGCGGCAGTCATCGTCTCTCCCTCGTTCGATGCGACTTCCCCATCGGTCGAACGAGCGTTGACGACGTGACGAGTCTGCCACAGCCCGCTGATGAGTGACAACCGTGTGATTCCGCGGCTCAGAAGGGAGCCGGCGGCCCGAGCACGTGCGTGCCCTCGGCCGTCCAGACACCGAGCGAGTCGGGCGGCAGCGGCGGCGGGGACGCGTCGGGATCCGGTGGAAGGCCCGCGAGCATCCGGTCGCGGTCGGCGGCCATGCGATCGACCGCCTCCTGTGTGCGGCGGCGGCGCTCCGCGCGCGTCTCCGTCGACGGCGGGCTGCGCCGCGGCGTGTCGGTGAAGACGGGCCCGATCGGCTCCGGCACGTCCGTGATGACCCGCCCGATGGGTGAGGTCCACTCGAACACGCCGCCGGGCAGCTGCCGCACCGCCCAGCGGGAGTCGTGCTTGAGCGTGTGGCAGTTGCGGCAGAGGTGACCGAGGTTGCCGAGGGTCGTCGTGCCGCCCTTCGCCCAGTCGATGGTGTGGTCGACATCGGAGCGGAGCGCTGGTCTCGCGCAGCCGGGGCCGCGGCAGCCGCCGTCGCGGGCTTGCAGCCAGAGCCTCTGCTGCCGCGGCACGCGGTAGGTGTCGACCGTGACCGCGACGCCGGTGACGGGGTCGGTGAACAGCCGCTCCCAGACCGACGCGGTGCCGGCGATGCGGCGGGCCGTGTCGCGGTCGACGAGCACCTTGCCATCGAGCGACGCCGGGAAATCGAGCGCCCGCAGCGCAGGGTCTTGGCCATCGTCGTCGAGCAGCGTCGTCGCCGGGATGAGGATCGAGACGTGCGCCGTGATCGGCGAGACGCCATGGAGGTCCTCGGGGACGACGCCGGCGAGCATCAGCTCCTGGAACGCGTCGGCGCGGAACTGGTCGAACGTGCGCGCATCGTCCTTCGGCTTGCCGCGCGCGGCCTGCGTGAGCCGGTCGAGGATCGCCGTCCCCTCGAGCATCGGCACCCGTGCGACGATGTCGCCCATGCCATCGCCCGCATCGAACAGCTCGACCCGGCGCTGCTGCCTGGCGGCGTCGTGGCGCACCTGCAGCGGCTCGCTGAGCACCTCGTTCACGATCCGCTTCGCACGCGCGCGCAGCTCGCTCGTGCTCGAGCGCTCCGCGACCGCCACGAGCGCCTCGACCACGCGCGCCCGCTGCCCGGCATCGACGCCAGGGTCGAGCCGCGCCGCGCGCGTCTCGGACTCGATCACCCGGAGGTGCGCGGTGGTGATCCGTCCTGCGGAGGCCGCCTCGTGCGCCGCCGGCAGCTCCGTGACGATCGTCCACGCCTGGGTCATCCGCTGCTGCATCCCGCCGGTCGTGAGGCCGACCTCGACCGCCGCGAACGACGCCAGCTCCTTGACCTTCGGGCCGGCGTCACCGGGCAGGTCGAGCACCCGCTGCATGTGCTCGGCCATGAGCGCACGCCGCGACCCCTCCACCCGCGCCGACTGCGTCTCGAGGGCCCGCATCCGCGTCGCGAACTCGTCGTCGAGCCGCAGCCGCTCCTGCGCCGGCGACTCCGGCTCCCGACGCAGCGGCGGCAGGTCGGCACCCGCCTCGACCTCGTCGGGCGTCATCGCCATGATGCGCGCCGTCAGCTCACGGTCGAACGCGTCGAGCGACGCCTGCAGCTCGTCGGCGGTCTGCCCATAGGGGTCGAGCGCACCCGCGCGGACGGCTGCGATGTAGCCCTCTGCGTCGATGCCCCAGTCGTCCATGTGCGCATCACACCATGGGCCACTGACATGGGCCACGGACATGGCGCCCATGCTCTGGACAGGTCGGGATGCGCTCTGCCGGCGGTCTACGGCTGCGCGAACCTCGGTCGCTGCTCCCCCGCCCGGATGGCGATGGCGAGGCGGTTGCCGGCGGGCGGCAGCGGGCAGTTGAAGAGGTCGCTCATCGCGCAGGGCGGCACGATCGCCCGGTTGAAGTCGAGCACGACGGTGCCGTCGTGGCGTGGCTTCACGAAGAGGAAGCGGCCGACGTCATACGTCTCGTCTCCGGTCGTGGCGTCGGCGAAGACGATCTGCAGGCTGTCGCCGTCGGGCAGCGCGAGCAGCTCGATCTCGGCGCCCTCGTGCTCGAAGCGGATGCGTCCGGGCGATACCGCCTGGCGCAGCGAGCCGCCGCGCGACTTCTCGTACTCGAAGCCCACACCGCCCTCGACGGCCTCGAACGTGCCCTGCTTCACCCACGCGGGGTCGTACGGGTAGGCGTCGATGCCCTGGAAGCCGCGCTCCTCGGCGGCGTCGGCGTCCCACACCTGCAGCGCGAAGCGGCCGTGGAAGTCGGGCCCGATGGCGAACGCCGTGCGCCGGTCGTCGAAGCGCACGGAGCTCGGCGTCATCGAGTCGTGGCCGTAGACGATCGCGGCCCCGTCCACCACCTGGCCGTCGACGGTGATCTCGTCTGCGGCATCCGCCGAGACCTGCAGCCCGTCGCCGGCGGGCGATGCCGACCACGCTCCGGGCACGCCGTCGACGGTCGTGGGCTCGGAGATCCAGGCGGTGGCGACGAGTGCGAGCGACCCCTGCGGGGCGCGCACGCTCTGCTCGCGCTTGCGTCGGAATGCCTCGTGCTGCGCGATGGCGGCGTCGTCAGGCGCCGTCTGGGCCGTGTCGCTCATGCACCCCAGCCTAAACGAGGCCCGCCGGGACGACAGCGCACGCGTGGGTGCCGCGTCGTACATTCGACGCATGCATGCAGCACCGACGCTCGGCCTCATCATCCCGCCCGACCAGCCGCCGGAGCGCTTCCTCCCGGTCGCCCGCGCCGCCGAGCAGGCGGGCGTCGACGAGGTCTGGCTGTGGGAGGACTGCTTCGGGCAGTCCGGCACGTCGACCGCCGCCGCGGTGCTCGCCGCGACGGAGCGCATCCGCGTCGGCATCGGGCTCATGCCCGTGCCGCTGCGCAACGTCGCGCTGACCGCGATGGAGATCGCGACGCTCGGGCGGATGTTCCCCGGCCGCCTGCTGCCCGGCATCGGCCACGGCGTGCTCGAGTGGATGGCGCAGGCCGGCGTGCGCGCGCAGTCGCCGCTGACGCTGCTCGCCGAGCAGGCCACCGCGCTGCGCACGCTGCTCGCCGGCGACGAGCTGAGCGTCGAGGGCCGCTACGTGCGGCTCGACCGCGTGCGGCTGCGCTGGCTGCCCGAGCCCGTGCCGCCGCTGCTCATCGGTGGCGGCAAGCCCAAGACGCTCGGGCTCGCGGGCGAGCTCGGCGACGGGGTCATCCTCGCCGGCGATCTCACGCCCGACGCCGATCGCTCGGTGACGCGCGACGCCATCCAGGTGGTGCGCGACGCCCGGGCGGCCGCGGGGCTCGGAGGCGCGTTCGATGTCGTGCAGTTCGCAAGCATCCGCTCGGATGCGTCGGTCGACGAGGTCTCGTCGTTCGCCGCCGCGCTCGGCGAGCTGGGCGTGACGAGCGTGCCGCTCATCGCGCTGGGCCCCGACGGCGAGCCGGAGGCCGGCGACGGCATCCTGCAGCTCGCAGCCACGATCGGCGACGCTGCGCGCGCGCAGGCCAGCTAGCTGTTGCGGCCGCGCGCCGCGACGCGCCACACGGCCGCGGGCTGCGCATCCGTGCCGTGATGGTGCACCGCGAGCTCGTCGACGAGGTTGACGGCGGTGCACACGTGGTTGGGCACGACCCGCACGATGCTGCCGAGCGCGGGCAGCGCCTCGTCGCCCATGTCGACGACGGCGTGGTGCTCGCTCAGCAGCACGATGCGCGCGCCGGGGTGGTCGAGCAGCCGTCCGTGACCGGTGGCCCAGGCCGGGCGGTCGGCGCCCAGCACCTTCGAGCCGGCGTCGAGCACGAGCCGACCGCCGGCGTGCGAGACGACCGTGGCGTGGCAGGTGAGGGCGAGGTCGGTCGCCGGCATGCTGCCGAGCTCCCACTGCTGCGCGTCGCCCAGCACGCCGACCCCGGGTCGCAGCTCGGTCACCGGCGAGTCGATCGCGAGCGCGGCGTCGAAGCTCGGCGTGGAGCCCCCCGAGACCACGCGCGGCGCGATGCCCGCGTCGTGCATCGCCGCGACGGCGACCGTGAGCGCCCGCGCCTCGTCGACGGCGGCCGGATGTCCGGCGCCGGGCGCGTAGGCGTGGCCGGGGAACGCGAAGACGCCTTCGACGTCGAAGCCTGCGCGGGCGGCGGCGATCGCGACGTCGGCCGCGGCCGTCGGGTCGCATCCGGACCGGTGGTGGCCGGCGTCGATCTCGACGCGCACGGCGACGCGACCGGCGAGGCCTCCGCGGGTCAGGCGCTGGACGCCCTCCACCGAGTCGACGCCGACCGCGATGTTCGCGCCGACCGCGGCGAGGTGGCTGAGCCGCGCAGCGCGGTCGGCGTCGACCCAGAGCGGGTAGGCGATGAAGAGGTCGTCGAGGCCGGCGGCCGCGAAGACCTCGGCCTCCCCCACGGTCGCGACCGTGAGCCCGACGGCGCCGGCGGCGAGCTGCATCCGCCCGATCTCGATGCACTTGTGGGTCTTGGCGTGCGGCCGCAGCGCGAGCCCGCGCGCGGTGGCGGCGTCGGCGGTGCGGGCGATGTTCGCCTGCATGCGCTCGAGGTCGACCGAGAGGAACGGCGTGCTCGGGCTCATGCTCCGGAGCGTACCCGCCGACACGGCCACCAGCGGATGCTGAAGCACCGGCGCATGACGTCAGCGCGCCGCCGAGCCGCCGTCCACCCGCTCGGCGATCTCCGGACCGCCCAGCAGCTCGAGCAGCGCATCCTGGTACGCGGGCACGCGGAAGTAGTCGTTGTGCGTCACGACCACCGGCGGATCGATCGTCCTGTCGATCTCCTGCGCGTAGCGATCGATCGCGTTCTCGTAGGTCGTCTCCCCTCGGCGCAGGCTCGTCCGCCCGGCGACCGCCGGGAAGCCGAGGTAGTCGCTCAGCCGCCAGAGGTTGATCCACGGCACCCCGTCGCCCGGCAGCAGCGCACCGCCGAGCCGGGTCATCGACGGCTGCGGCGGGGGCGCGTCCCAGGCGCGGTCGTCGTCGAGCGCATCCGTCGACCACGGGTCGCGCTTCCACGGCCGGGGCCCTCGCGCCGGGTAGGTGCCGAGCACCGCCGGTCCGACGAGCTCTGGCATCAGCCGGCCGAAGTAGGTGCGCAGCTGCGATCCGAAGGTGAGCAGCGCGACGCGCTCGACCACCGTCGGATCGCGCGTGGTCGCCGCCAGCAGCCCGAGGGCCGAGACCGCGATCACGGCGCCCATGCTGTGCGCGGCGAGCACCGCGTGCCGCTCCGGGTGCTCGCAGAGCCACTCGTCGAGCTCCTGCGCGATGTCGGGCACCGCGTGCTCGGCGTAGCACGGCGGCCCGAACGGCTGCGCCGTGCGCGGCAGGTAGCAGGTGACGTCCCACACGATCGCGAGCAGCCCCGGCTTCCGCAGCAGCACCCCGAGGGCGACGATGCCCGCGAGCGCGACGCCGACCACCGTGAGCGACCAGGTGGTGAGCACGAGGATGTCGGCGACGCGGATGCCGAGCACCCTCGCCGTGCCGCTCGCGACACCGGGCAGCGGTGCCTGCCACAGCACGCCCGCCCAGACCCACGTCAGCGCGAGGCCGATCGCCACCGCCATGAGGGTCGCGATGATCCCGGTCGCCGGCTCGATGAGATGGATGAACGCGGCGCGTCGGCGGTCGCGCTCGAGCCGTGCCCGGAGCGGGTCGTCCTCGTCCTGCACGAGCCACGTCCTCGCGCGGTCGGCGAGCAGCTTCCGCGGGATGAGGAAGGTCACGAGCACGACGAGGCTCAGCAGCAGCGCGACCGCGATCATCCCGCCGAGGGCGAGGAAGACATCCGGCACGTGGAGGCCCGAACGGGTCGCGGCGCCCGCGACCAGCGCTGCCGGACCGCCCCAGCCCGCGACGACGATCGTGGTCAGCGCGATGACGGCCGAGCTCGTCAGCACGCCGACCGTGAGCGACAGCAGCATGAACACCGCTGGCGTGGAGCCGAGCCACGCGGTGCCCGCGCGGAAGCCGCGAGGCCGCCACGCGACGCCCGAGAGCGCGAGCACCCCGCCGAGCGTGATGATGAGCAGCGGCGGCAGCTCGTCGCCGGCGAGGCCGTCGGTGGACGACAGGTCGGGCGCCGACGGGAGCACGAGCAGCACGAGCAGCAGCGCGAAGCAGAGCATCGCGAGCACGAGCAGCCCCTGCGCGAGCCACGCGCTCCACCGCGGGCCCTCCGGCGCGCTCGGCGTGATCGTCATGGTCGGCAGGATCGCCGCCGCGACGGCCGAGAGCACCAGGAGCACGACGGCCGCCCAGCAGAGGATCGCGGGGAAGCCCGCAGACGCATCCAGCGCCACGAGGTGCCACGACACCTGCGCCGTCGTCAGGGCGGTCGCGGCCGCGAAGTGCACGAGCGCGAGGTGGGCGGTGGTGCGGTTCGACCAGAACGCGGGCTGGGCGAGCACGGCGCGACGATCGGGCTGCGCCGCGCTCCCCTTCGCCTTCGCCGCCTCCATGGCCTCTCGAGCCTTGGCGCCGGCAGCCGTCTCGTGCGTGTGCAGCGTGTCGTAGCGCATGCGCGCGATGCGCGCGAAGAGCACGAGCAGCCCGACGCCGAGCACCGGCACGATCGCCAGCAGCGCGAGCACGCGGCCGGGCGTGAGCAGCGCGGCAAGTCCCGGCATCGATGCCACCGCGCTCCCGAGCAGGTCGGACGGCCAGGCTGAGCACTCGCCGCCGATCGAGCACTGCAGCGCGATGAGGTCGACGGCGACGGTCACCGCGGTCGTCGTGAACAGCAGGGTGAGCACGAACCCGAAGAGCCGCGCGGCCGCCGCGGTGATGTTCGCCCGAAGCCGGGTGGCACCGGTGTCGCTGTCATGGGGCAGGCGGCGCGTCCACATGGCGCCGTTGCCGATGCTGAACGGGAGCGCGAGCACCTGGAAGGCGAGCGCGATGGAGCGGCTCGCCGTGTGCTTGGCCGTCTCCGACCGCACGAGCCCGCCCCACGAGTACGCCTCGCGCCGGATCCCGGCGGGGATGTGCCCGCGCGTGCGGTTCGGAGGGTTCTGCCGCGGCGCAGCGAGCCAGAACGCGGCCTTTGCATCACCGCGCAGGCACTGGATGTCGTCCTGCGGCAGGTCGAGCAGCGCCGCGGGCGTCGTGTTGTTGACGCCGTGGACCCGCAGCTCGAGCACGCGCGGCTCGCTCGCGGCAGCCGCATCCACCAGGTCTGACATGGCGTCCCCCGTCGTGCACGATGACCCCGTGCGCACTGTACGCCCGGCCCGTGGGTGGCAGAAGTGCCCACTTCCGACACTCACGACCGGTGCGATGGCGGTCTGCCTGCGTGCGTTCACCTAGCCTGGAACGATGACCAGCGAGCATGCACGGGCGACGACGACGGCAGACCACGAGACCCCGAGCAAGCTCAAGCAGGGCATCACCGGGCCGCTGCTCTTCGTCTTCATCCTCGGCGACGTGCTGGGCGCCGGCGTCTACGCGCTCACCGGCGAGCTCTCGGCCGAGGTCGGCGGCGCCATGTGGCTGCCGCTGCTGCTCGCCCTGCTGCTCGCCCTGCTGACCGCCGGGTCGTACGCGGAGCTCGTGACGAAGCATCCGCGTGCCGGCGGTGCAGCCGTCTTCGCGCAGCGCGCCTTCGGCAGCCCGATCGTCTCCTTCCTCGTGGGCTTCTGCATGCTCGCCGCCGGCGTCGTCAGCGCGGCCGGGCTCGCGCTCGCCTTCGCGGGCGACTACCTCGCGGCGCTCGTGCCGATCGCGCCGATGATCGCCGCTCCCGTCTTCCTGCTGCTCGTCGCCGCGCTCAACGCGCGCGGCATCCGCGAGTCGATGGCGGGCAACGTCATCATGACCATCGTCGAGCTCACCGGACTGCTGCTCATCATCGTCGCCGTCGCCTTCATGGTGCTCGGCGGCGGAGGCGACGTGAGCCGCGTCGGCGAGTTCCCGGCCGGCGCGAACCCGGCGCTCGCGACGCTCGCCGCCGCGATCATCGCCTACTACTCGTTCGTCGGCTTCGAGACGTCGGCGAACGTCGCGGAGGAGATCAAGGACCCGGCGAAGGTGTACCCGCGCGCCCTCATCGGCTCGCTGCTCGTCGCCGGCGTGGTCTACCTGCTCGTCGGACTGGCGAGCGCGATCGCGCTGCCCGCCGACGAGCTCTCGGGTTCGAGCTCGCCACTGCTCGACGTCTTCGCAGCGACCGGTGCCCCGCTGCCCGGCTGGGTCTTCAGCGTCATCGCGCTCGTCGCGGTCGCGAACGGCGCCCTCCTGACGATGATCATGGCGAGCCGCCTCGCCTACGGCATGGCGGAGCAGGGCCTGCTGCCCGCCGTGCTCGGTCGCGTGCTGCCGCGGCGCCGCACGCCGTGGGTCGCCATCCTCGTCACGACCGCGATCGCGATCGGTCTCACCTTCGTCGGCGACCTCGGCACGCTCGCCGAGACCGTCGTGCTGCTGCTGCTGTTCGTGTTCCTCAGCACGAACGTCGCAGTGCTCGTGCTGCGGCGCGAGCGCGTCGAGCACGACCACTTCCGCGTGTGGACGTGGGTGCCCGTGCTCGGCATCGGCTCGTGCGTGCTGCTCCTGACGCAGCAGGAGCCGCACGTGTGGCTGTTCGGCGGGATCGCGATCGGCGTGGGCCTCGTCGCCTATGCCTTGACGAGGGTCGGCCGGAGGACCGCGTCCCGCCGGTGAGGCGCGGCGCCGCTCACGGCGGCGGCGCGGATGCGCTCGCGCGCGGCTCGTACCGAACCTTCAGCAGGCGCACGTCGGCGTACTTCACGACGACGTACGCCCAGTACTCCTCCTCCGAGGGTGTGATCGCACCCGCGTCGCGCGACTGCATCCGCGGGCCCTTGAGCACCATCTCGCGCTCGGACGGGGGCTTCCCGATCGTGAAGTAGTCGACGTAGCCCCAGTACTGGGCTCCCGAGCTCAGCTCGACCTTCACCCACGCGACCTGGTCCCGCGACAGGTCGGCGGAGAAGAGCGAGTTCCAGAGGTCGCCGTGGCCGATCGGATGCGCGGCGGTGTCACCGCGGCGCAGGTAGCGGTCCGTGCCGAGCGCGAGCAGGCACGCGATCACGACCTCGGCCGTGACGCCGGCGACGATGCGCCAGAAGTGCTCGCGCGCATACCCATCGCCCTCACTCACCCACGCCGCGAGGTCGGGCAGTGCTCCCGGCACCACGAGCGCGACCACCATGAGGATCAGGATCGACGCGGTCGTGAACACGAGGCTCATGAGCGCGACGCGGCTCGCCTCCCGGAAGCTCGACTGCTCGAGCGATGGCCGTCGCCGCTCGCGCCGCATCTCGAAGAGCAGCCCTGGCGCGACCAGCCCGAGGAAGGCGTAGACGGTCGCGAACCCCTCGGGGATCATCGCCCGCCGATCGCCTGGCCGGAGCCCGTGCCGTCACCGCCCTTGCCGACGTCCGGCGCCTCCCTGGACGGCTCGGCGCGCTCGTCGGGCGCGCCGTCGCGCGGCGCGCTCATCCGCGGGCCTCCCCCGTGCCGATGCCATCGCCGCCGCGGCCGATGTCGTCGGAAGCGCCTTCGGCATCCTGACTCCGCCGCTGCTGGTCCAGCTCCGCCGCCGCTTGCTGCGCGGCCTCGGCGGCTCGCTCGGCCTGCTCGGCAGCCTCCTTGGCGGCTCGCTTGGCATCGTCGACGGTGTCAGGTGCCATGGGAGCCTCCGGGGGTCGCTGAGGCTTCGGTCTAGCACGCGGGTCCGCTGACCCGCTAGGCGCGGACGTGCTCCGCCAGCGCTCCTCGGGCGGCTCAGGCGACGGCGCGCTGCTCGTCGCGTCGGAGCCGGGACGTCAGGTAGAGGCGATGCGCCGTGATCACGAGCGCGAGCCACGCGGCGCCGAGCGCCCAGCCGGCGATCACGTCGGTGACCCAGTGGTGGCCGAGGTAGACGCGGCTCCCCGCGACGAAGATCGTCGCGATGACGGCGACCGCGATGATGGCGGCGCGGGCCGCGTTGCTCTGCCGGCGGAGCACGAGCAGGTACGCGGTCACGCCGAGGATCGCGACCGCGTTGAGCGTGTGGCCGCTCGGGAACGAGGCCGAGACCTCATAGGGCGGCACGGCGTCGCTGAGCGGCGGCCGCTCGCGGCCGATCAGCACCTTGCCGGCGATCGTCATGAGCAGCGAGCCGCCACCCGCGGCGACGATGAGGACGACGGGCGTCCACGATCGGCGCCGGATGCTGAGGATGAGCAGGGCCGCGATGGCGACCAGCGGCATCCCGACCGTGCCCGCGAGGTCGGTGAAGCTCGTGATGTATGGGTCGACGGCGGGGTTGCGGATCGTGAGGATGGCGTCGAGGAGCGGGCGGTCGATGCCCGCGACGCCGTCCTGGTCGGTGACCGCGTCGTACACGAGCACCGCGACGACGCTGAGCAGTCCGGCGATGGCTGCGCCGATCGCGAGCGTGAGCAGCAGCGTGCCGTAGGGACCGACCGTGTCGGCGAGCCACCGCGCGACGCTCGCGAGCCAGCGACCGAGCTGCGTTCGCCAGCGCGTGAGCTCGACGTCGCCCACCTGGGTGTCCTGCTCGCGCTCGGCTGCGGGCCCATGCTCGGCCGGGCGAGGCTCGACCGTCATGCGGCGACCTCGACGTGGGGTGTGTAGCTCATGTGCTCATCCTCCCGCGTGACGCTGCTGTACCCCACCAGGCGGTCGGAGTGTTTCCGGGAGCCTACGAGCGCCAGGAGTGGATGGGTTCGAAGCCGAGCAGTGCGCGAGCCTTGTCGATCGAGAGCAGGGTCTCGTTCACTCCCAGGTCGCCGCGGATCTCGACATCCGGGAACACCTCGCCGACGAGGTCTGCGTTCGAGCGCGACATGACCGTGTCGGCCGCGGCGATGATGTAGTGCTCGAAGCCGGGTTCGCGGCGACCGCGATCGATCGCCTTGAGCACTGCTTGGGCGCCATCGCGTGCATCGATGTAGCCCCAGAGGTTCCACTTGCGCAGCCGAGCGTCCGCGTCGAACGAAGGGAACTCGGCGTAGTCGGCCGGCTCCATCACGTTCGAGAACCGCAGCGCTTGGATCGAGAGATCGGTGTGCCAGCGCACGAGCTGGATGGCGAGCTGCTCTTCCAGGTGCTTCGCGAGCGAGTAGTTGGTCTCGGGACGGGTCGAGTGCTCGTCGACCGGGATGTAGGCCGGCGGGACGTCGAACGGCAGTCCCAGCACGGTCTCGCTCGACGCGGCGACGATGGTGCGGACGCCGGCCCGGATCGCCGCTCGGAACACGTTGTACGTCACGGTGATGTTGTTGTGGAACGTGGCGGCATCGGTCAGGAGCCCCGGCGCCGGGATCGCGGCGAGGTGCACGACTGCGTCGAAGGCCTTGGCATGCTCATCGACTCCGGTCAGGGCGTCGATCGTCTGGCCGTAGTCCGTGAGATCGACCTCCACGAAGCCGGGACCTCGCTCCCCGGTCCGGTCGAGGTTCGTCACCTCGTGACCGGCCTCGCGGAGCACGCGCACGACGGTTCGGCCGAGCTTGCCCGAGCCGCCGGTGACCGCGATCGACAGCGCGGTCATCGGTGACCGCCCCTCGTGCAGCACTGTCGGTCCGCGACGAGCACTCTGGTCTGGCCGGATCCGCGGAGGCGAGATGCCCCACGGTCTGACACCTGCGTTGTGCTCATGCGAAGGGCTCCGTGATCTGGTCGGGGTGAGGCTGACGGCTGCGGCCCTCGCCGAGTCCTCGAAGCGCGACTTCGGCAAGGCGCGCGTGGATCGGACACTAGAGGGTCTGGCATGGGAAAGCGATGTGATGACCGATAGCGGCTCCAAATCACTGCACGGAGACGGGCTGCTGCGTTCTGGGACGCGGTCACACGGTCGGGGCGACGCTGTGCACCCACACAGTAGGGCGGACGGGACTTGAACCCGTGACCGAGGGCTATTCAAGTCGGTCCCGACCAGCGGTGACAAGCCCAGGACTGGCGAAATCTAGCTGATCGTACTGCTACCTGCGGCGCGAGCGATGACCGAAGATGACCGAATAGTGGACAGAAAGTGGACACCCTTACACTCTCGCTACGCGTCAGACACCCCTCCGCCTGGCCATCGCCGTACACGCATCGGAACTCGATCTGATCGAACGAGCTGCCCGCGCATCCGACGCCTCGGCCGGCGACTTCGTGCGCGACGCAGCGCTGGGCGCCGCACGCGGCGTGGCTCGCGAAGCGGGCAATGCCCCATCTGGTCTTCCAGACAGCGCTGCCGGTCCGACCTTTCCCTCTAGGCGTTCGCTGCGCCGGTCGATTCCTCGCGCGGAGATGCCTCTACCGGAAGTGATCCGGGATCTCTCGGAGCGCCTAGGCCGAGGGCTGCTCACCATCACGGTGGACGCCAGCCCCGCCGACATCGACCGCTGGGGAAGTGAAGCTGCCGCACCCCCTCCGACGCAGGAGCGACGCCTGCGTGAGGCGCACGAGGTGTGGCAATTCGTGCTCTCCGTCGAGTCGCTCGGGAAGACGCGCGCATGGTGGATGGGTATGAAAGACGGCCTTGGTCACCTCTCCCCCGCCGGAGCCATCGCCGACGACCAAACAGCAGCTGTGATGTCGATCGCTCGCGACTTCGTTGAGGGCGGCTAGGACCCTTCACTGATGCAACGCCACCGCTCGCCCTCGGAGGTGTCTGCGCGGGACAGCAGGCAACAGCCGGCGACGGCCATGCTCTGGTGCGCTGGTGAGTCGTCCGCGTTGTGCCGTGACGAAGCGCTGACAGAACTAGCGACGGCTCACCGCACGACGGTTCCTCGGGCAAAGCAGACATGGATGCCGGCACGCGGTCCCAAGCAGGGGCGTGAGCTTCCCCCGCGTTAGCCGAACCAAAGCCGCGGGTCCGTGATCCCGTGCAGCACGACGCCCATCGCGCCTCTGACTGGAGGCGCGGTCATCGGTCCGGCAGCAACCCGCACACGGGTTGCTCGACCACGGCTTGCGCCGCCATCGGCTCGAACCCGATCGCCATGTGGAGGCGAGGAGCCAGCGACTTCATCTCTGTCGTCTGCCGCCATCACCCCCCCCCCCCCCCCCCAGCCAGGCTTCAAGCACGCGACCCAAGGGCACTTCGCGCGGCGGCGGGATGTTCAACCAAGAGCGACAGCACACGAGTGCCAATCAGGCGCCGCGCCGCGGTCCCCAGCGACGATCAAGCTCAGCAGACCGACTGTCTTGCTGTTGCTCCATGACCACGGATCGAGAAAGCTCGCACGTAGGTCTCGCAATTAGCCATCCGTGACCTATAGCATCGACACACTTTCAGCCGCACCGGAGGAATCGTGACCCCAGACAACATCGCCCTCGACACACCCGCCCCGGTCGGCGCGGCCGCTCAGATCGTGTTCGGTTCGCTCGCCGATCAGGGCATGAAGACCATGACCGATGGCGGCGTCGAGTTTGTCCTCTGCGCCTCCGCACTCACCGCCCAGATGTGACGAAGCCCGGCGATTGTGTCGGGTGTCCCTTCCTTCCCTGAACTGAGTCTGCGAAGCCGACCCGAACTCTTCGACGCGCTTCTCGCCTATCCATTCGAGGAAGACGTCGTCGAGGCTCGCTTCGGTGACCGTCGAGGCTGGGTCATCATTCATCCTGCGGCGGCGCGAAACCTGCTTCGCCGCCGCAATCTGCCGAAAGCGCGCACCGTAGCGTCCCGTCGAGCGGCCGGTGGCTACCCGTCTCTCAGCGGAGCTCATTTCCATCGCAGCCGCAGCGAGGTGGTGGTCGCCCTTGCTGGCGCGTCCGCCGATACGACGGCCATGGCCACTAGCCTCTCCGATACCGTGGGCCTGGTCGCGCCGTCCCGCCATGAAGCCCCTGCAGCATTCACACGCTGGATGCTCCATCACCTCGCGGGCGGCGACAGCACGCCCATCGACCTTGAGGTGCTGATCGCCGGCATCGCCGCGGCGACGGCGAACGCCGAGGCCGCGCAGGCCGGCATCCTCCCCGAACCCGACGTCGGAGAAACCCGCGCCGCGCTCGCGCGCCGGCTCGCGGAACGAGTCAACGACGGGCACACAGTGTTCCTCGCGCAGCTACGGGAGCGCGGCTGGTCGACTCCTCGCATTGTCGAAGAGCTCATCGGACTCGCGCTCGCAGGCTGGGCGAGCACGGCGGCGGCGGTCGCGACGGCGCTAACCCTCGGAATGGACGCCGCTCCAACGGAAGCCGAGATCTCCGAGCTCTTGCGGCTTTACCCGCCGAGTTGGCTCATCGTGCGTGAGCTCACGGGCGACGAGACATGGGGCTCGGCCGGGGAACTGGCCCTCGTAAGCCCCTGGCTCACTCATCGCTCCTCCGCGTGGCGCGACCCTATGCGCTTCGATCCGGCGCGCACCGACGCCGTCGCCGCGTTGCCGTTCGGCGCCGGACCTCGCCGCTGCCCCGCCGATCTCTACGCGCGCACGCAAATTAGGGTCGCGCTCAGCGCGTTCGGCGGTGGCGTGCCGCGCCCTGCATATCCTGCACTGCTCGGACGCCGCAGCGCGGCCCTAGTACCCGACCAGGAGATGACCCCATGACCGAACGCCGGACCGACCTCGAGCACGTCCGCGGCGTGCGGACGCTCCGTGCACATCCAGAGACGATCGACGACCTGCTCGCGCTCAACGACATTCCGCGCACCATGGTGCAGGCGTACCTCGCGCGTGGCGACGTGCTTACGCCCGTTCCCGGGTGGACGCGACTCGACCAAGTTTCGTCCGACGTCGCTCGAATCGTCGTACGGGCGCTGCGCAACACCCTGTTCGAGACGATCCTTCCCTGGGGCGACGACTCACGCGCATCAGGCGAGGGCGCAGGGATCGCCGGCATCTCCCTCGCGGGCGGGGTCGCCGTCGCTGAGGGCGCCCTTCTGGACGCGGGCCGCGCGAAGCAGCTGGTGACGCGACAGGTCGCCGACTTCGTCGAGGAGCACGGGGTAAGTCAGCGCGGCTGCGTGTTTGGAGTGTCCGGCGGTGGCGACAGTAACGCGCTGGCCTTTGGACTCGCGCGCGCGCTCCCTCGGGACCGTCTCAGCGCGTTCACGCTTGTGTTTCGCGACGTCATGACCGCCGCAGCCGCCGACCGCGCAACCGTTCTCTGCCAGGACCTCGGAATCGCTCATCGAGTCTATTCGGAGTCCGAGACGGCTGAACTCCTAAGGCTGCGCACCTCCTTGCCGGAAATGTACGCGGATTTTCAGAAAGCTTTCGGCGAAGAAGCGGTTCACTTCTTCGGCACATTTCTGATCTTGCGGGTGGCGCGAACGATTGCAGGCGAGCAGGGCTTCGGCGACCTTGCGTTCGGCTACAACCGCGAGGATCTGCTCGCTGAAATTACTTTCACCCTTATGAACGGTCGCGCTCCGCTCGCGTATCCGGTGCGACCGCTGGGGGATCAGCGCATCGTCATGCCGGTCTGGCGAGCACCCAAGGTGCTTCTCGATGCCTGCCACCCGCGCTTCAGCCTCGAGAACTACCGGGAGCGCGACGCGCACACCACGCGACAGCGCTCGCTCGCATTCTACCTCGGACACTCATTCGACTCAGCGTACCCAGGCTTCGGCATGAGCATTCTGGATGGAGCGTCCCGCTCCTTCGCCGGCAGATTCGGACCGCTCGTCCACGACGCAGAACTCGATGTCTTCGTTACGGAGGACGCCACGCCCGAAAGGGTCGAACGCGTCCGCGCGGCCCTCGCCCGCCACCTCGCGGAGAAGCCATGACTGCCATCCCCCTCCCGGCATCCTGGTTCACGATGGCGCCGATCTACGGCGACGACGCCACGGTGCGCGCAATATTGCGCGATCCGTCCCATCCGCTGGTCGAGCTCGTCCGACGCACCCCGGCCGATCAAGCACGCGAGCTCGCATCGGGGGTTCGTTCGGCGGTCGGTTCGCACGCCCAGTTCTCTTACCCGCAAGAGCACGGCGCCCTGCACGCCGCCGCGGCGCTCGCTGCCTGGATCGGCCCTGCTCCGGAGTCGGTGCACCAGGATCTCGGCGGAACGGTCACGATCGTGCGATCCGGCCTCGGGCACCGCGACGATCAAAAGTGGCATACAGACAGCACCCCCTGGTGGCGCCCAAACGCGATGACTCTTCTCGGTCAGGTTCATCTCGCCCCGGGCTTTGAGGCTCCGGCAACGGAGCTTCTCCCCATCTCCAAGGTCGACGATGCGATGGCCGAGTATCCCGCGGCGCTGCACACGTTGCGCTCTACACCTGTACCGTGGCGACGCAATTTTCCCGAACGGCGCCAGTTCAGTGCCCCGATCCTCTCCTTAGACCCGCCGCGGTGGGTCGGGTCGGTTCTGGCCGACCTGCAGGGCACCCTCGCAGAGGAGCTCCAGGATGCGGTGGACCTCTTTCGCCGCACGATCGACGCGATGTCGCCCGTGCAAGCCGTGGTCGAGCCCGGCCGGCTGCTCATCTTCGACAATCGCGCGAATCTGCACCGCGGGCCGAGCATCGAGCAGCATCTCGAACGCCGTCTGGTCCGCGTCAAGCTCGGCGGCGAGCCGGGTTGAGCGTTCTCGGCGTCTACGACGGCCACAACGCCAGTGCCGCAGTCGTCTCCTCGGACGGCCGCGTCGTCGCCGCTGTGGAGGAGGAGCGATTCTCTCGAATAAAGAACCATGACGCCCGACCCGGCCATGACGCCCCGCCCCAAGAAAGCGTCGCGTTCTGCCTCGCAGCCTCGGACGAGCCTGTCACGCGAATCGCCTTCGGCCTCGCGCATCCAGACGATCTGGCGCACCGCGCAATGGCCAACTTCGACGCTCGCGTCGCCGCCGGCGAACGCCAGCGACTCGCTCGTGCCGCAGAACTGGGCATGAGTGCGTCCGAACTGCGCGAGCTCCCTTCGGCGACGCAGCGCCGCCGCGTGGACACCCTTCGGGCCGTCATCGCGGAAGCGGGGATTGGGCCGGCCATCCCGGTGTCTTTCGTCGACCATCACGCGGCCCACGCGGGCGGTGCCTACCTGCTGTCGGGATCGGCTCCAGCGCTCGTAGTCACTCTTGACGGCAAAGGCGACGACCTCTCGGGCTCGGTCTCGGTAGGAGACGGAGGCTCCATCGTGCGCACGCTTGAGTTGCCGACCGAGGATTCGCTCGGCCATCTTTACTCGGCATTTACCGTCGCATGCGGGTTGCGCCCGCAGCGCGACGAAGGAAAACTGCAGGCAATGGCGGCATCCGGGTCCGTCGATCGCCGCATCCGCGCATGGCTAGAGAGCCGGTTCCAGCTCGACGCGCATACGGGTGCGATCCGTGGGCGGCTTAGCGAGGGCCTCATCGTCGGCCCCTACCCCGACCGCCGCCCCGACCTGCACAACGATCTCGTGCGGGAGGTCATCGGCGACACTCGCACGGTCGACGCCGCCGCGACAGTACAGAGTTTCCTGGAGCATCTCGTCGCCGAGTTCGTCAGTTGGCATCTCGCTCAGACCGGGCTACGGACCCTCGTAGTCGCGGGTGGGGTCTTCGCCAACGTCAGCCTTAACCGCAGGCTCGCCGAACTTGATGCGGCGGAGCGGCTGCACGTGCATCCTGCCATGACCGACGCAGGCATCGCCCTCGGTGCGGCTGCAGTGACGTCCTCAGTCGAAGGGGCGCGCCCAGCGGCGCTTCTCGACCTGGGACTCGGGCCGGCCTACTCGGATCGGGATTGCGCTGATGCCTTCGAGCGGCAAGGCTATCGCGTCACCCGCCCGTCTTCGGCCCCGGAACTAGTGCTGGGCGCCGCCCTTGCGCGCGGCGAGGTCGTTGCACGATTTGTCGGCCGTGCGGAGTACGGCCCGCGCGCCCTCGGCAATCGCAGCATCCTGGCCCCGGCAAACGACCCTCAAATGCCGGCGACGCTCAACCGGATGCTCCGCCGTTCGGCGCTCATGCCGTTCGCGCCAATGGCCCGCGCCCGCGACGCGGCGGATCTCTTCGCCGACGCACCCGCACTCGCGGCTCCGCTGCGGACGATGACCACCGCGATCCTCTGCACGGCCGAGACTCGTGGTCGGTATCCAGCCATCGTCCACGCGGATGGAACCGCCCGCCCGCAGTTGCTCGAAGATGATGAGGCAGCGATGTCGATCCTGGACGAGCTCGAGCGCCTCACCGGCCAGCGCTTGGCAATCAACACATCATTCAATCTCCACGACGAGCCGATGGTGTGCCGCCCCTCGGACGCCGCGCGGAGCGCCCGCACCGCCGGTATCGCGACGGTTCAGATCGGAAGCCTGATTGCCGAGCTCGGGTGATTTACTCCCGTCCGAACGAGAGCCAACGAGCGTTCCCTCTCGCACCCGAGACCCGCCCGGCGAGGCCATCGAGAACTATCAACGTTTCGGCCGACGCACGCCGCTCGATCGAGATGAGGTTCTCTTCGAGCTGTGCGATCGAACGCGCGCCAGGAATCGGCAGTACTCGGACGCCGAACTCGTCCCCTGCGTGGTGCAGCCATACGAGAGCAAGTTGTGCCGGGGTCAGCCCCTCTCGATGGGCGAGCTTGGAGAGTTCCAGAGCAACAGCTAGATTCGACGTTCGGTGATCGTCGGACAGGCGAGGCACGCGACCGCGGCCGTCGCCGCCTTGCGGTGCCGTCGTTCGTCCCGCAAGGAAGCCACGGCCAAGCGGTGCGGAGGCGATGAAGGTGACGCCGGCGCGGGCGCACGCAGGTACAACCCAACGCTCTACATCTCTGCTCCACACGGACCATTCGGATTGCACGGCCGCGATCGGATGCACGGTCGAGGCACGCTCGAGTTCGGTCGCAGTAACCTCGCTGAGCCCGAGGCTCGCGACCATTCCCTCCCGAACCAACTCGGCGAGGACCTCCATCGTCTCCTCGATCGGCACCACCGGGTCGACGCGGTGCAGAAAGAGCAGGTCGATCCTTTCGACGCCGAGACGCAAGAGGCTGGCTCCTACTGCAGCACGCAGGTAACTGCGATCGTTCCGAACGCCTCCGCGCCCTCCATCAACGAGACCCACCTTGGTCGCAACGGTCACCTCGTGGTCCCGACCGGCGATCGCGCGCCCGACGATTGACTCCCCGTCTCCGTCACCGTAGACATCGGCTGTATCGATGAGCGACACGCCGAGCTCGATCGCTCTACTCACAACCGCGAGCGCGTCGGCATCGCCCACGGGGCCATAGGCGCCCGCCAGCGCTAGCGTGCCGAGCCCCAACGAAGGCGGCCGCGCGCCGGCTCCGGGAATCAGTGCTTGCATCCGACGACGCTGGCTACTAGCCCGGGTAACGCCAGCGGCGGGTGCTCCGCGGTGCTGGCCCCTCTTGCATCCCACACACATGCATCATCATCCATGCGCCGGCGCTCTGAGCTGAACACGTTGTCGCCACGCGGCTGTAACATCGCATTCGGCGCAAGGGTGGTCCTGCACTCCACGGCCGACGTGCCGAGGAACCGGGCGGGCGAGTGCGCTACCGGCGCAGTTGACCCCGTGCCGCAGTGCGGCACTGGGCCGATTGAGTGGCGACCCGGTGCGGGATCGCAACCCATACCGAGCAGCAACTGGAGCGAAGGCTCGGATACACGTGAGCTTGCCCCGATCTCTGCCACCGGCGATGCCGAGAACCGCTTCCGCACGGCCTTCCGAGTGTTCGCGGTCAGGTGCGTTCGGAGCGACCGTTGACTGTCAGCCTCCGCGACATGCCGCAGCAGGTACGGGCAGACGTCCCAAGCACTCATCCGCCTCCGCGCCACCGCCATCCAGTACGCCTCCCTGATGTGGAAGAGGTGCGTCGTTGGCCCCGCGCCGACTTGCGCGGACCTCGACCTTCCAGCCGCGTGGGGACAGATTGGCGAAGGCAGATTGGCAAAGGCACGTGTCATGGTCAATCGGTCGCAATCCTCTTTCCTCGGCGATCGTCGCATCCACTACGGTGAAGGGCGTTCGCGGACGGGTGCTGACTTCGAGGGCGAGGCAAGCGGCGCAGCCGTGGTATCAAGGACCTCGTGCCCTTCTACGAGCGAATCGCGGATGCCGACCACGTCCTTCCTGAGGGTGTGCCGATCTCTCATCTCTACGTGGTGGCCTCTCTCGAACTCTCCGTCACCGACGGGCGCGGAACGAGTCTCGCGCTCCGGCTCCACTCGTATCCGTCGACTTTGCGCCACGAAGGCTATTGGGCCCCTCCAAATCTCCAGTATCACGTGAACCAGAAGTACGAAGCCCCCCAGAATGTCGACGAGATTGTCGCTCACTTTCACCGGTATGTTCGCGACCATGCGGAAAGGATGCTCGAAGACGTAACATTGCTCGCTGAGTCGTTCGGACTGCGAGGTGCCGTTATCGGACGCGTCGCTGAGGACCTGCTGATTGAACTCAAGCCGTCGATCAACCAGCCAACGAAGACAAACGCATTCTGCACCGTAAGGTTTGCGCTCGAGGATCTAAGAGAGCGTAGCGAAGCAAACTTAGTCGATCGAGAGGGGCGTCACGGTTTTGTTCTCTTACCGCTGGACGGGGATGCGAAGGCGGAGCTGATAAGCGAGCGACCAGATGTGAACGGTACAGGGATTCTTTCGCTCTACTTCCTTGGCAAACCCTTGATCAGCGGTCTCGGATATATCTTGCGCGACCGCGTTCGCGTAGGCGAGATCCGCAGGCGCGCAATCAACGTCGAGGACGAAGCGACGCGACTCGAGCAAACGGGTATAGTCGCAGTTGCCGATATCGCGGGCTATGGTCGTGTGCTTACCTCGAAGTATCACGGTATCTTGGCCGAAGCCAATAGCGAACGAAGGCGCTACCAGGCACTGGTGCTCGCTGCCCTCGAGACGGCTCTCACGGCGACCGGTACAACCCAGGTTCAGACTGCCGGCGATGGATTCGTTGCAGGCTACCCGACTGGGGAAGGGATGCTGCCAGCGGAGACGCTGCTTAACGTGATCAGTCAGTGGACAACGACCGTGAGACTCGTCGAGGAGATCAACACGAAGCTAGCCAACGCTAGCAATGACTCTCGGCTAGGTTCGCGAATCGCGCTGAATTATGGCGAGTATGAGTGGGGACGAATCAATGGCATCAGTTCGTTTTCGCCAGCATTCAATGGCACTGCGGTTGTCGACACCGCGCGACTTGAGCAGGGCCTTAATATTCACGTCGCCGAGCTTATCCAGTCTGGGGAGTTGGATGGTCCCCAGCACGTGCTCGTGCTGTCCTCGGCTTTCAGCGATGTTATTGATGCGGATGCACTTGAGGCCGCGCTTTCGGAGATCATCGCACAGGGTTGGGAGGACTGCGGAACTATCTCGCTCCGGGCGAAGGAACGCAAAATCGACGGCGCGCGCCTATTCCATTGGGCATCGGTTCCTTCGGCAAACTAGAATACGTCGTCCACGAGGAGCCTGCTGCACGACTTGGTGACAGTTTCGATTAGGCCGCGAGGGCCAGGCTTTTAGTCATGATGGGTCTCGATTTCGACGGGCGTCAAGCGGCCCAGGCCCGGTCGTCGGCGGCGTCGGTGGTAGGTCCACTCGATCCGGGTGAGCATTGCGGTGCGCAGGTCTTCCCGGGTGACCCATGCGTGCCGGTTGAGGACGTTCTTCTGTAGCAGTAAGAAGAACGACTCCATCGCGGCGTTCGTCGCCGGCCGCGCCGACCCTCCCCATCGATCCGTCCATGCGGTGACGGGCAAGCGCCGCTATCGCTACCCGCGAGAGGAACTGGCTGTCTCGGTCGCTGTATGCAACCGCCAACCCCGCCGCGTAGCGCGGCTGCGTTGTTGATAGCGTTGAACGCCAGCGGTGACTTCATCCGCGTGTCGATTCAGTAGCCGACGATTTCGCTGCTGAACACGTCCTTGAACGCGCAGAGGCAAAGCCTGCCCTCGACGGTGCGGTGCTCGGTGATGTCGGTCAGCCAGAGCCGGTTCGGGACATCGGCGACGAACTCGCGCTGCACCGGATCGTCGTGGACGGGCGGGCCGCCCTTCTTGCCCCTCCCTCGCGCCTTGCGCTTGCCGAACCCCGACCACCAGCGCTTGCGCGACGTGATCCCCGTGCGACCAGTCATCGGTTCCCCGACCTCCGATATGCCGAGCGTGAAGTTTGTCGAGGCTCGTCCCGGCCTAGAAGCTGGCGATACCGATGATGAGAGCGAGCGCACCGACGGAAGCGCCGGCGCATAAGGCCGACCAGATGGCGCGTTTTGCAAAGCCGGTCTTTACGGTCGCGATGCGCGCGTTCGCATGGATCTGGTCCGCAAGCTCCCTAAGGAGATCGCCAGAGTCCGATGTAAGCGCAGCAAGAGCCACCGCGTATTTCGCGCGGTCCCCCTCGAAGTGTTTGGCGATGCTGGCGAAGAAGAGCCGGTTGACTTGCCCGGGGTCCTCTTCTCCAGTGCGCAAGCGGGGGTTCAGAGTGCAGCCGCAGAACCAGGCCGCCATCACGAGAAAAACGCACGCGGCAACCGCCGTCACGTCGAACACCAGCGAACGCGCGCTCGCGTCACGCGTTAGATCGAAGACCATCGTCCCTAGTGCCCCGACGAATGCCAGTGTGACGGCTGCCTTCGCGTCCGCGTGGCGTATCCATTCGTTGATCGAGCTCAATAGGTTCCAAGCATGATCGGGCTCAGGGGCTGACGGCAACGCAGGCCGCGGTTCCGCCTTCCGCCTCCCGGTTACTCTCCTGAGCTTCAGCCAACGGATGAAGGGGACGAGGCTCATCCCAGACCCTGGCGTCGGTTGCGGTACTGCTCGCGCTTGCGGCTGGCTGTCACGCTCAGCGCGTTCTCGAACATCCGCCTTTGCAGCGACGCCCTGGCCTCTTCAACCTCGTCGCGCTTCCGCTCACCTCCCAGGACGGCGGTCACGTACTCGTCGCCGTGCGTCTCACACCAGGCCTGCTCCACCATCCGACCGAAGCGCTCGGGATTGGCCTCGGGGATCTTATCGACGGTGACGTCCCTCCAAAGGTTCGCACTCGAACCGTTACAGGGGCACGTGATCGCCAGATAGTCGTTGTTTACTATGCGGTCCCAAACAGAGCCCGTGACGATCAACTGGTGCCGTTCGGCCTGCTGAGCCGCTTTCGTGGCAAAGTTCACCGGCGTGCCAGCCCAGACCGGCTCCTGCTGCGAGAGATTGCGAGGAGTGCCGATGCGCTTGACCAGCACGCGACCAGAGGCGATCCCAACCTTGAAGCCGGTGGGGTACTCCTCCGCATGTGTCCTCCACTTCCCCTGGAGGCGGGGCACCAGGTGACGAGCGCTGAAGGTCTTGACCGTAACGCCCGCGCAGATGGCGCGCTCAAATCTACCCTCTCCCCAGAACAGCGCGAACGCACCATCACCCTGGATAGCTATGAAGTCTGCCCCAAAACGGTTGTAGATGGCGACGGTGCCGCCCGTAGCGGCCTCGTAGATGCTTGCCGTCGAGGCGCCGTGTTTGCCCGTCCCCAAGTGCGTCGAATTCTTCAAGTCCGCGACCACCGCCACGACATCAGGAACTTGAACCCACTTCCTGGCAGTGATGGGAAGGTCACTCACATCGAAGTCATCATCCCACTTCTCAACCTCCGGCTTCGAAGCGAACTCATCTCGCGTGGTGCGATCCACATCACCGAGCAGTGAATCGAGGTTGACATCAGTCTTCTGCGGCATACGTACCTCCTGCTCAAACCTTAGGGCGTGCCAGTGACGCTCCCGATCGGACCCGAACCCGGGGCTTCACCGACTCGTCGCCATGCGGCAGCGCGTAGAGAGTCGCTTGTGAGGGCGTCTCCGCGCCTTTGGCCAAGGCGCGGCTACCTACGCCTTGCCAGTGCGGGTTCTTCTCGTGGGCTCAACCCCCAGAACGCTACTGACCAAGGTCACCGCTTCGGTCGTCTCCACGGACCGGCTCCTCGTTGCATCGGTTCCTGCCGAAGCGCAGGCACGTCATCGCGCCGCTCGCACGACGGTACCCCGAACAGCGACGACCGCCGTTGACCTGAAATTGACCAGTAACGCCATTTCGTCCGATCAACGGGCTCCGAAGGGAGCGCGAGGCGATATGCGCGCCACTGCGGTGAGAAACGGCGACGAAAACAGGCAAAAATCGGTGCTTAGGCAACCAAGACCGGCGTCATCAGTGGAAACCTGACCACCTCCTAACGCTGTTGCATCACCAAGAGTGCCTTTGCCGGGGCTTTCTCGTAGGGCGGACGGGACTTGAACCCGTGACCGAGGGATTATGAGTCCCCTGCTCTGACCAGCTGAGCTACCGCCCCGAGGCCTTCCGGCCCGGAGATCGAGCCTAGCCGTGCAGCTCGACCCGGGTCTCCGGGTCGCGGATCTCCTCGCCGCGGTAGAGCCGCTCGTACGCGGTGATCGTCCGCTCGATGTCGTGCGGCGCGACCATGTCGAGGCTGTGCTGCTGGAACGTGCGGTACTCGTCGTCGTCGAGCCGGAGGATGCGCTCGAGCTTCTCCGAGAGGTCGGTCGCGTCGTCCGGCCGGAAGAGCCAGCCGTTCGCGCCGTCGCGCACGAGGTGCGGCAGGGCCATCGCATCCGCCGCCACGACCGGCAGCCCGGTCGCCATCGCCTCCATCGTCGCGATCGACTGCAGCTCAGCCGTCGACGGCATCGCGAAGACCTCCGCGGAGCGCAGGCGCTCCCGCAGCTCGTCGTCGCTCACGAAGCCGGTGAGCGTGACGCGGTCGGCGACGCGAAGATCGCGCGCGAGCGCACCCAGCTCGTCGATGAGGTCGCCGCCGCCGACGATGTCGAGGTGCCACTCGAGGTCCGCCGGCAGCTGCGAGACAGCTCGCACGAGCGTCTCGAGCCGCTTCTCGCTCGTGACGCGGCCGACGAAGACGATCCGTCCGCGCTGGCGCTCCGGGTTGGGCAGGTACTCGTCACCGGGCAGCCCGCACGAGATCGCGTGCACGCCGGTGATGCCGGTCTTGCGCTCGAGGTAGTCGGCGCTGCGTCGCGTCGGCGTCGTCACGACGTCGCAGCGGCCGAACACGGTGGCGGCGTCATGCCAGGCGAAGTCCACCGCCTTGCCGTGCATCGCGCGCGGGATGTTCGAGTGGTCCATGAGGTTCTCGAACATCAGGTGGTTGGTGCCGACGACGCGGATGCCGCGCTTCTTCGCCTCGGTCGAGAACGCGCGTCCGAGCACGAGGTGCGACTGGAAGTGCACGACGTCGGGCCGGAGCGCATCGAGCAGCGAGGCGGCGTTCTGCCAGATCCGCCACGGCTCCGCGAAGCGCAGCCACTCGTGGCCCGGGTAGAGCATCGAGCGCAGGCGGTGCACCGTGAAGCGCTGGCCCTCGTGCTCCTCGATGTGCGTGCCCTGCTTGCCGCGGCCGAGCGCCGACGCGACGACGTGCACCTCGTGGCCCCGCTTCGAGAGTCGCGCGGCGAGCCGGGTGGTGAACTTCGCGGCGCCGTTGACGTCGGGCGCGAAGGTGTCGGTCGCGATGAGGATGCGCAGCGGTCGGTCGGTCATTCGTCCTCCTCCGATGCCGCACCGGGCATCCGGATCTGGGGGTGGTGCCGGGCGAGCTGGAAGACCCCGGTGACGGCGAGCGCACCGGCGCCCGCGTAGACGATGATCGCCCACGGCGGCGTCGCGGCCGCCTCGCCGAGCACGGTGACGCCGATGAGCACGGCGATGAGCGGGTCGATGACGGTGAGGCCGGCGATCACGAGGTCGGGCGGGCCCGAGGCGTGCGCGAGCTGGACCGCATAGCTGCCGGCGAGCACGGCGACGAGCATGGCGACGGCGCAGACGACCGTGAGCCACTCGAACTGGCCGGAGATGATGCGGTTGATGACGACCTTCGAGAGCGTCACGACGAATCCGTACAGCACGCCGGCGGCGACGATGTAGAAGACGGCGTTGGCCCGCGACCGGAAGAACCACCAGAGCGCGCCGAGACCGCCGAGGGCGACGACGAGCAGCGCGAGCACCGTGAGCAGCTGCTGGTCGCGGATCGGGCGCTCGATCGCGAAGATCGCGGCGATGAACACGAAGATGCCGATGCCGATGAGGCACAGCACGATCGAGCGGACGGTGCGGTGATCGAGCCGGATGCCGGCGAGGCGCGCGTTGAGCAGCGCCGTGACGACGAGGGCGACAGCGCCGAGCGGTTGCACCACGATGAGCGGGGCGAAGGCGAGCGCCGCGAGCTGGAAGATGATCGCGAGGCCGAGCAGCAGGGTGCCGACGACCCAGGCCGGCTCGCGCAGCATCGTGAGGAGGGCCTTGCCGCCGAGCGCGGCGCCACGCTGGTCGCCCCCCTGGAAGTGGCCGACCCCGCGATGCTGGAACTGGGTGCCCACCGACAGGAACACCGCGCCCACGATCGCGAGCGGGATGCCCACGGCCTGCAGCGGCGTGAGGGAGATCTCCGCCGCGAGGTCGTCGAGCGAGGTGGACAGCACGTGTCGAACCTACCGCCGCAGGCCTCGATAGCCTGGAGGACATGACTGTTCTGCCCATCTGCATCACCGGGGAGCCGGTGCTCCACCGCGTCGCCGAGCCCGTCACCGACTTCGATGCGGAGCTCGCGACCCTCGTCGCCGACATGTTCGCGACGATGGAGGCCGCGCCGGGCGTCGGCCTCGCCGGACCGCAGGTCGGCATCGGCAAGCGCGTGTTCGTCTACGACTGGACCGATGAGGACGGGGTGCAGACGCGCGGTGTCGCGGTCAACCCGGAGCTGTGGATCACGCCGCTGCCGATCGGCGTGCCCGAGGACGACGACGAGGAGGGCTGCCTCTCGATCCCCGGTGAGCGCTTCGCGCTGCTGCGGTCCGAGCGGGCGATCCTCCGCGCGCAGGACGAGCACGGCGAGCACTACGAGCTCGAGGCATCGGGGTGGCTCGCGCGCATCCTGCAGCACGAGTTCGACCACCTCGACGGCGTGCTCTACGCCGACCGGCTGGATGCGTTCGGCACGAAGGGCGTGCAGAAGGCGATCAAGCGCAACAAGTGGGGCGTCGAGGGCCTCAGCTGGCTGCCGGGCGTGGACGACCTGGAGGGCTGACGCTCCCCCGATCTGGGGTGGTCTCGACTCGCGCGGCCGCCGGGGCGGCCGTGCGGCTCGACCAGCAGCTGCGGGTCGAGCCGGTCGGCGCGCTCTGCGCGCCGCCCGAGTCGAGACCACCGCTCCGGGCACGAGAAAGGCCCCGCCGTGAGGCGGGGCCTTGTCGCTCCCCGAGATGGACTCGAACCATCAACCTGCCGGTTAACAGCCGGCTGCTCTGCCAATTGAGCTATCGAGGATCGCTGCAGCAGCGACGACAATCGTAGCATCCCGCGCGGCCACCGGTCGCACGCCGCGGTTCCGCGCTAGCGTTCGAGCACCACTGCCGCCTGCACGCCCTGGAGCATCCATGCCCTCGTCCCGCTTCCGCCTGCCGCTCTTCGTCGTCGCCGCCGGCGCCGCGCTCACCCTCTCGGGCTGCATCGTGCTGCCCCCGCCCGTGCCGACTCTCCCGCCGCCGCCCGCGCCGACCGAGAGCCAGGCGGTGCCCGAGCCGAGCGAGACGGAGGACGTCGAGCCGACGCCCGAAGCGGGCAGCGGCGACCTCCCGGAGTACGTCGACTTCGGCACCGAGCTCGAGCCCGGCACGCTCGCCGGCTGGGAGACGAGCATCATCGTCGACGACGCCTTCGCGGTGCAGGGCGACTCCGACTTCCCGGTCGGCCCGACGATCCACGTCGTCGAGACCGCGACCGGCTGCGACATCTGGGCCTACCAGGGTGCGCAGGACAGCGCGGACACCGACGAGTACGCGAGCTCGGAGGCGACCCTCGCCGCCCTCTCCGGCACGACGACCGACGACTGGGACCCCGACACGCTCGACCTGAGCCCCTCGACGCAGGGCGTCACGGTCGCCTTCCTCTCGATCTACACCGAGGACGAGGCGACCGGCGACGCCGAGGCGTACTTCGCCCGCAACTTCCAGTCGAGCCAGTCGACAAGCTCGATCCGCGCGACCTGCGGCGGCGCGGCCGGCGGCATCGACCACATCGACGACATCATCGCCGAGCACTTCCAGATCAACTTCCTGGTCCCATAGCGGCAGAGCACTAGCTGAGCACAGGCGGCGGTCACTCCGAGCGCAGCGACCGCCGCTCGCGCTCGAGCTCGAGCAGCTGCTCCTGCAGGCGCTTCGATCCCTCCGGGTCGGCACCGCCCATGCGCTGCAGGCTGCCGAGCAGCTCGGCCTTGCGGCGCAGGATGTCGCGGTCGACGAGCGAGCCGACGATGCCGCGCACGTACGCCTTGACGCCCTCGTTCGTCGACTGCGGGATGGGCGCCATCGCGAGGGTGCGCACGAGCGGCACGATCTCGGCCGGCACCGCCTCGGCGACGCGCTCGGAGAAGTCGGTCGCCTCGATCGCGTCGAGCGAGGCGAGCACGCCGTCGCGCACGACCGCGAGGGACGGGTTCGCGATGTAGGCGGTGGCGCCGCGCACGGCGAGGTCGCGGCCCAGCACCGCGGGCTGCTGCAGCAGCGCCGAGATGGCGTCGCGCTCGAGCCGCGATGCCGGGTCGCGCTCGAGCTGGCGCAGCGCGACGTCGGCGGGCGGATGCGCGGCGGCGGCACCCTCCGCGGCGGCCGCCGGGCGCGGCCCGGCCTGCCGCACCGCCGAGCGCACCTCGTCGGGCGAGACGCCGAGCCATCCGGCGACCGTGCGCGTGTAGCCATCGGCGAGCGCGCGGTCGCGGATCGACTGCAGCACGGGCGCTGCGCGGCGCATCGCGGCGACACGGCCCTCGACGGTCTCGAGGTCGTGCTGCGCGACGATCCGGCGCAGCATGAACTCGAACAGCGGCCGCGGCTGCTGCACGAGCCGTCGCACGGCGTCGTCGCCCCGCTCGAGCCGCAGGTCGCACGGGTCGAGGCCGCCGGGCGGCACCGCGACGAACGTCTGCGCGGCGAAGCGCTGCTCCTCTGCGAACGTGCGGGCCGCCGCCTGCTGGCCCGCCTCATCCGGGTCGAAGGTGAAGACGACGCGGCCGAGCGAGCGCGTGTCGGTCGTCGACACGTCGCCGAGCACGCGCCGGAGCACCTTGATGTGGTCGACGCCGAACGACGTGCCGCACGTCGCGACCGCGGTCGTGACGCCCGCGAGGTGGCACGCCATGACATCCGTGTAGCCCTCGACCACGACCGCCTCGTGCCCGCGGGCGATGTCGCGCTTCGCGAGGTCGAGCCCGTAGAGCACCTGGCTCTTGCGGAAGATGGGCGTCTCGGGCGAGTTCAGGTACTTCGGGCCCTTGTCGTCGTCCGACAGGCGACGCGCGCCGAATCCGACGGTCGCCCCGGCGACGTCGCGGATGGGCCAGATGAGGCGGCCGCGGAAGCGGTCGTAGCTGCCGCGCTGGCCCTCGCTCAGGAGCCCTGCGCCGAGCAGCTCGGCCTCGGTGAAGCCGCGGCCCTTGAGGTGCCGTCCCAGCGCGTCGAAGGAGGCGGGGGCGAAGCCCACGCCGAAGCGCTCAGCCGCCGCGAGGTCGAAGCCCCGCTCCCCCAGGAACCGCTGCCCCAGCGCAGCGGCGGGCGTCACGAGCTGCTCGCGGAAGTACGCCTCGGCAGCGCGGCTCGCCTCGAGCAGGCGCAGCCGGCCGCTCGTCTCCTCCTGCGGCTTGCCGTCCTCGTAGTGGAGCGTGAAGCCGGCCTGTGCGGCGAAGCGCTCGACCGTCTCGGCGAACGACGTGTGGTCCATCGCCATCGCGAACTGGAAGACGTCGCCGTCCTCGCCGCAGCCGAAGCAGTGGTAGCGGCCGACGGCCGGCCGCACGTGGAACGACGGGGAGCGCTCGTCGTGGAACGGGCAGAGCCCCTTCATGCTGCCGACGCCCGCCGTCTTCAGCGTGACGTGGGCGCCGACGACGTCGACGATCGAGATGCGAGCGCGCAGCTCGTCGATGTCCTCGCGCCGGATCCGCCCCGCCATGGTCGCCCTCAGTCCCCGACGTGGCGCTCGTGCCACGCGAACGCGCCGCGGTCGGTGAGGCTCGACACCTGGTCGACGACCACGCGGGCGCGCGCGGCGTCGTCGGGCGCCTGCGCCCAGTCATCGGCGTAGGCCCGGTCGAGCGCCTCCGGCCCGATGCGCACGAGCGCGTCGCACAGCTCCTGCAGGATGCGCCGCTGGCTCGCGTAGATCGGCTGCCGGCGCTCGGCCAGGATGAAGCTCGCCGCCGTGCCCTTGAGCACCGCGATCTCGGCGCGCACCTCTCGCGGCACCTCGACGGTGGCGCCGAAGCGCGCGAGCGGCCCCTCGTGCGTCTCGCGCGTCAGCCGGCTCGCCGCGTTCGCGAAGCGGCCGATGAGCTTCGACGTGAGGTTCTTGAGCCGCGCGTGGTCGGCGCGGGAGCCGTCGAAGGAGCGCAGCCAGGTGTCGAGGTCGTCGAGCCGGTCGAAGGCGGCGAGCAGCTCGTCGCGCGTAAACTCCGGACCCACCCACGTGAGCATCGTCGAGACGAGCTCGTCGTGGCCGACGCGGCTCTGCAGCTTCGCGACGTCGACGTAGCCGCCCACGACCGCGTCCTCGAAGTCGTGCACCGAGTAGGCGATGTCGTCGGCGAGGTCCATGACCTGCGCCTCGACGCTCGGGCGTCCATCGGGCGCGCCCTCGCGCATCCACTCGAACGCCGCTCGGTCGGACTCGTAGAAGCCGAACTTGATGCGGCCCGACGCGTCGTGCACGTCACCGGCCGGCCACGGGTACTTGCACGCGGCGTCGACGGAGGCACGCGTGAGGTTGAGCCCATACGGCTGGTCGCGGATGACCTTCGGCTCGAGCCGCGTGATGACGCGGAGCGTCTGCGCGTTGCCCTCGAAGCCGCCGATCGACAGCGCCCACTCGTTGAGGCCGCGCTCGCCGTTGTGGCCGAACGGCGGATGCCCGATGTCGTGCGCGAGGCACGCGGTGTCGACGACGTCCGGGTCGAGGCGCAGCTCGCCCGCGAGCTCGCGCCCGATCTGCGCGACCTCGAGCGAGTGCGTCAGCCGCGTGCGGGAGTCGTCGAAGCCCATGGTGGGCGAGAGCACCTGCGTCTTCTGCCCGAGCCTGCGGAACGCGCTCGAGTGCAGCAGCCGCGCGCGGTCGCGGGCGAAGTCGGTGCGGGCGGAGGCGTGCGTCTCGGGCAGCCGTCGCTCGGCGTCGTGCGCGCTGTACGCCCCGATGCCGGTCCCGCGCTCAGCCGCCACGGGTGTCGCTCTCGTCCTCGATGAGCGCGGCGCGCTGCGCCGGGGTCAGCTCGGGGCTGTCGAGCCAGCCGTCGGGCAGCGCGGGCTTCCGCGGGCTGCCGGCGCGGCCGCGCTGCCCCTCGATGCCCTCGGCGACGTACGGCACGGAGTGGTCGAGCGCGCCGAGCAGGTCGTCGAGCTGCGCGAGCGACTCGACGCCGGCGAGCGCGCGACGGGCGTCGCCGCCGACCGGGTACCCCTTGAAGTACCAGGCGACGTGCTTGCGGATGTCGCGGCAGGCGCGATCCTCCTCGTCGAAGAACTCGACGAGCAGCTCGGCGTGCCGGCGGAAGGCGTCGGCGACCTGGCCGAGCGTCGGCCGGTGGCGCGCGTCGCTGCCCGAGAAGGCGGCCGCCAGGTCGCCGAACAGCCACGGTCGGCCGAGGCAGCCGCGACCGACGACGACGCCGTCGACGCCGGTCTCGCGCATCATCCGCACGGCGTCCTCCGCCTGCCAGATGTCGCCGTTGCCGAGCACCGGCACCGAGGTGACGGCCTCCTTGAGCTTCGCGATCGCCGTCCAGTCGGCGGTGCCGGAGTAGTGCTGCGCGGCGGTGCGGCCGTGCAGCGCGACGGCCGCGACGCCCGCGTCCTCGGCGATGCGGCCCGCATCCAGGAACGTCAGGTGGTCGTCGTCGATGCCCTTGCGCATCTTCACCGTCACGGGGATCTCGCCGGCCCGCTCGACCGCGCGGGTCACGATCGCGGCGAACAGGTCGCGCTTCCAGGGCAGGGCGCTGCCGCCGCCGCGGCGGGTGACCTTCGGCACCGGGCAGCCGAAGTTGAGGTCGATGTGGTCGGCGCGGTCCTCGTCGACGAGGATGCCGACGGCCTGCTCGATCGTGCGCGGGTCGACGCCGTACAGCTGCACCGAGCGCAGCGACTCCGACTCGTGGTGGCTGATGAGCCGCATCGTCTCGGGCGTGCGCTCGACGAGCGCGCGGGAGGTGATCATCTCGCTCACGTACAGGCCGGCGCCGAACTCGCGGCACAGCCGCCGGAAGGCGGTGTTCGTGATGCCGGCCATGGGCGCGAGCACGACCGGAGCGTCGAGGGCGATGGGCCCGATCGACAGCGCCGGCGTGGTGCGCACTGGAGTGCTCACGCCCCGATGAGCCCCTGCGCGAGGTGCGCCTCGAGCTCGTCGACCTTGACGCGGGTCTGCGCCATCGAGTCGCGCTCGCGCACGGTCACGGCGCCGTCCTCGAGCGAGTCGAAGTCGATCGTGACGCAGAACGGCGTGCCCACCTCGTCCTGGCGGCGGTAGCGGCGGCCGATCGCGCCGGCGTCGTCGAAGTCGATCGCCCAGAGGCTGCGCAGACGGCCGGCGATCTCGCGGGCGAGCGGCGAGAGCTGCTCGTTGCGCGACAGCGGCAGCACGGCGACCTTGACGGGCGCGAGGCGCGGGTCGAGGCGCAGCACGGTGCGGGTGTCGGTGCCGCCCTTCGCGTTCGGCACCTCCTCCTCGGCGTACGCGTCGACGAGGAACGCCATCAGGCTGCGGGTGAGGCCGAACGACGGCTCGATGACGAAGGGCGTGTAGCGCTCGCCCGTGGCCTGGTCGAAGTAGACGAGGTCCTTGCCGGACGCCTTCGAGTGCGACGAGAGGTCGAAGTCGGTGCGGTTCGCGATGCCCATGAGCTCGCCCCACTCGGATCCCTGGAAGCCGAAGCGGTACTCGACGTCGATCGTGCCGGCCGAGTAGTGCGCGCGCTCGTCCTCGGGCACCTCGAAGCGGCGCATGTTGGCCGGGTCGACGCCGAGGTCGACGAACCACGACCAGCACGCCTCGACCCAGCGGTCGAACCACTCGGGGGCGTCGTCGGGCGCGGTGAAGAACTCGATCTCCATCTGCTCGAACTCGCGCGTGCGGAAGATGAAGTTGCCGGGCGTGATCTCGTTGCGGAACGCCTTGCCGACCTGGCCGATGCCGAATGGCGGCTTCTTGCGCGAGACCGTGAGGACGTTGGAGAAGTTGACGAAGATGCCCTGCGCGGTCTCGGGGCGCAGGTAGTGCTGGCCGGCCTCGTTGTCGACCGGGCCGAGGTAGGTCTTCATGAGGCCCGAGAACATCTGCGGCTCGGTCCACTTGCCGGTCGTGCCGCAGTCGGGGCAGGTGATCTCCTCCATCGAGGCGGCGGCGCGGCCCTTCTTGGCCTCGAACGCCTCCTCGAGGTGGTCCTGGCGGTGCCGCTTGTGGCACTGCAGGCACTCGACGAGCGGGTCGGTGAAGGTCGCGACGTGACCGGACGCCTGCCACACGGCCGAGGGCAGGATGATCGACGAGTCGAGGCCGACCATGTCGTCGCGGCCCTGCACGAACGTCTTCCACCACTGGCGCTTGATGTTCTCCTTGAGCGCCACGCCGAGGGGCCCGTAGTCCCACGCCGACCGGGATCCGCCGTAGATCTCGCCCGCCTGGAACACGAAGCCGCGTCGCTTCGCGAGGTTGATGACGGCGTCGAGACGGTTCTGCACCACGGGGGCTCCTTGAGATCGGTCGCGCGCCGACCGCCCGGGCCGGTCAGCCCGAGCCGCGCGCGCGGCACGTGAACCTCGATTCTACCGAGCGCGGGGCGCGATCGCGGCGCACGCCGGCGCCGGTGTGCACGTGGGGCGAGACGGCGCTGGGATAGGCTCATCCCTCGGGGCGTCAGCGCCCCGATCGCGTGCGAGGAGGCTTGATGCGGAGCGAGGAGCGGCGGGAGCTCTACGGGGCTTGGGCGGAGCGCTGGCCCAGCGATGCAGCCGAGCTGCTCGACGGCTACTCCGGTGCGTGGTGGATCGGCGGCAGCTGGGCGATCGACGTCGCGACCGGCCGCCGGCGCGAGCACGGCGACCTCGACATCGTCATCCCCCGCAGCGAGCTCAGCCTCCTGCGCGGCTGGCTCGGCGGCAAGTGGCAGCTGTGGTCCACGTTCCAGGGCGCGCTCAAGCCGCTGCTCCCCCACGACTCCGACGTGCTGCCGATCGGCACGACGAGCATCTGGCTGCGCCACAGCGCCTACGGCCAGTGGGAGTACGAGGTGCTCCTCGACCCGAGCGACAGCGAGTCGTGGCGGTTCCGCCGCGACACGGCCGTGACGATGCCGCTGGACGATGCGCTCGTGACGGTCGACGGCATCCGCTTCGCGAAGCCGCAGATCGTGCTGGCCTACGCGGCTGCGGAGCACGTCGACGTCGCGTGGCTCGACGAGGCGCTGCCCTCGCTCGACGCCGACGCGCGCGCGTGGCTCGCCGAGCGCCTCGCCGACGACCACCCCTGGCGCGCCCGGCTCAACTGACGCGCGGCCCCGCCGCCGAGTGCGGAGCGCCGAGCTTCCCGAAACTCCGGGTTCTCGGCTCGAAAACCCCGAGTTCGGGGAAGTTCGGCGGATGAGGTCGGTCAGCAGCGCTCGAGGACGTGGGCCGGGTCGTCCGGCGTCGTGAGGTCGAGGTCGCGGAGCACCGTGAGCGGCGGCTGGTCCGCGCGCTCGCACACGGCCGCGAAGCCGCCCTCGGGCAGCTCGCCCTCGTACTCGACCGCGAGGTGGCGCTCGTAGAGCGCGCCGTAGTCGTCGCACTCGTCGAAGCGCGCGCACTCCTCGGTGACCACGAGGTCGAAGCCAGCGGCGGGCCCGGCGTCGCCCGCCTCGAGCGCGTTCTTCTGCGCCACCGCGATGCCCGCCTCGTGCGCGCGGGCGGTCAGCAGCGCCGCGAGCGCCAGGTTGCCCTCCGCGTCGAGACCGTCGGCGCGCGTCCACGAGTCGAGGTTGTCGAGCTCGACCGCCTCGTAGCCGGCGTCGGCGCAGCCGTCGATCCAGCCGCCGACGACGCCGGCGACCGCGTCGCGCGCGACGGCCGTCGACGTGTCGAGGATGCGCTCGTCGGGCCAAGCCGGATCGACCACCGGCTCGCCGTCGTCGCCGCGCAGCAGCAGCTCGGGGTGCTCGCTGAGCCACCAGTCGAGCTCGCCCGGCTGCGTCTGGAAGCCGTTCACGTAGCAGACGTCGATCGCGACGCCCGCGGGCGCCGCCTCGCGGTCGCGCACGACCACGGTCACGCCGTCGCCCGGCTCGTACGCGCCGCCGAGCTGGTAGTCGAGCCCGCCCGCCTCGGCCTCGGCCCAGAGCGCGGCGAAGGCAGCCTCGTCGAACGCGCCCGCCGGCGCCGGCTCGGGATCGGCCGGCGCGCATCCGACCACTGCGAGCAGCACGGCCGCCGCGGCGGCGATCGCGCGGCGCATCACGCCTTGGGCGCGTCGACGGCGCCGCCGAAGCGGCGGTCCCGCCCGGTGTAGACGTCGAGCGCCCGCCACAGGTCGCGGCGCGTGAAGTCGGGCCACAGCCGGTCGAGGAACACCATCTCGGCGTAGGCCCCCTGCAGCGTGAGGAAGTTCGAGATGCGCTGCTCGCCGGACGAGCGGATGTAGAGGTCGACGTCCGGCACGTCGGGGTTGTACATGCGGCTGCGCACGAGTCGATCGGTCACGCCGGAGGGCTTGAGCCGCCCGGCCGCGACGTCGTCGGCGATCGAGCGCACCGCATCCGCGATCTCGTGCGTGCCGCCGTAGTTCACGCACATCTGCAGCGTCATCGTCGAGTTGCCGGCCGTGCGGCGCTCCGCCTCCTCGAGCTCGCGGATCACCGAGGTCCAGAGCCGCGGCCGGCGCCCGGCCCAGCGCACGCGCACGCCCCAGGCGTCGAGCTGGTCGCGGCGGCGGCGCAGCACGTCCTTGTTGAAGCCCATGAGGAAGCGCACCTCGTCGGGGCTGCGCTTCCAGTTCTCGGTCGAGAAGGCGTAGACCGACAGGTGCTGCACGCCCGCCTGCAGCGCGCCCGCGACGACGTCGAGCAGCACGGCCTCGCCGGCGGCGTGGCCCTGCGTGCGCGTGAGCCCGCGCTGGTTCGCCCAGCGGCCGTTGCCGTCCATGATGATCGCGACGTGCGCGGGCACGGTGCCCGGCTCGTAGGCCGGCGGGTGCTCGCCCGTCCAGTCGACGGGCCGCAGCGGCTCGCTCACTGCACGCCGCGATCGACGTGCTCGAGGCTGCGCAGGCCGCGCTCGAGGTGCCACTGCACGTAGGCGGCGACGGCACCGGATGCGCGGGTACGGACACCCTGGTGGGCGGCCTCCGCGTGCGCCCAGTCCCCCGTCAGCAGCGCCGACAGCAGGTCGAGCGTCGGCTCGTCGATGCGCAGCGACCCCGGGGGCGCCGCCTGGTCGGCGACCATGCCGCCCAGCCGCGGCACGAAGGCGCGGTGCGGACCCGGCTCGCCGGTGACGGCGCAGTCGCCGAACGAGGGCGCCCATCCGGCGACCGAGAGCGCCCGCAGCAGGTAGGAGTCGAGCGTCAGCGACGGGTCGTGCTCCTGGCGCGCGAGCGACCGCAGGGCGCCGACGAGCAGCAGGTACTGCTGCCGGGAGGCGTCCTCGTCGGTGAGCCGGTCGGCCGTCTCGACCATCGCGGCCGCCGCGGTGTAGCTGCGGTAGTCGGCGACGATCACCGGCGCGTAGCTGCCGAGCGTCACCGCCTGCGTGACGATGTCGAGGCTGCGGCCGACCGCGAGCTGCAGGTCGGCGACCATGAAGGGCTCGAGCCGGCCCCCGAACCGCGACGAGGTGCGCCGCACGCCGCGGGCGACGGCACGGACCTTGCCGTGCTCGCGCGTCAGCAGCGTGACGATGCGGTCGGCCTCCCCCAGCTGGTGGGTGCGGAGGACGACCCCCTCGTCGCGGTACGTGGGCACTAGGCGGAGACGTGCTCGGCGGTCGCGCGCTCCTCCGCCTGCACGGGGCCTGCGGCGCGCAGCCCGCGGTTCACGGCCGAGACGATCGCCCGCAGCGACGCGTTCGTCGACGAGTGGTCGATGCCGACGCCCCAGTAGCGCACCCCGCCGAGCTCGAGCTCGACGTAGGACGCCGCCTGGGCGTCCTGGCCCTCGGCGAGCGTGTGCTCGACGTAGTCGATGAGCGAGACCTCGACGCCCTCGGCGCGCAGCAGCGACAGCAGGGCATCGATCGGGCCGTTGCCGGCCGACTCGACGTCGCGCAGCGTCTGCTCGTCGCGCAGCACGACCGTCAGGCGCGTCTCGCCGCCGAGCGACGACGACGAGCCGACCTCGCGCAGCTCGAAGCGGCCCCACTGGTCCTCCGCCTCGCGCGACGGGTTGGGCAAGTACTCGTCGCTGAAGATCGTCCAGATCGCGTCGCTCGTGACCTCGCCGCCCTCGCTGTCGGTGCGGCCCTGCACGATGTTCGAGAACTCGATCTGCAGGCGGCGCGGCAGGTCGAGCCCGCGGTCGGCCTTCAGCAGGTAGGCGACGCCGCCCTTGCCCGACTGCGAGTTCACCCGGATGACGGCCTCGTAGCTGCGGCCGACGTCCTTCGGGTCGATCGGCAGGTAGGGCACGGCCCAGGTGATCTCGTCGACGCTCTTGCCCTGCGCGGCCGCATCCTCGGCCATCCGCTCGAAGCCCTTCTTGATGGCGTCCTGGTGGGAGCCCGAGAAGGCGGTGTAGACGAGGTCGCCTGCCCAGGGGCTGCGCTCGTGCACCTTGAGCTGGTTGCAGTGCTCGGCGACCCGGCGGATGCCGTCGAGGTCGGAGAAGTCGATCTCGGGGTCGATGCCCTGCGTCAGCAGGTTGAGGCCCAGCGCGACGAGGTCGACGTTGCCGGTGCGCTCGCCGTTGCCGAACAGGCAGCCTTCGATGCGGTCGGCGCCGGCCATGTAGCCGAGCTCCGCCGCCGCGATGCCCGTGCCGCGGTCGTTGTGCGGGTGCAGCGACAGGATCACGGAGTCGCGGCGCGCGAGGTTGCGGTGCATCCACTCGATCGAGTCGGCGTAGACGTTGGGCGTCGCCATCTCGACGGTCGCGGGCAGGTTGATGATGACCGGGCGCTCGGGGCGCGCGTCGAACGTCTCGATGATCGCGTTGCAGACCTCGACGGCGTAGTCGAGCTCGGTGCCGGTGTACGACTCCGGGCTGTACTCGTAGAAGACCTGCGTGCGCTCGAGCATGCCCTCGAGCTCGAGGCACAGCTTCGCGCCGTCGACGGCGATCTGCTTGACGCCCTCGCGGTCGGAGCGGAAGACGACGTCGCGCTGCAGCACGCTCGTCGAGTTGTAGATGTGCACGATCGCCTGCTTGGCGCCGTCGATCGACTCGAACGTGCGGCGGATGAGGTGGTCGCGGCACTGCGTCAGCACCTGGATGGTGACGTCGTCGGGGATGAGGTCCTCGTCGATGAGCTTGCGCACGAAGTCGAAGTCGAGCTGGCTCGCGGACGGGAACCCGACCTCGATCTCCTTGTAGCCCATCCGCACCAGCAGCTGGAACATCATCAGCTTGCGGTCGGGGGTCATCGGGTCGATGAGCGCCTGGTTGCCGTCGCGGAGGTCGACGGCGCACCAGCGGGGCGCGCGCTCGATGCGCTTCGTCGGCCACGTCCGGTCGGGGAGGTCGACCCGGATCTGCTCGTGGTACGGGGTGTAGCGGTGCGCCGGCATCCCGCTCGGCTGCTGCATGTTCTTCATCGTTCGCTCCTGTCGCTGCTCTCGTGTCCGGGCAGGACGGCCTCCGCGACGAGGAAGCCCGGGGTCAGGCCTCGTCGCGGCGACGAAGGAGCAGCGCGCTCTGCATGGGGCCAGCGTACACCCCCGCCCCTCCCGGGCAGGGTGGGGCAGGGGTGGTAGTGGCGCCGCGGCGGGTCAGTCGGCCGCGACGGCGGCGAGCGGCGCGATGCGCGACGCGCGCCGGCCGGCGGGCCAGCTCGCCGTCGCAGCGACGAGGAGTCCGGCGATCGCGAGCGCGACCGGCAGCTGCCACGGGATCGTCGGCGCGGTCGAGACGACCCCGAGCACCGAGCCCACCATCGACTGCACGCCGATCCAGCCGAGCAGCACGCCCATGGCGAAGCCGGTCGTCACGGCGACGATCGTGATGGCGCCCGCCTCGGCCAGCAGCATCCGCATGGTGTGCGCGCGACGCATGCCGAGCATCCGCAGCAGGCCGATCTCGCGGGTGCGGCGGCGCACCGACAGCAGCATCGCGGCGACGAAGCCGAGCACGCCGAGCACTGCCGAGAACCCGACGATCGCCGTGACGACGGTCGTCACGCCGGTGAGCAGCGCCTCGAGCTCGGCGCGGAACACCGGGTCGCGCTCGATGGTGAGCACGGCGGTCGTCAGCGACGCGCCGGCGGTCACCATCATCGTGACGATCGCGGCACCGACGAAGAGCGCGAGCACGAGCGATGCCGTGCGGCCCGGATGCGTCGCGAGCGTGCCCGCGGCGACGCGCGCCGGCACCGAGCGCCCCATGGCACGGCCGGCGAGTGCGACGAGCGGCGGGGCGACGACCGGCGCGATGCCGACGATGCCGACGACGAGCACGACCCCACCGGCGAAGCCGACGAGCACCGCGAGCGGTGTGACGGCGCCGAGCAGGACGGCGCCCGCGAGGAGCAGCGCAGCGATGGCGAGCGCGGCGAGCGCCACGGCGCGGCGCGGTCGGCGCCCGGTGGTCTCGGCGTCGACGCCCGAGCCGCGGAGCGCCTCGAGCGGGGTGACGGCGAGCACCGCGCCGGTCGCGAGCCACGCGGCGACGGCGGCCGCGACGGCCACCGCCGCTGCCGGCACGATGGCGGCGGGCATGACCGGGGGCATGCCGACGAGTTCGAAGCCGCCGGAGAGCTGCGAGAGCAGCGCCTCGACCGGGATCGTGGCGAGCACGCCGACGCCCCAGCCGAGCGCGGCGCCACCCACGCCAACGCCGACGAAGCGGCCGAGCATCCGTCGCCGCTCCGCGCGCGCGGTGGCGCCGAGCAGGCGGCGCAGCGCGATCTCGCCACGCAGGTCCTCGACGGCGCTCGTGAGCGCCTGGCGGACGACGATCGCGGCGACGACGACCGAGACGCCGATGAGCAGCGTGCCGGCGAGCGCGAGCAGCAGCCGCGCCGTCTCGCTCTCGGCGACCATCCGCTCGCCGTAGAGGGCGAGCGCGGCGTGCTCCATGAGCGTCGAGAGCGCGGTGCCGAAGGCGGCGGCGAGCGCGGCGACCGCGAAGGCGAGCACTGCGCCGGTGCGCGAGGACGCGGTCGCGGCACGCGCGGTGCGGGGCGCTGCCACGGGTGCGTCCGCCGCCGCGAGCGACGCGGTCATCGCGAGCCGCCGTCGATGTCGCGGCCGCTCGTGGACCCGATCCCGGCTGCCGGACCCGAGATCCGGGGTCCAGCGGCCGGGACGGGGTCCATCACGTCGACGCGCCGCAGCATCCGCTGGGCGATGGTGGCGGCATCCGTCGCCGGCAGGTCGTCGTCGATGCGGCCGTCGCGCAGCAGCACGACGCGCTCGGCGCGAGCCGCCACCGCGGGGTCGTGCGTGACGACGACGATCGCCTGGCCGGCGGCGGCCTGGGCGACGAGGATCTCCTGCACCTCGAGCGAGGTGGCGCTGTCGAGCGCGCCGGTCGGCTCGTCGGCGAGCACGATCGCGGGGCGGTGCGCGAGCGCGCGGGCGATGGCGAAGCGCTGCTGCTGACCGCCCGAGAGCTCGTGCGGGCGGCGGGCCGCGAGGCCGGCGATGCCGAGGTCGTCGAGCAGCGTGCGGATGCGCGCGCCGTCGGGCTCGTGGCCGGCGAGCAACGCGGGCAGCTGCACATTCTCGAGCGCGGTGAGGCTCGGGACGAGGTTGAACGACTGGAAGACGACGCCGACCTCTCGGCGGCGGAGCGCCGTGAGCGCGTCGTCGTCGAGCCCCACGACGGAGGTGCCGCCGATGACGACATCGCCGGAGGTGGGCGCGTCGAGGCCTGCGGCGAGGTGGAGGAGGGTCGACTTGCCGGAGCCGGACTGCCCCATGACGGCGGTGAGCGTGCCGGGGGCGATCTCGAGGTCGAGGTGGTCGAGGGCGGTGACGGATGCGTCGCCGAGGCCGAAGCGCTTCGTGACGGCGCGGAGCCGGAGTGCGTGCTGGTGCATGCTCATCAGTCAACGCGGCGGCGCGCGGCGCGTCGTCGGGCTGCAGGCCGACTCCCGGTCATCCGAGCGGATGATCCGCCCTCAGGCCTGCTGGTCGCCCACGAGCCCGTGCTCGTAGGCGAAGACCACGAGCTGCACGCGGTCGCGCAGCCCGAGCTTCGCGAGGATCCGCGAGATGTGCGTCTTCACGGTCGCCTCCGACACGAACTCGGAGCGCGCGATCTCGGTGTTCGACAGCCCCTTCGCCGCCAGCGCGAAGATCTCGCGCTCGCGGTCGGTGAGCTCGCCGAACGCCGCGGGGGCCGTCCGCCGCTGACGGCCGAACGCCTTGAACAGCGCACGCGTCGCGCTCGCGGCGACGACCTCGTTGCCGGCGTGCACGGTGCGGATCGCCGCGAGCACGAGCTCGGGCTCCGCATCCTTGAGGATGAAGCCGGAGGCGCCGACCCGGATCGCCCGCGCCGCCGCCTCGTCGAGGTCGAACGTCGTGAGCACGACGACGCGGATGCCGGGGTTCGCCCGCACGATGCGGTCGGTCGCCGAGATGCCGTCGAGCACGGGCATCCGCACGTCCATGAGCACGACGTCGGGCTGCTGCTCCTCCGCCAGGCGCACGGCCTGCGCGCCGTCGGCGGCCTCGCCGACGCACACGAGGTCGGGCTGCGACTCGACGAGCATCCGGATGCCGCCGCGGAACAGCGCCTGGTCGTCGACGATGAGCACGCGGATCATGCGACGCCCGCCGGGAAGGCCGCGCGCACGCGGAACCAGCCGTCCTCGATGCCGGTCCAGAGCTCGCCGCCCGAGAGCCGGGCGCGCTCGTGCATGCCGCGCACCCCGTGGCCGGCGATGCCCGGCGTGCTGAGGACGCGGTTGTGCACGTCGACCACGATGCCCGTCCCGCCTGGGAACGCGACGCCGCGCATCCGCACGTGCACCGGGCCGGTGCGGTCGCCGTGGCGGAGCGCGTTCGTGAGCGCCTCCTGCAGGATGCGGTAGGCGGCGATGTCCGCCGTGCGCGGCAGCGCGAACCGCGCACCCACCCGCTCGAGCCGCACGTCGAGGCCGCTGTCGCGCATCCGCTCGATGAGCGCGTCGACGTCGTCGAGCGACGCCACCGGATCCGGCGCCTCGCTGTGGCGCAGCTGCGCCAGCAGCAGCCGCACGTCGCCGAGCGCCTGCTTGGCGGTGCCCGCGATCGTCTCGAGGGATGCGTCCTTCGCGGCAGGGTCGGCCGTGTAGCGCGCGCCGTTGGCCTGGGCGATGACGACGGCGAGCGAGTGCGCGACGACGTCGTGCATGTCGCGTGCGAGGGCGGCGCGCTCCTCCTCCTGGTCGGCGCGCTGCAGCGACACCTGGGCGACGACCGTCGCCGCCTCGGTGCGCGCCGCGGCGGCGACGCCCCAGCCCACGAGGATCGTCATCGAGAACAGCAGCATCGGCGGGATCCACAGGAACGCGACGAGCCGAACGGTCTCGCCGAGCGGCACCGGCTCCCCCGGCGCGAATCCCGCGAGGCCGCCGGTGGTCGTGATCCAGTAGGCCGCGAGCACCGACGCGACGAGCGACAGCCCGAAGGCGGCGAGCCGCCCCGACCAGCGCGAGAAGCGGCCGGCGGAGTAGAGCAGCACGAGCACGCCGAACCACATCGGGAACATCGGTGCGGCGACCGCGACGTGCACGGCGGCGAGCGCGGTGAGCCCGGCGATCGCGAGCACGGGCCGCGAGCGTCGCAGCAGGATCGCGCCGGGGATCGCGAGCGCGACGACGCCCGCCATGATCCAGTGCCAGCCGTAGCCGACCGTGCCGAGGAGCAGCGTCGGCACCGCGAGCACGAGTGCCGTGACGGCGGCGATGATCGCGTCGGACCGGAGCGACCCATGCTCGATCGCCGGTGCCGCGACGGGCGCGGTCGGATCGGCGATCGGGAGGGTGGTCACGCGATCCAGCGTAGGTCGGCGGCACGCGCGGGGCGCGCGCGGCGCCCGGGAATCATCCGCTCGGCGGAGGCGGTCACGAAGCGGCGCCTTCACGGGCGGGTGCGTCCGCATGGATATGCTCAGCCTCTGCACCGGCGCAGCCACCACCAGAGGACCGAGGCCCCGTGGACGAGATCACCGTCGAGACGTCGCCGCGACGCGCCGAGCGCGCGCCCGGCCGTGGTCGGCTCGCCCTCGCCGCTGCATCGCTGCGCGCCGCGGCGCGGCTGCGGATGGTCGAGCCCGAGATCCGCGGCCTGCACCACCTCGTGCGCGCCGGCGACGTGTGCTTCGACGTGGGCGCCGCCTACGGGATGTACACGTTCCCGCTGGCGGAGCTCGTCGGGCCGCACGGCGCCGTGCACAGCTTCGAGCCGCAGCCGCGACCGCGCGCGGTGCTCGCGGCGATGCGTCGCGCGGTGGGCGCGGCGCACGTGCGACTGTCCGACCACGGGATGGGCCGCCGCGCCGGCCACCTGCCGCTCGTGCTGCCGTCGCGCTACGGCGTGCGGATCAGCGGGCACGCGCACCTGGCGGACCGCCTCGCGGCGCCGGCGCCGACCGCTGGGCCCGCGCCGCGACGCATCCACGTGCCGGTGACGACGATCGACGACGTCTGCGCCGAGCACGCGATCGAGCGCGTGCACTTCATCAAGGCCGACGTCGAGGGCTTCGAGCCCGAGGTGCTGCACGGCGCCGCGCGCGTGCTCGAGCGCGACATGCCCGCGCTGCTGCTCGAGATCGAGGACCGCCACCTCGGCCGCTACGGACGCACGGCGGACGAGGTGAGCGGGATGCTGCGCGAGCGGGGCTACGCGATGCAGACGTGGCGCGACGGCGGATGGCGGGCCGCGGAGCGGGTCGTGCTCGGCACGCGGAACTACCTGTTCCGGGCGGCGTAGGGGCGGTTCGCAGGGCGTGGTCTCGATACGCGCGCTTCGCGTGCTACTCGACCAGCGGGATGGCGTGGTCTCGATACGCGCGCTTCGCGTGCTACTCGACCAGCAGGGTGCGCTTCGCGGGCTGCTCGAGCAGCGGAGCGGCGTGGTCTCGATACGCGCGCTTCGCGGGCTACTCGACCAGCAAGAGGGTTTCGCGTGCTACTCGACCAGCAAGAGGGCTTCGCGGGCTGCTCGAGCAGCAAGAGAGCTTCGCGTGGTGCTCGACCAGCGGAGAGGGCTTCGCGGGCTGCTCGACCAGCGGTTGGCTAGAAGCCGAAGCGGCCCAGCTGCTTCGGGTCGCCCTGCCACTCCTTCGCGATCTTCACGCGCAGGTCGAGGTGCACCTGCGTGCCGACGATGCGCTCGATCTCGGCACGCGCATCCGCCCCCACCTGGCGAAGCCGCGAGCCGCCCTTGCCGATCACGATGCCCTTCTGGCTGTCGCGCTCGACCCACAGGTTGGCGTAGACGTCGGTGAGCTCGCGATCCTCCCGCCGCACGATGTCGTCGATCGTCACCATGATCGAGTGCGGCAGCTCGTCGCGCACGCCCTCGAGCGCCGCCTCGCGGATGAGCTCGGCGATGCGGATGTCGAGCGGCTCCTCGGTGGTCGTCTCGGCCTCGTAGAGGGGCGGTCCCTGCGGCAGCAGGCCGACGAGGGTGTCGACGAGCACGTCGAGCTGGGTGCCCTGCAGTGACGACAGCGGCACGACCGCGTCCCACTCGCGGAGCTCTGTGACGGCGAGCAGCTGCTCGGCGACGCGCTGCTTCGACGCGGCGTCGGTCTTCGTCACGACCGCGACCTTCTTCGCCCTCGGGAACCCCTCGAGCTGCTGGTCGATGAAGCGGTCGCCCGGCCCGAGCGGCTCGTTCGCCGGCACGCACAGGCAGATCACGTCGACGTCGCCGAGCGTCGTCTGCACGACGGCGTTGAGTCGCTTGCCCAGCAGCGTGCGCGGCTTGTGCATGCCCGGGGTGTCGACGATGACGAGCTGCGCGTCGTCCCGGTGCACGACGCCGCGGATCGCGTGCCGCGTGGTCTGCGGCTTCGACGACGTGATGGCGATCTTCTCGCCGACGATCGCGTTCATGAGCGTCGACTTGCCCGCGTTCGGGCGGCCGACGAAGGTCACGAAGCCGCTGCGGTGCGCGGCGTCGCGCTGGCCCTGGGCGCCGGAGTCGAACCCGGGGTCTGCGGTGTCGTCCATCAAGCGGCCCCCTCGGCCTCGTGGTCGGCGCGCACCATGCGCGAGACCTCCATCTCGCCGGCGTTGCGGCCCCGGCCGTCGATCGAGCGCACCGCGATGCGCAGGTCGCCGACGTGCACGACGTCGCCCACCTCCGCGATGCGCCCCAGCTCCTTCTGCACGAGGCCGCCGACGGTGTCGACGTCCTCGTCGTCGAGCGTGAGGTCGAACAGGTCGCCCAGCTCGTCGATCTGCAGGCGGGCGGAGACCCGCCACACGCCCTCTCCCTCGTCGACGACCTCGGCGCGGCCGCGGTCGTGCTCGTCGCGGATCTCGCCGACGAGCTCCTCGACGAGGTCCTCGAGCGTCACGAGCCCGGCGATGCCGCCGTACTCGTCGACGACCATCGCGACGTGCACGCGCTCGGCCTGCATGAGCGCGAGCGTGTCGTCGCCCTTCTTCGACTCGGGCACGAGGATGGCCGGGCGCGCGAGCTCCTCGGCGGTCTCGGTCGCCTCCGGTCGCCACGTGCGGCTCCGCACGACGTCGCGGAGGTAGAGGATGCCGAGGATCTCGTCGGTCGACTCCCCCACCACCGGCATGCGCGACAGGCCGTTGTCGAGGAACTGCCGCAGCGCATCCTTCGCGGTCGCGTCGCGGTCGACGGTGATCATGTCGGGCCGCGGCACCATGACCTCGCGCACGAGCGTCTCGTTGAACTCGAAGATCGAGTGGATGAGCTCGCGGTCGTCGTCCTCGAGCACGTCCGACTCGGCGGCCGCGTCGACCATCGACAGCAGCTGCGCCTCGGTCGTGAAGGCGGTCTCGCGCTGGCGCCCCGGCGTGATCTTGTCGCCGACGGTCGCGATGAGACTCGCGATCGGACCCATGAGCACGCGCCAGAAGCGCAGGAACCTGGCGGATGCGCGCAGCAGCGCGATCGCGTGCGTGCGGCCGACGGCGCGGGGGCTCGTGCCGACGAGCACGAACGAGACGACGATCATCACCCCGGCCGCGACGGCCAGCGTGATCCACCACTCCGTGACGAGCGAGTCGACGCCGAGCGTGATGAGCACCGCGGCGATCGTCTCGCACATGATGCGGCCGAACTGCAGCGTCATGACGTGGCCGCGGAGGTCGTCGGCGATCGAGAGCATCGCGGAGCCGCGTCGGGCGGTGACGGCCGCCTCCTGCAGCTCGGCGCGCGAGACCACGCCGAGCGCGGCATCGGCCGCGGCGAGCCAGGCGCCGAAGGCGATGAGTACGGCCGCGGCGAGGAAGAGCAGGATCTCGAACATCAGGGGGTGCGGCCGGGCGTCCCGGCGTCGTGCTCCTCGAAGCCCGCGAGCAGCTTGTCCTGGAGCGTGAACATCTCGTCGCGCTCGGCGGGCTCCGCGTGGTCGAAGCCGAGCAGGTGCAGCAGCCCGTGGGTCGTCAGCAGCCGCAGCTCGGTCATGAGGCTGTGCCCCGCCTCGGTCGCCTGCGCCTGCGCGACCTCGGGGCACAGCACGATGTCGCCGAGCAGGCCGGCCGGCGTCAGCCGGTCGTGCGCGCCGGGGCGCAGCTCGTCCATCGGGAACGAGAGCACGTCGGTGGGGCCGGGCTCGTCCATCCACTGCACGTGCAGCTGCTCCATCGCCGCGACGTCGACGAGCACGATCGAGACGTCGGCATCCGGGTGCACGAAGAGCCGCTCGAGGTCGAACGCGACGAGCCGCACGAGCTGCGCCTCGTCGACGGATGCCTCGGTCTCGTTGAGCAGGTCGATCGCCATCAGCGACCCCGTCCGCGCTGCTGGTGGTGCGGTCCCTGCGCCTTGCGGGCCTGCTTCGCCATCTGCCGCTGGTCGTGCTCGGTGTAGGCGTCGACGATCTCGCCGACGAGCGTGTGGCGCACCACGTCGGCGCTCGTGAGCATCGAGAAGTGGATGTCTTCGATGCGTCCCAGCACCTGCTGCGCGACCTGCAGCCCGGAGGTGCCCGCCGGCAGGTCGACCTGCGTCGCGTCGCCGGTGACGACCATCTGCGAGCCGAAGCCGAGGCGGGTGAGGAACATCTTCATCTGCTCGGGGCTGGTGTTCTGCGCCTCGTCGAGCACGATGAACGAGCTGTTGAGCGTGCGCCCGCGCATGTAGGCGAGCGGCGCGACCTCGACGACGCCGGTCGCGAGCAGCTTGGGCACGAGCTCCGGGTCCATCATCTCGTTGAGGGCGTCGTAGAGCGGGCGCAGGTAGGGGTCGATCTTGTCGGTGAGCGTGCCCGGCAGGAAGCCGAGCCGCTCGCCCGCCTCGACCGCCGGCCGGGTGAGGATGATGCGGTCGACCTCCTTGCGGTGGAGGGCCTGCACGGCCTTCGCCATCGCGAGGTAGGTCTTGCCGGTGCCGGCGGGGCCGATGCCGAAGACGATCGTGTGCTGATCGATCGCGTCGACGTAGGCGCGCTGGCCCTCCGTCTTCGGCCGCACGGACTTGCCGCGCGACGTGAGGATCGCCTCGCCCATCGCGTCGGACAGGCTGCGGGTCGAGTCCTGGCGCAGGATGCGCGTGCCCTCGGCGACCTCGGTCTGGCTGAGGTCGGCGCCCTGGCGCAGCATGTCGACGAGCTCCTGCACGAGCCGACCCGCGACGAGCACGTCGTCCTCCGGGCCCTCGAGCGTGACGAGGTTGCCGCGCACGGCGACGCGCACGTCCGGGTGCTCGTGCTCGAGCCGCGTCAGCAGCCGGTCCTGCGGCCCCAGCAGCCGCACCATCTCGATGCCGTCGATCTCGATGGACTGTGATGCGTCAGGCAAGCGAGCCCTCTCCGAAGGAGCCCGCGAGCACGTGCGCGTGGGCGTGGAACACGGTCTGGCCGGCGAGCTCGCCGGTGTTGAACACGAGGCGGAAGTCGCCGCCGTCGCCGCGCTCGCGCGCGATGGCCTGCGCGGCCTGGATCATCTCGGCGAGCAGCTCCGGCTCGGCGGCCGCCAGCTCGACGACGTCGCGGTACGCGGGCGTCTTGGGCACGACGAGCACGTGCATGGGCGCCTGGGGGTGGATGTCGGTGAACGCGATGATGCGATCGGTCTCGAGCACGATCTCGGCGGGGATCTCTCGGGCGATGATCTTCTCGAAGACGGTGGGCTCAGCCATGGCAGTCAGCCTACCTTCGCGCCGCTCACCAGCGGCCGAGTCGCACGCTGAGGGCGGCGATCGCCGCGAGCCCCGCCGTCGACGTCCGGAGCACGTGGTCGCCCATCCGCACGCGCACGCCGCCCGCGGCCTCGAGCCGCTCCATCTCGGCCGGGTCGATGCCGCCCTCCGGCCCGACGATGAGCAGGATGTCGCGATCGAGCGGCACGTCGGCGAGCGACGCCTCCGCGGTGGGGTCGAGCACGACCGGGCGCCACGCGAAGCCGAGCTGCGCGAGCCCGTCGGCGTCCACGACCGGCACGACCTCGGGCAGCCGCGGGCGGAGCGCCTGCTTGCCCGCCTCGCGCACCACGCGGCGCCAGCGGTCGAGCGACTTCTCGCCGCGGTCGCCCTTCCACTGCACGACGCTCCTGCGCGCCTGCCAGGGCACGATCACGTCGACGCCCAGCTCGGTCGACGCCTGCACGGCGAGCTCGGCGCGATCGCCCTTGGCGAGCGCCTGCGCGAGCGCGATGCGCGGCGTGGGCGGCGGCACGTGCTCGATGCGGTGCAGCACCACGTCGACACCGTCCTTCTCGGCGCGGTCGATCACGCCCTCGGCGAGCGTGCCGCGGCCGTCGCTCACGAGCACGCGCTCGCCGCGTCGCATGCGGGAGACGACGGCGGCGTGGTGCGCCTCCTCGCCGGTGAGCGTCACCACGTCGCCGGCGACCGAGCCCTCGAGCTCGTCGTGCCAGTAGCAGTGGGCCATCAGAGGCGGAGGCGGTCGCGCATCTTCGCGAACAGCCCCTGCTTGAACTGCGCGAGGTGCGGCGCGGGCGCCTTCGTGCGGTCGCGCAGCTCGCGCAGCAGCTCCTCGGTGCGACGGTCGACGCGCTGCGGCGTCACGACCTGCACGCCGAGCTTCAGGTCGCCGCGGCCGGCGCCGCGCAGGCGCGTGACGCCGCGGTCGCCGATCGTGATGACGTCGCCGGACTGCGTGCCGGGACGCACCTCGACCTCGACGGGCCCGTCGATCGCCTCGACGGTCGCGCGCGCACCGAGCGCCGCATCCGGCATCGACACCTCGAGGGTGCCGAGCAGGTCGTCGCCCGAACGGCTGAACACGTCGTGGTGGCGCACGTTCACCTCGAGGTAGAGCGTGCCTGCCGGTCCGCCGGCCTCGCCAACCTCGCCCTGGCCGGGCATCTGGATGCGCAGGCCGGTGTCGACGCCCGCGGGGATGTCGACCGGAATGCTGCGCTCGGCGCGCACGCGGCCGTGGCCGGCGCACGTCGGGCAGGGCTCGGGGATGACGCTGCCGTACCCCTGGCAGACGGCGCACGGCTGGCTCGTCACGACGTTGCCGAGCAGCGAGCGCACCTGCCGCTGCACGTGGCCCGAGCCGCCGCACATCGTGCAGCGCTCGGGGCTCGTGCCGGGCGCGGTGCACGCCCCGCCGCACGTCTCGCACAGCACGGCCGTCTGCACGCGCAGCTCGCGGTGCACGCCGAAGACGACGTCGGCGAGGTCGAGGTCGACGCGCAGCAGGCTGTCCTGCCCCGGCTGGCGCCTCGACCGCGGGCCCTGCGAGCGGCCACCGCCGCCGAAGAACTGCTCGAAGATGTCGCCGAACCCGAAGGCTCCGGCTCCCGCCGACGGCCCGCGGTCGTACTCGGCCCGCGACTGGGCGTCGCCGAGCACGTCGTACGCGTGCGTGACGGTCTTGAACCGCTCCGCCGCGTCGGCGCTCGGGTTCACGTCCGGGTGCAGCTCGCGAGCCAGTCGGCGGTACGCCTTCTTGATCTCGTCCTGGCCGGCGTCGCGCGCGACGCCGAGGGTCTCGTAGTGGTCAGTCACTCAGTCCTCGCTCAGCAGCCGCGTCAGGTAGCGCGCAACTGCGCGCACCGCGGCCATGTTCCCTGCGTAGTCCATCCGGGTCGGGCCCAGCACGCCCACATGCCCCTCGAGCCTCGAGTCGCTGTAGGTCGACGCCACGACGGCCGCCTCGCCGAGCGGGCCCGAGAGCTCGCGCCCGATGCGGGTCGCGACCTCGCCCTCCGCGCCCATCTCGTCGAAGAGGCGCAGCAGCGTGACCTGCTCCTCGATCGCGTCGAGCACCGGGGTCACCCGGCCGTGGAAGTCGCGCTCCTCGCGCACGAGGTGCGAGGCGCCCGCCATCACGATGCGGTCGCCACCGGCGGCCTGCAGCATCTCGGTCAGCGCGGTCGCGACCGCCGAGGTGGCAGCGTGCAGCGACGGCGGAGCGGATGCGGCTGCCGACGACAGCCGCTGGACGGCCTCGGCCGGCGGCAGCTCGGCGGTGGTCTCGGTGAAGGCGCGGCCGAGCGCGGTGGCCTGCTCGGGCTCGATGCGCTGCTGCGCGTCGAGCACTCGCTGCTCGACGCGGCCGGAGTCGAGGATGAGCACCGCGAGCAGCCGCGTCTCGGCGACCGCGACGAGCTCGACGCGGCGCACCCCCGCGGGGCGGCGCATCGGCACCTGGACGAGCGCGACCTGGTTCGTGAGGCTCGAGAGCAGTCGGGCGGTGCGCGCGAGCACGTCGTCGCGGTCGACGGCCTCGTCGAGGAAGCGCGTGATGGCCACGCGCTGCGCGGCCGTGAGCGGCTGCATGCGCTGCAGCCGATCGACGAACACCCGGTAGCCCTTGTCCGTGGGCACGCGTCCGGAGGACGTGTGCGGTGCGACGATGAGCTCCTCCTCCTCGAGGAGCGCCATGTCGTTGCGGATGGTGGCGGCGGAGACGCCGAACGCGTGGCGCTCGACGATCGACTTGGAGCCCACGGGCTCGCGCATGGCCACGTAGTCCTGCACGATCGCCCGCAGCACATCGAGGCCGCGATCCGAGACCATCCGCGCTCCTCTCGTCCGGTGGGGACGCATCCGCTGTGGACGCACCCCTTGGCACTCCCGTCGTCTGACTGCCAATCCTACCGCGAGCGGCGAAAAGTCTTGGATGCCATGCACAGCCGATCAGGCGCACAATGGGCCCGCGACGCCCCGCGCTCCGCGAGGCCGACACGAAAGGCATGCCATGACCGATCCCAACGCTCCCCGCGGGGAGCAGCCCGTTCCCCCGGAGCACCCGGAGGGCTTCGACGTCACCGACGAGCAGCACGCCGCCCCGAGCGCTCCTGCGGCGCCCGCGCCCGGCGTGGGCCAGCCCGCGCAGTCCTTCTCCTCCCCCGGCGACGTGCCCGGGCAGCCCGCGTTCGGCGGCGCCGCGCAGGCCGGCCAGGAGTGGCAGCAGGGCCAGCACTCGTCAGGCGGCGCATCGGCCGCGCCTCGCCCCGGCGAGCAGCCGTTCGGCGGCGCCGCCTCGAGCGCCCCGCAGTACGGCCAGGGCCAGTATGGACGGGGGCAGGACGGGCAAGGTCAGTACGGCCAGGCGCAGCCGGGTCAGCCTCCCTACGGCCAGCCGCAGTACGGCCAGCCGCAGTCGGGACAGCAGTACGGCGGGCCGCAGCAGTACGGCCAGCAGCCGCAGTACGGCGCCCCCGGGCAGCCGCAGTACGCGGCGGCCGCGCCCATGTCGCCCGTCGACGAGAAGAACGCCGGCATGTGGGGTCACCTCTCCGGCCTCTCGACGATCGTCACCGGCGGCTACGGCGGCTGGGTCGGGCCGCTCATCGTCTACATGATCTACAAGGACCGCAGCGCGTTCGCGAGGCAGGAGTCGAAGGAGGCGCTGAACTTCGGCATCCTCATGACGATCGTCACCGTCGGACTGCTCGTCGTCGGCACCATCCTGAGCTTCGTCGGGATCGGCTTCATCCTGCTCATCCTCTGGTGGGTGCCGGGCCTGCTCCAGGTGATCTTCTCGATCGTCGGTGCCATGCGCGTGAACAGCGGCGGCTCGTACCGCTACCCGTTCAACTGGCGGCTCGTGAAGTAGGCCGCAGCCTCAGGGCAGCAGCCGCCGCACCACCGCGTCGGCCAGGAGCCGCCCTCGCAGCGTCGGGACCACCCGGCCGGCGAGGGCGGCTCCTCCGTCGATGAGCTCGTCGGCGATGAGGCCGGCGACCTCGCGGCGCCCCTCTGGCTCGAGCAGCGTGATCGGCAGCCCGTCGACGATGCGCGACTCGAGCAGCACGCGCTCGACGCGACGCGTCTCGTCGTCGAGCACCTCCCGCGCGAGCGCGGGCGAGGCGCCGGCGAGCAGCCGGTCGCGGTAGGCGGCCGGATGCTTCACGTTCCACCAGCGCACGCCGCCGACGTGGCTGTGCGCGCCGGGCCCGAAGCCCCACCAGTCCTGGCCCCGCCAGTAGGCGAGGTTGTGCCGGGCGACGCGGTCGCCGCGCGCCCAGTTCGACACCTCGTACCAGGCGAACCCGGCGGCGCCGAGCGTCGCATCCGCCGCCTCGTACATCGCGGCCTGCAGGTCGTCGTCCGGCGCGACCAGCTCGCCCTTGCGGATGCGCCGGGCGAGCGCGGTGCCGTCCTCGACGATGAGCGCGTAGGCCGAGATGTGGTCCGGCTCCATCGCGACGGCGGCGTCGAGCGACCGCTGCCAGTCCTCGAGCGACTCCCCCGGCGCCCCGTAGATGAGGTCGACGGAGACCTCGAGGCCGGCGTCGCGCGCCCAGCCGACGACGAGCGGCACGCGCTCGGGGTCGTGCGTGCGGTCGAGCGCCGCGAGCACGTGCGGCACGGCCGACTGCATCCCGAACGAGACGCGCGTGACGCCGCCCGCGCGCAGCTGCGCGAGCCCGGCCGCGTCGATCGAGTCGGGGTTCGCCTCGACCGAGACCTCCGCATCCGGGGCGAGCCCGAAGGCATCCCGCACGCCCGCCAGCATCGTGAGCAGGTCGCCCGCCGGCAGCAGCGTGGGCGTGCCGCCGCCGAAGAAGACCGTCTGCGCAGGTCGCAGCGGGCCGAGCTCGGCGAGCGAGGCCGCGGCGAGCGCGATCTCGGCGGCGACGTCGTCGGGGTAGCCGGCGCGCGTCGCACCGCGCAGCTCGTCGGCCGTGTAGGTGTTGAAGTCGCAGTAGCCGCACCGCACCGAGCAGAACGGCACGTGCAGGTAGACGCCGAACGGGCCGTCGACAGCGGTGCCCGCCGGCAGCCGGCCGTCCGTCGGCGCGGCCTCGCCCTCCGGCAGCCGCCCCATCGTCAGCGGACGTCGATCGAGCGCAGCACGTCCATGAACCGGTCGTGGTAGCGGCGCCGGAGCGCCCGCGCGAACGGCGTGCCGAGCCGCGCCCACCAGGCGTCCTGCCGGACGATGGCCCGGAAGTGCAGGAAGACGGTCTCGTCCTCGGCGATCTCGACGGTGAAGCGCTCCTCGCCCGCGAGCGGGTGGCCCTCGAGCGAGCCGACGATGACGACGTGCGTGCTCGGCTCCTCCTCGACCGCGATCACGCGCATCGGGGCGTGGATCTGCATGCCGGCGACGCGGATGCGCTGGTCGACGGAGTCGCCCGGCTGCAGGAACGGCTCGCCGTCGGGGCCGAAGTCCTGCTGCAGCTCGATGCTCGCCGCGCGCGTCGCCTCGGTGCCCTCGAAGCCCACCGGGCGGTAGACGGTGCCCTCCTCGGTGCCGACGACGTCGACCTCGATGCCCGAGAGCCGCTGGATCTTCCAGGTGCGGAGCGCCGCGACGGCCGCGTCGTAGCGCGGTCGGCCGTGCCCGATGCGGGCGCGCTTCTGCACGACCTCGAAGCCCTTCGGCGGGAACCGGTGGAAGTCGAAGTGCGCGGTGGCGCCCACGGCGCCGTAGTTCGTCGAGCGCTCGCCGATCGGCTTCACAGTGCTGTCCTCCTCGCGTGGGCTGCCGCCGTCACTTGGCGTCCTTCTTCGTCTCGCCGGTCGAGAGCGCGGCGATGAACGCCTCCTGGGGGACCTCGACGCGACCGACCATCTTCATGCGCTTCTTGCCCTCCTTCTGCTTCTCGAGCAGCTTGCGCTTGCGGGTGATGTCGCCGCCGTAGCACTTCGCGAGGACGTCCTTGCGGATGGCCCGGATCGTCTCGCGCGCGATGATCCGCGCGCCGATCGCTGCCTGGATCGGCACCTCGAACTGCTGGCGCGGGATGAGCTCGCGCAGCTTGCCGGCCATGAGCACGCCGTAGGCGTAGGCCTTGTCGCGGTGGACGATCGCGCTGAACGCGTCGACCTGCTCGCCCTGCAGCAGGATGTCGACCTTGACGAGGTCGCCCTCCTCCTCGCCGTCGACCTCGTAGTCGAGCGAGGCGTAGCCCTGCGTGCGCGACTTCAGCTGGTCGAAGAAGTCGAAGACGATCTCGCCGAGCGGGATCCGGTAGCGCAGCTCGACGCGGTCCTCCGAGAGGTACTCCATGCCGCCGAGCGTGCCGCGGCGCGTCTGGCAGAGCTCCATGATCGCGCCGACGTAGTCCTTCGGCGCGAGGATCGTCGCGCGCACCATCGGCTCGACGACCGACAGGATCTTGCCCTCGGGGAACTCGCTCGGGTTCGTGACGACGTGCGTCTGCCGGTCCTCGGTCTGCACCTGGTACGGCACGCTCGGCGCGGTGGCGATGAGGTCGAGGCCGAACTCGCGCTCGAGCCGCTCCGAGATGATCTCGAGGTGCAGCAGGCCCAGGAAGCCGCAGCGGAAGCCGAAGCCGAGCGCGACGGAGGTCTCGGGCTCGTAGACGAGCGCGGCATCCGAGAGCTTGAGCTTGTCGAGCGACTCGCGCAGCACCGGGTAGTCGCTGCCGTCGATCGGGTAGAGGCCGGAGAAGACCATCGGCTTCGGGTCGGCGTAGCCCTTGAGCGGCGTGGTGGCGGGCGACTTCACGGTCGTGACGGTGTCGCCCACCTTCGACAGGCGCACATCCTTCACGCCCGTGATGAGGTAGCCGACCTCGCCGACGCCGAGGCCCTTCGAGGGCAGCGGCTCGGGGCTCGAGACGCCCACCTCGAGCGCCTCGTGCTTCGAGCCGGTCGACATCATCACGACCTGCTCGCGCGGGCGCAGCGTGCCGTCGACCATCCGGACGTAGGTGACGACGCCGCGGTAGGCGTCGTAGACGGAGTCGAAGATCATGGCGCGGGCGGGGCCGTCGACGTCGCCCGTCGGGGCAGGGACGGTGCGCACGACGCGGTCGAGCAGGGCGTCGACGCCCATGCCGGTCTTGCCGCTCACGCGCAGCACGTCGTCAGGGTCGCCGCCGATGAGGCGCGCGATCTCGGCGGCGTACTTCTCGGGGTCGGCGGCCGGCAGGTCGATCTTGTTGAGCACCGGGATGATCTCGAGGTCGTTGTCCATCGCCAGGTACAGGTTGGCGAGGGTCTGCGCCTCGATGCCCTGGGCCGCGTCGACGAGCAGGATCGCGCCCTCGCACGCGGCGAGCGAGCGGGAGACCTCGTACGTGAAGTCGACGTGGCCGGGGGTGTCGATCATGTTGAGGGCGAACGTCTCGCCGTCGAGCTCCCACGGCATCCGCACGGCCTGCGACTTGATCGTGATGCCGCGCTCGCGCTCGATGTCCATGCGGTCGAGGTACTGCGCGCGCATCGAACGGTCGTCGACGACGCCGGTGAGCTGCAGCATGCGGTCCGCGAGGGTCGACTTGCCGTGGTCGATGTGGGCGATGATGCAGAAGTTGCGGATCTTCGCCGGATCGGTGGAGGCTGGCTCGAGTGCCTTGGTCGCTCGGGGGCTCACGGGTCCTTCTCGTCGGCTGGGGATCGCCGCGCCGCTGCGGTCGCGGTGACGCGGTGCAGGGGTGCGGTGCGGAAGGGTCCATTCTCCCACAGCGGAGGGGCGGGGCCGCGTTGCGCCCGGCCACCGCGCGCTGGTAGAGTCATTCGCTGGCTTCCCCTTCTTCTGCGCGCCCGTCGCGCGAGGGCGGGTCGCGGCGGCTCAGGCGAGCAGAAGCCGCCGCCAACCACTCTTCGAATCAGAACAGGACACCACGTGGCGAACATCAAGTCGCAGATCAAGCGCATCCTCACCAACGAGAAGGCGACGCTCCGCAACCGCGCCGTCAAGAGCGAGCTCAAGACCGCCGTGCGCGAGGCCCGCAAGGCCATCGCCGCCGGCGACAAGGCCGTCGCGCAGGAGAAGGTCGCGATCGCCGGCCGCAAGCTCGACAAGGCCGTGTCGAAGGGTGTCATCCACCGCAACCAGGCTGCGAACCGCAAGTCGTCGATCACGAAGGCTGCCGCGTCGCTCTGAGCTGACCGCTGCACGAAGGGGACCCCCGAGGGGGTCCCCTTCGTCGTTGCTGCGCGCGGGCGGGTGGAGCCTCCTGCACCCGAGTGGTCACTCCCGCGCCTGAGTGGTCACTCCCGCGCCTGAGCGGTCACTCCCGCGCCTGAGCGGTCACTCCCGCAGCTGAGCGGTCACTCCCGCAGCTGAGCGGTCACTCCCGCAGCTGAGCGGTCACTCCCGCAGCTGAGCGGTCGCTCCGCGCGCGAGAGGTCACTGGCGCCGATGAACGGCGCATCAGGGACGGCATCGTCCGGCGACCGCGCAGACGTTTCCACCTCCCGGATGTGTGACGCACGCACCGCCCACGCAACTCACCCTGCAAACTCGCGGTTCACGTGCCGGAGTGACCACTGACGTCCCGCAGTGACCGCTCACCTCCCAGAGTGACCGCTCACCTACCGCGGTGACCACTCACCCACCGCGGTGACCACTCACCCACCGCAGTGACCACTCACCGACCGCAGAGACCACTCACCCCCGGAGTGACCACTCAGCCGCACGGCGATCAGTCGAGGAACGCGACCGCGCGGACCGGAGCGCCGTCGCCCGCGAGGCGCAGCGGGAAGAAGCCGACGCGCACGCGGTCGGGCACGGCATCCAGGTTGGCCACGTTCTCCACGATGAGCCGGCCGCTCCCGAGCACCGCCTCGTGCACCGGGAACGCCGCTCCCCCGCCTGCCGTCGCGTCCGGGCTCAGCGTGTCGACGCCGAGCACGCGCATGCCGCGCCGCAGCAGCTCCTCGGCCGCGGCTGCGGCGAGCGCCGGATGCCGCGTGCGACGCTCGTCGTCGAACCAGCGCGCCCAGCCGGTGTCGATGAGCACGATCGACGGCAGCCGCTCCGGCAGCGGTCCGTGCGCCTCGAGCCGATCCCAGTCGTAGACCTCGCCGTCGGCGAGCCCCGGCACGCGCAGCACGATCGCGTCGCCGACGAGCTCGTCGAGCCCGACGTCGGCCATCGTGCGGCCGCCGCGCACCGTGTGGGACGGCGCGTCGACGTGCGTGCCGGTGTGGGAGCCCATCCGGATGCCCGCGACGTCGACCCCGTCGGCGTCGACGGTGAGCGCCGGCCCGATCCACACCTCGGGGTCGCCGGGATAGACCGGCATGCCGTCGCGGATGGGGTGGCTCAGGTCGACGAGCCTCGACGCGTCAGCGGGCATCCGACGACGCATCCGCCAGGTGCAGGGCCGGCGCGGGCGCGACCTTGCCGCGGAACGGCAACGAGAGCGCGAGGTAGATGACGAAGGTCGCGATGAACGCCGGCACGGTCGCGCCGATCGGGAGCGGCCAGACGTACGCCCACACGTAGGCGAGCGTCGCGCCGATCGCCCAGGCGACGACCGCGACCCAGTTGACGCCCGCCCAGTACCAGTAGCGGCCCCCTGTCGGCCGCAGGATGTCGGCGTCGTAGGAGCGGCGCTTGAGCAGGTAGTAGTCGACGATCATGATCGCGAACACGGGCGCGAAGAGCGCGCTGATCGTGACGAGGAAGGTCGTGAACTGCGCGAGCAGGCCGAAGAACGTCGAGCCGACGATCGAGATGGCGCCGAGCACGAGCGCGGTGGCGAGGAACGGCACCTTCCGACCGGGCAGCGCGTTGATGACCGACGTCACCATGCCGTAGACGACCATCGTGTTCGTCGCCATCACCGAGAGGAAGATCGCGACCGCGAACAGCACGCCGAAGGCGTCGATGATCGTGACCGGGTCGAACGCGACGACCTCGCCGCCGCTGAGGGCGACGTAGCCGATCGCCGTCGCGCCGAGCGCCATCGAGACGATGGTCGAGAGCGTGTAGCCGATGCCCGAGCCGATGACGCCGGCGCGGGTCGTCCGCGCGAAGCGGTTGAAGTCGGCCGAGAGCACGGTCCACGAGATGGCGGTCGCGAGCACGACGTCGAAGACCAGCCCCGGGGTGTAGAACGCCTCCGGGTTGCCGGGGATCGCGGCGAAGTCGGCGGGCGCGAAGGTCGTGAACGACGCGATGAAGACGTACGCGGCGATCGCGAGGATGACCGCGGCGAACCACGGCTCGACGCGCGCGACCCCCGCGTGGCCGAAGATCGCGAGCACGACGACGATCGTCTGGCAGAGCACGGCGAAGATCACCGGGTTCGAGAAGCCCGTGACCGACGCGACGATGAAGTCGAGCGAGATGCCGGCGAGCATCGCCTGCACCCAGCTCCAGCCCATGAGGATGATCACGTTCGCGGCGAGCGGCAGCAGGCTGCCGCGGGTGCCGAACGGGCCGCGCGTGAGCGCCATGGTCGGCAGGCCCGTGCGGGTGCCGATCGCGCCGATGAGCACGAGCACGGCAGCGCCGACGACCGTGCCGCCGACGATGAGCCCGAGCACGAGGCCGTAGGGCACGTCGGGCACGAACAGCGTGCCGGTCAGCAGCGTCGTGACGACGAGGTTCGCGGCGAGCCAGATCATGAGCATCCGGCCGGACGAGTACGTGCCGCGCACGGGGCCGGCGTCGTCGGAGCTCGCCTCCAGTCGGCGTTCGAGGCGGGAGTAGAGCGACATGGGACTCCTTCGGCGGATGTCGTCAGGTGCGCGGCGTGCGCGGGTCGTGCAGGGTCAGGCGGGGGTGGGCTCGGTGAGCGGCGAGAGGTGCTCGTGCACGGCGACCAGGCGGTCGCCGTCGAGCGCGAAGACGATCGACTCGCGCTCGCGGTAGGCGGAGGGCCCGTCGGGGGTCTCGACGGCGGTGTCGACCGTGTGCGTGAAGACGGCGCCGCCGGGCCAGACCTGCACGAGGCGGTCGGTCGAGACGCAGGACGCGACGCGCCAGCCGCTGTCGACCCATCCGCCCCACAGCTGCTCGTACGCGGCGCGGTCGTCGAGCCGCGCGGGCTCGGTGTGGAAGATGAACGTCGCGTCGGGCGAGAAGCCCGCGAAGTAGCGCTCGCCGTCGGTCGCCGCGAAGGCGTCGATGATGGCGTCGGCCACGGCCTCGACCGCTGCTCGGTCGGGCGTGCGCACGCCCTGCTCCTCGGCCGTCATGCTCGGGCATCCCTCGGCGCCATCGCGCTCAGCAGCTCGTACACGACGTGGCTCGCGGCGATCGCCGTGAGCTGCGCGTGGTCGTACGCGGGGGCGACCTCGACGACGTCGGCGCCGACGATCCGGAGGTCGGAGAGCGCGCGCAGGATGCGCAGCAGCTCACGGCTCGTGAGCCCGCCGGCCTCGGGCGTGCCGGTGCCAGGGGCGTGCGCGGGGTCGAGCACGTCGATGTCGATCGAGATGTAGAGCGGTGCGGTGCCGACGCGCGCGCGGATGCGGTCGATGGCCGTGGCCACGCCGTGCTCCTCGACGAACTCGCTCGTGACGACCGCGAAGCCGAGCCGCTCGTCGTCCTCGAGGTCGCCCTTGTCGTAGAGGGGCCCGCGGGTGCCGACGTGCATGCTCGCGGTGAGATCGATGAGGCCCTCCTCCGACGCGCGGCGGAACGGCGTGCCGTGCGTGATGGGCGCGCCGAAGTAGGTGTCCCAGGTGTCCAGGTGCGCGTCGAAGTGGAGCACCGCGACCGGGCCGTGCTCGGCGTGCACCGCGCGCAGCAGCGGCAGCGCGATCGTGTGGTCGCCGCCGATGACGACGAGGCGGTCGGCGCTCCGGCGCAGCTCGAGCGCGCCGGCCTCGATCTCGGCGACCGCGGCCGTGAGGTCGAAGGGGTTGGCGACGAGGTCGCCCGCGTCGGCGACCTGCTGCGAGGCGAACGGGAAGACGTCCTGCGCGGGGTTGTAGGGCCGCAGCAGGCGGGATGCCTCGCGCACGTGCGCCGGGCCGAAGCGGGCGCCCGGGCGGTAGCTCACGCCGCTGTCGAACGGCACGCCCGCGATCGCGATGTCGGCGCGGCCGACCTCGTCGAGCCTCGGCAGTCGGGCGAACGTGGCGATGCCGGCGAAGCGCGGGACGACGCTCGCGTCGACCGGGCCGCGCGGCGCCGCGCGGCTCTCGACGACCGCGTCGGCTGCTGCGGGATCCTGCTCCTGCGGGAGTTGCATATTTGACAACCTTCGATACTCTGGACGCAACGATTGCCCACAAGGTACGCCTCGCGCACGGACGCGTCAAGCGGGCCCGCGCGACCAGGAGCATCCATGCGCTCGATCCACCCCGCCGCCGACGAGGGCGCGACCCCGATCGGGGCGAAGCTGCGCGCGGCGCGGACCGCGCAGGGCATGTCGCTCAGCCAGGTCGCGACGACGACGGGGCTCTCGAAGGGGTTCCTCAGCCGGGTCGAGCGCGACGAGACGTCGCCGAGCGTCGCGACCCTCGTGCAGCTGTGCCAGGTGCTCTCGCTCCCCGTCGGCGCGCTGTTCACCGAACCGGAGGTGCAGCTCGTCACCTGGGAGGAGGCGCCGCCGATCAACCTGGGCGGCTTCGGCGCCGACGAGCGGATGCTGTCGCCGCGCGGGCAGGAGCGCGTGCAGCTGCTGCGCTCCGAGCTCGAGCCCGACGCGCACGGCGGCAGCGACCTCTACACGATCAACTGCGACGTCGAGGTGCTGCACGTCGTGAGCGGCTCCGTCTCGGTGCGCTTCGCCGACCGCACGGTGACGGTCGACGCCGGCGCGGCGCTCACCCTGCCGGGTCGCGAGCCGCACACCTGGCGGGTTGAGGGCGGCGAGCCCGCCGTCGTGCTCTGGACGATCGTGCCGGCGCCGTGGAGCGGCTCGGCCTGAGCCGCGCCCACGCTAACGCGTCGCGAAGGGGCGGTTCCGGTACCGATCTGCGGGTGCGCAGCCCCGCCACCCGCAGATCGGTACCGGAGATCGGTACCGGAGGCTCGACGACGACCGCTTGCTGTCTCCGCCGCAGCGCGAGGGCGCCCGGATCAGGCGGTGCGCGCCGCCAGCTGGCGCACGAGCCGCTCGACCGAGTGGCCGGGGTTGCGCTCCGCGCCCTTCACGGCCGCGTCCGCGGTCGCGATCGCCTCGATCGCGTCGCACAGCGACGCATCCGTGAACGACCGAAGGTCGCGGCGGGCGTTGCCGACCTGCCAGTCCTGCATGCCGAGCTGCCGCGCCGCCTGCGAGTCGGAGCCGCCGGCGCCCGAGACCTTCGCGAGCTGGCGGTAGCGCATCGCGAATGCCGCGACGATCGGCACGGGGTCGGCGCCGGTCGCGATGGCCTGCCGCAGGGTGACGAGCGCGCGGGCGACGTCGCCGGCGACGACCGCGTCGACGACCGCGAACGCCGTCGTCTCGACGCGCCCCGCGTAGTAGGTGCGCACGACCTGCTCGGTGACCTCGCCCTCGGTGTCGAGCGCGACCTGGCGGATCGCGTTCGCGAGCTCGGCGACGTCGGAGGCGAAGGCGTCGACGAGCGCGGCGATCGCGCCGGGCGTCGCCTCGCGCTCGAGCAGGCGCAGCTCGGTGCGTGCGAAGGGCACCATGTCGCCGCGCTTGAGCGGCTGGCAGACGACCTCGATCGCGCCGGGCGTCTGCCGGATGGCGTCGAGCATCTTCTTGCCGCGCACGGTCGAGCCGTCGTGCCGGATGACGAGGGTCGTGCCGTCGACCGGCTGCGCGAGGTAGCGGAGCACGTCGGCGATGAAGGCATCCGTCGCCTTGACGCCGTTGGCGACCCGCACGAGCCGCGGCTCGTCGAAGAGCGACGGGCTCGCGATCAGCTCGAGCGCGCCGTCGCTGTACTGGCCGGCATCGACGTCGTGGACCTCGAGCTCGGGATCCTCGAGCAGCAGCAGCGCTCGCAGGCGCTGGAGCGCGCGGTCGGCGAGGAACGACTCCTTGCCGAAGACCAGCACGACGGGTGCGGGCGACACCTGCTCCCAGCTGATCTTGGGGATGCTCGCGGCCATGCGATCAGCCTACGGCGGGCCACCGACGCGCTCGGACCACACGCGGATGCCCTGATCGTCGACGGCGAGCGCGATCGTGCCGAGCTCGTCGGTCCGGAGCGGCGCTCCCCCGCTGTCGCGCACGAGCTGCAGCGCCGCATCCGTCGGGTGCCCGTAGTCGTTCGGACCGACGCCGATGAGCCCGACCGCGGCGCCGAGCCGGCGGTAGAGCGCTGGCAGCTGGTCTGCAGAGCCGTGATGGGCGACCACGATCACGGAGGCCGGACCCGGCACGCCCGCGCGCAGCAGGCGGGACTGCGCACCGGCGCTCAGGTCGCCCAGCACGACGAGTTCAAGCGCGCCGTCCGCGCCGTGCGCGCCGGCTGCGTCCGGGACGTCGATCGCGACGGCGACGCTCGCGTCGTTGCCCGGCTCGTCGTCGCCCGTCGGCCAAAGCGCTTTGATGCGCAGCTCGCCGAGCATCCACGCGTCGCCGCGGCGCGCCTCCTGCGCCGTCGCACCGCCAGCGACGAGCTCGGCGACGAGCGGCGCGGCGCGCTCGTCGACCGGGCCGTGCACGAGCGTGCCGATGCGTCCGGCGAGCGCCGGCGCCCCGCCCGCGTGGTCGACGTCGAAGTGGGTCAGCACGAGCAGGTCGACGCGCAGGACCCCGAGCATCCGCAGGCACCGGTCGATCGGCTCCGCCTCGCGGCCCGCGTCGACGAGCACCGTGGCGCCGGCATGCCGCACGACCGTCGCGCTCCCCTGCCCCACGTCGCACTGCGCGATCGTCCAGTCGGCGAGCGACCCGAGCCGCACGGCCGGCCACGCCGCGACGCCCGCCGCGACGAGACCGACGACCGAGGCGACCGCCACGCCTCGCAGGAGGTGCCGCCGTGCGTGGCCGAGCACGACCGCGGCGAGCATGACGGATGCGGCGACCACGCCCCAGGGCGCGACAGGCCACGCGGTCTGCGACGCCGGGAGCTGCTGTGCGAGCATCGCCACCTGCGCGATCCACGCGGCCGGCAGCCACGCGATCCACGCCAGGGCCGCTGCGACGCCTGACGCGAGTGGTGCCGTGACGCACGCCGCGAGCCCGAGCACCGTCGCGAGCGGCGCGGCGGGGCCCGCGAGCAGGTTGGCGAGCACGGCGACGAGGCTGACGCTCGCGTCGAGGGCGACGAGCACCGGCATGCACCAGAGCTGCGCGGCTGCCGGCACGGCGATGAGCGCGGCCACGGGCATCGGCAGCACGTGCGCCACGACGACGGCGATGGGCCGCGCGTGCACGATGAGGCCGCAGGTCGCGAGCACCGAGAGCGCGAAGCCGGCGCTCGTCGCGAGGTGGGGCTGGGCGGCGAGCGCGAGCAGCACGGCGAGGGCGAGCAGCGCGAGCGCACCAGCGCGACGGCCGGTCATGAGGCCGACCAGGGCGATGCCCGCCATCGTGCCCGCGCGCACGACAGAGGGCTCCGGCGTGACGAGCAGCACGAAGCCGGCCAGCGCGCCCGCGGCGATCGCGACCCGCGCTCCTCGCCGGGCGCCGAGCGCGGCAGCGGCGTGGGACGCGGCGCCGACGACGATGACGCAGTTCGCCCCGGAGATGGCAGTGAGGTGGCTGAGCCCGGCGCCGAGCATCGCGGCCTCGAGCGCCGGCCCGATGCGGCGCTCATCGCCGATCGCGAGCCCCGGCAGCAGCTGGCCGCCCGCGCCGGGCAGCTGCGCCGACGCGGTGAGCAGCCCGTCACGCAGCGGACTCGCCCACGCCGCCCACACCGCGGGCTCGGCGACCTCGATCCGGACGCAGGCGAGCAGCCAGCGCGATCCGTCGAGCCACGCGTCGCACGCACCGGCGGCGGTCGCGCCGATCGCGAGCGGGGCGTCCGCGCGCAGCAGCAGCGCGCTCGGCGGGATGGATGCCGCCGCCCGGCCATCGCAGCCGGCGACGAGCACCTCGGCCGGCGTCGATGCGCCGAGCACCAGCAGCGACATGGTGTCGCAGGCGTCGAGCGGCACCGCCGTCGTCGAGGCGGCGCCGGCGAGCAGCGGCACCGCGAGGCCGGCGCTGACCGCGAGCGTGCGCAGCCCAGCCGCGATGCGGTCGTGCCCACCGGATGCGCCGCGTGCGGCGAGCAGGCAGGCGCCGGCCACGACGGCGCTGCCGACAGCGGCAGGACCGAGCATCGCCGCGTGCGGGCTGATCCCGGCGAGCACCGCCCACGCGATGGCCACCGGCAGGGCGAGCCGGAGGTCGCGCATCAGCGTGTGCTCATGATCTGTGCCTGCTCATGATCGATGCGTGCTCACCACCGGTGGGTGCGCATGGTCGGCGCCCGGTCATGCTTACAGCGTCACGAGCGGTGTCAGCGCCGCGAGCAGCGCGGGGCCGATGCCCGGGACGTCGTCGAGCTCGGCGACGTCGGTGAAGGGACCCTGCTCGTCGCGGTGGGCGATGATCGCGAGCGCGAGCGTGGGGCCGACGCGCGGCAGCGTCTCGAGTGCGGCCTGATCGGCCTGGTTGAGCGAGACGAGCGCGCCCTCCTCCGGCGACGCGGCAGCCGCCTCCGCCTCCTCCCCCTCGGTCGGCACGAGCAGCTGCTCGCCGTCGACGACCGATCGCGCGAGGTTCAGCGCGCCGGGCGCGGCCTCCGCGCTCGTGCCGCCGGCGCGGGCGATCGCATCGAGCACGCGCGAGCCGGCCGGCAGCCGGTACACGCCCGGATGCGCGACAGCACCCTGCACGTCGACGACGACCTCCGCCGGTACCGTCGAGGCGGTCGCGACCGGCGTGGCGGCGACGACCGCGGGCTGAGCGTCAGCGACCATCCGCTGCACGACGCCGCCCGCCACGGCGCCGAGCACGAGCACGACCGCTGCGCCCGCGCCGAGGCGCCAGCGCGCATCCGCACCGCGCTCGCCCTCACCGGCCATCCCAGCACGGTAGGGCGGGCCGGGCTGCCGACGAGCGCGCCGCGGTCAGCCCTGTGGATGCAGGGCTGGGGTCGCGCGCGGCGCTCCGGTGCAGACAGCCCCGGCGGGGACGCTCGATCGGGCTGAGCCGCGCGCCGACCCCGATGGGGTGCTGGCGACGGGCTCAGCCCGATCGAGCGTGCGGTGGTCTCGACTCGCTCGGCTTCGCCGTGCGGCTCGACCAGCCAGGAGAGCGCTACCCGACGACGAAGTTGACGAGCCGCGGGGCCCGCACGATCGCCTGCCGCACGGTCGCGTCGCCGATCGAGCGCGCGACACCCGGCAGCTCGCGTGCGAGCCGCTCGAGCTCGTCACCGGCGACGTCCGCCGCCACCTCGATGCGGTCGCGCACCTTGCCGTTGACCTGCACCACCGCGGTGACCGTCTGCTCGACGAGCAGCGAGCGGTCGGCCTTCCGCCAGCCGGCGTTCGCGATCGACGGCTCGAAGCCCAGGTTCGCCCACATCTCCTCGGCGGTGTACGGCGCGAAGAGCGACAGGCCGAGCGCGATCGTCTCGACCGCCTCCCGCACCGCGGGGTCGGCCGCACCGGCACCGGTGTCGACGGTCTTCCGCGCGGCGTTCGTCAGCTCCATGAGGCGAGCGACGACCACGTTGAACTTCAGCGCCTCGATGAGCCCCGGCGCATCCGCCAGGAAGCGGTGCGTCTCGCGGCGCAGCGTGCGGTCGCCGGGCTTCGGGTCGGTGCCGGGCTTCGCGAGCGACTCCTTCGAGAGCCGCCACGCGCGCGCCAGGAACTTCTGCGCACCGGTCGGGCTGACGTCCTTCCAGTCGATGTCGTCCTCGGGCGGGCCGGCGAAGCTCATCGCGAGCCGCACGGCGTCGACGCCGTACTGCTCGAGCTCCTCCGAGAGCGTGACGAGGTTGCCCTTCGACTTCGACATCTTCGCGCCGTCGAGGATGACCATGCCCTGGTTGAGCAGCGACTCGAAGGGCTCCGTGAACGGCACGTGGCCGAGGTCGAAGAGCACCTTCGTGATGAAGCGCGCGTAGAGCAGGTGCAGGATCGCGTGCTCGACGCCGCCGACGTAGCGGTCGACGGGCGCCCAGCGCTCGACCTGTGCGCGGTCGAACGGCTGGGTGTCGTCGTTCGGGCTCAGGAAGCGCAGGTAGTACCAAGACGAGTCGACGAAGGTGTCCATCGTGTCGGCGTCGCGACGCGCGGGGCTGCCGTCGATCGGCGACGGCACGTTGACCCAGTCCTCGGCGGCGCCGAGCGGGCTCGTGCCCTTCGGCGTCAGGTCGAGGCCGGCGGTGTCGGGCAGCGTGACGGGCAGCTGCTCGAGCGGCACCGGCACCTCCTGGCCGTCGGCGGTGTGGATGATCGGGATGGGCGTGCCCCAGTAGCGCTGCCGGCTCACGAGCCAGTCGCGCAGGCGGAACGACTTCGCGGCGCGGCCGACGCCCTTCGCCTCGAGCATCTGCACCATGCGGCCGATCGCGTGCTGCTTCGACATGCCGTCGAGGTCACCCGAGTTCACCATCCGGCCGTCGCCGGTGAGCGCCTCGCCGGTCGCCTTCGGATCGAGCGGCTCGAAGCCCTCGGGCTCGATCGCGTTGCCCTCATCGTCGATCGGGATCATCGGCATGACGCCCGTGACCGCCGCGTTCGTGTCGACGACCACCTTGACCGGCAGATCGAAGGCGCGGGCGAAGTCGAGGTCGCGCTGGTCGTGCGCGGGCACGGCCATGACCGCGCCGTGGCCGTAGTCGGCCAGCACGTAGTCGGCGGCCCAGATGGGCAGGCGCTCGCCCGTGAGCGGGTGGATCGCGAAGCGGCCCAGGTCGACGCCCGTCTTCGTGCGCTCGGCGTTCTGGCGGTCGATCTCGGTCATGCGACCGACGTCCTCCAGGTACGCCTGGAACCGCATCCGCACCTCCGGCGACGCACCCGATGCGAGCTCGGCGGCCAGGTCGGAATCGGGCGCGACGACCATGAAGGTCGCGCCGTAGAGGGTGTCGGGGCGCGTCGTGAAGACGGGCACGCGGCTGTGGTGGCCCTCGATCTCGAACTCGACCTCAGCGCCGACGGAGCGGCCGATCCAGTTGCGCTGCATGCGCAGCACCTTGTCGGGCCAGCGGCCCTCGAGCTGGTTGAGGTCGTCGAGCAGGCGGTCGGCGTAGTCGGTGATCTTGAAGTACCACTGCGTGAGCTTCTTCTTCACCACGGGCGTGCCGCAGCGCTCGCAGGCGCCGGCGACGACCTGCTCGTTGGCGAGCACCGTCTGGTCCTTCGGGCACCAGTTGACGTTCGACGGCTTCCGGTAGGCGAGGCCCGCCTTGTAGAGCTCGAGGAACAGCCACTGGTTCCACTTGTAGTACGCCGGGTCGGACGTGTGCAGGATGCGGTCCCAGTCGAACGCCGTCGCGTACTGGCGCATCGAGCGCTTGTGCTGCTCGATGTTGTCGGCCGTCCAGGCCTTCGGGTCGATGCCGCGCTGGATCGCCGCGTTCTCGGCGGGCAGCCCGAAGGAGTCCCAGCCGATCGGGTGCAGCACGTTGAAGCCCTGCTGCCGCCAGTAGCGCGCGAGCACGTCGCCGTACGCGTACGACTCCGCGTGCCCCATGTGGAGGTCGCCCGAGGGGTACGGGAACATGTCGAGCACGTACTTGCGCGGCCGTGCGTCGGTCTCGTCGTCGGTCGCGAAGGGGCGGATGCGGTCCCACACCGGCAGCCAGCGCTGCTGGATGCGGGCGAAGTCGTAGGTCTCGTCGGTCACAGATGCTCCTGGGTGTCGTCGGCCGGAGGCGGCACGACGGCTTCCCAGTCTACGGCGAGCCAGGCAGAGCCCCGCATGGCATGATCGAGACCGTTCCCGCGGCCACCACGGCCGCCTGGGTGGCGGAAGGGAGTCGTCGGTGCCGGAGTTCGAGAACCCGCCAGCGACGGTCGACGTGCCCGCCTCGCGCGTGACGCGCATCGTCGCGATCGACGCTCCTCGCAGCGCGGTGTGGCGCTGCCTCACCGAGCCCGACCTGCTGGCGCGCTGGCTCGGCGACATCGCCGCGTTCCCGGATGGTGTGGTCGCGGGCGCGACCGGACGCTTCGCCTGGACCGGCGAGGTCGTGCTCGCGGCGCGCATCCTCGAGGTCGACGCCGAGGAGCGCTTCGTCTTCGACTGGGCCGAGGGGATCCTCTCCGGCCGCGCGTCGACGGTCGAGATCGGGCTGCGCGACATCGACGGCTCGACGCAGCTGCACCTCGTCGAGCACGGCTTCCCGCTCGAGGGCGACGACGCCACGCGGCGCGAGGCGCTGCGCGCGCTCGCCGCCGGCTGGACGGTCGAGCTCGACGAGCTCGTCGACCTCGCGGAGTCGCTCGCCCGCTGAGCCCTCGCCGGCCGAACTTCCCCGAACTGCGGGATTCGCGGCCGAGATCTCGCAGTTCGGGGAAGTTCGACGTCACGTCGCCCGGGATGTGCAACCGAAAGGTTGCGACGGGGACGGCGGCGGCGTAGCGTCTCGTGCAACCGGACGATTGCAGGAGGGGTCATGGACGACGCAGTGCAGAGCGAGCGCCAGGGCGGCAGGCACGAGGCCGAGGCCGTCATCGACGAGGGCGCGACGCGCGTCACTCGGACGATCGAGGTGCGGGCGCCGATCGAGGTGGTTTGGGAGTCGCTCACGGATCCGCGCGAGATCGCCGAGTGGTTCGGCGACAGCGCGGACTTCCCCGAGGGCACGGGCGCAGGCGCGGCCGGCAGCTTCGGCTGGAGCGACCATGGTTCGTTCCCCGCACTCGTCGAGCGCTCGGAGCGCCCGCACGTCTGGGCGTTCCGCTGGGGGCGGCCCGGCGAGGAGCTGCGTGACGACAACAGCACGCTCGCGACCTTCACGCTCGAGCCGCTCGACGCCGGGACGCGGCTCACGGTCGTCGAGACCGGCTTCGAGCGGCTCGGCGACGCCGCAGCGGCGCGCGCCGCGATGCGCGACAACCAGCACGGCTGGACGCACGAGCTCGACGAGCTCGTCGCGCTCCTCGCCCGCCGCTGGACACCCGCGACCGTCGACCGGCTCGCCGGCACGATCACGCGCGTGCTCGACATCCCGGCGCCGCGCTCGCTCGTCTGGCAGCACCTCACCGACCCCGCGTCGATCGAGGCGTGGTGGGGGCATCCGGCCGCCTTCCCCGGCGGCCTCCGCGAGGGCGTCACGGGCACGTTCAAGCACGAGGGGCAGCGATGGCCCGTCGCGATCCGCGTGCTGCGCCCCGAGCAGACGTTCGCGTTCCGGTGGGGCGAGTTCGGCGAGGCAGAGCCCGGCCCACGCGCGTGCGACGTGCGCTTCGACCTGGACGAGCTCGAGCACGGCGGCACGCGGGTGACGGTGGTCGAGTCGGGGTGGATGCGCGTGCCCGAGGAGGAGCGCGACGAGCGGATGCGCGGCAACGCGGGCGGGTGGGAGCAGGTGCTCGACGGCCTGCGGGCGCACGTGCTGCGCGCGGTCGCGCTGTGACCGGCGCATCCGGCCCGCCGACGCGCGAGCTCGTGGTGGTGCAGCTCGCGGCCCTCGCCGACGACACCCGGTGGGCGATCCTCGAGCTGCTCGGCAGCCAGCCGCGCTCGGCGAGCGACCTCGCGCGCGAGCTGCCGGTCTCGCGGCAGGCCATCGCGAAGCACCTCGCCGTGCTCGAGGCAGCCGGGCTCGTCGACGCCGAGCGCGACGGCCGCTCGCTGCAGTACCGGGCGATCGGCGCGAGCCTGAGCGCGCTGGCCGACCGGCTGGACGCGATCGGCCGGCAGTGGGAGTCGCGGCTCGAGCGGGTCGCGCGCATCGCAGAGGCGCGGGCGGGGTCGACCCCGCTCGTCGAGTAGCAGCGCCGCAGGCGCCGCGTATCGAGACGACGTGATCTCGATACGCGGCCGGCTCCGCCGGCTGCTACTCGATCAGCAGTACCTGCTCGTCGAGTAGCAGCGCCGGAGGCGCCGCGTATCGAGACGAACCTCCCGCCCGGGCGTGATCTCGATACGCGGCTGGCTCCGCCGGCTGCTACTCGATCAGCGGTACTCGCTCGTCGAGTAGCAGCGCCGGAGGCGCCGCGTATCGAGACGAACCTCCCAACTGGGCGTGATCTCGATACGCGGCCGGCTTCGCCGGCTGCTACTCGATCAGCGGTATTTGCTCGTCGAGTAGCAGCGCCGCAGGCGCCGCGTATCGAGACGAACCTCCCGCCCGGGCGTGATCTCGATACGCGGCCGGCTCCGCCGGCTGCTACTCGATCAGCGGTACTCGCTCGTCGAGTAGCAGCGCCGAAGGCGCCGCGTATCGAGACGAACCTCCCGCCCGGGCGTGATCTCGATACGCGGCCGGCTCCGCCGGCTGCTACTGGATTAGCAGCGGCTGGCCGGCTGGTGCTCGATCAGCGGGGCTGGGCGGCGGGGACGAGGGCCGCGAGCAGGGCCGCCGCCTTCACGTGCAGCTCGTCGACCTCGAAGGCGGCCTCCGAGAGGGCGGTGACGCCGCCGCCGACGCCGATGTGCGCGCCTTCCGCGTCCGCAACGACGCTCCGGATCACCATCGCGAGCTGGCACGACTCCCCCGAGACGAGCCCGAAGCATCCGGCGTACACGCCGCGCGGGGCGCCCTCGAGCTGCTGCAGCAGCTCTACCGTGCGGCGCTTGGGCGCTCCCGTCATCGAGCCGGCCGGGAAGAGCGCGCGCACGGCGTCGAGCGGGCCGAGCCCCGGCAGCAGCTGTCCCTGCACGGTCGACACGAGCTGGTGCACGGTCGGGAACGTCTCGACGCCGAGGAGGCTCGTGACGTCGACGGTCCCCGGCGCGCACACCCGCTGCAGGTCGTTGCGGCACAGGTCGACGATCATGACGTTCTCAGCGCGCTCCTTCTCGCTGTCGAACAGCTCGCGCGCGAGGGCCGCGTCGTCCTCCGCCCCGCGCCGCCGCGTGCCCTTGATCGGCCGGGTCGTCGCGACGCCGTCCTGCACGCGCAGGAACGTCTCGGGGCTCGCGCTCGACACGGTGACGCCGGCGATGCGCAGCAGCCCGCCGTGGTGCACCGGGCTCGCCGACCGCAGCCGCGCATGGGTGGCGATCGGGTCGATCGGCGGCGCCTCGATCGCGGTCGTGAGGCACAGGACGTAGGAGTCGCCCTCGCGGATGTGCTCGCGGCACCGCTCGACCTTCGCGGCGTAGGCGGCGTCGTCGTCCCGCCAGCGGAGCGCGCTCGGCTCGACCCGCGCGATCGGCGGCAGCGCCGGCACTGATCTCGCCGGCACCGGACCGTCCGGCAGCGACCACGGCAGCCCGTCGCGCGACTGCAGCTGCGCCTGCCCGCCCTCGATCACGACCCAGCGGTCGAGCAGCAGCCACGCCGCCTCCGGGAAGCGGCTCTCGGCGGGCTCGAGCCCGAGCATCCGCACGCCCGCCTCGAACCCGAGCCAGCCGACCCACGCACCGGGCAGCTCCGCGCGCGCCGCCTCGAGCGCGGCGACCGCGTCGCCCGGGATCGGCCGTCCGTCGAGGCTCGCGAGACCCCCGCGCACGACCAGCACGTGCGCGCCGACGCCGACGACGTGCGCGCCCTCCGAGGAGGAGTCGAGCCAGACGACGTCGGTCGACGCCGCCTCGAGCGCGGCGAACGCGGCCTCGGGCGTCGTCGTCACAGGCTGCGTCCAGCGCGCCCCGAGGTGCGGCAGGAGAGCCGCAGGGGTCGCTGGCATAGGGTCGATCCTATGAGCCGGAGGCATGTCGTGCGCGCCTGGACGGGCGCCGGCTTCGAGCCCGCGGACCCCGCCGAGCACGGCGCGAACGACCTCATCCTCGCGGCCGACTCATGGCTCGTCATCGACGGCGCGGTGCTCGCGCTCGACCGCCATCGAGAGCGGTTCGCGCGCGCCGCCGCCGAGGTCGGCGGCGACCCGGCCGCCGCGCGCGCAGCCGTCGACGCCGCGATGCGGCACGTCCCCGCGGGCGCCTGGTCGCCCCGCCTCGACCTCACGCCCGAGGGCATCCGCCTGCGCATCCGCCCCGCCCCCGAGGCGCGCGGCACCGTCGAGGTCGTCACGGCGTCGCGCGACCCGCGCACCCTGCCGCTCCGCAAGGGGCCGGACCTCGCCGCGCTCGCCCTGCTGCAGGCGGAGGAGCGCGAGCGCGCCGGCGCGGAGGTCGAGCCGATCCTGACGACCGGTGCGGATGCGGGTGGCCTGGTCGCCGAGGGCGCCTGGTCGGCGCTGCTGTGGTGGCACGGCGACGAGCTGCGCGTGCCTGCGGCCGACGTCCCGCGGCTGCCCTCGGTGACGGCGGCCGTGCTCCTCGACCTCGCCGAGGCCGACGGGGTCCGGGTGCGCGAGGTGCACGCGACGCCCGACGACCTCGCGGGCGCCGAGGTGTGGCTCGCGAACGCGCTCCGGGGCATCCGCGTCGTGACGCGCTGGCACGGCGGCCCGGAGGTCGGCCGGGGCGAGCGCGCGACCGCGTGGCAGGAGCGGCTCACGGCGCTGCGGCGGGCACCGGCGATCGACGCGCCGATCGCGAGCCGGCGGTGATCGACGACGCGATCGGCGTGCTGCTCGAGACGATCGGCTCGATCGACCCGCTGCTGCGCACGGTGCTCGCCGGGCTCGCGATGCTGCTCGAGACGAGCGTGCTGCTCGGGCTCGCCGTGCCCGGCGACACGATCGTCATCATCGCCGCGCTCGCGGTCGAGGAGTGGCCGTGGTGGCTCGCGCTCATCGGCGCGACGGTGATCGGAGCGCTGTGCGGCGAGTCGATCGGCTTCGCGATCGGCCGCTGGATCGGACCGGCGATCGACCGCTGGCTCGAACGACGCTGGCCGAAGGCGTCGCTGCGCTGGCGCAGGACCGAGCGCTACCTCGCACGCCGCGGCGGCATCGCGATCTTCCTCTCGCGCTTCCTGCCCGTCGCGCACTCGCTCGTGCCGCTCATCGCCGGCAGCGCGGGCATGGCCTACCGCCGGTTCCTCGCCTGGACGCTGCCCGCGTGCCTGCTCTGGGCGACCGCGTACTCGACCGCCGGATGGCTCGCCGGCGGCAGCTACCGCGAGCTCGCGGACGAGCTGCACGGCGCCGGCTACGTGCTCGTGGCGGTCGTCGCGGTGTTCGTCATCGCCGTCTACGTCGTCAAGCGCCTCATCGCCCGCGGCGAGGCCCGGCACCTCGACGACTGAGGGCGCTCAGCGCGCTGCTGCCGCACGGATGCGCACGGTCCGGCTCACGAGGTCGTCGGGCAGCGGCGCATGGCTGACGACGAGCAGGATGCGGCCGTCGCCGCGCGCGGCCCCGAGGATGTCGCGCAGCAGCGGCTCGGCGAGCTCGCGGTCGACGTTCGCCGTCGGCTCGTCGAGCACGAGGATGCGCGCGTCGGCGAGCAGCGCGCGGGCGAGCGCGATCCGCTGCGCCTGCCCGCCGGAGACGAGCCCGCCGCGCTCCCCCAGCCGCGTCGCGAGCCCGTCGCGCTCGCGCGCCCACCCGGCGAGCCCGACGCGCTCGAGCACCGCCCACAGCTCCTCAGAGGTCGCGTCCTCGCGGGCGAAGCGCAGGTTCTGCTCGAGGTCCTCGTCGAAGATGTGCGGGCGCTGCTCGGCGAGCAGCACCGAGCGGCGGAGCGCATCCGGGTCGATCGCGCGCACGTCGCGGCCGCCGATCCGGTAATCGCCGGTCGACTCGAGCAGTCGCACGAGCGCGAGGCCGAGCGTCGACTTGCCGGCTCCGGATGCGCCGACGATCGCGACGGCGTCGCCCGGCTCGGCCCGCAGGTCGACCGGCGCGAATGCCGGGCCGCTGCCGGGCCACGCCGCCTGCAGGCCGACGAGCTCGAGCGCGCCGAGCGGCGGCTCCTGCTCGCCGCCCTCGGCGGGCACGGCGGCGAGCGCGTCGTCGCCCGGGAGGGCCTCCGCCACTCGCGCAGCGGCGGCGCGCGACTCGCGCCACGCGAGCACGGCGGGCGGCACCGCGCCCCACACCTCGAACACCGCGAGGCCGACGAGGGCGACGAGCGCCGCGAGCGGGCCGGTGAGGCCGCCGTCGGCGACCGCGGGCGCGGCGATGAGCGTCGCGACGAGCACGCTGCCGCCGGCGGCGAGCGCGATGAGACCGGCGCCCGCGCCGGCCGCCAGCGCGTGCCGACGCGCCCGCTGCGCGATGTCGCGGTCGAGCACCTCGATCGCGGCGCGGCGCTCGGGCTCGGCGCCGTAGGCGCGCAGCAGGTCGAGCGCGCGCACGTGGTCGACGAGCTCGCTCTCGAGCCGCGATCGCAGCGGACCGAGCGCGGCGTCGGCGGTGCCGGCGATGCGCGCGGTGACGAGCGCGGCAAGCCCGCCCGCCACGACCACCGCGACGAGCAGCGCGAGCCCGGCCGCCGGCAGGATCCAGGCGACCGTCGCGATGGCGAGGCCCACCGCGATGCCGCTCGACGACAGCGGTCCGAGCACCCGCAGCGGCCAGTCCTGCAGCCGGTCGACGTCGCCGACGAGGCGCGGCATCAGCTCGCTCGAGCGGCCCACCCCGACGGGCGCGACCGGGCGCAGCCGGTCGAACGCGGCGCGCCTGGCCGAGCCGAGCATGCGGAACGCCGCGTCGTGCGAGACGACCCGCTCGAGGTACCGGCCGGCCGCACGGCCGACCGCGAAGGCGCGCACGCCCACGATCGCCATCTGCAGGTGCAGGATCGGCGGCTGGAAGGAGGCGGCGGCGAGCAGCCAGCCGGCGGTCGCCATGAGCGCGATCGCGAGGACTGCGGTGAGCGCCGCGGCCGCGATGCCGCCGGCCATGCGGCGGCGCTGCCCGAGCGTCGCGAGCACGTCGCGGCCGGTCATGCGCGCACCTCGATGCTGGGCGCCCCAGCGAGCCGCACCACCCGGTCCGCGGCGTAGATCACGGCGGGTCGGTGGCTCGCGACGACGACAATCGTGCCCTCGGCGGCGGCGGCGCGGAGCCCCGCGATCACCTGCCGCTCGGCGTCGGCGTCGAGCGCGCTCGTCGGCTCGTCGGCGAGCAGCACGGCCGCGCCGGTCGCGACGCGGTGGAGCGCCCGCGCGAGCACGACGCGCTGCGCCTGCCCGCCGGAGAGGCCGAGGGAGCCGCCGGTGGCCGGCTCGATGCGCGCGTCGAGGTCGACGTCGACGCCCGCGCGGGCCAGCGCGGCGCGCAGCCCCGTGTCGTCGGCGGACGCTCGGCCGAGCGCCAGGTTCTCGCGCACCGTACCGGTGACGACGGCATCCCACGCGCCCTGCGGCGCCCACGCGAGCCGATCGGGCTCCAGCGCTGCGCCGTCGAGGGATGCGGTGCCGCGCGCGGGCGCGAGGCCCAGCAGCGCGGCGATGACGCTCGACTTGCCCGCGCCGGACGGCCCCGCCAGCACGACGAGCTCGCCGCTTCGCGCGGAGAGCGAGACCGGCGGCAGCCACCGCTCGCCGCGGCGCACCTCGAGCGCCTCGACCACGAGACCAGCGTCGACGACGAGCCCGGCACCGACGTCGAGCCCCGAGCCCACGGCGACCCCCGGCCGCTCCGCGAGCGCCGGCGCCTCGATGAGGTCGAGCACGGCGCGCGACGCCTCGATGCCCTCGGTGGACGCGTGGTAGGCGGCGCCCACCTGCCGGACCGGGAGGAAGGCATCCGGCACCAGGATGAGCACGCTGAGCGCGAGGCCGAGCGCGATGTCGCCCTCGACCAGCCGGATGCCGACCGAGACGGCGACGAGCGCGACCGAGAGCGCGCCGGCGAGCTCGAGCACCATCGACGACACGAACGAGACGCGCAGCACGGCCATCGTGCGGATGCGGTGCTCGTCGCTCAGCGCGTCGACCCGCGCCCCCGCGCGGCGGTCGCGGCCGAACAGCCGCAGCGTCGCGAGCCCCTCGAGCGTGTCGAGCCACGAGCGCGCGAGCCTGCCGGTCGCCGCCCACTGCTCGCGCTGCACGTGCTCGGTCGCGAGCCCGATGAGCACCATGAAGACGGGGATGAGCGGGAGGCAGACGAGCACCGCGATGCCGCTGAACGCGTCCTGCGACCAGAGCGCGAGCACGATGATGGGCGTCGCCACGACCGTGCGCACGAGCTGTGGCAGGAACTGCCCGAACCAGCCGTCGAGCGCGGCGAGCCCGCGGCCGAGCGCGGTCGCGGTGTCGGCCGCGCCGGCCGGGCTGCCGTGCGCGCCGATGCGGGCGAGCGCGGCGGTGCGCAGCTGCGACTGCACGCGCGCGGCGGCGGCAGGGGCGAGCGATCCCGACAGCCAGGCACCCGCGGCACGCACGACGACGGCGATCGCCGCGAGGCCGAGGTCGGGCAGGATCGACGCCGGCGGCGCACCCTGCACGACCGCGCCGATCGCGTGGCCGGCGAACCACGCGAAGGCGACGATCGCGCCGGTCTGCACGAGCGCGATCGTGGCCTCGAGCGCGAGGTGCGCGCGGGCGCCCGGCGCGTGCCGCAGCAGCCGCGGATCGAGCGGGCCGCGGCGAGCGGGACCCGCCGGGCGCCGCTGGTCCGATCCCTGCTCGTTCAGTGCAGCACCTCGACGGCCGCGGTGGTGACGCGCCGGCGGAACACCCAATAGGTCCACGCCTGGTAGGCGAGCACGAGCGGGAGGCAGACGAGCGCCGCCCAGCTCATCACCTCGAGCGTGTACGCGCTCGACGAGGCGTTGGCGACCGTGAGGCCGACGAAGCCGCCCTCCGGGTCGGAGGCGGGCATCACGAACGGCCCGCCCGCTCGCGTCAGCAGCGAGCCGAAGAGCGTCGAGACGGCGAGCACGACCGTCGCCGCGGTCGACGCGAACGCCCACCCGTCGCGCTCGACGCGGTTGAGCATCCACGCCGCGAGGCACGTGATCGCGGCGAGCGCCGCGAGCACGATGACGAGCGGTGCCGGGTTCTGGATGACCGTCCACAGCAGGAACACCACGGCGAGCCCGGCGGTGGTGAGCAGCGCGCGGTCCGCGAGGCGGTGCGCCCGAGCCTTCAGGTCGCCGTCGGTCTTCAGCGACAGGAAGACGGCGCCGTGCGCGAGGCAGAGGGCGACCATCGTGAGCCCGCCGAGCAGCCCGTAGGGGTTGAGCAGCGTGAGCAGCGAGCCGGTGACGAGCGCGCCGCCCTGGTGCGGCTCCATCGGCACGCCCTGCGCGACGTTCGCGAACGCGACGCCCCACAGCAGCGCCGGGATCACGGAGCCGGCGACGATGCACGCGTCCCAGCCCGCGCGCCAGCGGGCGGAGTCGCGCTGGTGCCGGAACTCGAACGAGACGGCACGTGCGATGAGGCCCAGCAGCAGCACGAGCAGCGCCAGGAAGAACCCCGAGAACATCGTCGCGTACCACTCGGGGAACGCCGCGAACAGGCTCGCGCCGGCCACGATGAGCCACGTCTCGTTGAGGTCCCAGACCGGGCCGATCGCGTTGATGATGCGCCGGCGGTCGGTCTCGCTGCGGCCCAGGATCGGCAGGCTCATGCCGACGCCGAAGTCGAAGCCGTCGAGCACGAAGTACATGACGAACATGAACCCGATGACGAGGAACCAGATGAGCGGGAGATCCACGGCAGCCTCCTAGTAGACCGTGACGGGTTGCGCGGGCCTGCCGGACTCGTCGAGCTCGGGCGCCTCGGCGGGACCGCGCTGCGCGGCCCGCTGCATGAGCCGGAACTCGATGACGCCGAGGATCGCGTAGATCGCGGTGAAGGCCAGCAGCGAGGCGAGCACCTCGCCGCCGCTCACCCCGGGGCTCACGCCGTCCTCGGTGCGCATCTGCGAGAAGACGAGCCACGGCTGGCGGCCCATCTCGGTGAAGACCCAGCCGACCGTCATCCCGAGGAGCGGCAGCGGCAGGCTCCAGATGGCGACGTTCCACACCCACCGCGGCTGCTCGATGCGGCGCTTCCTGGTCAGCCACAGGCCGACGATCGCGATCGCGAAGGCGAGGAAGCCGAGGCCCATCATCCAGCGGAACGACCAGTACGTGACCCAGATGATCGGCGTGTAGTCGTCCGGTCCCCAGAGCGCGGTGTACTCCGCCTCGAGGTCGTTGATGCCCTCGACGGTGCCGAGCGGGTCGTGCGTCGACAGCAGTGCGAGGAGGTACGGCACCCGCACCGAGAAGATCTCGTGCTCGCCATCCGGCGTGCCGAGGCTGAAGAGCGAGAAGGATGCGTCGTAGCCGGAGGACGTGTCGTACATCGCCTCGGCCGCGGCCATCTTCATCGGCTGCGCGGCGACCATCGCGATCGAGACCATGTCGCCGGTGATGAAGGTCAGCATCCCGCCGCCGATGACGCTCCAGAGCCCCACGCGGAGCGCGGTGTACATCATCGACGTGTGCTGCGCGCGCTTGAGGTGCCATGCCGCGACGCCGACCATGACGGCCCCGGCGACCATGACGGAGGCGAACATCGTGTGCGGGAACGAGGCGAGCAGCACCGGGTTGGTGAGCACCGCGCCGATGTCGGTGAGCTCGGCGCGCTCGCGCGCCTCGTTGATCGCGAAGCCGACGGGGTTCTGCATGAACGCGTTGGCGGCGAGGATGAAGTAGGCGCTCGCCATCGTGCCGAGGGCGACCATGTAGATGGTCAGCAGGTGCAGCTTCGGCGACAGGCGGTTCCACCCGAAGATCCACAGCCCGATGAAGGTCGCCTCGAAGAAGAAGGCGATGAGGCCCTCGAACGCCAGCGGGGCGCCGAACACGTCGCCGACGAAGCGGGAGTAGTCGGACCAGTTCATCCCGAACTGGAACTCCTGCACGATGCCGGTCGCGACGCCGATCGCGAAGTTGATGAGGAAGAGCTTGCCGAAGAAGTGCGTGAGCCGGAGGTGGTCCACGTTCCCGGTGCGCAGCCACGCCGTCTGGAAGCCGGCGGTCAGCCACACCATGCCGAGCGTGATCGGCACGAAGAGGAAGTGGTAGATCGTCGTGAGCCCGAACTGCCACTGGGACAGGACGAGCGGGTCGAGCTCCTGCGCGAGAGGGACGATGGGCATCAGGCCGCCTTTCGGATGCCTCCATCCTCTCGCCGCGACCTATATGACAGCAACGACACGCCGATACCTATGTGACAGGTGCGCCGTCTCGGGGGTCGTCCGGAGCCACCGGGTCGCCGAAGGCGGCGGTCAGGTGCTGCATCGCGCACGTGCGGCCGAGCGCGAGGTAGCGCGGATCCCCGTGCGGGTCGTGCAGGAACGCGTAGGTGACGAGCGCGTCCAGCCCGCCGATCGCGAGCACGAGGCCGTCGCGCCCCTCCTCGTCGAGCTCGATGCCCCAGCGCTCGGCGACGTACTCGGCGATGACGTCGGCGAAGAGCGGCGCGACCTCCTGCCGCGCGACCGGCCCGAGGTCGAGGCCTTCCCCGGTGCGGAGCGAGCGGAACGAGGGCACCTCGCGGAAGGTGTCGATCATCGCGCCGATCACGGCATCCGTCGCGTCGGTCCAGGTCTCGTGCGGCTGCGCGAGCACACGACCGACCGCGTGGCGCATCCGCTCGAGGTTGCGCTCCGCGAGCGCGACGAGCACCGCGACGCGGTCTGGGAAGTACCGGTACACCGTGCCGATCGAGGCGCCGGCGCGGTCGGCGACGAGCGCGGTCGTGAGGTGCTCGATGCCGTGCTCGACGACCACCGCCGCGGCGGCGTCCAGCAGCGCCTCGACGCGCTGCGCGGCTCGCGCCTGCACCGGCTCGTGGCGCACGGTGACCGAGGGCTGGCCGTTCGGACGATCGCTCATGCGCACATCCTCTCGCACCGGGGGACGTCAAGGTGAGACCATTTCACCCATGTGCGGACGGTATGTGATGGCCACCCCGACGAGCGACCTCGTCGCGCTCTTCGAGATCGACGAGGTCGGTCCCGACCAGCCGGAGGCGAACTGGAACATCCCGCCGACCACCACGGTGCCGATCGTCGTCGAGCCCGCGCCGCGCGACGACTCGCCGCCCATCCGCCGCCTCGAGGCGGCGCGCTGGGGGCTCGTGCCCGCCTGGGCGGACGACATCTCGGTCGGGGTGCGCGCCTTCAACGCCCGCAGCGAGTCGGCCGCCGAGAAGCCGATGTTCCGCGACGCGGTGCGCGAGCGGCGCGCGCTCGTGCCCGCCGACGGCTGGTTCGAGTGGCACCGCGAGGGCGACGCGAAGACGCCGCACTACGTGCACGGCGACGCGCCGATCTCGTTCGCAGGCCTCTACGCGTGGTGGAAGCAGCCGGACGGCACCTGGCTGCTGTCGACGAGCATCCTCACCACCGCCGCCGCCGGCGACCTCGCCGCGATCCACGAGCGGATGCCGCTCGTCGTCTCGCCCGAGATGCGCGACGCGTGGCTCGACCCCACCGAGGACGGCGAGGCCGCGCTCGAGGCCGTCATCGCCGAGGCGCCCTCCGTCGTCGCCGACCTGTCCTCGCACGTCGTCGACAACCGGGTCGTGAACGTGCGCGAGCAGGGTCCCGATCTCATCGCGGCAAGCACCACCGGGTAGGGTCGGGAATCGTTCACGGCGCTCGGAGGTCACGCATGGATGAGCTCGATCCGCTCGCCCGCATCCCGGAGCCGATCAAGCACACCGCCGCCCGCATCGAGGACTGGTTCCACGAGCAGCGCGAGGCGCGGGCGCTGCGCTCGGGCAGGCTGCCCGTGATCGTCTCGTACCCGGGCTACGGCGGCGACGGCTGGGTGCGCGTGCTCGCGCGCGTGCTGCTCGTCGAGCCGGGCGGCGAGCAACGCGCCCAGTACGAGAACGTGCGCGGCTGGCGATCCTTCACGTCGCTGACGCTCAACGACGTCGACGTCACCATCTCGGCCGGCGACGACCGGCACGTCGTCACCGCCGATCGCGGCGGCGTCGTGGACGCGATCGTGCCGATCCGCCTCGAGCCCGGCTGGCGCGAGGTGACGGTCTCCGTCGCCGGCTCGCTGCCCGTCGTCGCGCCCGTGCTCGTCGTCGACCCCGCGACGCGCTTCGGCGTGGTGAGCGACATCGACGACACCGTCATGGTCACGTCGCTCCCCCGGCCGCTGCTCGCCGCCTGGAACGCGTTCGTGCTCGACGAGCACGGCCGCACCCCGGTGCCGGGCATGGCGGTGCTCTACGAGCGCATCAAGCAGCAGCACCCGGGCAGCCCCTTCGTCTACCTCTCGACCGGCGCCTGGAACGCGGCGCCCGCGCTCACCCGCTTCCTCTCGCGCAACCTGTACCCGGCCGGCAGCATGCTGCTGACCGACTGGGGCCCCACGCACGACCGCTTCTTCCGCTCCGGCAAGGAGCACAAGCGCTCGCAGCTGCAGCGGCTCGCGCGCGAGTTCCCCGACATCCAGTGGCTGCTCGTCGGCGACGACGGCCAGCACGACGAGGAGCTCTACGGCGAGTTCGCGAACGCGCACCCCACCTCGGTGCGCGCCGTCGCGATCCGGGAGCTGTCGACGCAGGAGGCGGTGCTCGCCGGTGGCCGCAAGCACGCCGAGACGCGCTCGATGCACCCGTGGGTGTGGTCGCCGAACGGCGGAGGGCTCGTGAAGGAGCTCGCGTCGCTCCCCGAGCTGCAGGTGCTGTGACGGCCGATCCGGCCGGCATGCGCTCGATCGCCATCGCGGTCGTCCGCCGCGCCGACGGCGCGCTGCTCGTGACGAGCGCCACCGAGCCCGGCACCGGCCGCACGCTCGTGCGACCGCCCGGCGGCGGCATCGACCCGGGTGAGACCGCGGCGGACGCGGTCGTGCGCGAGCTGCGCGAGGAGCTCGGCGTCGAGGCCGCGCGCCCGCGCCCGCTGGGCGAGCTCGAGCACCGGATCGTGTTCGCCGGCCGCGCGCTGCACGAGCGCGTCGCGATCCTGGCGGTCGACCTGCCGGCGGATGCGACGCTCCCGCCCACGACGGACGCCGGGCATCCGGTGTGGTGGCTCGAGCGGGACCGCTTCGACGACCCCGCGCTCGAGGTCGTGCCCCACGGGCTGCTCGACCTGCTCGACGCGGAGGGCTAGCCGAGACCGATGGCCGGCGGCATCGCCGCCGGCCATCGGTGATCAGGCATCAGGCATCCGCCGTCAGGCCAAGGTCTTCGCGTCGATGACGAAGCGGTAGCGCACGTCGGAGGCGAGCACGCGCTCGTAGGCGTCGTTGATCTGCTCGGCAGCGATCAGCTCGGTCTCGGGCAGGATGCCGTGCTCGGCGCAGAAGTCGAGCATCTCCTGCGTCTCGGCGATGCCGCCGATGGCCGAGCCCGCCCAGCTGCGGCCGGCCATGATCAGCTGGAACACCGGGACCTCGAGCGGCTCCGCCGGGGCGCCGACGTTCACGAGCGTCCCCTTGATGGCGAGCAGCCCCAGGTAGGCACCCATGTCGATCTTCGCGGAGACGGTGTTGATGATGAGGTCGAACGTGCCGGCGAGCTCGTCGAACGTCGCCGCGTCCTTCGTCGCGTAGTGCGCCGTCGCGCCGTAGCGGAGCGAGTCCTCCCGCTTGGAGGTCGTCTGCGACAGCACGGTCACCTCGGCGCCGAGCGCGACGGCGATCTTGACGGCCATGTGGCCGAGCCCGCCCATGCCGACGACGGCGACCTTCGTGCCGGGTCCGGCGTTCCAGCGGCGCAGGGGCGAGTAGGTGGTGATGCCGGCGCAGAGCAGCGGCGCGACCTTCTCGATGTCGAGCGACTCGGGCACGCGGAGCACGAAGCCCTCGTCGACCACGACGGCCTGGGCGTAGCCGCCCTGCGTGATGGTGCCGTCGGCGGGGTCGACGCCGTTGTACGTCTGGATGTTGCCCTCGAGGCAGTACTGCTCCTGGCCCGCGAGGCACTGCTCGCACTTGCCGCAGGAGTTCACCATGCAACCGACGCCGACGCGGTCGCCGACGCGGTGCTTCGTGACCTCGGACCCGACGTCCGTCACGTGGCCGACGATCTCGTGACCCACGACCTGCGGGTAGGTGATCGGTCCCCAGTCGCCGCGGACGGTGTGGATGTCGGAGTGGCAGATGCCCGCGTAGGCGATCTCGATCAGCACGTCCTTCGGGCCGAGGTCGCGGCGCTGGATCGTGGTCTTGACGAGCGGCTCGGTGGCCGATGGTGCGGCGTATGCGTTGACGGTCAGCATCGTGCTCCTTCTCCCGGGCATGGGTGAGCCCGGGTGTGCGATGTCGATGGATGGCGCGCGTCGGCGCGCCTCGTCGAGTCTCGCGTGGTCGCCCGCTCGCCGGGAGGCCCTGTCGGTGCCCCTCAGCGGCTCCGCGAGCCGGTCCTTCCGCTCGCGCGGCCGACGTGCGAGCGTGGGCGCATGGCGGTGCAGCGGATGGATCACGTGGGCGTGATCGTCGAGGACCTCGCGGGCGCACGAGGCTTCTTCGAGGAGATCGGACTCCGCGTGGTCGGCGAGGCGCGGGTCGACGAGCCGTGGGCGGGGCGCGTGACGGGGCTGCCCGGCCAGCGGGTCGAGCTCGTGATGCTCGAGACGCCCGACGGGCACGCCCGGCTCGAGGTCAGCCGGTTCCTCGACCCCGTCGACGAGGACGGGCCGCAGCCGGCGCAGTCGAACCGGCTCGGCATCCGGCACCTCGCCTTCGTGGTGACCGACCTCCGCGGCATGCTCGAGCGGCTCGCCCGGCTCGGCTTCGAAACGATCGGCACGGTCGAGGACTACCGGGGCATCTACCTGCTCTGCTACGTGCGCGGACCGGAGGAGATCCTCGTCGAGCTCGCCGAGGAGATCGGCGATCCATCAGCCATGCTCGACCCCGCCGCGTAGCCGCATCGGCTGGCCAGGGGCTGCTAGCGGGCGAGCACCTCGCCGGCGCGGCCGGAGGCGCGCGTCCAGCCGCCCGCCGTGGTCACGCGCACGGGCGCGTCGCCGAGGAACCGCATCGCCACGAGCGCGGCCGCCTGCCCGGCGGTGAGCCCGCTCGGATCGACCGCGCGCGCCCACACCGCCCGCTCGGCGCGGCGACGCACCGCCTCGCCGGGCGATCGGGGCAGCGCTGCCTCGACGTCGGCGGCAGCCTGCGTGGCGAACGCGCGCACCGCCTCGGCGGTCACGTCACCGCCGTGCGCCCAGCCGCCCTGCGGCGGCGACACGGCCGCCCACGCGGGTCGTCCGATCGCGTCCGGCACCTCGACGTCGGCGCCCTCGCGCAGCGCGTCGCGCAGCGCGGCGAGCGGGACGACGCCGTCGAAACGCGCCGCAGCGCGCATGCGCGAGGCGCGCGCGACGAGCACCGTCGGGCCGGTGTCGAGCAGCCCGCTCGCGGCGGCCATCGGCGTGGTGAGCAGCGCGACCTCGCCGTCGGCGACGAGCCGGACGGAGCCATCGCCGAACACCGCTGCGCGGTCGAGCAGCAGGACGAGGTCGGCGCGGGAGCGGTCGTCGAGGGCGAGGATGGCGTGCATGCGCTCCCTAGACTAGAGCGGCCCCGCACCGGGCACCGTCGAGAGGACCCGCATGACCGAGCGCATCCGCATCCTGCTGGAGACCCTCGCGCTGGAGGACACCGGTGCGCGCACGAGCGAGGACATCTTCACCGGTGCGAGCCACCCGATGCCGTTCGGTCGCGTCTTCGGCGGCCAGGTGATGGCGCAGGCGGTCGTCGCGGCGCAGCGCACGGTCGACTCGCCGCGGCCCATCCACTCCGTGCACGGCTACTTCGTGCGGCCCGGCGACGTCGAGCTGCCGATCACGTTCTCGGTCGAGCGCATCCACGACGGCCGGTCGTTCTCGACGCGCCGCGTGCAGGCCTACCAGCACGGGCTGCCGATCATGTCGATGATCTCCTCCTTCCAGGACCCCGATGACGGCCCCAGCTCGCAGCACACCATCCCGACCGGGCTGCCCGCGCCGGAGGAGCTGCCGAGCTCGGAGGACCTGCTCGCGCCCTACGCCGGCCACCCGCAGGCGCGCGCCGTGGTCGCGCGGCCGTTCGACATCCGCCACGTCGAGGGACCGGTCTACGTGCCCGACCCCTCGCGCCCGCGCCACGGCAAGCAGCACGTCTGGATCAAGGCGAAGGATCCGCTGCCCGACGACGACGCGCTCCACCGCGCCGCGCTCGCCTACCTGTCGGACTACGCGATCCTCGAGCCGATCGTGCGCATGCACGGCGCCGCCTGGGCGACCCCGGGCCTCAAGGCGGCGAGCCTCGACCACGCCGTCTGGTGGCACCGGCCGGCGCGCGTCGACGAGTGGCTGCTGCTCGAGCTCAAGACCAGCTCGTCAGGCGGCGGCCGCGGACTCGCGAACGGCTTCGTCTACAGCGCCGACGGCACGCACGTCGCGACGATCGCCCAGGAGGGCATGGTGCGCGTGCCCCAGGACGCACGATGAGGGTCGACCCGATCGCGCCGGCCGACGCGATGCGCGCGCTGCGGGGCGCGCTGCCGCTCCGGACGGAGCGGCTCGTGCTGCGCACGCTGCGCCCCGACGACATCGACGTCGTGCGCGGCTACCGCAACGCGCCCGGCCAGCGCCGCTGGACCTACACGCCGGACCAGACCGAGGCGGAGCTCATGGCCTGGACGGCCGGCGGCGCCCCGGTGGTGCTGCGCGACGGCGACGCGACGCAGCTCGGCATCGAGCTGGACGGCGTGCTCGTGGGCGACCTCATGGTGCGCATCACGAGCCTGCGGAGCCGGCAGGCGGAGCTCGGCTGGATGGTCGCCGCCGAGGCGCAGGGCAAGGGCGTCGCGACCGAGGCCGCGCGCGCCGCGCTCCAGCTCGCGTGGGCGATGGGCGCGTACCGGGTGATCGCGCACCTCGACGAGGAGAACGCCGCGTCGCGGCGCGTGGCCGAGCGGCTCGGCATGGTCGTCGAGGCACGCCACGTCGAGGACGAGGTCAACCCAGCGACCGGCGAGCTCGGCACCTCGCTCATCCTGGCCATCCGCCGCCCCTGATCTCAACGTCGCCAGTGGTCGCGCATCCCGCATGGCGGGTCGTGCGACCACCGGCGACGTCGAGGAGGCGGGTCAGTTGGAGGGGAAGCCCAGGTTCAGGCCGCCGTGGCTCGGGTCGAGCCAGCGGCTCGTGATGACCTTCTCGCGCGTGTAGAAGTCGTAGGCATGCTTGCCGTAGGCCTTGCCCTGCCCGAAGATCGACTGCTTCCAGCCGCCGAACGAGTGGTAGCCCACCGGCACCGGGATCGGCACGTTGATGCCGACCATGCCGACCTGCACCTCGTTCTGGAAGCGCCGGGCGGCGCCGCCATCGTTCGTGAAGATGGCCGTGCCGTTGCCGTACGGGTTGTCGTTGATGAGCGCGAGGCCCTCCTCGTAGGAGGCGACCCGCACGATCGAGAGCACCGGGCCGAAGATCTCCTCGCGGTACGCCGAGGAGGTGGTCGGCACCCGGTCGATGAGCGTCGGCTTGATCCAGAAGCCGTTCGGGTCGCCGTCGACCTCGGGGTCGCGCCCGTCGACGACGAGCTCCGCGCCGTCGTCGGCCGCGGTCTGGATGTAGCCGGCCACCTTGTCGCGGTGCGCGCCCGTGATGAGCGGTCCCATGTCGTTGTCGCGCGTGCCGTCGCCGGTGCGGATGCCGCCCATCTTCTCGGCGATCTTCGCGGCGAGCTCGTCGGCGATCGCGTCGACCGCGACGACGACGGAGATCGCCATGCAGCGCTCCCCCGCCGAGCCGAAGCCCGCGCTGACGGCGGCGTCCGCGGTCACGTCGAGGTCGGCGTCGGGCAGCACGAGCATGTGGTTCTTCGCACCGCCGAGGGCCTGCACGCGCTTGCCGTGCTTCGAGCCCGTCTCGTAGACGTACTGCGCGATCGGCGTCGAGCCGACGAACGAGATGGCCTGGACGTCCGGATGCGTGAGCAGCGTGTCGACGGCCTCCTTGTCGCCGTGCACGACGGTGAGCACGCCGTCCGGCAGCCCCGCCTCCTGGTAGAGCTCGGCGATGAAGATCGACGCCGACGGGTCCTTCTCGCTCGGCTTGAGCACCACGACGTTGCCGGAGGCGAGCGCGATGGGCGCGAACCACAGCGGCACCATCGCGGGGAAGTTGAAGGGGCTGATGATGCCGACGACGCCGAGCGGCTGCCGCAGCGAGTAGACGTCGACGCCGGTCGACGCGTTCTCGGAGTACTCGCCCTTCGTCAGCAGCGGGAAGGCGGTCGCGAGCTCGACGACCTCGATCGCACGCGCGATCTCGCCGAGCGCGTCGGCGTGCACCTTGCCGTGCTCGCGGGTGATGATCTGCGCGAGCTCGTCCTTGCGGCTGACGATCAGCTCGCGGAAGCGGAACATGATCGCCTGCCGCTTCGCGATCGACAGGTCGCGCCAGGCCGGGTAGGCGGCCTTCGCCGTCGCGATCGCCTCGGCCACCTCGTCGGCGCTCGCGAGCGCCACCTCGCTCACGGCGGTGCCGAGCGCCGGGTTGAAGACCGGCGCGGTGCGGCTCGAGCCCTCCTGGCGGCGGCCCGCGATCCAGTGCGGGATCGACGTGGGGGCGGCGGGCGCGTTCGCGGTGTCGACGGCGGTGTCGGTCATGGTGGCAGCTCCTCGGCGTGGTGGCATCGTTGCGCCGCCAGCCTAGCGAGGCTCAGCCGCGCCGGAAGTCGACCGGAGGCCCGAGGTACGGCTCCCAGGCCGCGCGCTCCGCATCCGTGAGCCGCCGCGGCGCGCCCGTCGACGCGTCCAGCATCACGACGATCGTCGCGGCGCGCGCGTAGAGCTCGGTGCGGTCGGGCGAGAGCACCTCGTAGCAGACCTGCATGCTCGCGCCGCCGAGGTGGCCCACCCACGTGTCGACGAGGATCGGCTCCCGGTGGTGCGGGATCTGCCCGAGGTACTCCGCCTCCTGGCGGGCGATGACGGTGATGCTCGTCGCGCCCGGACCGGCGTCGATGATCGCCGTCGTCGGCGAGCCCTCGGGCCCTCCCGCCCAGAACGCCGAGACCCGCGCCTCTTCGAGGAGCGTCAGCAGCGACGCGTTGTTGACGTGCCCGTACGCGTCCAGGTCCGACCAGCGCACCTGCACCGGCACCTCGAGGCGCATCAGTCCCTCGTGAGCTTCCGGTACGCGGAGCGGTGCGGCTTGGCCGCGTCGGGGCCGAGGCGCTCGATCTTGTTCTGCTCGTACGCCTCGAAGTTGCCCTCGAACCAGTACCACTGCGCCGGGTCCTCGTCGGTGCCCTCGTAGGCGAGGATGTGCGTCGCGATGCGGTCGAGGAACCACCGGTCGTGCGTGATGACCACGGCGCAGCCGGGGAACTCGAGCAGCGCGTTCTCGAGGCTGCCGAGCGTCTCGATGTCGAGGTCGTTGGTCGGCTCGTCGAGCAGCAGCAGGTTGCCGCCCTCCTTGAGCGTGAGCGCCAGGTTCAGGCGGTTGCGCTCACCACCGGAGAGGATGCCGGCGCGCTTCTGCTGGTCGGGACCCTTGAAGCCGAACTGGCTGACGTAGGCGCGCGACGGGATCTCGACGTTGCCGACCTGGATGTAGTCGAGCCCGTCGGAGACGACCTCCCACAGGTTCTTGTTCGGGTCGAGGTTCGAGCGGCTCTGGTCGACGTAGCTGAGCTTGACGGTCTCGCCGATCTTGAGCGCGCCGTCGTCGAGCGGCTCGAGGCCGACGATCGTCTTGAAGAGCGTCGTCTTGCCGACGCCGTTCGGGCCGATGACGCCGACGATGCCGTTGCGCGGCAGCGAGAACGACAGGCCGTCGATGAGCTTGCGGTCGCCGAAGCCCTTCTCGAGGCCGTTCGCCTCGAGCACGATCGATCCCAGGCGCGGGCCGGGCGGGATCGTGATCTCCTCGAAGTCGAGCTTCCTGGTGCGCTCGGCCTCCGCTGCCATCTCCTCGTAGCGGGCGAGGCGGGCCTTCGACTTCGCCTGCCGGCCCTTCGCGTTGGAGCGGACCCACTCGAGCTCGTCCGAGAGGCGCTTCGCGAGCTTCTGGTCCTTCTTGCCCTGCACCTGGAGGCGCTCGGCCTTCTTCTCGAGGTAGGTCGAGTAGTTGCCCTCGTAGGGGTAGAGGCGACCGCGGTCGACCTCGCAGATCCAGCCGGCCACGTGGTCGAGGAAGTACCGGTCGTGGGTGACGGCCATGACGGCGCCGGGGTACTTCGCGAGGTGCTGCTCGAGCCAGAGCACGCTCTCTGCGTCGAGGTGGTTCGTCGGCTCGTCGAGGAGCAGCAGGTCAGGCTTCTCGAGCAGCAGCTTGCACAGCGCGACGCGGCGGCGCTCGCCACCGGAGAGGGTCGTGACGGGCCAGTCGCCCGGCGGGCAGCGGAGCGCGTCCATCGCCTGCTCGAGCTGGGAGTCGAGGTCCCACGCGTCGGCGGCGTCGATCTGCTCCTGCAGCTGCCCCATCTCGGTCATGAGCGCGTCGAAGTCGGCATCCGGATCGGCCATCTCGGCCGAGATCTCGTTGAAGCGCGTGAGCTTCGCCGTCAGGTGGCCGAACGCCTCCTGGACGTTCTCGAGCACCGTCTTCGTCTCGTCGAGCTCGGGCTCCTGCATGAGGATGCCGACGGAGTACCCGGGGGTCAGCTTCGCCTCGCCGTTCGACGGCGTGTCGAGGCCGGCGATGATCTTGAGGATCGTCGACTTGCCCGCGCCGTTGGGTCCCACGACGCCGATCTTGGCGCCCGGGATCACCGCCGTCGTGACGTCGTCGAGGATCACCTTGTCGCCCACAGTCTTGCGGGCGCGCACCATCGAGAAGATGTATTCGGCCATGCGCTCAGTCTACGGTGACGATCTCCCCGACCAGGCACCGGCCGCCGCCGAGCGCAGCCGCCCGCACGGCCCTCGGCTCGCCGGCGCCCACCTCGCCGACGATGCAGCCCGCGTCAGTGCGCACGGCGATCTGCAGGAAGGTCACCGGCGCGCCGAGCGAGTCGACCTCGCGGGTGCGCTCGATCGCCGATCGCGGGAAGCCGGCGGACTCGACAGCGGCGACGAGCGCGTCGGGATCCGTGGGGGCGTGCCCGGCGATCGCGGCACGGAAGGCGTCGAGCTCGGCGTCGGGCGCTGCGTCTGCCGCGCCGCCACCCACCGCACCCGGCGTCTCGACCGCACCCTCGCTCGCGACGGGCGGCTCGGTGATGCCGGTCGAGGTGCAGCCGGCGAGCACGGCGGCTGCGAGCGCGACCGCGACCGCGACCGCGACGATCTGGTGCCGATGCCGATGCCGATGCACGCACCCTCCTCCGCCGCTGCCGGACCGTGCAAGCCTACGGCGGCGGCGCTCTGCGCCTCGAGGCGTCGGGCCAGGCGTGTCAGAAGGGCGTGTCGGGCTCCGCGAGCGGCGCGGTCCACGCCTCCTGCGCCGTCAGCGCCATCGCGGGCTCGCGCTCCGGCTCCCGGTCCGGCTCGGCCGCCGCGACCGGCTGGGGCTCGGGCGCGCGCGCCGGGTCCTGCTCACGCGGCCTGCGGTCCTTCGCGACCGCACCGGCGCGGAGCGTGTGGCCGATGTGGTCGGCGCGGATCTTCACGCTCGTGCCGCGCCGCTCCCCCGACTCCCACTGCTCGACCTTGAGCTTGCCGAGCACCACGACGAGGTCGCCTTTCCGCAGCGAGGTGGCGACGTGCTGTGCGAAGTCGCCCCAGGCCTCGACCGAGTACCAGTTGGGAGGACCGTCGACCCAGGTCTCACCCTCCTTGCGCCTCGGCTTGCTGCTGAGGCGGAACTCGGCGACGCGGTCGCCGTGCACGGACTTCAGCATCGGGTCGCCGCCCAGGCGCCCGACGACGGTGATGACGTCTTCGTTCATGCCACGGAGCATGCATCCGCGACGCACGGCGGCGTGCGACGGACCGCGCGACCTGTGGAGAGCGTCCGTCCTCGGGGACCGTCAGACGCGCAGGTAGTCGGCGAAGCCGGCGCGGATCTTGTTCACCTTGGGGGCGGCGACGGCGAGGCAGTAGCCCTGCGTCGGGTTCTTGGCGAAGAAGTCCTGGTGGTAGTCCTCGGCCTCGTAGAACTCGCCGAGCGGCTCGAGCGTCGTGACGATCTCGCCCGGCCACCAGTCGCTCGCGCGGGCGATCGCGGTCTCGAAGCGCTCCCGCTCGGCGTCGTCGCGGTAGAACATCGCCGACCGGTACTGGGTGCCGATGTCGTTGCCCTGCCGGTTGAGCTGGCGCGGGTCGTGCATGGTGAAGAACATGTCGAGCACCACCTCGGTGGGCAGCCGCTCCTCGTCGTAGACGACCTTGACGGCCTCCGCGTGCCCGGTGCTGCCGGTGCACACCGCTTCGTAGCTCGGGTGGGCGACGTCGCCGCCCGTGTAGCCGGACACGACATCCTCGACGCCCTCGACGACGCGATACGCGGCGTCCAGGCACCAGAAGCAACCACCGGCGAGCACGATCTCCTGCATGGGTCGAGCCTAGCCCGCGCCCGTGTGGGTGGCCCGTCGTAGCGTCGGAGACGAGGGAGAGGAGGGGCCATGGCCATCATGTCCAGCACCCAGCGGCGCACGGCGCCCCAGGCGAGCCACGTCGCCACCCGCCGCGTGCGCGACGACCTCTGGCGCGTCGTCAGCGCATCCGGCCTCGCGCTCGGCTACATCGCGCGCGTCGACGGCCCGACCGGGCCTGCCTTCGAGGCGCGCCGCCTGCTGCCCGGCGGCACGGCGATGGTGCCGATCGGCGGCGGGTGGTCGCTCGCCGACGCGCTCGCGTGCTTCACCGGGCCCTAGCCCGCGAACGCGACAGCGGGGCCGAGGCTCGCGCCCCGGCCCCGCTGCTGGGGATCGGCTCAGGCCGCGACGGGCGCCTGCTGGATCGCCGAGATCTCGATCTCGATGTCGATGTCGTCGGAGAGCATGACGCCGCCCGACTCGATGGCGACGTTCCAGGTGATGCCGAAGTCGCTGCGCTTGATGCGCGTGCGGGCAGAGGCGCCGGCGCGGGTGTTGCCCCACGTGTCCGGGCCGATGCCACCGAACTCGACGAGCAGCGAGACCGGCTTGGTCACGCCGCGGAGCTGCAGGTCGCCGTCGATGTAGAGGTCGTCGCCCTCGACGCGCGCACCGGTGGACGTGAACGTCCACTCGGGGTGCTCCTCGGTCGCGAAGAAGTCGCCCGAGCGCAGGTGCGTGTCGCGGTCCGCGTTCTTCGTGTTGATGGTCGACGGGTCGACGGTCGCCGTGATCGACGACGCCTCGGGCTGCTCGGCCAGGACGATCGTGCCCTCGAGGCCCTCGATCTCGCCGCGGACCTTGGCCACCATCATGTGGCGGACCGAGAAGGTCACGTTCGAGTGCGAGCCGTCGATGACGTAGGTGCCGGGCTGGTAGCCGGGGATGTTCTGCAGCATGGGTGCCTCTCTGTCAGGGGGAGTCGTTCAGAATCGAACGAGCGGTCCGAGAGGAGGGAACTGCCCCCGTCGCCGATCCATTCCCGATCCGTCGGAGAGATCCCGGCGACGCCTCACTCGCCGTGGAAGAGGTGCTTCCCCTCGCGGCGGTTGAGGAGCATGCGGCGCGTCACCCACCAGGCGATCACCACGACCACCGCGGCGATCACGAGCCACTGCAGCCAGTCCATGTAGGGCTCGATGACGTGCCAGTTCTGCCCCAGCGTGAACCCGAGCATGATGAAGATCGTGTTCCAGATGGCGGAGCCGACCGCGGTGAGGCCGAGGAACAGCAGCACGGGCATCCGCTCGATCCCCGCCGGGATCGAGATCAGGCTGCGGAAGATGGGCAGGAACCTGCCGAAGAGCACGGTCTTCCACCCGTGCTTGGCGAACCACGCGGTGGTCTTGTCGATGTCGCTCGCCCGCACGAGCGGCATCTTCGCTGCGATGCGCGACAGCCGCTCGTGGCCCAGGATGCGGCCGAGCGCGTAGAGCAGCAGGGCGCCGACGACGGAGCCGGCCGTCGTCCAGATGATCGCCTCGGCGAGCGTGAAGCCACCGGCAGAGGCGGTGAGCCCGGCGAGCGGGAGGATGACCTCGCTCGGGATCGGCGGGAAGAGGTTCTCGGCGGCGATGGCGATCGCCGCTCCCGGCGCGCCGACCGCCTCCATGAGCCCGACGGCCCAGCCAGCGACACCGGTGAGCTCGGAGGTGTCGGGAACGGACTGGGCGAGGAGCGTGACGATCGATGCCATGTGCCCCCGGCAGGAGTCGAACCTGCGACCAAGAGATTAGAAGGCTCCTGCTCTATCCGCTGAGCTACGGGGGCGGTGCGCTCGATCCTACGAGGCGCCGCTGTGGGCGGCCCACGCTAGCGTCCGGCGCATGGACGCTCCCCTGCCCGTGCTGCCTGCTCCGCGCCGCGATCGCGCTCGACTCCCCGAGGGGTACGGCCTCCCCGCCGACGACGACGGCCTGCTCGACTGGGCCGACGTCGAGGCGCGCCTCGTCGCGGCGAAGCACTACTGGATCTCGTCGGTACGACCGGACGGCCGGCCCCACAGCATCCCCCGCTGGGGCGTCTGGGTCGACGGCCGCTGGTGGTACGACGGCGCACCGACCACGCAGCACTCCCGGAACGCCCAGCGCAATCCTGCGGTCACGCTCACGCTCGAGAGCGGCACCCAGGTCGTGATCGTCGAGGGCACCTCGGTCGCCACCCGGGCGGAGGCCGACGGCCTGGGCGAGCGCCTCTCGGCGGCGTTCGGCAAGTACGCCGACGACGGCTACGCACCCGCGCCCGACGCCTGGTCGGGCGACGACGGCGGCGGGCTGCGCGTCGTCACGCCCGAGCGGGTGCTCGCCTGGTTCTCGTTCCCGAAGGACGTGACGCGCTTCCGCTGGTGAGCGCCCGCAGCGCCGGCATGCCAGGCTGATGCCATGGCCGGTGCTCTGCTGTTCGACATGGACGGGACCCTCATCGACTCGGAGCCCATGTGGCACGAGCAGATGCGCGTCTTCGCCCGCCACCACGGCATCGAGTGGACCGCCGACGACGCGCACTGGACGACCGGCAGGCCGATGGTCGAGTGGGCGGAGCGGATGCGCGAGCGCGGCGTGACGATGGACGCCCCGTCGATCATCGCGACGGTCGCGGGCGCCGTCGCGGCGCTCGTGCGCGACGACGTGCCGTGGCTGCCCGGCAGCCTCGCCCTGCTGGAGCGCGTCGCCGAGGCCGGCATCCCAGCGGCGCTCATCACGAACGCGTCTGCGGAGAACGCCCGCGCGATGCTCGAAGCCGCGCCGGAGGGAGCGCTGCGCTTCGCGATCTCCGCCGATGACGTGTCGCGCTCGAAGCCGGACCCCGAGCCGTACGCCCGGGCGATCGAGCGGCTCGGCGCCGACGCGGCCGCATCCATCGCCTTCGAGGACTCGGGCAGCGGTGCGCGCGCCGCGACCGCGGCAGGCGCCCGGCTGTGGTTCCTCACGACGCAGCTCACCGCATCCCCCGTGCCCGCCGAGCGCACGATCGGCACGCTCGCCGACGTCGATGCCGACGAGCTCTTCGCCGCGCTCGGCGGCGCGGTCCCCGCGACGTAGACTCTGCCCGTGGCTGCTGCTGATCGGATCGTCTGGATCGACTGCGAGATGACGGGGCTCGACCCGTCGGTCGACGAGCTCGTCGAGATCGCCGTCGTCGTCACCGACTTCGAGCTCGAGGTGCTCGACCCGGGGCTGCAGATCGTCATCAAGCCCTCCGACGCCGCGCTCGCGCAGATGGGCGACTTCGTGCGGACGATGCACGCGACGAGCGGCCTCGACCAGGAGCTCGCGCACGGCGTCTCGCTCGCCGAGGCCGAGCTCGAGGTGCTCGAGTACGTGCAGCGCTTCGTGCCGGTCGAGCGATCGGCGCCGCTCGGCGGCAACACGATCGGCACCGATCGGATGTTCATCGCGCGCTACATGCCGACCCTCGACGGCTTCCTGCACTACCGCTCGATCGACGTGTCGAGCATCAAGGAGCTGTCGCGCCGCTGGTTCCCTCGCGCCTACTTCCAGGCGCCCGAGAAGGCCGGCGGGCACCGCGCGCTCGCCGACATCCTCGAGTCGATCCGCGAGCTGCGCTACTACCGCCGCGCGGTCTTCACGGATGCGCCCGGTCGTCCGAGCGACGAGCTGCAAGGCATCGCCCGCGAGGTGACCGAGGGATTCGGCGAGCTGCTGCCCGAGTGATCGGCGCCCGATCGCCCGATGCGGCGATCGGGCTCAGGATGTCGTATGCTGTCCTGGTTGCGTTTCGAGCGCACATGGTGGGTATAGCTCAGCTGGTAGAGCGCCGCCTTGTGGTGGCGGATGTCGCGGGTTCAAGTCCCGTTACTCACCCAGAGAGGCCCGGAGGTTCGTCCTCCGGGCCTTCACTCGTCTTCGGGCGCCTGCTCTTCGACGATGCGTCGGATGCGGATGGGCCCGCGAGCGAGCTCCGGATCGACCGGATCCCCGCGCTGCGTGATGACGACCTCGCCGCGGTCGACCAGCCGTGCGGCCGCCGCTCGCGCGTCGTCCATGCGCGGCCGCCACGCTTCCGGATCGTCGCCCGCCACGCGCCGTGCCGCGTCGCTCGGGCAGATGGTGGCGCCCGGCCGTCGCGTCGCGAGCAGCTCGAGGATCGCCGTCTCCATCGCGTCGTCGGTCATGCCGCCATCCTGGCGCGGCGCGCGCCGCAGCGCATCCGTGCCGTCATGCCGGCGGCAGCACGACGCCGATCGGCTCGCGCTTCTCGGCCTGGAAGCGGTCCTCCGTGCGGCCGAGCGCCCAGTAGCCCGAGAGCGACACCTGCGACCGCTCGAGGCCGCGCTGCGTGAAGAGCTGCTCGCGCATCGCCTTCATCGACTCCCGCTCGCCGTGCGCGAAGACCTGCACGCGGCCCTCCGGCCACGCGAGCGCGCCGACGGTGTCGGCGAGCAGCCCGATGGTCGCCTCGCTCGGCTCGCCGCGGTGCAGCCAGTGCAGGTCGACGCCGTCCGGGTGCCGGAGCGGGATCTGCTCCGAGGCGTCCCGCACCTCGAGCACCGCGATGCCGCGCGCGTTGTCGGGCAGCGCCTCGACCGCACGCGCGATCGCCGGGAGCGCCGACTCGTCGCCGGCGAAGAGGTGCCAGTCGGCGGCGGGGTCGGGCGCGAAGGCGCCACCCGGACCTCCGAAGACGACCCGCTCCCCCGGCTGCACCCGCGCCGCCCAGGGGCCGGCGATGCCGGCGTCGCCGTGCACGACGAAGTCGAGCGCGATCGCGTCGGAGGCGACGGCCCGCACCGAGTAGGTGCGCGTGACCGGCAGGTCGTCGGGCGCGAGCGTCTCGCGCAACGCGGCGAGGTCGTAGGGCGGCTCGAGGCCGAGCTCGGGCTTCACGAAGTGGAGCTTCACGTAGGCATCGGTGAAGTCGTTCGGCACGAAGGTGCCGAAGCCCGGTCCGCCGATCCACACCCGCACGAGGCTCGGCGCGATCCGCTCCGTGCGGAGGACCTCCATGATGTGCTGCGGGCGGTTGGGGCGGGGCGCGCGACCGGGGATGCTCATGGTGCTCTCGACGGTAGCAGCGGGGCTCATGCGGGGGCCGTCCCGCGAGCCGCCGCTAGGCTCACGATGATCGTGCAGAGACCGGAGGACGCATGCTGGACCTCGACCAGGGTGCGTTCGAGGCGCTCGTCACCGAGGTGCTCGACGCGCTGCCCGACGAGATGGTCGATGGCCTCGACAACGTCGTGTTCCTCGTCGAGGACGAGCACCCGGACGAGGACCTGCTCGGCATCTACGAGGGCGTCGCGATCACCGAGCGCGGGCAGTACGGCTTCGGCGAGCTGCCCGACCGCATCATGGTCTACCGGCTGCCGCACCTCGAGACCACCGAGACGCTCGAGGAGCTGCGCGCAGAGGTGCGCACGACGCTCGTGCACGAGATCGCGCACTTCTACGGGCTCGACGACGAGCAGCTGCACGAGCTGGGCTGGGCGTAGCGGCGTCAGCGGGCCACCCGCTCGTCGAGGAGCAGGCGAAGGCCGCGCCCCTTTGCTCGTCGATCAGCAGCCGGAGGCCGCTCCCCGCCGCTCGTCGAGTAGCAGCCGAAGGCCGCGTATCGAGACGACCCACCTGATCTCGATACGCGGCCGGCTCCGCCGGCTGCTACTCGATCAGCGGGGTGGGGCGGCCGCTGATCGATCAGCGAGAGAGGGCGGCCGCCGGGCTGCGCCCCACCTTGCTCGTCGAGTAGCAGCCGAAGGCCGCGTATCGAGACGACAGGAGTTGATCTCGATACGCGGCCGGCTCCGCCGGCTGCTACTCGATCAGCGGGGTGGGGCGGCCGCTGCTCGATCAGCGTGGGGAGGCGGGGGCGGCGTCGGCGAAGGTCGCCGTGTCGATGACGAAGCGGAAGCGCACGTCGCCGTCGACCACCCGGTCGTAGGCCGCATCCACATCGTCGACGCCGATGCGCTCGATGACCGCGCCGATCCCGTGCTCGGCGCAGAAGTCGAGCATCTCCTGCGTCTGCCGGATCCCGCCGATGTTCGAGCCGGCGAGCACCTTGCCGCCGCCGATCAGCGAGCCGAGCGACAGCTGCTGCGGCTCGGGCGGCAGCCCGACGTTGACCATCGCGCCGTGGGGCTTGAGCGTCGAGAGGTACATGCCGAGGTCGAGGTCCGCGCTCACCGTGTTGAGGATCACGTCGAACTCGCCCCGGTGCGCCTCCACCCATCCCTCCTCACCGGTGGCGACGGTGCGCGCGGCGCCCAGCTCCGCCGCGAGGTCGGCCTTCGAGAGCGAGCGCGAGAGCACGGTCACCTCCGCGCCCTTCGCGGCAGCGAGCTGCACGCCCATGTGGCCGAGGCCGCCGAGCCCGACGACCGCGACCTTCGTGCCAGGGCCCACGCCCCACCGGTCGATCGGCGAGTAGAGCGTGATGCCCGCGCACAGCAGCGGTGCCGCGACGTCGAGCTCGATCCCCTCGGGGATGCCGAGCACGAAGCGCTCATCGACGACGACGTGCTCGCTGTAGCCGCCCTGCGTGACGGTGCCGTCGCGGTCGACGGATGCGTAGGTGCCGACGGTGCCGTTCAGGCAGTCCTGCTCCTGGTCGGCGACGCACTGCTCGCACTCGCCGCACGAGTCGACCATGCAGCCGACGCCCACGCGGTCGCCGACGGCGTGGCGCGTGACGGCCTCGCCGACCGCCTCGACGACGCCCGCGATCTCGTGGCCGACCGTGAGCGGGAACGGCGCGGCACCCCACTCGTCGCGGATCGTGTGGATGTCGCTGTGGCAGATGCCGGCGGCCTTGATGGAGATGACCACGTCGTTGGGACGAGGGTCGCGCCGCTCGATCTCGGCGATCCGGAACGGCTGGTCGGGTGCGGTCTTCTGCAGGGCTCGGGTGCGGACGGGCATGGCGCCTCCTCGTCGTGGGGCATCGTGCGACGCCGGCCGCAAGCCTACGACCGGGCAGCGGCGAGCTCGCCGGGTGCCGCTACGTCGCGCGCACCTCGTCGGCGAGCGACGCCGGGTCGTTCGCCGCGACGTGCGCGTCCTCCTGCTCGCGCCACAGCAGCCACCAGGAGTCGTCGCCGTCGCGGGCGAGCGCGCGGCTGCGCCGCACCTCCTCCGGCGCCTCAAGCCAGATGGCGCGGGCGGCGTGCTCGCGGCTCTCGAGCGTCAGCGAGCCGCAGCCCTCGACGATGAGCGGCTCCCCGGGCGACGCGCTGTCCTCCGCACCCCAGTCGCCGATCTCCCAGTCCCAGCGTCGCCAGACCGCGCGGCGACCGGCGGCGAGCGGCGCGAGGATGCCGCGCTCGAGCAGGCGGGAGCCGGTCGCGAGACCGTGCCAGCCGGCGTAGAGGTCGTCCATGTGCAGCACGCGCGCTCCCGACGCCTCGGCGAGCCGCGCGGCGAGCGCGGTCTTGCCCGCGCCCGAGCGGCCGTCGACGATCGTGATCGGCGTGCGCGTCACCACGAGGCTCCCTCCCAGACGGGTCGGAACGATCCTGCCGCGATCGAGACGCCGATCGCGAGCGCCGCGACGGCGATCGCGAGGATCAGCAGCACGGCGTCGGCGCGACCGACCGTCGACGGCCGCGCCCACGTGCGCGTCGGCCCGCCGAACCCGCGCGCCTCCATCGCGGTCGCGAGCGTCCCGCCGCGGCGGAGCGCGACGACGAGCAGGGCGAACGCCGCCTGCAGCGCCCGCCGGACGGCGCCCGTGTCGCCGAGCCCCCGCGCGCGCCGCGCGAGCGCGATATGCCGCCAGTCCTCGCCCAGCACGCCGAACAGGCGAGCGCCGGCGAGCGCCGCGAGCACGAAGCGGTGCGGCAGCCGCGCGACCTGCGCGAGGCCGTCCGCGAGCCGCGTCGGGTCGAGCCCGACGAGCGCGACGAGCGTCGGCACGCCGAGCGCCAGCACGCGCAGCCCGATCGCGAGCGCGAGCTCGATCGATCCGTCGCTGATCGTGGCGAGCCACACCTGCGCGTGGATGCGCCCGGCCGGCTCGGCGTAGAGCAGCATGCTCACGGCCGAGAGGGGCGCAGCGACGAGCAGCGGCCACGAGCGGCGCAGCACCGTGCGGGCGCCGATGCCCACGGCAACGAAGACGACGAGCCAGGCGCCGAGCGCCACCGCCGCGGTCACGACGTCGATCGTCATGAGCATGGGGATGGAGTACAGCACGGCGGCCGCGAGCGGCGTCACCGGGTTGACGCGGTCGAGCGCGCTCATGCCGCGGCCTCGTCGGCCGCCTGCGTGCCGAGCCGCAGCACGCGGTCGCCGAGCACCCGCTCGACGTCGGCGTCATGCGTCACCGCGACGACGGCGCAGCCGCGATCGTCGACGAGCGAGGCGATGAGCCGCACGAGCTCCTGCCAGGTGCGGCGGTCCTGCCCGAACGTGGGCTCGTCGAGCACCATGACGCGCGGCGCCGGCGCGAGCACGGTCGCGACCGAGAGCCGCCGCTGCTCGCCGCCGGAGAGCGTGAAGGGGTTGGCGTCGGCGAGCGCGTCGAGCCGCAGCGCGGCGAGCAGCCCGCCGACGCGCGCCTCGATCTCGGCGGGCGGCAGCCGCAGCGCGCGGAGCCCCGCCGCGACCTCGTCGCGCACGCGAGCGGCGACGAACTGGTGCTCGGGTTGCTGGAACACCGTGCCGATGCGGGTCGCGAGCTGCTTGGGCCGCCACCGGATCGGCGCCTCGGCGGCGACGTCGCCGCGCAGCGCCGGCGTGGCCCGCACCGCACCGGCGACGGGCGGCAGCAGCCCCGCGAGCGTGAGGGCGAGCGTCGACTTGCCCGCGCCGTTCGGGCCGGTGACGACGAGCGCCTGCCCCGCCGGGATCTCGAGGTCGACCGCCGCGTGCACGGGCGCGCCGGCGCGGCCGGAGCGCACGGCGTCGGCGACGAGCAGCGCGTCGCCCGGCGACCGGCGGCCGCGCGGCACCTCGACCGGCAGCCCGGGCACCCAGACGCCGTGCCCTGCGAGCTCGTCCCGGTGGGCGTCGAGCACCAGCTCGGGCGAGCCGTCGGCGGCTGCTCCCCCGCCCGGCTCGAGCACGATGACGCGGTCGACGACCGGGAGCCACGTCTCGACCCGGTGCTCGACGACGACGAGCGTCGCGCCCGTCTCGGCGGTCACGCGGGCGACCGCGTCCCGCACCTCCGCGACCCCTGCGGGGTCGAGGTTGGCGGTCGGCTCGTCGAGCAGGATGAGCCCGGGCCGCATCGCGATGACCCCGGCAAGGGCGAGCCGCTGCCGCTGCCCGCCGGAGAGCGCCGCGGTCGAGCGGTCGAGCTGCACGTCGAGCCCGACGGCGTCGAGCGCGGCCCCGACCCGCCGCCAGATCTCGTCGCGCGGCACCGCGAGGTTCTCGCAGCCGAACGCCACGTCGTCGCCGACGCGCGACATGATCGTGTTCGCCTGCGGATCCTGCAGGACGAGCCCGGCGGTGCCGCGGTCGTGCGCGCCCCGCCGGGTCGACGGATGCACGCCGTCGACCGAGAGCTCGCCGGTCTCGTCGCCCTCGTCCTCGCCGCCGAGCACGCCGGCGAGGGCCGCGAGCAGCGTCGACTTGCCCGCCCCGGACGGCCCGAGCAGCAGCACGCGCTCGCCCGGCTCGACGTCGAGGTCGAGCCCGGCGACGGCGGGCGCCGACCGGCTCGCGTGCCGCCAGCCCCACCCGCGCGCGCGGATGCGGGAGCCGGTCACCGGGAGCGCGACCGACCCGAGGCGAAGCGGTCGAGCACGCCGGTCGCGGCGAGCGCGCGGGTGAGCAGCCAGCCGACGAGGCCGGCGAGCAGGGCGCCGGAGACGACGAGGCAGCCGAGGTAGATGCCGAGGAACTCGGCGCCCTTCGCGAGGTTGCCGGAGGTGAAGAGCTCGAGCGTCCAGGCGGCGACGGCGGCGCCGACGCCGGCCAGCATCGCGACCGGGAGGCCGAAGCGGCGGTAGGCGAAGAGCAGGAAGATCAGCTCGGCGCCCAGCCCCTGCGCGATCCCGGAGTACACGGTCTCGATCGACCACTGCGAGCCGAGCAGCATGGAGACGCTGGCGGCGAGCAGCTCGACGAAGAGCGCGGCGCCGGGCTTGCGGATGATGAGCCCGCCGAGCACGCCGCCGATGAGCCAGATGCCGGCCGCGAGGCCGCCGAAGCCGGGGGTGAGCGCGTCCATCGCGCTGAACCAGACGTAGCCGATGCCGTTCCAGACGACGAACAGCAGGCCGGTCGCGACGCCGAGCACCGCGGCGACGACGATGTCGACGACGCGCCAGCGGCTGGAGCGGGTGCGCGTTGGCGCGGGTGCGGTGGTGGTCATTGCAGTGCCTTCCTGGAGGAGATGGCACGGGTGTGGTGTCCTCCCTGCGCTGGCATGATCCAGATCAGGTTTGACGGTCGAAGGCTTCGGCCTTCCTCTCAGCCCGGCGCACCGGACTCCCGTGATGCCCTCAGTGTAGCCCCGCGGTCCGACCGGCCGACGGCGCCGCGCGAGCCCCGTCACGGCGCGCGTAGGGTGGAGCGGTGCAGCCGATCCGATCGTTCGTCGCCATCGGCGACAGCTTCACCGAGGGCGTCGGGGACGAGCTGCCCGACGGCAGCGTGCGCGGCTGGGCCGACTTCGTCGCCGCGGGCCTCGCGACCGCGCAGGGGCAGCCGGTGCGCTACGCCAACCTCGCCATCCGGGGGCGCAAGCTCGCCGGCATCCTGCACGAGCAGCTCGATGCGGCCATCGCGCTCCAGCCCGACGCGATCAGCCTCAACGGCGGCGGCAACGACATCCTGCGCCCGAAGGTCTCGATCGAGCACGTCGGCGAGCGGCTCGCCGACGCCGCGCACCGCATCGCCGCCGCCGGCATCCGCCCGATCCTGCTCTCGGGCGGCAACCCGAGCCAGGTCATGCCGATCGGTGCCGTCATGCAGCGCCGGGGCGACGCGCTCGCCCGCGCCGTCCACGCACGCATCCGCGACCTCGACGCGCCCTACGTCGACAACTGGTCGGACACCGAGCTCGCGAGCCCCCGCTTCTGGTCGGTCGACCGGCTGCACCTCAACGCGGCCGGGCACGCGCACGTCGCCCGCAACGTGCTGCGCGCGCTCGGGCACGAGGCGCCTCCCGGCTGGCGCGACCTGGCCGGCGCGAGCACGGCGGAGGGCCGGCGGGACCTGGGGTACTACCGCGAGTACGTGCTGCCGTGGCTCGGGCGCCGGTTCACCGGGCGCTCCTCCGGCGACGGCCGCGACCCCAAGCTGCCGACGCTCACCGAGGTGCAGCCGATCGCATAGCGCGACGCCGGCTCCGCTCAGTGGCGGTTTGTCGTCACGAAGTCGATGAGCTCCTCGACGCGCGCGAGCAGCGCGGGCTCAAGGTCGTTCCAGTCGCGCACGCGCGTGCGCATCCGCTGCCACGCGCGGCCGACGTCCTCCTGCGACTCGTGCGGCATGCCGAGCCTGCGCAGCGTGCCGCGCTTCCAGTCCTCACCCTTGGGCACATCCGGCCACGCCGGGATGCCCAGCCGGGCGGGCTTGATCGCCTGCCAGATGTCGATGAACGGATGGCCGACGATGCGCACGTGCGCCCCGTGTGGGCCGCGCAGCACGGCCTCGGCGATGCGCGTCTCCTTCGAACCGCGCACGAGGTGGTCGAGCAGGATGCCCAGCCGCCGCTCCGCGGTCGGCGCGAAGTCCGCGACGATGCCCGCGAGGTCGTCGGCGCCGTGCAGCGGCTCGACGACGACGCCCTCGACCCGCAGGTCGTGCCCCCAGACCTGCTCGACGAGCTCGGCGTCGTGCACGCCCTCGACGAGGATGCGGCTCGGCAGCGCGACCCGTGCCCGCACGTCGGCGACCGCGCGGGATCCGGACGCCGTGCGCGTCGCCGCCTGCTGTCGCGACGCTGCCGGCACGAGCTCGACCTCGACGCCGTCGACGAAGAAGCCGCGGCCGAGCGGGAAGGCGCGCACCCGGCCGCGGCGATCCTCGAGGTGCACGTTGCCCGTCTCGACGCGCACGACGGCACCCACCCAGCCGTCGTGGCGCTCGACCACGAGGTCGCGCTCGGCTGGGACCCGCTTCGGCGGCGCGGGCTTCCTGGCGGCCTTCGCCTCGGGCGACAGCACGTCGCCGCCCCAGGCGTCCCAGTCGATCCGCAGGCTGTCGTTCGGCACCGATCGAGCGTACGCGGGCGTCGCGCCGCGGCCCGCGAGGCGCGCTGTGCCAGGCTTCCGGCATGGACCTCCGCATCTTCACCGAGCCCCAGCAGGGCGCCTCCTACGACGAGCTGCTCGCGATCGCGCAGCGCACCGAGCAGCTCGGCTTCGACGGCTTCTTCCGCTCCGACCACTACCTCCGGATGGGCGACGGCGATCCCGGCTACGGCCCGACGGATGCGTGGACGTCGCTCGCCGGCCTCGCGCGAGACACCGAGCGGGTGCGGCTCGGCACGCTCGTGTCGTCCGTCACCTACCGGCTGCCCGGCATCCTCGCCGTGCAGGTCGCGAACGTCGACCAGATGTCGGGCGGCCGCGTCGAGCTCGGGCTCGGCACGGGCTGGTTCGCCGAGGAGCACTCGGCGTTCGGCATCCCGTTCCCGGAGCGCCGGTTCGACCTGCTCGAGGAGCAGCTCGCGATCGTGACCGGGCTGTGGGCGACGCCCGTCGGCGCCCGCTTCTCGTTCGAGGGCGAGCACTACCGGCTCGACGACTCCCCCGCGCTGCCGAAGCCCGCGCAGGAGCGGCTGCCGGTGATCGTCGGCGGCCTGGGCGAGCGGCGCACGCCGCGCCTCGCCGCCGAGTTCGCCGATGAGCACAACCTGCCCTTCCCCGAGCTCGACCGCATCCGCCCGCTCTTCGCGGCGCTCGACCGCGCGATCGAGCGCGCCGAGCGCACGACCCCGGTCGTGCGGTCGGCGGCGCTCGTGACGGTCGTGGGCGACGACGAGGCGACGTTCGCCCGTCGCGCCGCCGCGATCGGCCGCGAGCCGGCGGAGCTGCGCGAGCACGGCATCGCCGGCTCGCGCGCCGAGGTCGAGGACCGGCTCGGCGCGCTCGCCGACGACGGCGTCGAGCGCGTCTACCTGCAGGTGCTCGACATGACCGACCTCGATCACCTCGACGAGATCGCGGCCTTCGCCGGGGTCAGCGCCGCCTGACCCGGTGCGGGGAGTGTCGGGATGCTGCTCGAGTGTCCCGACACTCCCGCACGAAGCCGACACTCGTCGATCGCCAGGGGTGAGCTCGCCGGCGAGTATCGGGACGCTGCCGGGCGCTCGGCGCGCCGTCCGGGCATGCGAAAGGGGGCCGCCCGCAGGCAGCCCCCTCCGTGTGCGCCGAGTCTCAGGCGCGCGTACGACCGCGGTTCTTGGTGACGAGGCCCCAGATGAGCAGCACGATGATCGCGCCGCCGATCGCGAACACCCACGCCAGCGGCTCGAAGAAGCTGTTGTAGATGTCGAGGTTGAAGATGCCACCGGCGATCCAGCCACCGATCATGGCGCCGACGACGCCGAGGATCAGCGTCGTGATCCAGCCGCCGCCCTGCTTGCCGGGCAGGATGAGCTTGGCCAGTGCGCCTGCGATGAGGCCGAAGATGAGGAAGACGAGGAATCCCATGTAAGTGATCCTTCCGTGTCGCAGCGGTGCAAGGGTGTCGCTCCGCCGGGACTTCGCGCTCTGCGATGTCCGACTGCAAGCGTACGCGGATTCATTGAGAATTCCTGGGAACTCGCCTGACTAGGCCTGGGCGCGCTCGAGTACGATCTCGCGCACTCGTGCCGCGTCCGCCTGTCCCCGCATCGCCTTCATGACGGCGCCGATCACCGCTCCGGCAGCCTGCACCTTGCCGTCGCGGATCTTCTGCAGCACGTCGGGCTGCGCCGAGAGCGCGTCGTCCACGGCCGCGACGAGGGCGGACTCGTCGGTGACCACCTGCAGGCCGCGAGCGGCCGCGACCTCGCTCGGCGACCCCTCACCAGCGATGACGCCCTCGAGCGCCTGGCGCGCGAGCCGGTCGGTGAGCGTGCCCTCGTCGATGAGCCGCTGCAGCTCCGCGACGTACGCAGGATCGACGAGCGTCGACGCTTCGACGCCGCGCTCGTTGGCGACGCGGGCGAGCTCGCCCGTCCACCACTTGCGGGCCGACTGCGGCGTCGCACCGGCGGCGACCGTCGCCTCGACGAGGTGGAGCATGTCGCCGTTCACGACGTCCTGGAGCTCGAGGTCGGTGAAGCCCCAGTCAGCCTTCAGCCGGCGACGGCGGGCGACGGGCTGCTCGGGCAGCTGCGCGCGCAGCTCCTCGACGAGCTCGCGGCTCGGCGCGACGGGCAGCAGGTCGGGCTCCGGGAAGTAGCGGTAGTCGTCGGCGTCCGACTTCGGGCGACCGGGGCTCGTCGTGCCGGTGTCCTCGTGCCAGTGCCGCGTCTCCTGCACGATCGTGCCGCCGGCCGCGAGGATCGCGGCCTGCCGCTGGATCTCGTAGCGCACGGCGCGCTCGACCGAGCGCATCGAGTTGACGTTCTTCGTCTCGGTGCGCGTGCCGAGCGCCTCCTGGCCGCGCGGGCGCAGGCTCACGTTCGCGTCGCAGCGCAGGTTGCCGCGCTCCATCCGCGCCTCCGAGATGCCGAGCGACAGCACGATGTCGCGGATCGTCGCGACGTAGGCCTTCGCGATCTCGGGCGCCGAGTGCTCGCCGCCGAAGATCGGCTTCGTCACGATCTCGACGAGCGGGACCCCGGCGCGGTTGTAGTCGACGAGCGAGTACTCCGCGCCCTGGATGCGGCCGGTCGAGCCGCCGACGTGCGTGAGCTTGCCGGCGTCCTCCTCCATGTGCGCGCGCTCGATCGGGATCGTGATCCGTCGGCCGTCGGCGAGCTCGACCTCGACCGAGCCCTCGAAGGCGATGGGCTCGTCGTACTGCGAGATCTGGTAGTTCTTCGGCGTGTCCGGGTAGAAGTAGTTCTTCCGCGCGAAGCGGCTCGAGGTCGCGATCTCGCAGTTCAGCGCGAGGCCGAGCGCGATCGAGTAGCGCACCGCCTGCTCGTTCACGACCGGCAGGCTGCCCGGCAGGCCGAGGCTCAGCGGGTCGACGAGCGTGTTCGGCTCGACGTCGTGGAAGTCGGGGTGCGCGGGGTTGGGCGCCGCCGAGAACATCTTCGTGCGCGTGCCGAGCTCGACGTGCACCTCGAAGCCCATCACCGGCTCGAAGCGCTCGAGCGCCTCGTCGAAGTCCATCAGCTTGTCCTTCATCGCGCCGCCTCCGTGAGCTCGGGTGCCTTGGTCGTGAGGATGCCGCCCCAGCGGTCGGCGAGCAGCGCCTCGATCGCGGCGCCGGCGCGGTAGAGCCGCTCGTCCTCGAACATCGGCGCGAGGATCTGCAGGCCGACGGGCATGCCGTCGTCGCCGAGCCCCATCGGGAGCCCCATGCCGGGGATGCCCGCGAGGTTCGCGGGGATCGTCGTGATGTCGTTGACGTACATCGCCAGCGGGTCGTCGAGCTTCTCGCCGAGCTTGAACGCCGTCGTGGGCGCCGCGGGGCTGATGAGCAGGTCGGCCTGCTCGAACGCGGCGTCGAAGTCGCGCTGGATGAGCGTGCGCACCTTCTGCGCGGAGCCGTAGTAGGCGTCGTAGTAGCCGGCCGACAGCGCGTAGGTGCCGAGGATGATGCGTCGCTTCACCTCCGCGCCGAACCCGGCCTCGCGCGTGGCCGCCATGACGTCCTCGACCGTCTGGCCGGGGCCCTCGACGCGCAACCCGAAGCGCACGGAGTCGAAGCGCGCGAGGTTGCTCGACGCCTCCGCCGGCAGGATCAGGTAGTACGCGGCGACCGAGTAGGCGAACGACGGGCACGAGACCTCGACGACCTCGGCACCAGCGGCCGTCAGCACGTCGACGGTCTCGCGGAAGCGTGCCTGCACGTCGGCGGCGATGCCCTCGGCGTCGAGCTCCTTGACGATGCCGACGCGCACGCCCTGCAGGCTGCCGGATGCAGCGCCCTCACGGGCCGCGGCCGTGAACGACGGCCACTCGCGCGCGAGGCTCGTGGAGTCGTGCGGGTCGTGCCCGCCAATGACGTCGTGGATGAGCGCCGAGTCGAGCACCGTGCGGGTGACGGGGCCGACCTGGTCGAGGCTCGAGGCGAGCGCGATGGCGCCGTAGCGGCTCACGCCGCCGTAGGTGGGCTTGACGCCGACGGTGCCGGTGACCGCGGCGGGCTGGCGGATCGAGCCGCCGGTGTCGGAGCCGAGCGCGAACGGCGCCTCGAAGGCGGCGACGGCAGCGGCCGAGCCGCCGCCCGAGCCGCCGGGGATGCGCTCGCGGTCCCAGGGGTTGCGGGTGGGGCCGTAGGCGGAGTGCTCGGTCGACGATCCCATCGCGAACTCGTCCATGTTCGTCTTGCCCAGCGCGACGAGGCCGGCCGCCTTCACGCGCTCGACGACGGTCGCGTCGTAGGGCGGGATCCAGCCCTCGAGGATGCGCGAGCCTGCCGTCGAGGGCATGCCGATCGTGCAGAGCACGTCCTTGATCGCGATCGGGGCGCCCGCGAGCTCATGCAGCTGCTCGCCGGCGGCTCGGCGCTCGTCGATCGCCCGGGCTGCGTCGAGCGCGCCGTCGTTGACGTGCAGGAACGCGTGGATCTCGCCGTCGACCGCGGCGATGCGGTCGAGGTGCGCCTGCGTGGCCTCGACGCTCGAGACGTCGCCGGAGGCGAGCAGGCCGGCGAGCTCGTGGCCCGCGAGGCGCGTGAGGTCGCCGCTCACTGCTCCTCCCCCAGGATCGCCGAGACGCGGAAGCGCTCGCCGTCGTGGCTGGGAGCGCCGGCGAAGGTCTGCTCGTGCACGAGGGTCTCGCCGACGACGTCGGCGCGCAGCACGTTCGTGAGCGGCACCGGGTGGCTCGTGGCGGGGACGTCGTCGCCGGCGATCTCGCGCACGGTGGCGATCGCGTCGACGATGGCGGAGAGCTCGGTCGTGAGGCTCGTCACCTCGTCGTCGGTCAGCGCGATGCGAGCGAGTCCAGCAAGGTGCTGGACCTCCTCGCGAGTGATCTCGGACATGCGTCTCCTCTGCGGCGGCGGGGGTCGCTCAATCCTACGGTCCGACCCCGCGGTGGCGGACCGGCTACGGGCCCAAGCCCTGCGTGGCGACGACCGCCCAGACCGCGAGCGCCTCGAGCGCGATCGCGGCGGCGAGGCACCACCACCGCAGGTCGGCGGCGATCGCGAGCGCCTCGCGCACGATCGCGCCGGGGCGGTAGGAGGGCCGGGTCCATGCGCCGATCACGGTGCCGTCGATGCCGGCCTCGGCGAGCAGCCCAGCGGTGCGGTAGGCGTGGTACTCGCTCGTCACGACGGCGAGCGGCGCCCGGCCGGGCGCGGTGACGAGCGGCCTCGACAGCCGCAGGTTCTCGCGGGTCGTGGTGGACGCGTCCTCGAGGTCGATCGCCGCTGCCGGCACGCCCAGCTGCCGCTCGAGGTGCTCGGCCATCGCCGACGCCTCGGAGCGCACCTCGTCGGCGCCCTGGCCGCCCGAGACGACGATCCGCGCGTCCGGCCGCTGGGCCAGCGCATCGCGCCACACCTCGGCGCCCCGCTGCACGCGGCGGCGCAGCAGCGGGCCGACCTCGCGACCGCGGAGGCCGGCGCCGAGGATGAGCACGGTGCCGGGCGGTGGCGGCGTGCGCGCCGCGCGGGCGTGCACGAGCATCGCGACGACGAGCACGGCGGTGCCGAGGCCGGCGGCCCAGAGCGGGAGCGCGACGAGCAGCGCCGCCCGGGCGAGCGCAGGGTCGATCGCGCCGGCCACCGCGATCGCCGTGGCCAACCCCGCCATGCCGGCGCCCAGCGCAGCGATCAGCCGGTCGACGCGGCGCACGCGCACGAGTCGGGGCAGCATGAGCGCGTGCCACAGCGAGGCGGCACCGAGGCCGAGGGTCGCGATCGCCGCGACGGTGACGAGCAGCGCCCATCCGCCGTGCTCGAGCGGCACGTCGAGCCACGCGGCGACCGGCCGCTGCAGCAGCCTCGCGGCGAGCAGCGCACCGGTGGCGACGACGACCGCCGCCCACAGCGCCGGGGCGAGCACGCGCATCCGCCGTCGCATCGCCACCTCAGCACCCTAGCCGCGCCCGCCTCCCCGCTCGCTCCTCCCGGCGAGCTCCTCTCGGCGAGCTCCGCCGCCCGCCGACCCCTCCGCACAACGCAAGCCCGGCAGCCCGGATCCGGCCCCATCGGGTGACGCTCGCCCGCTCGCCCGCTGGACCAGCCCGGCGGGCTTGCGTTGTGCGCGCACGAGGGGAGGCTCCTGCGGCGCGGGGGGTCGCCTGCGCGGCGAGGTTGCGCGGGGATCGAACGTGTGTTCGAATGGTGGCATGCGGTGGGAGGGACAGACGGCGACGCACGTCGACGCGGATGCGCTGCCGGGGCTCGAGGAGCGCGGCAGCGTGCTGGAGTCGTGGCCGACGCCCGGCTTCGACGGCGCCTCCTTCCTGGAGGTGACGGCGAAGAGCGCCCTCAACCACGTCGCGGGCGACGGCTTCATGGGCGGCGCGTGGACGATCAACCCCTACCGCGGCTGCCAGCACGCGTGCCGCTACTGCTTCGCGCGCAACACGCACACCTACCTCGACCTCGACGCGGGCGCCGACTTCGACTCCCGCATCGTCGTGAAGGCGAACCTCGTCGAGGTGCTCGAGCGCGAGCTCGCGGGGACGCGCAAGGACGTCACGGCCGTGCAGCTCGGCACGAACACCGACCCCTACCAGCGCGCCGAGGGCCGCTACCGGCTCATGCCCGGCGTGCTGCGGGCGCTCGCGCGGCACGGGGCCTCGATCTCGATCCTCACGAAGGGCACGCTGCTGCGCCGCGACCTGCCGCTGCTCGCCGAGATCGCGCGCGACGTGCCGGTCTCGATCGCGATGTCGATCGCCATCTTCGACGACGAGCTGCAGCAGCAGGTCGAGCCCGGCACCCCGACGACCCGGTCGCGGCTCGAGACCGTCCGCGCGGTGCGCGACGCCGGGCTCGACTGCGCGGTCTTCGCGATGCCGGTGCTGCCGGGGCTCACCGACACGCGTGCGCACCTCGAGACGGCCTTCGCGTCGATCGCCGAGGCGGGCGCGACGCGCGCGATCGCGAGCGCCCTGCACCTGCGGCCCGGCGCCCGCGAGTGGTACACGCAGTGGTTGCGCGAGGCGCACCCGCACCTGGTGCCGCTCTACGCGCGCATCTACGGCACCGGCAGCTACGCCGACCGCGGCTACCGCGACTGGCTGCGCGACCGCATCCGCCCGCTCATGCGCGAGCACCGGCTCGGACCGGTGCAGGTGACCGCTGGCACGGGCCTCGCCGCGCCCGGGAGCGCGCCGCCGCCGCGAGCGCGGCAGCTCGCGTCGACGAGCGAGCCGCTCGTCGCAGCGCCCACGCTCTTCTGACGAGCGCGCGCGGCCCGGGTCAGCGCTTCGGCCAGTGCCAGCCCGGCTGATCGAGCAGGCCCTCGCGGCCCGCGACCACCGTCTGCCCGTGCTCCTTCTCGAGCTCGATGCGCACGCCGTCGAGCGCGTCGGCGAGCTGCCGCTGGTGCGTCACGACGAGCACCTGCGTCTGCTCGCTCGCGCGGCGGATGAGCGCGGCGAGCGGCGCGAAGAGCTCGGCGTGCAGGCTGCGCTCCGGCTCGTTCAGCACGATGAGCGTGGGCCGCTCGACCGAGGTGAGCGCCGCGAGCAGCAGCAGGAACTGCAGCGTGCCGTCCGAGAGCTCGTCGGCGGTGAGCATCCGCAGCACGCCCGGCTGGCGCAGCGCGGGCGTCATGCGGCCGTCGTGCCCGACGATCTCGAGCTCGGAGCCGTCGAACGCCTCGGCGACGGCGCGGGCGATCTCGCGCTCGTGGCCCGCCTCGATCGAGGTGCGCAGCACGGCGCCGAGGTTCGCGCCGTCGTCGTCGAGCCGCGGGCTCCTGGTGCCGATCTGCGGCCGTCGGGCGGGCGCGCCGGCGTCGGTGCGGAAGGCGTCGTGGAACCGCCACGCGCGCATCTGGCGCCGGAGGCCCGCGATCTCGGGCGCGTCCGCCGCCCCGGCGTGCTCGTCGAGCACCGATCCCCACGCCGGCATGCCGCGGGCCAGCTCGCGCCAGCCGTCGTCGCCGTGCACCCGTGCGACGCCACCCCGACGCTCGACGAGCACGCTCGACGGTCGTGGCTCGAGCCCGGCGAAGACGTGCTCCTGCTTGATGTCGGGGTCGCGGTCGAAGTGGCTGACGAAGCCGCCGCCGCTCGCGGGCACGGGCAGGCCGAGGTCGATCGCGTAGCCGAGCCCGTCGGCCGCGCCGAAGCCGAGCCGCAGCGCGACCGGACCGGAGCGCACGAGACCCTCGGTCGGCCCGCCCTCGCGGACGGCGCGCGAGATGCGCTCGGGCCCGGCCCAGCGCACGGCGTCGAGGCCGCCGTCTGCCGCGAGCTCGCCCACCGCCCTGCCCTGGCCCGCGGCCGCGAGCAGCCGCAGCGCGCGGTAGAGGCTGGACTTGCCGCTGCCGTTGCGCCCCGTCACCACGGTGAGCGGCGCGAGGTCGACGACGAGCGAGCGGATCGAGCGGTAGCCCTCGATCGCGAGCCGGTCGATCACGCGCCCAGCAGCCCGCGCACGTAGCCCGCCTGGCCCACGTGCTGCACGTCGTCGTCGACGATGCTCACGAGCCGCACGCCGAGCGTCACCGGCGGATCCCACGCGTCGTCGACGACGCGGTCGAGGTCTGCGTCGTCGAGCGTGCCGAGGTACGCCAGCGTCGCCGCGTGCACGGCGTCGAGGTAGTCGAGCAGCGCGTCGGCCGACTCCGGCCGCACGGCGCGCACCGCGGAGGGGTCGTGGCCGTAGCCGGTGTCGTCCGGCTCTGGCTCGAGCCCGAACCTGGCGGCCCACGCGCCCGTCAGGTAGACCTGCTCGGTGCCGGCGACGTCGGCGATCTGCGCGTCCTGGCCGCGCGCGAGGTGCCAGACGAGCCAGCCGATCGTGTTCGCTCCCTCGGCGGGCGCGGCGACGAGCTGCTCGGGGGTGAGGCCGCGCACCGCCCGGCGGGCGGCGTCGGGCACGCGGGAGAAGGCCTCGACGAGCACGGCGATGCCGTCCATCACGCCTCCTCGACCGCGGGCAGCGCGTCCGGGCCCTGCTCGACGAGGATCCGGAACTGCGCCGCGTCGAGGATGCGCAGGCCGAGCGCCTCGGCCTTGCCGAGCTTCGAGCCCGCACCGGGACCGGCCGCGACGAAATCGGTCTTCTTCGAGACGCTCGAGGCCGCCTTGCCGCCGGCGGCCATGATCGCCTCCTGCGCCCCCTCGCGGGTGTAGCCCTCGAGGGTGCCGGTCGCGACGACGGTGATCCCGGCGAGCACGCCGCCGCGCTCCGCTGCGGCACCCGGGCCCGGGTGGTCGGGCGTCGCGAACCGCACGCCCGCGTCGCGCCACGACCGCACGATGTCGCGGTGCCAGTCGACGGCGAGCCACTCGGTGACAGCGTCGGCGATGATCGGCCCGACGCCCTCCACCTGCGCGAGCTCCTCGGGCGTCGCCGCCTCGATCGCGGCGAGCGAGCCGAACCAGTCGGCGAGCGCGCGCGCCGCGACCGGCCCGACGTGGCGGATGTTGAGCGAGACGAGCTGGCGCCAGAGGTCCTTCGTCTTCGCGCGCTCGAGCTCGGCGAGCAGCGTCTCGGCCTGCTTCGACGGCTGCGGCCCGTCGGCGCCCGCCTTGCGCTCCGCGGCAGTGGCGAGGCGCTGGAAGGGCCGGCGGACGACCGGCGAGCCTGCGTCGTCGAGCTTCGGCTGACCGGTCTCGGCGTCGCGCACGACCACCTCGATCGGCACGAGCGCCTCGAGCGTGAGCGCGAAGAGCCCCGCCTCGGTCGCGAGCGGCGGCTCGGCCGGCACGCTCGGCTGCGTGAGCGCCGCGGCGGTGACCTCGCCGAGCGCCTCGATGTCGAGCGCGCCGCGGCTGCCGATGTGCTCGACGCGGCCCCGCACCTGCGCGGGGCAGTCCTTCGCGTTCGGGCACCGGAGGTCGATGTCGCCCTCCTTCATCGGCCGGAGCGTCGTGCCGCACTCCGGGCACGCATCCGGCATGACGAACTCGCGCTCGGTGCCGTCGCGCAGCTCGACCACGGGGCCGAGCACCTCGGGGATGACGTCGCCGGCCTTCCGCAGCACCACCGTGTCGCCGATGAGCACGCCCTTGACGCGCACGACGTCCTGGTTGTGCAGCGTCGCCTGCCGCACGACCGAGCCGGCCACCTGGACCGGCTCCATGTTGGCGTAGGGCGTCGCGCGGCCGGTGCGGCCGACGCTCACGACGATGTCGAGGAGCTTCGTGTGCACCTCCTCGGGCGGGTACTTGTAGGCGATCGCCCAGCGCGGCGCGCGGGAGGTCTGCCCCAGCTCGTCGTGCAGCGCGAGCTCGTCGACCTTCACCACGATGCCGTCGAGCTGGTGCTCGACCGCGTGGCGCCGCTCGCCGAAGCGCTCGACGTACGCGACGACGCCGTCGATGCCGTCGAGCACCTCGACGTGCGGGCTCGTCGGCAGCCCCCAGCGGGCGAGCAGGTCGTACACCTCGCTCTGCGCGGCGACCGGCGGGTCGGGCCACGCGCCGAAGCCGTGCACGTACATCGCGAGCGCCGCGATGCGCGCCTCGCCGGCCTCGAGCTCGAGCCCGGTCTTCTTCTCGAGCTGCTGCCGCAGGCCGCCGGAGGCCGCGTTCCGCGGGTTCGCGAACGCCGGGAAGCGCTTCGCCGCGCGGTCGGCCGCGCGCTCGGCGTCGAAGTCGCCGCGGCTCGCGGCGGGCCGCCGCTCCCACTTGCCGCGGTCCTCCTCGACCGAGCGGTCGCGCAGCGCCGCCTGCAGGGCGTTGAGGCGCTCGAAGGCCTCGACCGGGATGAACACCTCGCCGCGCACCTCGACGACCGGCGGATGCCCGGTGCCGGCCAGGCGCTCCGGCACGCCCGCGACGCGCAGCGCGTTGACCGTCACGACCTCGCCGACGCGCCCGTCGCCGCGCGTCGCGGCGGACGTGAGCACGCCGTGCTCGTAGCGCAGCGCGATCGCGAGGCCGTCGATCTTCAGCTCCGTGAGCCACGCGACCCGCCTGCCCGCCGCGGCCTCCGCCTTCGCGCACCACTCGCGCAGCTCCTCGACCGAGAAGACGTTGTCGAGGCTCAGCATGCGCTCGCGGTGCTCGATCGTCGGCAGGCCGCTGCCCGTGCCGCCCTGCACCGCCTGCGTCGGCGAGTCCTGGCTCTGCAGCTCGGGGTGCGCGCGCTCGAGCTCGTCGAGCTCGCGCACGAGCGCGTCGTACGTCGCGTCGTCGATGATCGACGCGTCGCGGTCGTAGTAGGCGGTGCTCGCCTCCTCGATGCGGGCGCGCAGGTCCTGCGCTCGGGCGTTCGCGTCACTGAGGGCGGCGTCCGCCTCGATTCCCACCATGTCCCCATCATGCACTCAGCCGGTGCGTGCATGCTGTCCCCCGGGTGCACCCCCTATGCACCACCTGTCCATTCGCACAGGAATTCACAGCATCAGGACCAATCCGCGTCGACCGAGGCTCCGAACCTTGATCGACACCTTGTGCGCCACCTCGGCGCGCAGGCCGGAAACGGCCCTGACAGAAGGAGGAGTCATGACTCAGTCCCCCAACCGCCTCGTCGCCACGATCTTCGGCGCCGTCTACCTGCTCGTCGGCGTGCTCGGCCTCTTCGTGGCCGGCGGCAACATCGTCGGTGAGGAGGGCGGCCTGCTGCTCGGCATCTTCCAGGTCAACCACCTGCACAACGTCGCGCACCTCATCATCGGCGGCGCCCTGCTGGCCGCCGGTCTCCGCAGCACCCCCGCGGCGAAGGCCACGAACACGACGGTCGGCGCGGTCTACCTGCTGCTCGGCATCGTGGGCTTCTTCCTCGTCGGCACGGCGCTGAACATCCTGGCGCTCAACACCGCCGACCACATCCTGCACCTCGCCTCGGCGATCGTCCTCCTCGGCACGGGCCTCGCGCTCGACCGCGGCACGACGGCCCGCCGCGCGGTCGCGTAAGGATCAGGTCATGGCAGCGCTGACCCGGATCTGGGGAGCCGTGGCAGCGCTCGGCGCGGCGCTCATCGCCTTCGCGGTGGGCGCCGCGGCCGTGCCGTGGGTCGCGGTGCCCATGGTGGCCGCGGGCATCGGGCAGGCGGTCATCGCGGTCTCAGCCCTGCGCGGCACCCGCTGGCACCCCGGCATCGTGCTCGTGCCGCTGCTGCTGCCGACGATCGTCTGGCTCGGTGCGCTGCTCGCGGTGCCCGAGGCCGCATCGTCCCTGCCGATGGCGCCGCTGCTCGCGGAGTCGACGCTCGCGCTCGGCGCGGCGGCGCTCCTGCTGCTGCGGCGCACGCACGACGACGAGCCGAGGCCCATCCACACGGTGCTCGGGCTGCTGTCGTCGGCCGCGGTCGTCGCCACGATCGCGACCACCGCCCTCGCCGGCACGAACGCCGGCCAGTTCGCGCAGCCGCACGGCGAGCACGGCATCGCCGTCGAGGAGCACGGCGGTCACTGACCGCCGCCGAGGCGCGCTACGCCGCCACGACGTCGGCGGCGACCGTGCGGTCGATCGTGCACTGCCCGAGCACCCGCGTGCCGAGGTACAACACGGCCGACTGCCCGGTCGCGACGCCGCTGAGCGGCACCGCAGGCTCGATCACGAGCTCGTCGCCGTCCATCCGGGCTCGCGCGGGCACCGGATCGGCGTGCGCGCGGATCTGCACCTCGACGTGGAGCCCGTCGGCGAGCTGCGGATGCACCGCGCCGGCATGCGAGATGCGGGTGCCGGCGAGGCGCACCACGTCGAGCGCCTCCTTCGGCCCCACGACGAGCTGCCGCGTCGAGGGCTTCACCTCGAGCACGAAGCGCGGGCGCCCGTCCGGAGACGGCACGCCGAGCGAGAGGCCCCGCCGCTGCCCGACCGTGTAGCCGTGCACGCCGTCGTGGCCGCCGACGACGCGGCCGTCGCGGTCGACGATGTCGCCCGGATCGGCGCCGAGCCGCTCGGCGAGGAACCCCCGGGTGTCGCCGTCCGGGATGAAGCAGATGTCGTGGCTGTCGGGCTTCTGCGCCAGCAGGAACCCGCGCTCGGCCGCCTCCGCGCGCACGGCCGCCTTCGTGGGCGTGTCCGCGAGCGGGAACCAGCAGTGCGCGAGCTGCGCTGCGGTGAGCACGCCCAGCACGTAGGACTGGTCCTTCGCCCAGTCCGCCGCCCGGTGCAGCTCGACGCCATCGGCGGTGCGCTCGACCCGCGCGTAGTGGCCGGTCACGACCCGGTCGAAGCCGAGCCCGATCGCGCGGTCGAGCAGCGCCTCGAACTTGATGCGCTCGTTGCACCGCAGGCACGGGTTGGGCGTCCTGCCCGCCGCGTACTCGTCGACGAAGTCCTGCACCACGTCGCCGTGGAAGCGCTCGGAGAAGTCCCACACGTAGAAGGGGATGCCGAGGCGGTCGGCCACGCGGCGCGCATCCATCGCGTCCTCGACGGTGCAGCAGCCGCGGCTGCCGGTGCGGAGCGTGCCGGGCATGCGGCTGAGCGCGAGGTGCACGCCGACGACCTCGTGCCCGGCGTCGACCGCGCGCGCGGCCGCGACCGCGGAGTCCACCCCACCCGACATGGCTGCCAGCACCTTCATGCGCTCCACCTCCGCGTGCCAGGGTACCGATCGGGCGCGGCGTGCGAGGCTGGAGGGGTGAGCGCCCAGTCGTCGACGCCCCCGCGCGTCTCCGTCGTCATCCCGGTGCGCGACGACGCAGTCGCGCTGCGGGGCTGCCTCGCCCGCCTGGCGGCGCAGTCGGTGCCGCCGCTCGAGATCGTCGTGGTCGACAACGGCAGCACCGACGACAGCGCCGCGGTCGCCCTGGCCGGCGGCGCGCGCGTGGTCGAGGAGCTGCGCCCGGGCGTGGCGGCGGCCGCGGCGTGCGGCTACGACGCCGCGCTCGGGGACGTGATCGCCCGCTGCGACGCCGACTCGCGCGTGCCGGTCGACTGGATCGCGCGGATCGCGGATGCGTTCGCCCACGACCCGGCGCTCGACGCCATCACCGGCCCGGGCCGCTTCCACGACGTGCCTGCGCCGTGGGCCGGGCTCGCGAGCGTCGCCTACGCGTTCGGCACGTTCGTCGTCGCGGGCGCCGCGATCGGCAACGTGCCGCTCTGGGGATCGAACATGGCGCTGCGGCGCTCGGCGTGGACGGCGATCGCGCACCGCGCCACGCGCGACGACGCCGACGTGCACGACGACCTCGACGTGGCGATGCGCCTCGGACCCGCGGCGCGGATCCGCTTCGACCCGCGGATGCGCGTGAGCGCGGAGGGCCGCATCTTCCGCAGCCGCGACGACGTGCGCCGCCGCGTCTCGGTCGCGATGCGCACGTTCCGCCGCAACTGGGCAGAGGGCGGCTCGCCCGGCCGCCGCTGGGTGCGGCGGCTCTCCCCGAGCCGGCTGCGACGCGTGCGCGGATGAGCGCGCGCGTGCTCGAGCTGGGGCGGTGGCACGCCACCGACGCGCTGCGGCTCGTCATCCTCGCCTCCATCCCGCTCGCATGGCTCATCGCGGGGCCGCCCTCCGCCGCCGCGATGCTGCTCGTGCTGGGCGGGTCGATGCTCACGCGCATCGCGCCCGTCTCGAGCGCGGTCGACGTGACGACGCAGGCGGTGCTCCTCGCAGCCGCGTGGTGCGCGACGCTCGGGCTCTACGAGACCGTGCCCGCCCTCGATCTCGTCGCGCACGTCGCCTCGGGCGCGGTGCTCGCGCTCCTCGCCAGGGCGCTGCTGCTGCAGGCCGGGCTGCTGCCCGGCGGCGACGGCGGCCGGGCCGCGGCGGCGCGCATGCTCCACGTCGTGAGCGGGGTCGCGCTGCTGGGGCTGCTGTGGGAGCTCGGCGAGTGGGCCGGCAACACGTTCATCACGACCGCGATCCGCGTCGGCTACGCCGACACGCTGAGCGACCTCGTCGCCGACGTGGTCGGCGCGATCGTCGCGGTGGTGGTCATCGAGCTCGCGCGGCGGCGTCGCGCGAGCTGAGCGCGACGCCCGGACTCCTTCACAGCGATCGGGCGCGCGCGATCGCCGCGGGCAGGGCTGCCAGCAGGGCATCCACGTCGTCGGCCGTCGTCGTGCGGCCGAGCGAGAGCCGCAGCGGCGCGACGCCCGTGACGCCGCACGCGCGCACGACGTGCGACTCGCGCGCCACGCCCGCCGAGCACGCCGACCCGTTCGAGACGGCGAAGCCCGCCTCGTCGAGCAGGAACTGCAGCGATTCCCCCTCCGCGCCCTCCACCACGAGGTGCGCGATGTGCGGCAGCCGGTCGGGCGCGGCGAGCACGCGCACGCCCTCGAGCGACGCGGCGAGGGCGAGGATGCGATCGGTCTCGGCGCGCAGGCGCGCCGACTCCGCGGCCAGCTCGGCCTGGGCCTCCTCGGCCGCGAGCGCGAAGAGCGAGGCGCCGAGCGCGTCCTGGGTGCCCGAGCGGAGCCCGCGCTGCTGCCCGCCCCCGTGGTGGAGCGCCTGCAGCCGCGCGTCGCGGCGCACCACGAGCGCGCCGACCCCGTGCGGTCCGCCGAGCTTGTGGCTCGCGACGCTCATGAGCGCCGCCCCCGTCTCGTCGAACCGCAGCGGCACGTGGCCGAACGCTCCCACAGCGTCGAGGTGGAGCGGCACGCCCGCGCGCGCCGCGGCATCCGCGACGGCGTCGACGGGCTGCACGGAGCCGAGCTCGTTGCTCGCGACGAGCATCGTGGCGACCGCCGCACCGTCGGTGAGCGCCGTCGCGAAGGCGTCCGCGTCAGTGACCGCCGAGCCGTCGACGCCCACCCACCGCACCGCGGCGCCCTGCCGCTCGAGCCACTCGACCGCGTCGAGCGTCGCGTGGTGCTCCGCGACCGGCACCACGAGCGCCTCGCTCGAGCCGGCATCGCGCGACGCCCACCACGCCCCCTTGAGCGCGAGGTTGATCGACTCGGTGCCGCCGGAGGTGAGCACGACCTCGGTCGGATGCGCGCCGAGGGTCGCGGCGAGCCGCTCGCGGGCCTCCTCGAGCACCGCCCTCGCTCGCTGGCCCTCGCGGTGTGTGGACGCGGGGTTGGCGAGCGGCTCCGCGCTCGCGAGCGCGCGCCGCACGGACTCGCGCATGGGCGTCGCGGCCGCGTGGTCGAAGAGCAGCTGCCGGGCCGGTCGAGGCGCGGCGGAGCCCCGCTCGGTGGCTCGGTGCTCGGACTCGGACATGCTCCAATAGCCTAGGGCGCGTGGTGGAGTCGGGGAGTCGGGTGCGAGGCATCCAGCGCACCCCGGAGGGCCACCGGCTGACGGTGTGGTCGCGGAGCGCGACGAGCATGGAGCTGCGGCTCTTCGACCGCGACGACCCCGACTGGCTGCGGACGTCGCTGCCCATGGAGCGCGTCGGCGACGACTTCACGATCGACACCCCGCTGCTGGAGCTCGGCACCCCCTACGCCGTGGGCGTCGACGGCCCGAGCGGCCCCGGTCACGCCTTCGACCCGGGCCGCCACGCGATCCCGCCGCACGCGCGCGGCATCGTGCGCACGCCGCACGGGCAGCACCGCGCGACCGTCGTCGACCCGGCCTTCGACTGGGGTGACGCGCCCCGCCCGCACGTGCCGCTCGACCGCCAGGTGATCTACGAGGCGCACGTCAAGGGGCTCACGAAGCTGAGCCCGCACATGCCGGAGGAGCTGCGCGGCACCTACGCCGGCCTCGCGCATCCCTCGACGATCGGCTACCTCAAGGACCTCGGCGTCACGACGGTGCAGCTGCTGCCGATCCACCAGTTCGTCTCGGAGCAGCGGCTCATCCGCCAGGGCCGCGTCAACTACTGGGGCTACAACACCCTCAGCTGGTTCGCGCCCCACAGCGACTACGCGTCGCGCGGCGCGCGCTTCGACGGCACCGGCGGCGTGCTGCGCGAGGTGAAGGGCATGGTGCGGCTGCTCCACGAGGCCGGCCTGCAGGTCTTCCTCGACGTCGTCTACAACCACACCGCCGAGGAGGGCGCGGACGGCCCACCGTCGAGCCTGCGGCTCATCGACAACGCGTCGTACTACCGGACCGGCCCCGATGGCGAGTGCATCGACTACACGGGCTGCGGCAACACGCTCGACTGCTCCGAGCACGCGGCCGAGGAGCTCGTGCTCGACTCGCTGCGCTACTGGCACCGCGAGGTGCACGTCGACGGCTTCCGCTTCGACCTCGCACCCGTGCTCGGACGCAGGGCAGACGGCGCGTTCGACCCCGAGCATCCGCTGCTGCGGCGCATCGTCACCGACCCGCTGCTCGCCGGCGCGACGATGATCGCGGAGCCCTGGGACGTCGGCCCCGACGGCTGGCAGACCGGCCGGTTCCCCGACGGCTTCGGGGAGTGGAACGACCGCTACCGCGACACCGCGCGGCAGTTCTGGCTGAGCGACTACCGCTCGTTCCGCCACGGCGGCGACGGCGCCACGGGCGTGGGCCCGCTCGCGCACGCCGTCTCCGGCTCCGAGGGGCTCATCGCCTCCGAGCGCGGTCCGCTGCAGAGCGTCAACTTCATCACCGCCCACGACGGCTTCACGCTCGCCGACCTCACCCGCTACGACCGCAAGCACAACGAGGCGAACGGCGAGGAGAACCGCGACGGCGCCGACGGCAACCACTCGTACAACCACGGCATCGAGGGGCGCACCGACGACGTCGCCGTGCAGCTCGACCGCCGCAAGTCGATGCGCAACCTGCTCGGCACGCTGCTCGTCTCGGCGGGCGTGCCGATGCTCACGATGGGCGACGAGTTCGGCCGCAGCCAGCGCGGCAACAACAACGCCTACTGCCAGGACTCCGCCCTCACGTGGATGCGCTGGGAGCGCCGCGACTGGCAGGACGCCTTCCTCGAGCAGACCCGCAGGCTGCTGCAGCTGCGCCGCGAGCACCCCGCGCTGCGGCCGCTCGAGTACGGCCAGACCGGTCAGCGCGTGGCGGGCTCGTCGCGCCTCGACTGGTGGAACGCCGCGGGGCTGCGGATGACGATCGACGACTGGGACCACTCCCACGACCGCACGATGCAGATGCTCGCCGAGTCGACCCCCGTGGAGGAGCCGTACTCGCGCGTGCTCGTGATCTTCCACGGCTCGCCGCGCGACACGAGGGTGACGACGCCAGTCGCCGACGGCGCGACCGCGCTCGAGCTGCTGTGGGACTCCGCCGCCGACCACCAGGGCGCCGAGCGGGTGGTGCCGGGCGATGCGGTCGCCATGACGGCGATGAGCATGCGCGTGTACGCGGTGCACGGCATGCCCGCAGCCGGCGTGCCTGCCCCGACCGTCATGCGGCTGCGCTCCCCCGCGTCGCCGCCGTCCCCTCAGCTCTACCGCCCGTCCTGAGCTGACCCGAACGCCGAACTTCCCCGAACTGCGGGTTCCTTCCGGAGGATCCCGCAGTTCAGGGAAGTTCGATGGAAACGGACCGGGGTCAGCTGCGCGGGTAGGCCACCAGGCCGAGCTCCGCCTCGGAGGCGAGCATCGGGTGGCGCGGGACGACGCGCACCGTGTAGCCGAACGTGCCCGCGCGCTCGAGGCCGATCGCCGACTCGAAGCGGTGGTTGCCGTCCTCGGCGCCTGCCTCCTCGAGCGGGAAGCGGCGTGCGTGGCGCAGCTCGCCCTCCTCGGTGACGGTGCCGGCGACGACCTCGACGGCGACGTCCGACGGCTGCAGCGAGCCGAGCGCGACGAACGCCCGCACGGTCACGGCGTCGCCGATGATCGGCGGCACGTCGACGCCCTCGACCTCGACGTGGTGCACCTGCACACCGCCGAACCCATCGCGCATCCGCGCGGTCCAGTCGGCGAAGTCGCGTGCGGCGCTCGCACCGTCGGCGGCGGCCACGGCGGCTGCCTTCGCGGCGGGCGTGTAGAGGCGGCCGACGTACTCGGCGAGCATCCGCTCGGCCGACAGCTCGGGGCTGAGGGTCGCGAGCGTGTGCCGGATCGAGGCGATCCAGGCGGTCGGCAGGCCTCGCTCGTCGCGGTCGTAGAAGCGCGGCGCCACCTGGTGCTCGATGAGGTCGTAGAGCGCGTTCGCCTCGAACGCGTCACGCTCGGCGGCGTCCATCTGCTCGTGCGCCGACGGGATCGCCCAGCCGTTCTTGCCGTCGAAGTACTCCTCCCACCAGCCGTCGAGGATCGACAGGTTGAGCGAGCCGTTGAGCGCCGCCTTCATGCCGCTCGTGCCGCACGCCTCGAGCGGGCGCAGCGGGTTGTTGAGCCACACGTCGCAGCCGGGGTAGAGCGACTTCGCCATCGAGATGTCGTAGTTCTCGAGGAAGACGATGCGGCCGCGCACCTCGGGCTCCTGCGTGAAGCGCACGAGCTCCTGGATGAGCGCCTTGCCCATCTCGTCGGCGGGGTGCGACTTGCCGGCGATGACGAGCTGCACGGGGCGCTCGGCGTTCGTGAGGATCGAGCGCAGTCGGTCGCGGTCGTGGAGCATGAGCGTGAGCCGCTTGTAGGTCGGCACCCGCCGGGCGAAGCCGATCGTCAGCACGTCGGGGTCGAGCATGGTGTCGACCCACGACGGGACGACGCCGTCGTTGCGCTCGTGCTTGACGCGGGTGCGGTCGCGCGCCTCCTCGACGAGGTGCTGGCGCATCTCGCGGCGCACGCCCCAGAGCGTCTCGTCGGTGATCGCATCCGACGCCCAGTCGCAGCGCGCCGTGTCGAGCGTGCCGAGCTCGCGCTCGGCGAGGTGCTTGAGGATCGGCGACGTCCACGTGGGCGCGTGCACGCCGTTCGTCACCGAGGTGATCGGCACGTCCTGCGCGTCGAAGCCGGGCCAGCGGTCCTGGAACATCTGGCGCGAGACCTTGCCGTGCAGCTTCGAGACGCCGTTCGCGCGCTGGGCGATCGAGAAGCCGAGCTGCGCCATGTTGAAGATCGTCGGGTCGGACTCGCGGCCGAGCGCGAGCACGCGCTCGACGTCGACGCCCGGCACGAGCTCGCGCGTGAGGTGGCGGCGCACGAGCTCGACGTCGAAGCGGTCGATGCCCGCGGGCACCGGCGTGTGCGTCGTGAAGACGGTGCCGGCGCGCACGAGCTGCAGGGCGGCGTCGAACGAGAGCCCGGTCGCCGTGAGCTGCGAGATGCGCTCGATGCCCAGGAAGCCGGCGTGGCCCTCGTTGGAGTGGAAGACGGCCGGGACCGGCGCGCCCGTGAGGTCGCTGTAGACGGCGAGCGCGCGGACACCGCCGATGCCGAGCAGCAGCTCCTGCTGCAGGCGCAGCTCGCCGCCGCCGCCGTAGAGGCGCTCGGCGACGCTGCGGAGGTCGGCGTCGTTCTCGTGGATGTTCGTGTCCAGCAGGAGCAGCGGCACGCGGCCGATCGTCGCGACCCAGATGCGCGCGTGCAGCGTGCGGTGCCCGGGCAGCGCGAGCTCCACCGTGGCGTGGCGGCCGTCCGGGTTGCGGAGGATCGTCAGCGGCAGCCCATCCGGGTCGAGCACCGGGTACGACTCCTGCTGCCAGCCCTCGCGCGAGATGGCCTGCTTGAAGTAGCCGGACTGGTAGAAGAGGCCCACGCCGACGATCGGCACGCCCAGGTCGCTCGCGGCCTTGAGGTGGTCGCCGGCCAGGATGCCGAGGCCGCCCGAGTACTGCGGCAGCGCGCTCGTGATGCCGAACTCCGGCGAGAAGTAGGCGATCGACTCGGGCGCGTCGTCGAGCGACTGGTACCAGCGAGCCTGCGACAGGTAGTCGTCGAGGTCGTCGGCGAGCGCGTCGACGCGGGCGACGAAGTCGTCGTCCTCGGCGAGCTGGTGGAGGCGCTCGGGGCCGACCCATCCCAGCAGCTGGACCGGATCGTGGCCGGTGGCGCGCCACCCGTCGAGCGAGATCTCGCGGAACAGCTCGCGAGTCGGCTCGTGCCACGACCACCGCAGGTTGGAGGCGAGCGCCTCGAGCCTGCCGAGGCGCGCGGGAAGGGAGGTGCGGACGGTGAACTTGCGGATCGCTCTCACGAGGACAGAGCCTAGGGGCATCCTCCCCGCTCGCAGGCAGGCTCGCTACGTTAGTGATGTGCCGAAGCAGACGAATGCCCAGCAGATGGATGTCCTGACGCCCCGGATCCCGGTGCTCGACCTCGCGCCGCAGGTGCCGGGCAACCGGTTCCCCGCGAAGGCGGTGGTGGGCGACGCGGTGCCGTTCCAGGCCGTCGCCTTCCGGGAGGGGCACGACCTCATCGGCGTGACCCTCGTGCTCCGCTCCCCCTCCGGGTCGCAGCGGCGCGTGCCGATGGAGCCGCTCCTCGACGGCTTCGACACCTACCGCGCGCTCGCGCAGGTCGACGAGCAGGGCATGTGGTCCTGGTTCGTCGAGGCCTGGGCCGACGAGTGGGCGACATGGCACCACAACGCCGAGATCAAGATCGCCGCCGGCATCGACGTCGAGCTCATGGCGACGATGGGCGCCGACCTGCTCGAGCGTGCCGCGGCGCAGGCGCAGGCCGCGGACGCGACGGCGCTCACGAGCGCCGCCCAGCGGATGCGCCGCACCGAGACCGCGCCGCTGCAGCGCTGGGCCGAGGTCAACGACCCTGCCGTGCTCGCCGCGGTCGACCGCAACCGGCCGCGTTCGCTCGTCAGCGCATCCGAGACCCTGCAGCTGCGCGTCGAGCGCTCGCGTGCCGCCGTCGGCGCCTGGTACGAGCTCTTCCCCCGCTCGGAGGGCGCAGAGCAGCGCGAGGACGGCAGCTGGGCCTCCGGCACGCTGACGACCGCCGCCGAGCGCCTGCCCGCCGTGAAGGCGATGGGCTTCGACGTCGTCTACCTGCCGCCGGTGCACCCGATCGGCGAGGTCAACCGCAAGGGACCGAACAACACGCTCACGCCGCAGCCGGGCGACCCCGGCAGCCCGTGGGCGATCGGCTCGAAGGCGGGCGGCCACGACACCATCCACCCCGATCTCGGCACGATCGCCGACTTCCGCGCGTTCGTGCAGCGCGCGGAGGCCGAGGGCCTCGAGGTCGCGATGGACCTCGCGCTGCAGGCGGCGCCCGACCATCCGTGGGTCACTGAGCACCCGGAGTGGTTCACGACCCTCCCGGACGGCTCGATCGCGTTCGCCGAGAACCCGCCGAAGAAGTACCAGGACATCTATCCGATCAACTTCGACCTCGACCCCGAGGGGATCCTGGCCGAGGTGCTGCGCATCCTCGAGCAGTGGATCGACTGCGGCGTGCAGATCTTCCGCGTCGACAACCCCCACACGAAGCCGCTGTGGTTCTGGGAGCGGCTCATCCGCGACGTGAACGCCGCGCACCCCGACGTCGTCTTCCTCGCCGAGGCGTTCACGCGCCCCGCGATGATGCAGGCGCTCGGCAAGGTCGGGTTCCAGCAGTCGTACACCTACTTCGCCTGGCGCAACACGAAGGCGGAGCTCGAGGAGTACCTGCGCGAGGTGACCGGTCCGCAGGCGGCGTGGTTCAAGCCCGCGTTCTGGGTCAACACCCCCGACATCCTCACCGAGTACCTGCAGTTCGGCGGCGTCCCGGCGTTCAAGGTGCGTGCGGCGATCGCGGCGACCGCCGTCCCCACGTGGGGCATGTACGCCGGCTACGAGCTCATCGAGGACGTCGCGCGCCCAGGCGCCGAGGAGGCGAACGACAACGAGAAGTTCCAGTACCGTCCGCGCGACTGGGAGCAGGCTGCGCGCAACGGCACGACGATCGCGCCGTACATCACGCGCCTCAACGAGATCCGCGCCCAGCATCCCGCCGTGCAGCAGCTGTGGGCGCTCGACGTGCACTGGTCGGACGACGACGCGATCCTCGTCTACTCGAAGCACCTCGAGGGCCGCTTCACCGAGTCGGGCGAGGACGACACGATCATCGTGGTCGCGAACGTCGACCCGCACTCGGCACGGCAGACGACGGTGCACCTCGACCTGACGAAGCTGGGCCTGCGCCCGGGCGAGTCGTTCGAGGCGCACGACCTCATCACGGGCGAGACCTGGACGTGGAGCGACCACAACTTCGTGCGGCTCGACGCGTTCGTCGAGCCGGCTCACGTGCTGCACGTGCGACGATCGGTCGCATGATGCTCGACGAATCGACGATCCAGCAGCTGGCCGCCGGCGCGCACGCCGCACCCCACGACCTGCTCGGCGCGCATCCGGATGGCTCGGCGCACGTCGTGCGGGCCGTCCGGCACCTCGCGACGGCCGTCGAGGTCATCGGCGAGGGCGCGACCGGCGCCGTCACAACACAGATGGCGCACGTCGGCCACGGCCTGTGGGAGGCGAGCGTGCCGGGACCGGTGCGCCCGTACCGCCTGCGCACCACCTACGGCGACGGCGGCTCGTGGGAGTCCGAGGACCCCTACCGCTTCACGCCGACGCTCGGCGAGCTCGACCTCCACCTGTGGCGCGAGGGCCGGCACGAGCAGGCCTGGAAGGTGCTCGGCTCGCGCCTCGTCGAGCACGAGGGCGTCGCCGGTGCGGCGTTCGCCGTCTGGGCGCCCAACGCGCGCGCGGTGCGCATCATCGGCGACTTCAACGGCTGGGTCGGCCGCACCCACGCGATGCGCACCATGGGCTCGAGCGGCGTCTGGGAGCTCTTCGTGCCCGGCGACCTCGAGCACAGCGCCTACAAGTACGAGATCCTCACCGACCACGGCTGGGTGACGCGCGCGGATCCGATGGCCCGCTACACCGAGGTGCCGCCCGCGACCGCGTCGAAGATCGGCACGAGCCGCTTCGCGTGGAGCGACGACGACTGGATGACCGCCCGCGCCGCCCGCGACGTGCACAACTCCCCCATGTCGACCTACGAGCTGCACTTCGGCTCCTGGCGCCCGGGCCTCGGCTACCGCGAGATGGCGGACGCGCTCGTCGAGCACCTGGAGGAGACGGGCTTCACGCACGTCGAGTTCATGCCGCTCGCCGAGCACCCGTTCGGCGGCTCCTGGGGCTACCAGGTCACCGGCTACTTCGCGCCGACGAGCCGCTTCGGCCACCCCGACGACCTGCGCTACCTCATCGACCGCCTGCACCGCGCCGGCTACGGCGTGATCATGGACTGGGTGCCCGGCCACTTCCCCAAGGACGAGTGGGCGCTCGCGCGCTTCGACGGCCGGCCGCTCTACGAGCACCCGGACCCCCGGCGCGGCGACCAGCCCGACTGGGGCACCCACGTGTTCGACTTCGGCCGCCCGGAGGTGAAGAACTTCCTGGTCGCGAACGCCGTGTACTGGATGGAGGAGTTCCACATCGACGGCCTGCGCGTCGACGCGGTCGCCTCGATGCTCTACCTCGACTACTCGCGCAACGAGGGCGAGTGGCTGCCCAACGTGCACGGCGGCCGCGAGCACCTCGAGGCGATCTCGCTGCTGCAGGAGGTCAACGCGACCGTCTACCGCCGCTGCCCCGGCATCATCATGATCGCCGAGGAGTCGACGTCGTGGCCGGGCGTGACGAAGCCGACGAGCGCCGGCGGCCTCGGCTTCGGCATGAAGTGGAACATGGGCTGGATGCACGACACGCTCCAGTACATGGCGGTCGACCCGATGTACCGGTCGCACCACCACGGCGAGATCACGTTCTCGTTCCTCTACGCGTTCAGCGAGCAGTTCCTGCTGCCCATCAGCCACGACGAGGTCGTGCACGGCAAGGGCTCGCTGCTCAACAAGATGCCGGGTGACCAGTGGCAGAAGCTCGCCTCGGTGCGCGCCTACCTGACGTTCATGTGGGCGCACCCCGGCAAGCAGCTGCTCTTCATGGGCCAGGAGTTCGGGCAGCCGAGCGAGTGGAGCGAGGCGCGCGGCCTCGACTGGTGGATCCTCGATCAGCCGGTGCACCGCGGGCTCATGTCGCTCGTCTCGCAGCTCAACCGGGTCTACCGCGAGACCGAGGCGCTGTGGCTGCGCGACAACGAGCCCGGCGGCTTCGAGTGGATCGACGGCGGCAACTCGTCCGACAACGTCATCGCGTTCCTGCGGTGGGGCGCGAACGGCGACCCGGTCGCGGCGATCATGAACTTCTCCGGCCGGCCCATCGAGGGCTACCGGATGGGGCTGCCGTTCGCCGGCGAGTGGGAGGAGCTCGTGAACTCCGACGCGGTCGAGTTCGGCGGCTCCGGCGTCGGCAACCTGGGCACGGTGCACGCGACCGGCGACGCGTGGGGCGGCCGTCCCGCATCCGCGACGGTCACGATCCCGCCGCTCGCGGGCCTGATCCTGCGCCCGAAGGCCTCCGAGACGCAGCTCCCGGCGACCAAGCCCGCCGCCAGCTGACAGGCGCCCCCGTGTGCGTGGCGCCACCCGGAGCCGGGTGGCGCCACGCGCATGCGAGCGTCGCCTCGCGGACCTGGACGGCGAGCGGTCACTCCCGCGCCCGAGCGGTCACTCCCGCGCCCGAGCGGTCACTCCCACGCCCGAGCGGTCACTCCCGCACCCGAGCGGTCACTCCCGCACCCGAGCGGTCACTCCCACGCCTGAGCGGTCACTCCCGCGCCCGAGCCGACGAACACATCCCGTGCTCGCTGCTGACGTGCGGAACTGACCGGCCATCTGCGGACCTGACCGGTCACGCGCCAGACTGACCACTCACGCGCCAGACTGACCGCTCACCGACCGGAGTGACCACTCACGGACCGGACTGACCACGCACCGCGCGAGCTACCGTCCACGTTCCCGGACGACCTCTCGGCCACTGCACGCGCCCGCCGGCAACCACCTGGCCGGGCGCCGACGGCTAGTACAGCAGCGTGGTCAGGCGGCGGCGCGCGGCGTGCACGCGCGGGTCATCGAGGCCGACGATCTCGAAGTAGTCGAGCAGCCGCAGCCGCACGTCCTGCTTCTCGTCCCCGACGAGCGTCGCCATGAGGTCGAGCAGGCGCAGGAACGCGTCCTCCACGTGGCCGCCCGAGAGGTCGAGGTCGGCAGCGAGCAGCTGCGCCTCGGTGTCCTGCGGCTGCGCGGCGGCCGCGGACCGGATGTCGTCGGCGGAGCGGTCGCGCAGCCGTGCGAGCAGGCGCACCTGCGCGAGGCCGGCGATCGCGTCGGTGTCGCGCGGGTTCTGCGCGATGGCCTTCTCGAACGCGGCGATCGCCGTGTCGAGGTCGCCGGCGTCGATCGCGTCGTACGCCTCCTGGTGCAGCGGGGGCAGGGGCTCCGGCTCCGGCTCCGCGTCTGCGGGTGCCTCGCCCACCGGCACGCGGCCGGTGATGCCCTGCTGCTCGGCGAACGCGAGCACCTGCTCGAGCACGTCCTTGACCTGCTCCTCGGGCAGCGCGCCCGTGAAGAGCGGCGCCGGGCGTCCGCCGATGACGGCGGCTACGGTCGGGATCGACTGCGCGTTGAACGCCTGCACGAGCTGCGGGTTCTGATCGGCGTCGACCTTCGCGAGCACGAGCCGGCCGCCGTAGCCCTCGACGAGGCGCTCGAGCACCGGCGAGAGCTGCTTGCACGGCCCGCACCACTCGGCCCAGATGTCGATGATCACCGGCACGCTGCTCGACAGCTCGACGATCTGGCCGAAGTCGGCGTCGCCGATGTCGACGATCACACCGGGCGCACCGCCCTGCGCGCGCTCGGGCGCCGGCGGCTGGTCCCGCCGCGCGGCGAGCGCCGAGAGGTCGATGGCCCCACCCATGGATGCCGGAAGCTGCGTATCGGTCACTGTCCCACCTCGTTCGCGTCGAGCAGCGCCTGGCTGTACCCGACGACCTGGATCTGCGTGCCCTCCGGCGCATCGGCCGGCGGCACGGCGAAGAGCACCTGGATCTGGTACGTCGTCTCGATGCCCGCGGTCGTCTCCTGGACGCCCGCGAGGCTGGCGGCGGCGCCGCTCGTCGAGATCTCGACGCCCTCCTCCTTCGGCGTGACGCGCACCGTCTCGTTGAACGACGTCGCGAGCAGCGCGCCGCCCTCGTTCGTCACCAGCATGAGCGGTGCGGGCGCGTCGCCCGCCGCGCCCCACTCGAGCACCGAGAGCGCGAACTCCGGCCGCTGGATGAGCTCGTCCTTCGCGGCGCGGCCGAGGTCGGCGCGCAGGGTGTCGCCGTCCTCGCGGAACCACGCGGCGAACTCGGATGCGTCGCCCCGCAGCAGCAGGTCGGCGTACGCGTCGGTGATCTCGGTGGGGCGCCGCTGCAGCAGCGGGGTGTCGCCGGGCAGGCTCGCGGCACCGATCGTCGGGCTCGCGACGGCGGGCAGCTGCACGCCGGACGCGAGCGTCGTCTGGTAGACGAGCCGGTAGTCGGAGCGCGCGTCCGCCTGCTCGAAGACGAGCGCCGACTGCGCGCGCGCCTCGTCCTGCCACGCGACGACCGCCATGACCGTGCGCGGCCAGACCTCGGTCTGCTGCGGCAGGATCAGCTGCACGTCGCCGTCCGGGATCCCCGGCAGCGGCTCGACCTCGCCGTTGAGCCCGCGCACCTCGTAGTTCGTGGTGCGGGCGTCGAGCACCGCGCCCCCGACGCGGGTCGAGACCTGCTCGAGGTCGCGCGCCTCGTCGGCGGCTGCGGTCACCGTCCGCGTCTCCTCGAGCACGCGGTCGAACTGGTTCTCGGTGAGCGCGACCGGCGGGAGCGTGTCCTCGAGGCTCGTCGGCGTGGGCTCCTCGGTCGCCGCGGGCGTCGAAGGACCGCTCGGCCAGTACTGCGGCCCGCAGCCCGTGAGCGCCACGACCGCGACGATCGGCAGCGCGATCATGCCGAAGCGGCGGCGGCCGGTCGGCGCGGCGGTGCGCTCGGCCGTGCCGCGCGAGCGGTCGGTCGTCGCGTCGTCCGCGGGCGCCTCCGAGCCGTCCGGGGCGTCGGCGGCATCCGGCGTCGTGACCGCATCCGGCACGTCCGTCGGAGCCTGGTCGGCCGACGGCGCCTCGAGCGCGCCCTGGGCCGGCCCGACCGCACCCCGCGGCGTGCCCTCGCGCGCGTCGCGGGCGAGCGCGCGGCGCTCGGCCCGGCTCAGCTCGCGGTGCGAGCGGCGCTGCGGACCGCGGCGTCGGCGGTGGCGGCGCAGGGCCAGCAGGAACAGCACGAGCGCGAGAGCGAGGAAGACGAGGCCCGCGGTGATGAGCGGCCCGAAGAGCGGCGTCTTGGCATCGAAGGGCCACTCGACCCGGACGTCGGCGGGCGCGGCGGTGCCGGGCTCGCCGGCGATCGCGATCGAGTACCCGACCGGCAGGTCGATCGAGAAGCTGACCTCGCCCTCGCCGGCGTGCTCCTCGATCCACATGTCGCTGCCCGCGAGCTGCGGCACGGCGTCGCTGCTGCCCGACTGCTCCGTGAGCGTGAGCGCATCCGACTCGTCGATGCCCGCGACCGCGTGCGCCGACTCCCCCACCCAGCCGAGCACGTCGTGATCACGGCCGACGACGGCCGTGATCGGCCCGTCGCCGGTGATGACGACGCTCTGCCTGCCGTCGTGCGCGTTCATGGTCGTGCCGGGGATCACGAGGATCTGCGAGTCGGTGGCGGTGTCGAGCTGCGAGACGATCGACTCCGGCGGAGCCCAGATGGTGCGCTGTCCGATGCCGAGCCCGAGCAGCACGAGCGAGATCACGAGGCTCACGGCCGCGAGGATGTATCGCACGAGTCAGAGGTCCTTTCACGCTCACCGGGGGATCCGGCGGGCCGTCCGGGCAGGACGGCGCAGAGCGGGCAAGCCTCCAGGGTACCGGGAGGTCCTGAGCCTGCCAAGCCCGGCCGCGGGCGGGGCGGCAGGGCCGCCACTCGGCGCGACCCTAGGATTGCCGATGTGAAGATCCGCAACGGTTTCCTGCTCGGCCTCGTCGGTGGCCTCGGCGTGCTGCTCGCGCTCGCCATCGGCGTCGCGGTGCAGCAGATCAGCACCGTGCTCGTGTGGGCCTTCGCCGGCATCTTCCTCGCGCTCGGCGTCGAGCCGGTCATCCAGTTCTTCATCCGCCGCGGCGTGCCCCGATGGGCCGCGGTGCTCGTGATCTTCGCGCTGATCCTCGGCATCGCCGTCGGCGCGACCTGGCTCATCGTGCCGACGATCGTCGCGCAGTTCACGGTGCTCGTGCAGTCGATCGTCGCGGAGATCGAGGGCGGCGCCTTCGAGAGCGTCCTGGAATGGGTGCGCGCGACGTTCCCGCAGTTCGACCTCGACGGCACGCTCCAGCAGCTGAGCGAGGCGCTCAACGACTTCAACACCTGGTCGAGCCTGCCGCCGTGGGTGGCCGACATCGCAGCGGGCATCGTCGGCGGCGCCGTGCAGGTCGTCTTCGCGGTCGGCGGGCTGCTCATCGTGCTCGTGCTGATGCTCTACTTCACCGGCTCGATGCCCGCGCTGAAGTCGGGCATGTACCGGCTCGTGCCCGCGTCGTCGCGGCCCAAGTTCATCGAGATCGCCGAGCAGATCATGCGGTCGGTCGGCCGCTTCGTGCTCGGCCAGGGCGCGCTCGGCCTGCTCAACGGCGTGCTGTCGTTCATCGTGCTTTCGATCGTGGGCTCGGAGCTCGCGGGCGTCTACGCGGTGATCGCGCTCATCGCCTCCACGATCCCGCTGGTCGGCACGATCTCGGCCTCGGTGGTCATCTCGCTGCTCGTGCTGCTCCTCGACGGGCCGCAGACGGCACTGCCCGTGGCCATCTGGTACCTCATCTACATGCAGCTCGAGGCCTACGTCATCAGCCCGCAGATCATGAACCGCGCCGTCAAGGTGCCGGGCGTCGTCGTCGTGCTCGCCGCCCTCATCGGCGGCACCCTGCTCGGCATCCTGGGCGCGCTCGTCGCGATCCCGATCGCGGCGGCGATCCAGCTGATCCTGAAGGAAGTCGTCATCCCCCGGCAGGACTCGAAGTAGCGGGCCGCGTCAGCGGCCCGCGCGAGCGCTCCGTCATCCAGCGGAGCCGGCGCGAGCCTCGACGGGCCAGTGCGTCGGCAGCGGCGCCGCGGCGGGGTTGACGCGCGCGACGATCTCGTCGAGCACGCGCCGCACCTGGTTCTCGCCCACCCACAGGTGCTTGCCGCCCTCGACGGCGACGATCTCGGCCTCCGGCACGACCGAGAAGCGCTCGCGCGCCTCGGCCGGGCGGAGGTAGTCGTCGAGCTCCGGCACGATCGCCGCCATCCGCTTGCCCGAGCCCGACCAGGCGCGCAGCTCCTGCTCGCTCGTGCGGTGCAGCGGCGGCGACAGCAGCAGCGCGCCTACGGCGCTCGACTCGCGGCCGTGCTTCAGCGCGACCTCGGTGCCGAACGACCAGCCGAGCAGCCACGGCGACGGCAGCGCGCGCTCGGCCACGAGACCGAGCGCGGCAGCGAGGTCGTAGCGCTCGTCGTCGCCGCCATCGAACTCCCCCTCGCTGCGCCCGCGCGGGCTCTCGACGCCGCGGAAGTTGAAGCGGAGCACCGCGAGGTCGGCGAGCGCGGGCAGCCGGAGCGCGGCCTTCCGCAGCACGTGCGAGTCCATGAAGCCGTGGTGCGTCGGCAGCGGGTGCAGGCAGACGAGGGTCGCGACCGGATCGCGCTCGAGCGGCAGCGCCAGCTCGCCCACGAGCGTGAGGCCGTCGAGCGTGTGCAGCTCGATCTCCTCGCGCCGCGCGGGCAGCTCGGCCCCGGAGCGGATCTCGATGGTCTCCGTCACGTCATCTCCTGTCTCGCCCTCGCGGGCATGCGAACGCGGGTGCGGTCAGCGCGCGCGCCAGCACCCGGTGTGCCAGTGTCGCCGATCCTCGAGCGCGCGCTCGTCGCCGAAGATCGAGTCGGCGCGCCACACCACGACGTGCGCGACGCCAGCGGATACCGTGCCGCCGCAGCCGGGGCACACGTACTCCTTCGCCGCGTTGCGCGGCGAGATCGGCTGCACGTGCCACTCGGCCCCCGCGCGGTGCTCGGTGCGCGCCGCGCCGTGCATCAGGCGGTCGACGTCGAGCGGCACGTGGGGCTGCGCGCGACGCTTGGGCCGCCGCGCGGCCACCTCAGTACCAGCCGACAGACTCTGAGTGGCCCCAGGCGCCGCAGGGCGTGCCGTAGCGACCGGCGATGTAGCCGAGGCCCCAGTTGATCTGGGTGATGGGGTTGGTCTGCCAGTCGGCACCCGCGGTCGCCATCTTCGACCCGGGCAGGGCCTGCGGGATGCCGTATGCGCCGCTCGAGCGGTTCTGCGCGTAGACGTTCCAGTTCGACTCGCGCTGCCACAGGTTGTAGAGGCACGAGTACTGGTCCTCGCCCCATCCGCGCGCCAGCACCATCTGGCGGGCCGCGGCCTGGGCGCTGCCGGGGTTCGGCGCCGCCACGGCGGGGATCGCGATCGACGCCGCGCGCGGGGCGCTCGCCGCAGCCTGTGCTGCCGGTGCGGCGGCAGGTGCCGGCTCGGGCGTCGGGGTCGGCGTCGGGGTGGGCGTGTGCACCACGATCTCGTCGCGGACGAGGGATGCCTGCGAGCCGGTGACCGCGTCGACGGCCTGGCCGGCGCGCGGCTGGCTCGGCAGCGACGCGGGCTCGGCCATCACCTCGGAGCCGGGGCTCGCGGCGACGGAGACGAGCACGAAGCCCGCAGCTGCCACGAGCGACACCCCGGAGAGCACGCCGCGCGTGCGCGTCGAGCGCGCGGAAGCGGAGTGGGACCTGGTGAACACGAGAATCGACGTTATCACGGAATGGTAACGACGCCCAGGGTCGAGCCCCGGCTGCGCGGGCTCGCAGCCGTCAGCGGACCGCCAGCATGAGGCTCACGACGGTGTCGAGCAGCTGGTCGACCTCGTCCTCGTCGTAGCCGCCGAACTGGGCGTCGAACTGCGCCGTGCGCACCTCGCGCACCGTCATGTCGGGTCCGTCCTCGAGGTAGTCGGCGATCTTCGCGGCGAAGCGGTCGACCTCCAGCACGCGGTAGCCGCGCGAGATCCGGCTGACGCGGCGGAAGCGCTCGCCGTCCGGGCGCTTGAGCGTCTCGAGCGCCTGCTGCGCCCGGTCCCGCACCTTCGCGTACCAGGCTTCCTCGCCGTGCTCGATGACGCCGCGCTCGTGCTCGCGGCGCGCGAAGGCCTCCTCGAGCCGCTCGAGCGCCGCGTCGACGTGGGCCGGCGAGTAGCCGCCCTTCTGCATCGTGAAGCTCATGCGGCGGATGGTGGAGCTGTCGATCGCGGTCGCCGCGCGCGCGTCCGTGGCGTACGCGCGCCGAGCATCCTCGAGGAAGTCCTCGACCTGCTCGATGTCGTAGCCGGGCTGCGAGCGCTTTGCCCTCGGGAACGTGCTCATCGTCTCCATCATGCCAGCGGCCGCCTGGTCAGGCGTGCACCACCTGGAACAGCGCCATCATCACGACGGCGCTCGGCAGGATCGAGTCGAGCCGGTCCAGGAAGCCGCCGTGGCCGGGCAGGAACGAGCCGATGTCCTTGATGCCGAGGTCGCGCTTGATGATCGACTCCGCGAGGTCGCCGACCGTGGCGGCCGCGACGAGCAGCGCCGCGAGGATGAACCCGAACCACCACTCCTGCTGCAGCATCCACACCGAGAGCGCGATGCCGGTGATGGTCGCGAACAGGGCGCCGCCGGCGAGCCCCTCCCACGTCTTCCCAGGGCTGATGCGGGGCGCGAGCTTGTGGCGGCCGAGCAGCACGCCGGCGGCGAGCGCACCGGTGTCGATCACGGTCGTCATGATGATCATCGCGAGCGTCCACCACTGACCGCCGTCCTGCGCGGTGAGCAGCACCGCGAAGCCGCCCAGCACCGCCACGTAGGCGATGCAGAGCGCTCCCCCGGCGATGTCGGCCGCGACGGCGCGGAGGCCGGTGCGGGTCCTGCGGTCGGCGAGCTCGAGCACCCGCGCGAGCGCGACCGCAGCGATCGCGCCGAGCGTCGACCACCACATCCCCGCGGCGCCGAGCACCCACGTGATCGGCAGGATCGCGCTGCCGAGCAGCACGAGCGGGATGCGCGGCACGTCGCGGCCCCCGAACCGCATCGCGCTCGCGAGCTCGTAGAGCGCGAAGCCGACGAGCACGGTGGCGAAGACCATGAACAGCGTCTTCACCCACAGCAGGCTCGCCAGCAGCACCACGCCGAGCACGATGGCCATGCCGGTCGCGGCCGCGAGGTCGCGGCCCGTGCGCTTGTTCACGCGCGCGCGGGTCGCCTCGATCTGGTCCCGCGCGGCATGGATCTGCGCCTGGATCTGCGCCTCGATCTCGGCGGGGCTCCGATGCTCTCGTCGCACGCGTCGCCTCCCGACTCCTCGATCAGACCTCGAGGAGCTCGGACTCCTTCTTCTTCAGCGCGTCGTCGATGCCGTCGACGGCCTGCTTCGTCGCGGCCTCGAGCTCCTTGCCGGCGCGCGCGACCTCGTCGTCGCCGACCTCGGTCAGCTTGTCGAGGTCGCTGAGCGCCTGGCGACGGATGTTGCGCACGGCGACGCGAGCCTGCTCGGCCTTGTCCTTGACGATCTTGACGTAGTCGCGACGGCGCTCCTCGGTGAGCTCCGGCATGACGACGCGGATGATCGCGCCATCGTTCGACGGGCTGACGCCGAGGTGGGGCGCGGCGACGATCGCGCGCTCGATGTCCTTGAGCGCGCTCTTGTCGAACGGCGTGATCACGAGCGTGCGCGCGTCGGGCTGCTGGAAGCCCGCGAGCTGCACGAGCGGCGTCGGCGAGCCGTAGTACTCGACGAGCAGCTTCTGGAACAGCGCCGGGTTGGCCCTGCCCGCGCTGACCGTCTGGAAGTCGGCCTTCGCGACCTCGATCGACTGGGCCATCTTCTCCTTGGCCGAAGCCAGAACGTCGCTGATCACGTGGTTCCTTCCGTCGCTGCTGAGTGTATTGCGTGGGGCGGGCGTCAGGCGCGCACGAGCGTGCCGACCGGCTCGCCCAGGATCGCGCGCTCGAGGGCGCGGTCGCCATCCATGCCGAACACGCGCATGGGCATCTTGTTGTCCATGCAGAGGCTGAAGGCCGTCGAGTCGACGACCTTGAGGCCGCGGACGAGGGCGTCCTGGTAGGTGATCTCGTCGAACCGCGTCGCCGTCGGGTCGTGCTTGGGGTCAGCGGAGTAGACGCCGTCGACGCCGTTCTTCGCGACCAGCACCTGGTCGGCGGTGATCTCGAGCGCACGCTGCGCGGCGACGGTGTCGGTCGAGAAGTAGGGCAGGCCTGCGCCGGCGCCGAAGATGACGACGCGGCCCTTCTCGAGGTGCCGCTCGGCGCGGCGCGGGATGTACGGCTCTGCGACCTGCGTCATCTGGATGGCCGACTGCACGCGCGTCTCGGCGCCGGCCTGCTCGAGGAAGTCCTGCAGGGCGAGGGCGTTCATGACGGTGCCCAGCATGCCCATGTAGTCGGCGCGGCCGCGCTCCATGCCGCGCTGGCTCAGCTCGGCACCGCGGAAGAAGTTGCCGCCGCCGACGACGATCGCGATCTCGACCGTCTCGGCCGCATCCGCGATCTGGCGGGCGATCGAGGCGACCACGTCGGGGTTCACGCCGAGGCTGCCGGCGCCGAACGCCTCGCCCGAGAGCTTCAGGAGGACTCGGCGTCGCGGCTGTGCTGTCATCGGGCGTCCTCCTGGGGGGTCACGACCCGAGTGGGCCGTGCAGAAGCCTACCGTGCGCGGGTGGCGGGACTCGTCCCCCGCGGGTGCGTCCGCGTGCGCGGATCCGTCCGCGGACGCGAAGAGGGCCGGGGTCTCCCCCGGCCCTCTTCGTGCGTCTCGTGCCTACGCGCCGACCTTGAAGCGCGCGAAGCCGGTGACCGTGAGGCCAGCGGCCTCGAGCACCTTGGCGACGCTCTGCTTGTTGTCGCGTGCGTAGTCCTGGTCGAGCAGGACGATCTGCTTGAAGAAGCCGCTGATGCGACCCTCGATGATCTTCGGCATGGCGCCCTCGGGCTTGCCCTCGCCGCGTGCGATCTCGGTGACGAGCTCGCGCTCCTTCTCAACCGCATCCGCCGGCACCTCGTCGCGGGTGACGTAGGTGGGGTCGAACATGGCGATGTGCTGCGCCACGGCGCGAGCCGTGTCCGCGTCGTCGCCCGAGTAGGCCACCACGACGCCGACCTGCGGGGGCAGGTCCTTCGACGTGCGGTGCAGGTAGACGGCCTGCTGCTCGCCCTCGATGCGAGCGACCTTCGTCAGCTCGATCTTCTCGCCGAGCGTCGCGGCCTGCTGCTCGATGACGGTCTGCACCGTGCCGGACTCGGCCGGGGCGGCGAGCGCCGAGGCCAGGTCGGTGGCACCGGCGGCCGCGACAGCGGCGACCACGCGGTCGGCGAGCGCGATGAACTTCTCGTTCTTCGCGACGAAGTCGGTCTCGCAGCCGATCGCGATCATCGTCGTCGCACCGTCGACGGCGGAGACGGCCACGAGGCCCTCGCTCGTCGAGCGGTCGGCGCGCTTCGCGTTGCCCTTCGCGCCCTTGAGGCGGAGGATCTCGGTGGCCTTCTCGACGTCGCCGCCGGCCTCCTCGAGGGCTGCCTTCGTGTCGCTCATGCCGGTGCCGAGCTGCTCGCGCAGCATCTTGAGGTCGGCGATGCTGATGGATGCCATCCGCTGCTCCTTACTTGGACTCGGGCGTCGTGTCGCCCTCGGTGGTCTCGGCGGGCTGCTCCTCGGCGACGGGCGCGTCGGCGGCCGGCTCCTCGGTGGCGGGCTCGTCGGCGACCGGTGCCTCGGCGGCCGGCTCCTCGGCCTGCGTCTCCTCGACGACCGGCGCGGCGGCCTCGGCCTCGTGCTGCTCGAGGAGCTCGCGCTCCCACTCAGCCATCGGCTCGGCAGCGGCGTCGCCGCCACCGTGGCGCTGCATGAGGCCCTCGGCGGCAGCGTCGGCGACGATCTTCGTCAGCAGCGCGACGGAGCGGATCGCGTCGTCGTTGCCCGGGATCGGGTAGGCGACGTCGTCCGGGTCGCAGTTCGTGTCGAGGATGGCGATGATGGGGATGCCCAGCTTCTTCGCCTCGTCGACGGCGAGGTGCTCCTTGTTCGTGTCGACGATCCAGATCGCCGACGGCGTGCGCTGGAGGTTGCGGATGCCGCCGAGCGACTTCTGCAGCTTCAGGAGCTCGCGCTTCTTGAGCAGCAGCTCCTTCTTCGTGTAGCCCTGCGTGGTGTCCTCGAAGTCGAGCTCCTCGAGCTCCTTCATGCGGCTCAGGCGCTTCGAGACCGTGTTGAAGTTGGTGAGGAGGCCACCGAGCCAGCGCTGGTTGACGTAGGGCTGGCCCACGCGCGTCGCCTGCTCGGCGATCGACTCCTGCGCCTGCTTCTTCGTGCCCACGAAGAGCACCGAGCCGCCGTGCGAGACGGTCTCCTTGACGAAGTCGTACGCCTTGTCGATGTAGGCGAGCGACTGCTGCAGGTCGATGATGTAGATGCCCGAGCGCTCCGTGAAGATGAAGCGCTTCATCTTGGGGTTCCAACGACGGGTCTGGTGCCCGAAGTGGACGCCGCTGTCGAGCAGCTGGCGAGTCGTGACGACGGCCATGGCCGCCTCCTTCTTCTGTTCTGGTTGCCGGCGCGACCGGGTGGTCGAGCCCCTGGCGCCCTGACGCACCACCACCAGGCGCGCGAGCGAGCTCGAGCAGCTGGACCGAAGGGGGTGTCGTCGCGACGGGCGCGCGAAGTCATCGCATGAGCGATGCCCTCCAACGATACACGCTCGGGGGCCCTGCTCGCCGACGGCCGCTGTCCACCGGTCGGCACGCACTGCGCACGCGCGCGGCGGCCGGCCGGGCACCATGCCGGCATGCGCATCCTCGCGGTCCTGCTGGCGGTCGCGGCCGGCTCGTGGGCCTGGCCGGTCTCATCCGCCGGGTCGCCGCACGACGTCGCGCGCGCGTTCGACCTGCCCGCGTCACCCTACGGCGCGGGACACCGGGGCATCGACATCGCGGCACCGGTGGGGTCGGTGGTCGTCGCTCCGGAGCGCGGCGTCGTGCGCTTCGCGGGACCGGTCGCCGGCCGCCCGGTCGTCTCGATCGAGCACGCCGGCGGGCTCGTGTCGAGCTTCGAGCCGGTCGAGCCGTCGGTCGTCGCGGGCGCGCGCGTCGAGCGCGGCCAGACCATCGGCGTGCTGCTGGCGGGCCACGCCGGCACCTCGGCGCCGCTCGCGCGGCTGCACCTCGGCGCGCGGCTGCGGGGCGCCTACGTCGATCCGCTGCCGCTCCTCGGCGTCGCCCGGCCGGTGCTGCTGCCGATGGGCGGCAGCGAGCAGGGTCAGTGGTCGGGGTCAGGCCCGCGGATGCGCGCCGCGGTACGCCTCGGCGAGCCGCTCGAGCGAGACGTGCGTGTAGATCTGGGTGGTGCCGAGGCTCGCGTGCCCGAGCAGCTCCTGCACCGCCCGCAGGTCGGCGCCGCCGTCGAGCAGGTGCGTCGCGGCCGTGTGGCGCAGCGTGTGCGGGCCGCGCGGGCCGGAGCCGGGGATCTCCTCGAGCAGCGCGGTGACGAGCTCGTGGACGCGCCGCTGGCCGAGCCGTCCGCCGCGGGCGCCGAGGAAGAGCGCCGGATGCGCGCGCTCGGCGTCGGCGAGCTGCGGGCGGCCGACGCGCATCCAGTCGAGCACCGCGTCGAGCGCGGGCCGCCCGAACGGCACGACCCGCTCCTTCGACCCCTTGCCCGTCACGCGCACGGTGAGGCGCTCGAGGTCGACGTCGTCGACGTCGAGGCCGACGAGCTCGCTCACGCGCAGCGCGCTCGCGTAGAGCAGCTCGACGACGGCGAGGTCGCGGAGCGCGACCGGGTCGCCCTCCCCCGCGGCGGCGGAGAGCGAGCCGAGCACGCCGTCCATCACCTGGCGCGAGAGCACGCGCGGCAGGTGGCGGTCGCGCTTGGGCGTGCGGAGCCGTCCGGCGACGTCGGCGCCGCCGTGCGCGGCGATCCAGCGGCTCAGGCCGCGCGCGGCCGCGCTGCGGCGCGCGATCGTCGACTTGCCCATGCCGGCCTCCGCGCTCGCGTAGAGCCAGTCGCGCAGCACGTCGATGTCGAGCCCGGCGGCGTCCTCGAGGCCCGCGCCCTCGCAGTGCTCGGTGAGGCTGCGGAGGTCGCCGCGGTAGCCGCGCACCGTGTTCGCCGAGTACCCGCGCTCGCGCTCGAGGTGGTCGAGGTAGCCGTCGACGGCCTCGGCGATCCGCACGTCAGTCCGGCTTCCGGCTGAAGCGGTCGGCCCGCGTCTCGGGATCGAGCGCGATCACCTGCTCGGCGAGCTGGAGCGAGATGGTCTCGCGGGTGGGGTGCGGCAGGGCGGGCACGACGGAGTGCGCGATGCTGTCGGCGTAGACCTCGATGAGGTTGAACGACTGCGTCGCGTCGATGCCGTGCATCGCGGGCGGCGGGCCGCCCAGGTCGTCGGCGTAGCTCGTCGCGCCGGCGAGGACGACCGGGATCTCGGCGAACGTGCCGGAGCCGTTGATGTGGAGGTGGCCAGAGAGGATCGCGCGCACGTCGGCGCCGCCGATCGCCTCGGCGAGCAGCGCCTCGTCGCGGAACTCGAGCAGCCGCATCAGCTGGCCCCGGTACGCGAGCGGCGGGTGGTGCATGACGAGCACCGTGCCGAGCGGCGGCGGGTCGGCGAGCGCGTCCGCCAGCCACGCGGCCTGCCCCTCGTCGAGGCCGCCGTGGTGCCAGCCCGGGAGGCTCGAGTCGAGCGCGACGATGCGGAGCCCCGCGACCTCGACCACCGAGTCGAGCGGGTCAAGCGGCGCCCCCGGCAGGCCGAGCGACGCGCGCATCGCGGGGCGCTCGTCGTGGTTGCCCGCGGTCCAGACGATGGGCGCGCCGATGGCGGCGGCGACCGGCTCGAGGATCTCGCGGGCGAGCGCATACGCCTCCGGCTCCCCCAGGTCGGCGACGTCGCCGGAGACGATGATGACGTCGGCGTCGGCAGCGGCGACGGCGAGCCGCTCCGCGGTGGCGCGCAGGTGCCCCTCGGTGTCGACGACGCCCGCGAGCGGCGCACCGCCCGCGAGCAGGTGCGTGTCGCTGAGGTGGGCGATCACCGCAGCCGGTTCCGGATGCATCCCGAGGGTCACGCGCCCAGGCTAGTCACGCCTGGGCGCAGCGCCGTGCTGCCTCGCCCGCGTCGAGGACCCCGTCGACCCTTCGGGACCCGGTGCACCGGGTCCTCGTCGGTGGAGCGGGTCCCGCTCGGCTGCTCGGGTCACGAGGACCGCACCCATCCGCTCCCCCGCTCGACGGCGCGCCCACCCAGCTCGAGCAGCGCGAGCGAGGCGGCGACGTCGGACGGCGCCATGCCGGTGCGGATCGCGAGCTCGTCGGCCGATCGCGCGGCGCGGGTGCTGAGCGCGTCGAGCACGCGCATCTCGTCGCGCGTCTCCCCGCCGAGCGGCGCTGGCTCGTCGCCCGGCCCCTCGACGAGCTCGACGATATGCTCGGCGCGCTCGACGAGCACCGCGCCGTACTCGCGCAGCAGCCGGTGGCAGCCCGTGCTGCCGCCGGAGGTCACCGGCCCCGGCACCGCACCGAGCGGTCGGCCGAGCGCCGCCGCGTGCCCGGCGGTGTTGATCGAGCCCGACCGGCTGCCCGCCTCGACCACGACCGTGACGCTCGCGAGCGCCGCGATGAGCCGGTTGCGCGCGAGGAACCTCCAGCGGGTCGGCGGCACGCCGCTCGGCGCCTCGGCGATCACGCACGCGGTGTCGGCGACGCGCTGCAGCAGCTCGTCGTGCCCCGCGGGGTAGAAGCGGTCGAGGCCGCCGGCCAGCACCGCGACGGTGCTGCCGCCTGCCGCCATCGTCGCGCGGTGCGCGGTGCCGTCGATGCCGTAGGCGCCGCCGGAGACGACCGCGTAGCGCCGGTCGACGAGGCCGGCTGCGAGCTGACCGGTCACGAGCTCGCCGTACCCGGACGATGCCCGCGAGCCGACGAGCGCCGCCGACCGCTCGCTCGCGGCGATCGCCGCCGGTTCCCCGCGCACCCAGAGTGCTGCTGGGGCATGCGGTCCGAGGTCGTCGAGCGCGTGCGGCCAGTGCTCGTCGGCGCGGGTCAGGAGCCGCTGTGCGAAGGCGGCGCCCTGCGTGAAAGCGCCGAGGATGCGCTCGGCCGCGAGTCGCGGCTGCCAGCGCGCGATCCCCTGCGCGACGGCGCTCGCCGACTCACGATCGCCGAGCTCCCGCGCCCAGTCCGCGGCCGTCGCGCCGTCGATGAGCAGCTGCAGCGAGCGCACGGCGCCGAGGCGCTCGCGCACGAGGCCGGCGACGCCGTCGCCCGGCTCGGGCAGCACCGTCCACGCGCCCGCCGCGAAGCGCTCGAGCACGTCGGCATCCGCGATGTCGGCCTCCCCGTCCGGCAGCGTCGGCGTGACGGCGGCCCGCAGCCGGGCGAGGTCGATGCGGAAGGGCGTCATGCCGGGATCCCCTTCCGGAGCGCGAGCGCGCGACCGATGTGCGCCCGCGTCGGGCCGGCGACGCCGTCGAGGTCGGCGGCGGTCCACGCGACGCGGATCGCGCGATCCATGCCGCGCATCGTCAGGGCGCCGCGCTCCACGGCGCGCTCGAGCGGCTCGAGCAGGGCGCGGTCGAGCGGGAGGTTGCGGCGCAGCCATGGCCCGGGCACATGGCCCATCGCCGTCCAGCCGGTGCCGGCGAGGCGCTGCGCCGCGCGCTCCCGTGCCGCCGCGACCCTGGCGGACGCCTCCGCGGTCGTGCGGCGCGCACCGTCGGCGCCCGGAGCGACCCGGTCGACCCGCACCTGCAGATCGACGCGGTCGAGCAGCGGCCCGGAGAGCCGCCCGAAGTAGCGGCGGCGCTGCTGCGGCGCGCACTTGCACTCCCCCGAGCCGAAGAGGCCGCACGGGCAGGGGTTGGCCGCGAGCAGCAGCTGGAACCGCGCCGGGAAGGTCGCGACCCCGATCGCGCGGTGGATCGTGATCGTGCCGGACTCGAGCGGCTGCCGCAGCATGTCGAGCACCGCCCGCGGGAACTCCGGAGCCTCGTCGAGGAACAGCACCCCGTGCGTCGCGCGCGCCGCCGCACCGGGCCGGATCGTGCCCGAGCCGCCGCCGATGAGCGACACCGCCGTCGCCGAGTGGTGCGGATGCTCGAACGGCGGCAGCACGTCGAGCGTCGACGGCGGCGGCTCGCCCGCGAGCGAGCGCAGCGATGCCACCTCGAGCGCGGCGTCGGTGTCGAGCGCTGGCAGGATGCCCGGGAGCCGCATGGCGAGCATCGTCTTCCCCGCACCGGGCGGGCCGACCATCATCAGGTGGTGCGCGCCGGCGGCCGCGATCTCGAGCGCCTGGACGGCATCGCGGTTGCCGACGACGTCGGCGAGGTCGAGGTCGGCGTGCATCCGAGGCACCGCCGCCGGTGCAGGCACGGCGTCGACGGGCTCGGGGTCCAGCTCGGCGCCGAGCAGCGCCGCCGCATGCGCGAGGCTCGGCGCGCCGAGCACGCGGATGCCCTCGACGAGCGACGCCTCGCCGACCGATCCGGTCGGCACGACGATGCGCGCCCGCCCCTCCTCCGCGGCGGCGCGGGCGAGCGGCAGGGTGCCCGCCACCGGTCGCAGCCGACCGTCGAGGCCCAGCTCGCCGATGAGCGCGGTCTCGCCGTCGTCCGGCGGCACGACGCCCGTCGCCCGCAGCACCGCGATCGCGATCGCGAGGTCGAAGTGGGTGCCGGCCTTGGGCAGCGACGCGGGCGTGAGGTTGATGACGACGCGGCCGCTCGGCGCCGCGATGCCCATGCGCGCGATCGCGCTCCACGTGCGGTGCTGCGCCTGGCGCACCGCCTGATCGGGCAGCCCGACGATGAAGACCGCCGGCAGCCCGGATGCCGCGTGCACCTCGATCTGCACGCTGATGCCGGCGAGCCCCTGCAGCGCGATGCACGCCGCGCGGCCGAAGCCGCTCACTGGATGCCCCGGAGATGCTCGACCCGCCACGAACCGGTGCGCGGCGCGACGATGCCGACCGCATCCATCCGGATGGGGCCGCGGTGCGGCCGCTCCTGCAGCCACAGCCCCGCGAGCGTGCGCAGCCGCCGCACCTTCGCGGGCGTGATCGCCTCGAACGGATGGCCGTGGGCCAGCCCGCGCCGGGTCTTCACCTCGACGAAGACGAGCGTGTCGCCGTCGAGCGCGACGATGTCGAGCTCGCCGTAGGCGCAGCGCCAGCGCCGCTCGACGATGCGCATCCCGGCGCGCTCGAGGTGCACGCTCGCGGCGGCCTCGCCGTCGAGGCCCAGCTGGTCCTTCGCTCGCATGGGCGCATCGAAGCGCAGCGACGGCGCCCGGCGAGCGCGTCACGGTCGGCCCTGTGGACAACCCCTGGCCGGACGGCCGCGCCCGTGGGAGCCTCGGTCCATGGAGATCGAGTGGAACCCGAAGCTCAGGCAGCTCCTCACCACCGGCGTGCACGTGCAGCTCGACGGCGACGAGGACGCCGCGATCGACGACGTGGAGCGGCAGCTGCGCGACGCAGGGCTCGAGCCCGCCCGCGATGAGGTCGCGACCATGGTGCGCGAGGAGCGGTCGAAGCGCACGCTCAGCTGACGCCGCGGCATGCGTGCCACGGCACCGCCGCTACTCCTCGATCGCGAGGTCCTTCGGCAGCTCGAGGTCGCGGGAGGCGAGCTCCTCGACGTTCACGTCCTTGAACGTGAGCACGCGCGCCGACTTGATGAACCGGTCGGAGCGGTAGATGTCCCACACCCAGACGTCGGTCAGCTCGAGCTCGAAGTAGAAGTCCGTGCCCGCGTCATGGCGGGTGACCTTCACGTCGTTGGCCAGGTAGAAGCGTCGCTCGGTCTCGACGACGTGCTTGAACATGCCGACGACGTCGCGGTACTCCTTGAAGAGGGCCAGCTCGACCTCGCGGTCGTAGTCCTCGATGTCCTCGGGTTCCACGGTGCCATCCTATGGCCCCCGTGCGGGCGCCCCGTCTGCACGGCCGATCAGGAGAGCAGGTGCCCGCTGTGATCATCGACGTCGTGTTCCTCCACGGTGCCGGCGAGGGGGCCTTCGACGAGGACGCGGCCCTCGCAGACAGCCTCGCCCGTCACCTAGGCTCCGGCTTCTCGGTCGCGTTCCCGCGCCTGCCGGAGGAGGACCCCGACGACGAGCGATGGCTAGACGCGATCGGCGCGGCGATCGATGCGGCATCCGAGCCGGTCGTGCTCGTCGGTCACTCGATCGGCGGCTACCTGCTGGTCAAGCACCTCGCGGTGCGGCCGAGCGCACGGGCGGTCGCCGTCATCTGCCTCATCGCCGCGCCGTTCCCGGGCGCCGATCCGGCCTGGACGTTCGACGGGTTCGACCTCCCGGACGACCTCGACCGGCTGCTGCCGGCGGATGCGCCGGTGCTCCTGTGCGCGAGCGAGGACGACGAGACGGTGCCGTTGGCCCACCGCGCCCGCTACGCCGCGGCGATCCCCCGGGCCACGACGCTGACGACGACGGGCGGGCACCAGCTCGGCGACGACCTGCGCGTCGTCGCGGAGGACATCCGCGCGGCGCTCAGGGCTTGAGGCTCACGGTGTGAGGCACAGGGTGTGACGCTCAGTCCTCGACGGGCGCCGCACCCGGCGCGTGCAGCCAGGACCGCCGGTGCAGCGCGCTCGGGCCGAGCTCGGCGATGGCGGCCATGTGCGCGGCGGAGCCGTAGCCCTTGTTGGACACCCAGCCGTAGCCCGGGTGCACGTCGTCCCACTCGATCATCCGGCCGTCGCGCTCGACCTTCGCGACGAGCGCGGCACCCGAGACGGATGCGCAGTCCCGGTCGGCCTTGGCGCGCAGGATCGTGCGCACGGGCCGCCGCAGCGCCGGCGCGAGCCAGTCGTGGATGCCGTCGAGCAGGATCGCGGCGGCCGGCACGTCGATGCCCGCCTCGTGCAGGGCGACGAGCGCGCGCCGTCCGGCGAGCCCGAGCGCCACCTGGATGCCGAGCTCGTCGATCTCGTCGTTCGTGGCGTGGCCGACGGCGCTCACGCCCCACGTGCGCACGAGCGGCGCCGTCGCGGTGCGGCGCGGCTCCGTCATCGTCTTGGAGTCGCGCAGGTGCTCGGGCCAGTCGCCGCAGTCGGCCTGCAGCGCGAGCGCGCCGACGCTCACGGGGCCGGCGAGCGCACCCCTGCCCACCTCGTCCATCCCGATGACGAGCGGCGTCTGGGCCCAGAGCGTGCGCTCGACCTCGAGCGTCGGCAGTGCGGGCATCAGCCGGCGACGGCGACCGGCAGCAGTTGCTCCGCGGGGGCGCTCTGCGGCTCGACGCCGATGAACGAGGGCTCGTAGCCGTCGAGCCAGGTCCAGCGGTCGAGCGGCCACGACACGAGCACGGCGCGGCCGACGATCGACGAGATGGGCACGAAGCCGCCACCCGGCGCATCCATGTGCGCGCGGGAGTCGCCGGAGTGGTTGCGGTTGTCGCCGAGCACCCAGACGTGGCCCTCGGGCACGGTGACATCGAAGGGCACGGAGCTCGCGGGCTGGCCGGCGGCGTCGAGGTGCACGTAGGGCTCGTCGATCGGCACGCCGTTGATCGTCAGCTGGCCGAAGTCGTTGCAGCACTGCACGCGGTCGCCGGGCAGCCCGATGACGCGCTTGATGAGGTAGCCGTGCTCGTCCTCCGGGGCGAGGCCGACGAAGGTCAGGAACCAGTCGATCGCGCCGAAGACGCCGGACTCGGGCTCGGGCGTCGGCTCTGGCAGCCAGCCGCCCGGGTCCTCGAAGACGACGACGTCGCCCCGCTCGGCGGCCACGACGGAGGGCGTCAGCAGGCTGACGATGATGCGGTCGTCGACCTGGAGCGTCTCGTTCATCGACTCGGACGGGATCCAGAACGGCCGGATGAGGAACGTCTTCACGAGGAAGGAGATCAGCAGCGCGATGAGGAAGATGACCACGAGGTCGCGCAGGAACAGCAGGAAGCCACGGCCACCGGACCGCTGCTCGCGGCCCGCTGCACCCGTCTCCACCGTCTCCGTCATCCCTCGACCCTTCGCCTCGGCAAGTCTAGGCGCGCGCGTGCGCCACCCCGGCGCCGCCGCGACGCATCCGGTCACGATTCGGCGACGAACGCAGAACGGGGCCGGCGTGATGCCGGCCCCGTTCTGGTGCGATCAGGAGAAGTCGCGCTTCTCGCGGATCTTCGCAGCCTTGCCGCGCAGGCCGCGGAGGTAGTAGAGCTTCGCGCGGCGGACGTCGCCGCGGCTCACGAGCTCGATGTGGTCGATGACCGGGGAGTGCACGGGGAACGTGCGCTCGACGCCGACCTGGAACGAGACCTTGCGGACCGTGAAGGTCTCGCGCACGCCGTGGCCCTGGCGGCCGATGACGACGCCCTGGAAGATCTGCACGCGCGAGCGCGAGCCCTCGATGATGTTGACGTGGACCTTGACGTTGTCGCCGGGGCGGAAGTCGGGGACGTCGGAACGGAGGCTGACGGCATCGACCTTGTCGAGGATGTGCATGGCGGTATCGCTCTCTGCAGCCGCCACAGGTCGGCCGCGAATGGATGGAAGGATCAGGGGGTTCTTGCTCGGTGCCCGCCGCTCCCCTGTGGCAGAGGAAATGTGGCAGAGGCCGCACGACGGCGGTGACTGCGTGTGGCACCAACGGACCATCTTGCCATACCGCGGCAGCGCGCGCCAACGCGCGCGGGCTCGCTAGCGGCGCGGGTCGTCGTCGATGCTGATGATGCGGCCGGCCTGCGGTCCGTCGACGGGCTCGAAGGTCGCATCGGCCTGACGGGCGCGCTGCTCGAGCAGCGGCGACTGCAGGTCGTTCACGGCGCGCTCGACCCGGGCCCGGGTCTCGCGACCGAGCTCGAGCACCTGCAGCCATGCGATCACGGCGCCGCCGAGGACGACCGCCAGGATGCCGATCGAGGTGAGCGACTGGGATGCCGTGAGCCAGCCGTCGCCGAACCACGCGGTGAGCGCGCTGCCGGTGCGTCCGCCGCCGGAGTCGACGACGGTGAAGCCGAGGAGCGCGATCACGAGCAGCCAGGGGCCGACGAGGCGCAGGTCGCGCCACTGGACGGCTCGGGGCCGGCGCACCTCCTTGCGGGCGACGGTGAGGCCGACGACGACGCCGATGAGCACCGCGAGCCCGGGGCCGAGCAGCGCCTGCAGCAGCAGCCAGTCGCCGAGCGGCGCACCCGCGAAGGCGCGGCCGAACATGATCCAGGCGGGCAGCACCACGATGGCGGCGATCATCGCCCAGAAGAAGCCACGCAGCGCCCAGTGTCGTCCGGCACCGGGTCGAGCACCGGTGCGCGAGCCTGCCGACGTGCCTGCGGTCCCTGCCATGCCATCGAGGCTAACCGGCCGAGCCGATGGGCGCCCGGATGTTCGCTCAGGGCTGGCGGGACGCCGCGCGCTCCGCGTCGTCGCCGTCCGGCAGCAGGTCCGGCAGCAGGTCCGGCCGCACGCGACGGGTGCGCTCGAGCGCCTGCTCGCGGCGCCATGCGGCGACCGCGGCGTGGTTGCCCCCGTGCAGCACCTCCGGCACCTCGAGCCCACGCCACACGCGCGGCTTCGTGTACGACGGGTGCTCGAGCAGGCCGCTCTCGTGGCTCTCCTCGACCAGGCTCTCGGGGTTGCCGACGACCCCCGGCACGAGCCGGCCGATTGCCTCGATCATCGCCATCGCGGCGACCTCGCCGCCGTTGAGCACGTAGTCGCCGAGGCTCACCTCCAGCACGCGCGCCCGCGTGGCCACGTGCTCGACAACGCGGGCGTCGATGCCCTCGTAGCGGCCGCACGCGAAGACGATGCGCCGCTCGGCCGCGAGCTCGCGCGCGAGCGACTGCGTGAACGGGGTGCCGGCGGGCGTCGTGAACACGACCACCGCATCCGACATGCCTGCCGCGTCCTCGTCCGGTCCGAGCAGCGCGTCGAACGCCTCGCCCCACGGCTCGGGCTTCATGACCATGCCAGCGCCGCCGCCGTAGGGGGTGTCGTCGACCGTGCGGTGGCGGTCGTGCGTCCACTGCCGGAGGTCGTGCACGCCGAGCTCGAGCACACCGTCGCGGCGCGCCTTGCCCAGCAGCGAGACGTCGAGGACGCCGAAGAACTCGGGGAAGATCGTGACGATGTCGAAGCGCACGGCCTACGCCCGGCCGGCGGGCGCGTCGTCGGCGGCTGCGTCGTCGGAGACGGCGCCGTCGGACACTGCATCGTCGGAGACAGCGCCCTCGGGCGCCTCGGGTGCCTCGTCGGCGACGGATGCGTCGGCAGCCTCGTCGGTCGCGCCCTCCGCCGGCTCGTCGGGCGTCTCGAGATCCTCGAGCAGCCCGGGCGGCGGGGTCACGACGATGCGCCCGGCGCGGAGGTCGACCTCCGGCACGATCGCCTTCACGAACGGCACCATCGTCTCGGCGCCATCGATGTCGATGATGAGCATGTCCTGCGCGGGCATCGGGTCGACGCGCACGACGCGGCCGATGCGGACGCCGTCGCGGATGACGTCGAGGCCGGCCAGCTGGTGCACGTACCAGGCGTCGGGCTCCGTCGAGACCTCGGTGGGGTCCTGATCGATCCAGAGCACGGCCTTGACGAGCGACTCCGCCTCGGTGCGGTCGGTGACGCCGGCGAAGAACGCGACGGGCGTGCCGTTGTAGACGCGCAGCTCGAGCAGCTCGAGGGTCTTGCCGTGCCACTTCGACGACGTGGGCACCTGCAGCGTGAACTTCGCGCCGGGCGTGAACCGCCGCGCGGGGTCGTCGGTGTAGAGCTCGACCTTGATCGCGCCCTTCAGCCCGTGGGCGCGCGTGAGCCGGCCGACGCGCAGCTGGGTGCGAGCGGGCACGGCGGGCCTAGCGATCGGTGTCCACCACGTCCACGCGGACGCGGCGCCCCCCGGGCAGCGCACCGATCACGGTGCGCAGCGCGCCGGCCGTGCGGCCGCCACGCCCGATGACGCGGCCGAGGTCCTCGGGGTGCACGCGCACCTCGAGGACCTCGCCGCGCTGCGTGTCGCGCGCGCCGACGCGCACGTCGCCGGGGCGATCGACGATCCCCTTGACGAGGTGCTCGAGGGCGTCGCGCAGCATGCTCAGGACTCGGTCGACTCGGCCTCGGCGGCGGCGGGCGCCTCCTCGGCAGCCGCGGCCGGAGCCTCAGCGGGCTTCTCGGCCTTGGGCTTCAGCACCGGCTTCTTGAGCTCGTCGGCGACGAACGCCTTCTTGCCCTCGGGCTGCTTGACCTGGCTCTCGGTCGGGCCCTCGCCCGTGAAGCGACCCCAGTCGCCCGTGAGCTTGAGGAGCGCCTGCACCTGCTCGGTCGGCTGCGCGCCGACGCCGAGCCAGTACTGAGCGCGCTCGCTGTCGATCTCGATCAGCGACGGGTTCAGCGTCGGGTGGTACTTGCCGATCTCCTCGATCACGCGGCCGTCGCGCTTGGTGCGCGAGTCGGCCACGACGACGCGGTAGAAGGGTGCGCGAATCTTGCCGAAGCGCTTCAGACGGATCTTGACTGCCACAGTTCTCCTGCTTTGTGTTCTCGTGTTGCACCGCGGCCTGCGCACGTGGGATATGCGCGGCCCGCAAAGCTCGGTGAGCATCCGCGCGCCGGGTAGAGGGTCGGGCGCGTGCTCGACCCCCTATTCTGGCACACCGCGGGGCGACGTGCGCGCCATCCAGCGGCGCGGCCCTACGCTCGACCCATGGACTTCGCATCCTCCAGGCGCTCGACGCTCGGCGTCGAGTGGGAGCTGGCGCTCGTGGACCCCCAGTCGGGCGAGATGGTGCCCCGGGCCAAGGAGCTGCTCACCGCGATCGACGATCCGCGGTTCGACAAGGAGTTCCTCACCGGGATGATCGAGCTCATCACGGGCGTGCACACCACGACGGATGCGGCGGTCGACGAGCTGCGCGAGATGCGCGACGTCGCCGTGACGGCCGCCGAGCGCCTCGGCGTCGCGATCGTCGGCACCGGCACGCACCCGACGAGCCGCTGGCGCGAGCAGGAGCAGGCCGACGACGCCCGCTACCGCCGCGTGGTGCAGAAGGCCGGGGACTGGGGCCGTCGGCTCATCATCTTCGGCGTGCACAACCACGTCGGCATCGAGCAGCGCGAGAAGGTCGTGCCGCTGCTGCGCACGATGCTCGACCGGCTGCCGCTCATCCTCGCGCTCTCGGCGTCGAGTCCCTTCTGGCAGGGCCTCGACACCGGCTTCGCGTCGCACCGCACGATGCTCTTCCAGCAGCTGCCGACCGGCGGGCTCCCGCCGATGCTCGTCGACTGGGCGGAGTACGAGCGCACGCTCTCGGACATGCTCGCCGCCGGCGTCATCGACGAGCTCGGCGAGCTGCGCTGGGACGTGCGCCCCTCCCCCTCGATCGGGACGCTCGAGGTGCGCGTCGCGGACGGCGCGCCGTCGGTCGACGACCTCGCGGCCGTCACCGCGCTCACGCACTGCCTCATCGAGGAGGCGTCGCGCGCGCTCGACGACGGTGCGCCGCAGCACCACCTGCCGTACTGGCTCGTGCGCGAGAACAAGTGGCGCGCGGCGCGCGACGGCCTCGGCGCGACCGTGATCGTCGACGAGCAGGGCACGCTGCAGAACGCCCGCGACGCGATCGCGGAGGCGGCCGACCGGCTGCGCCCGATCGCGGAGGACCTCGGCGCGTCCCGCTCGCTCGCGACCGTCGAGCGGGTGCTCGACGGCGGCGGCTCGGCCGCCCGGCAGCGCGCGGCGTTCGAGCGCGGCGGCCACGAGGCGGTGCTCGCCGAGCTCATCGAGGCGATGCGCTCCTAGCCGCGGCTCACGCGTTCTTGCGGTCGCGCCACTCGAGGAAGGCCGGCACCCGGTCGAGCGCGTAGCCGTCGGGGCCGTCGTCGCCCGAGAGCGGGATCGTGAGCAGGCGCGTGCCCGCCGCGTGCAGCGCGTCGAGGCGCTCGAAGCCCACGCCGCCGATGCCGTCGCGCACGCTCGCGCCGTTCGAGATCTCGATCTCGGCGACGTCGCGGCCGATCGCCTCGCACAGCCCGCGCAGCACGTCGAGCTTCTGCGGCAGCTCGTCGGGCCCGACGAAGGAGTGCCAGATGTCGCCGTGGCGCGCGACGAGCGGCAGCGTCTTCCGCTCGCCCTTGCCGCCGATGAGGATCGGCATGCGGCCGAGCGGCGGCGGGTTCAGCTGGTCCCAGCGGGCGCGGATGCGCGGCAGCGCCTCGGCGAGCGCGTCGAGCCGCGTCCCGACCGTGCCGAAGTCGTAGCCGTAGTCGATGTAGTCGCGCTCGAACCATCCCGAGCCGATGCCGAAGACGAAGCGGCCGCCGGAGATGTGGTCGATCGTGCGGGCGACGTCGGCGAGCAGATCGGGGTTGCGGTAGGAGTTGCAGAAGACGAGCGGGCCGATCTGCACGCGCTCGGTCGCGACCGCCCACGCGGCGAGCTGCGTCGTCGACTCGAAGTGCACGCCCTCCGGATCGCCAGAGAGCGGGAAGAAGTGGTCCCAGCCGAAGACGGCGTCGACGCCCATGTCCTCGAGCCGGCGGGCGGCGTCGATCGTGGCCTGCATGGGGGCGTGCTGCGGCGCGAGCTGCACGCCGATCCTGGTGGGTCGCTCAGTCATGCGATCGACCCTACGCGGCTAGCCTGGGGCGGTGACCGCAACGCCCCTCGCCCCCATCGCCGAGCGCGCCCAGGCGCCCGCCACGCTGCCCGAGATCACCGCCGGCTCGCTGACGTGGCGCCCCGCGAGCGTCGACGACGCGCCCGCGCTCGTCGCGCTCTACGGCGCGGTCGGCGACGCCGACCGCGAGCCGTACCGCGAGTCGCTCGAGGAGGTGCACGACGACCTCGCGGCGCCGTGGCGCAGCCTCGACACCGACTCGCTGCTCGGGTTCGACGCCGACGGCGAGCTGCGCGCATCCGGCTTCGTCAACACCGCGCCCGGCGACGTGCGCGCCGTGCGCGCCTTCGTCTTCGGCAACGTGCACCCCGAGCGCCGCGGCGAGGGCATCGGCACGCAGCTGCAGGCATGGCTCATCGCGCGCGCCCGTCAGGTGCTCGCCGCCTCCGGCAAGGAGCTCCCCGCGCGCATCGCCACGTTCGCCGAGGACGACGCGCCCGAGTCGAAGCTGCGGCTCCACGAGCAGGGCGGCTTCGAGATCCGGCGCTGGTTCGCCGACCTCAAGCGGCCGATCGTCGACGGCGAGCCCGTGCCGGAGGTCGCGCTGTCCGGCTCCCTGCGGCTCGTGCCCTGGTCGGACGAGCTGGACGAGCCTGCGCGGCTCGCGCACAACGACGCCTTCCGCGACCACTGGGGCAGCGAGCCGCAGACCCGCGAGCAGTGGACCAACGGGCGCAGCGAGTTCGCGCCGACGTGGTCGTACCTCGTCGTGGACGACGCACCCGACGTCGACGCGCTACTCGCCGACCCGTCCACCGACGAGGAGACGGCCGCATCGCTGCGTGCCGGCGAGCCGCTCGTGGTGGGCTACCAGCTGGCGAGCCGCTACGAGGGTGACTTCGCCCTGCGCGGCTACTCCTTCGGCTACACCGATCTGCTCGGGGTGCGCCGCGCCTACCGCGGCCGCCGCGTCGCGGTCGTCGCGCTCGCCGCGGGCATCCGCGCGTTCGCCGCCGACGGCATGGACGCCGCGGTGCTCGACGTCGACACCGCGAGCCCGACGGGCGCCGACGGCCTCTACGCGCGGCTCGGCTACGCCAAGGTCTCCGGCTCGCACATGGCGTCGATCGAGCTCTGACCGGCCCCTACCAGGGCAGCGAGCCGAGCGCCTCGGCGACCGGCGTCCCCCCGGCGTTGCAGCGGAGCGTGATGCCGCGCACGCCGCGGTGCGCGACCACCTCGGCGATGAGCCGCGCGACGGTCGCGCGCGAGATCTCGCTGGACTCGAGCGAGCCCGAGGGCTCGTCGAGCTCGATGCCGCCCTCCTCGTCGAGCGTGAGGGTGGAGGGCGCGAGGATCACCCAGTCGGCGCCGGACGCGCGGATGGCCTCGTCGACGAGCGACTTCGCCTCGGCGTAGGTGTGGAACGGGTGGTCCTCTGGCACGCCGTGGTCCCGGCGGGAGCCGAAGTAGGAGACCATCACGAGCCGCGCGCCGCTGCGCTGCACCGCGTCGAGCACGCGCAGCGCCGCATCGTGGTCGACCGCCCACGTGCGCTCGGCCGAGCCGCCGCCCGCGCCCGCCGACCAGACGACGACGTCGAAGCCCTTGACGAGCTCGTCGACGCCCTGCTGGTCGAGCTGCTCGAGGTCGGCGACGACGGGCTCCGCACCGGTGTCGGCGACGTCGCCGGCGTGGTCGGGGTTGCGGATGGCGCCGTGCACGGTGTGCTGGGCCGATGCGAGCATGCGCTGCGCGAGGAGGGCGATCTTGCCGTGTCCGCCGAGGACGAGGATGCGTGCCATGGCCGCAACGCTACGCGGAGCGCCTGGGCGTCGTGCCTCAGTAGTAGACGGCGAGCCTGCCGCTCGGCCCGTCGACCATCTGCACGGGCGTGTCGAACACCCGCGACAGCACCTCGTCGGTGAGCACCTCATCGGGCGTGCCGAACTCGACCACCTGGCCGTCCTTCACGGCGCAGATGCGGTCGGCGTAGTGCCCCGCGAAGTTGATGTCGTGCAGCACGATGACGATCGTGCGCCCCAGCTCCTCGGCGGCCCGGCGCAGGTGCTGCATCATCTGGACCGAGTGGCGCATGTCGAGGTTGTTGAGCGGCTCGTCGAGCAGCACGTACTCGGTGTCCTGCGCGAGCACCATCGCGACGTAGGCGCGCTGCCGCTGACCGCCCGAGAGCTCGTCGAGGTAGCGGTGCTCGAGCTCCCGGAGGTCGACGAAGTCGATCGCGTCGCTCACGTGCCGCTCATCCTCGGGCGTCAGGCGGCCGGGCGAATGAGGGAAGCGGCCGAGCGCGACGAGCTGGCGGATGGTGAGGCGGGTGACGAAGTGGTTCTCCTGCCGCAGGATCGAGACGACGGTCGCGAGCCGCTTCGACGGCGTGCGCGTCACGTCGTGCCCCGCGATCTCGATGGAGCCCGCGTCGAGGCTCAGCAGCCTGCCCATCATCGTGAGCAGCGTCGACTTGCCGGCGCCGTTGGGGCCGACGAGCGCCGTGATGCCGCCGCGCGGGATGTCGAGGTCGACCGGCCCGATCGAGACCTCGCTGCCGTAGTCCTTCCGCACTCCTCGGAGCGTGATCACAGTCGGCCCTTCCTGAGGATGACGAAGAGGAACACGCTGCCGCCGATCAGCTCGATGATGATCGAGACGACGCCCTCCGCGTAGAACACGTGGCGCATGATGAAGTAGGCGCCGCTCAGCACGACGAAGCCGAGCAGCGCGGCGACCGGGAGGATGTACCGGTGGTCGTGCGTGTCGGCCGCCTGGTACGCGAGCGTCGCGACGAGGAACCCGAGGAACACCATCGGCCCGACGAGCGCGGTCGAGACGGCCATGAGGACCGACACGAGCAGCAGCACGCGCATGACCTCGCCGCGGTGGTGGAGCCCGAGGCTCGTGCTCGCGTCGCGGCCGAGCGCGAGCACGTTCATCCGCCGCGACCGCAGCCACAGCAGCGCGGCAGCGACGACGACGAGCGGGATCGCGATCGGCAGGTAGTCGGCGTCGGCGTTCGAGACGTTGCCGAAGAGCCGCGCGCTGAGCACGTCGAACTCGCTCGGCGAGAGCAGCCGCTGCATGAAGGCCGAGACCGAGCCGAGCCCGCCGCCGATGACGATGCCGATCAGCAGCATCACCTGGAGGTTGCCGTAGCGGCCGGAGAGCAGCCAGCCGTAGAGCAGCAGCGCGAAGCCGACCATGAGCCCGACCTGCAGCACGAACTGCGGCACGCCCTGGAGGGCGACGACGCCGGCGATGCCGAGCATGTAGACGGAGGTGGTCTGCACCGCCACGTAGAGCGCCTCGAACCCCATGATCGACGGGGTGATGATGCGGTTGCTCGTCACGGTCTGGAAGCTGACGGTCGCGAAGGCCTGGCAGACCGCGACGACGGCCATCACCGTGACGCTCGTGGCCCGCATCTCGGCGATCGTCCAGAAGCCGGCGGAGCCGATCGGCATGGGGTTGTCCCACGCGAGCAGGCCGAAGCCGAACACCAGCGCGAGCACGACGAGCGCGCCGAGCACGACCCAGTAGCGTCGGCGCGCGCGCCCGGCGAGCGGTCCTGAGGTGCGCGCGGCCGTCGGCACAGCATGCGCAGGCATCGCAACCGCTCGCGCGCCGTCCGCTGACCCCGAGCGCACGACGTCAACCACGGCGACGCTGCCGCAGCAGGAGGGCGATGAACACGATGGCGCCGAGCACGCCGAGGATGAGCGACACCGGCACCTCGAACGGGGCGATGATCGTGCGGCCGAGCAGGTCGCACGCGGTCACGATCGCGATGCCGACGAGGCACACCCATGGGAGGTTGCTGCGCAGGTCGTCGCCGCGCACCATCGACACGACGTTCGGCACGATGAGGCCGAGGAACGGGAGGTTGCCGACGACGACGGTCACGACGCCGGTCGCGATCGCGACGAGCGCGGCGCCGAGCAGCACCACGCGCTGGTAGTCGAGGCCGACGTTCGTGGCGACCTCCTCGCCGAGCCCCGCGAGCGTGAAGCGGTCGGCCACGATGAAGACGACGATCGCCACGACGGCGACGATCCAGAGCGGCTCGTACTGGCCGCGCAGCACCGAGGTGAAGCTGCCGGCGAACCAGACGCCGAGGCTCTGCAGCATGTCGGTCTGCAGCGCGATGAAGGTCGAGACGGCCGAGACGACGGCGCCCATCATGATCCCCACGATCGGCACGATGAGCGACGAGCGCAGCGAGATGCGGCGCAGGAAGAGGAAGAACAGCATCGTGCCGACGAAGGCCGCGGCGACCGCGCCGAGCATGCGCGGCAGGATGCCCGCGGTCGGCACGATGATCATGACGGCCATGAGCCCGAGCCCCGCCCACTCGGTGGTGCCGGTCGTGGTCGGCTCGACGAAGCGGTTCTGCGTGAGCAGCTGCATCACCAGGCCGCACATCGCCATCGCCGCGCCCGCGAGCACGAGCGCGATCGTGCGCGGGATGCGCGTGATCGCGAACATCTCCTGCCCGTCGCTCGCACCGAAGACGTCGTAGACGCCGGTGAGGAGCGACGCGCCGAGCAGCAGCAGCACGACGGCGATGCCGATGACGAGGCGGCCGTCGAGCAGCGGCGGGCGCGTGCTCGCCCGGACGTCGGTGGTGGTCATCGCTCCCCCGCTGGGCGCCGCGACGGCGCGACGACGGCGGCCCCGGCCACAGGACCGGGCACCGCCGCCGTCGCGAGCGTCACGATCGGATCAGCTCGCCGACTCGAGCGCGTCCGCGAACGCCTCGAAGAACTCGGTGTAGGTCTGGATGCTCTCGTTCGTGTACGTGTCGGCGGGCATGTAGACGATCCGGTCCTCCTGCACCGCGGTGACGCCGGCGAGCGCCTCCGAGCCCTCGAGGATGTCGGCGGCGGGCGAGAAGGCCGGGTCGTCGGCGGCCACGGCCGCGTCGCGGTCCATCACGAGCATCCATGCGGGGTTCGAGGCCGCGATCGCCTCGACCGAGATGTCGTCGCCCTGGTGGTCGTCGGTCGAGCCGTCGACCTCGAGCGCCGGCGTGAGGCCGAGGATGTCGAACACCGGCCCGAGCGTGCGGCCGACGCCCGGCGCGAGGTAGCCGATCTCGCCGCCGGAGGTCGTGACCGCCATGACGGAGTCCGCGTCGTCGTAGGCCGCGGCAGCGCGCTCGATCGCGGCGTCGAAGTCGGCGACGAGCTGCGCGGCCTCCGCCTGCTTGCCGAACACCTCGCCGAGCACGGTCACCTGGCGGCGGAGCTCCTCGTCGAAGGGCTCGCCCTCGCGCGGCTCAAGCTGCAGGATCGTCGCGTCGGGCACGAGGGCGGCGATGTCGGCGTCGCGGTCCGAGAAGCGCTGGCCGCTGATGACGAGGTCGGGCTCGACGGCGACGATGGCCTCGAGGTCGGGCTCGCGGTGGTTGCCGATGTCGATGATCGCGTCGTCCTCGGTGTACGAGATCGTGTCGGGCATGAGCGCGACGGCGGCGGCGCTCAGCTCGATGCCCCAGGCGTCGAGCGTCTCGAACGTGCGGTTGTCGAGCGCGACGACGGAGGTCGGCGGCAGCTCGATCGTGTGCGTGCCGGCGTTGTCGGTGATCTCGACGGTCGAGGCGGCGGCTGTCGTCTCGGCGGGCGCCTCCTCGGCGGTGGCGGCCGAGCAGCCCGCGAGGAGCATCGCGGACGCGGCGAGCGCCGAGAGGCCGGCGAGCGAACGGTTCGAGGGCATGGCTGTCTCCTTGTGCTGGATGCCGCCGGCGCACTGGACCGGCGTGGGCTCAGCGGGGCGAGGTCAGCATGCGGCCGCGGGCGGCCCTGCATATCTGATAGCAGGCTATGAGGTAAGCCTTACCTAAGTCAAATCTTTCGGCGCGGCGCGTCAGCCGTTGCCGAGCATGCGCTGCAGCGCCGCCTGGTCGGGGCCGGAGAGCTCGCCGAAGGCGCCCTCTGCCTTGGGCTTCCCGAAGGCGCTCCCCTGCGGCGCCTCCACCGCGGGCTCCTGGCGCTTGGCGGGGTTGCCGGACCGTCGCTGCTGCTTGCCCTGCGGCTTCGCGGCCTTCTTCGGCGCGCGCATGCCCGGAGGCATCGGACCCATGCCGGGCATGTTGGGCACGCCGCCCTTCGCGACCGTCTTCATCATCTTCGCCGCCTGCTCGAAGCGCGAGACGAGCTGGTTGACGTCGGTCACGGTCACGCCTGCGCCGCGCGCGATGCGCAGCCGGCGCGAGCCGTTGAGCAGCTTCGACTGCTTGCGCTCCTGCGGCGTCATCGACTGGATGATCGCCTCGGTGCGCACGAGCTCGCGCTCGTCGAACGAGTCGATCGCCTGGCGCATGCCCTTGCCGCCCGGCAGCATCCCGAGCATCTGCTTGAAGTTGCCGGCCTTGCGCAGCTGCTGCATCTGCTTGAGGAAGTCCTCGAGCGTGAAGCCGTCGGTCGCGATCGCCTCCGCCATGCGGAGGGCTTCGTCCTCGTCGAAGGCCTTCTGCGCCTGCTCGATGAGCGTGAGGATGTCGCCGAGGTCGAGGATGCGGCTCGCCATGCGGTCGGGGTGGAAGGGCTCGAAGTCGTCGAGCGACTCGCCCGTCGACGCGAAGAGGATCGGCTTGCCGGTCATGCCGCGGATCGAGAGCGCGGCGCCACCGCGCGCGTCGCCGTCGAGCTTCGTCAGCACGACGCCGGTGAAGTCGACGCCCTCCTGGAAGGCCTTCGCGGTCGCGACCGCGTCCTGGCCGATCATCGCGTCGATGACGAACAGCACCTCGTCGGGCTGCACGGCGCGACGGATGTCCGCGGCTTGGCGCATCATGTCGGCGTCGACGCCGAGGCGGCCGGCCGTGTCGACGATGACGATGTCGTGCTGCTTGCGCTTGCCCTCGGCGACGCCGTCGCGGGCGACGCGCACCGGGTCGCCGACGCCGTTGCCGGGCTCGGGGGCGAAGACGGGCACGCCCGCCTGGCCGCCGACGACCTGCAGCTGCGTGACGGCGTTCGGTCGCTGCAGGTCGCTCGCGACGAGCAGCGGCGTGTGCCCCTGGCCGAGCAGGTGCTTCGCGAGCTTGCCCGCGAGGGTCGTCTTGCCGGCGCCCTGGAGGCCGGCGAGCATGATGACGGTGGGCGGCTGCTTCGCGAGCTCGAGCCGGCGCGACTCGCCGCCGAGGATGCCGACGAGCTCGTCGTTGACGATCTGCACGACCTGCTGCGCGGGGTTGAGCGCCTCGGAGACCTCCGCGCCGAGGGCGCGCTCGCGCACCGCGGCGGTGAACGACTTCACGACCTCGAGCGCGACATCCGCGTCGAGCAGGGCGCGACGGATCTCCCGCACCGTGCCGTCGACGTCCGCCGCCGAGAGCTTGCCCTTCGTCCGCAGCTTGGCGAGGGTCTCGGTGAGGCGGGTGGAGAGTGAACCGAAGGCAGCCATGATGGGCCGAGTCTACCGATCCGACTGGCATGCTGGTGGCGAGCAGGCCTCGCCTGCCGCCAGCACGAGGAGGGTCCGGATGCGTCTTCGAGGCATGCCGCCGTCGCACGCCAGGTCGCTGGCGCGCAGCGTCCGCTTCCACGGCTTCACCATCACGGCCCTCGCCCGCCACGCGGCGCGCGTGCACCGCGACAGGCTCGGGCTCGTCGTGGACGGCTGGAGCGTGACCTTCGGGGAGCTCTGGAGCGCGGCGCAGGGCGTCGCCGCGGTGCTCTACCTCGGCCCGCTCGACCGCACACCGCGGCCGGTCGTGATCGCGTGCGCCGGACCGGCGATGCCGCTCTCGCTCATCGCCGTCGCGCGGCTCGGGCTCGACGTCATGCCGGTGAGCCGCGGCTCGCTCGAGGAATTCCGCCGCGCCGTGCCGCAGGACGCGCTGCTCATCCACGACGGCGAGGCGCCCGCCTGGCACCGCGGGCCGACGGTGCAGGCCGAGCAGATCGTCGCGTGGTCGACGAGCGACGGCTCCGGGCTCGCCCGACCGCGCCGCCGCGCGCGCATCGTGCTCCCCGACCGCTCGCTCGCCGGCACCATCACCACGCACGTGCAGGGCGCGATGGGCGTGCAGGGCCTGCGGCAGCTCGCCGGCCTGCACGACCGGCTCGGCATCGAGGGCACCGACGTCATCCTCACCTGCGCGCCGCTGCACCGCGGCAAGGGATTGCAGCTGCTCGGCATGGCGCTGCTCACCGGCGCGACGCTCGTGAGCGCCGCCCACACGCCGTCGGCCGATCGCATCCGCATCATCCGCGACCGCTTCGTATCGGTGCTCTCCGCCTCACCGAGCCAGCTCGCCGGCATCCTCGACGAGCTCGAGCGCACCGGCGAGGCGCCCCCGCGGCTGCGCCGCATCGTGGTCGCCGGCCAGGATGTCGACGCCGACCTCGTGCGCCGCCTCCACACCGTCTGGGGTCCGATCGTGCTGAGCGCCTACGGGTCGGTGCAGACCGGCACGGTCGCGGTCGCGACGCCCGAGCTGCTCTCGGCGCATCCCGGCACCGTCGGGCGACGCCTGCCGGGCAGCGACTTCGGCATCGTCGGCCACCGCGGCCGCGGCGACGCGAGCGGCCTGCTGTGGGTGCGCGGCGCGCACTCGACCGTGATCACCGAGGACCGCGCCCGCATCGAGGACGGCATGCTGACGATCGTCGGCCCGCTCACGCAGCCCGACACGTCGGACTAGCGGGCCTAGCCGCCGCCCACCTCGGCGACGATCTCGCCGACCTGGAGGGTCACGAGCAGCATCCCGGGACGGCGCGCCTCGATGTCGGCGAGGATCGGGCTCGACCTGGCGCGCTCGTCGGGGACCCACACCTCCATGTGCCCGTCGTCCGTGGGGCCATGGCCGACGATGTCGGGGCTGTCCGCTGCGAGGAGCAGCTCGAAGGTGCTGCAGAGGTCGGTGAAGGTCCAGGAGCGAGGCTCGCCCAGCCGCCATTGCCCGACGGTGAAGCCTGCCGCGGCGAGCCCGTCGGTCGCTGCGTCCACGACCTGTCGCGTGCCCTCGACGTCGTGGGCGACCGGATAGACGACGACCTCGTCGACCCGGATGCCCACGGAGGCGAATGCGTCCGGCTGGTCGACGGCGAGCGCGTAGCGGAGCGCGAACGCCCAGGTGTTCCCATACGGGTCGAGGTCGGTCGGAGACACCGGAAGGATGCCCGTCAGCGAGCGACAGTCCTCCGCGAGCACCGGCGGCGGCATCCCGGATGGCGGATCGCGCTGGGCCTCCATCGAGTGCGCCGCCGGCGCGCTCGCGGTCGGCGCGCTCGCGGTCGGCGCACTCGCGGTCGGCGCGCCCGAAGCACATGCGACGAGCGCGACCGTCAGCAGCGCCGCTGCGAGCAGTGCCCGCAGCCGTCTCACGAGCGGCTCCGCTTCATGACGGCAGTATGCAGACGACGCGCGGGTTCGTCCACGGGCCGATTCGGAAACGCGGTCTACCCGACGAGCTGCTCGACAAAGACGTGCGGCGTGAACCCGGTCAGGTCGTCGATGCCCTCGCCCTGGCCGATGAGCTTGATCGGGATGCCGGTGCGCTCCTGCACCGCGAGGATGAACCCGCCCTTGGCGCTGCCGTCGAGCTTCGTCACGACGAGGCCCGTGATGCCCGCGTGCTCGATGAACGCCATCGCCTGGTTGACGCCGTTCTGGCCGGTGGTCGCGTCGAGCACGAGCAGCACCTCCGCGATCGGCGACTGCTTCTCGATGACGCGCTTGATCTTGCCGAGCTCGTCCATGAGCCCGCCCTTGGTGTGCAGGCGGCCGGCGGTGTCGATGATGCACATCGAGTGGCCGTGCGCCTTCGCCGCCTCGACGGTCTGGAAGGCGACGGATGCGGGGTCCTGGCCCTCGCGCTCCGGGCGCAGGATCGCTGCGCCCGCGCGCTGCGCCCAGGTGGCGAGCTGCTCGACGGCCGCGGCGCGGAACGTGTCGGCGGCGCCGACGACGACCGACTGGCCGTTCACGACGAGGAAGCGGGCGAGCTTGCCGATCGTCGTGGTCTTGCCGACGCCGTTGACGCCGACCACGAGGATGACCGCGGGCCGCTCCTTGAGCGCGAGCGTCGGGTCGTACTCGGCGAAGCGCTCCTCGAGCCGCTCCCGCAGCATCCGGCGCAGGTCCTGCGGGTCGTCGACCATGAGCCGCTCGACGTCGGCGCGGAGCGCGTCGACGAGCTGCTCGGTGATGTCCGGGCCGAAGTCGGCCGTGATGAGTGCCGTCTCGAGGTCGTCCCAGGTCTCCTCGGTGATCGTCTCGCGCTGGAACATGCCCCGGAGGGCGCCGGTGAGAGACCACTTCGCTGCCATGCGTCCATGCTAGGCGGGCAGCCGCTAGACTCGGCTCCGGCGAAGGGGAGTATCCCGACTCGCCGCGATCGTCATCACGGAGCCCGATGCTGCGCTCCCGGTCGCGGCGGCGCGTGAAGCGCGGGAGAGACGTTCGCGCCCGTTCGCGCACCCATCGGAAGGCCGTCGCTTGACTCCCTATCAGATCTTCGAGATCGCCTCGATGGCGATCCTCGTCGCCATCCTCATCTTCGACCTGCTCATCGTCATCAAGCGGCCGCACGTGCCGTCGATGAAGGAGGCGACCGGCTGGGTCGTCGTCTACGTCGCGCTCGCGCTCGTCTTCGCCGGCGTGCTCTTCGTGATGGGCGACGCCCAGCACGCGGGCGAGTTCGTCACCGGCTGGCTGCTCGAGTACTCGCTGTCGATCGACAACCTGTTCGTCTTCATCATCATCCTGAGCCGCTTCTCGGTGCCGAAGGAGATGCAGCAGCGGGTGCTGATGATCGGCATCCTCATCGCCATCGTGCTCCGCGGCATCTTCATCGTCGTCGGCGTGCAGCTCGTCGAGCAGCTCTCGTGGCTCTTCTACATCTTCGGCGGCTACCTCGTCTACGTCGCCTACAAGCAGGCGTTCGGCCACGACGACGACTCGGGCGAGAAGGACAACCTCGTCGTCCGCCTGATGAAGAAGCGCGTCAACTTCACCGACACGTGGAACGGCGGCAAGGCCACGCTCACCGAGCAGGGCGTCCGCTACTTCACGCCGTTCCTGATGGTGATCATCGCGCTCGGCACGACCGATCTGCTGTTCGCGATCGACTCGATCCCCGCGATCTTCTCGGTGACGACGGATCCGTTCCTCGTCTTCGCGTGCAACATCTTCGCGCTCATGGGTCTCCGCCAGCTCTACTTCCTGCTCGGTGGCCTGCTCGACCGCCTCGTCTACCTGCACTACGGCATCGCGGCGATCCTCGGCTTCATCGGCGTCAAGCTCGTCTTCCACGCCATGGAGGAGAACGAGCTGCCGTTCATCAACGGCGGCCAGCACATCGAGTGGGTCCCCCACATCGAGACCTGGCACTCGCTGCTCGTCATCCTCGTCTCGATGGTCGTCGCGGTCGTCGCGTCGCTCATCAAGATCCGCATCGACGCCAAGCAGACCGGCGACGCATCGCTCCACCTCGGCCCGTCCGAGGCCGAGCTGGGCGCCGACGGCCACTACCACATCGTCGACGCGACCGGCCGGACCTTCTACCGCCCGCTGCGGGTCGAGCACTCCGAGACCGGCACGCTCCAGGTGATCGACGCGAAGGGCACCGAGGCGCCCGCCGCCGACTTCCACGAGGACGTGCTGCGCGAGGCCGCTCGCGAGGACATGGACCCGGATGCGCTCGATGAGCTCCGCCGTCGCATCGCGAAGGGCGAGAACCTCGACGCGCGCGAGCTCGACGAGCGCGGCGACCGCAACGTCTGACCGACGCGTGACCGGGGCGTCCGGCATCCTCGCGTGGCTCGCGCCGCGCGCGGTGCCGGGCGTCGAGGTCGTCGGGCCCGATGGCTACCGGCGCGCGCTGCGCGGTCCCCGCGTGGCGACGGCGGCCGTCGCCGACGACGTCGCCACGACAGCCGACCCCGACCTCGCGCGGGTCTTCGACCTGCACCGGGCAGCCGGTGGCACGGATGCTCGGGCCGATGCGGATGCGCGCCTCACGTGGGCGGCGGAGCGGCACGGCGTGCCGGCGCTCGCCGACGCCATCGCCGCGCAGCCGGCGCTCGCCCAGCCGGGGTGCGCCGACGCGCACGAGATGCTCGTGCGCGCGATCGTCGGGCAGCAGATCTCGGTGGTCGCGGCGACGCAGCAGCTCGCGCTGCTCGGCGCGCTCGGCGACTCGTTGCCGCCGGAGCTCGCCGACGACGGCGTCGAGCGCTGCTTCCCCACGATGGCGCAGGTCGCCGACGGCGCCGGCGTGCTGCGCGGTCCCGCCGCGAAGACCGCGACCGTGCGGCGGGCGGCCGAGGCGGTCGCGAGCGGCGCGATACCCCTCGAGCGCTCATCCCACGTTGGCACTGCCGACCTCGAGGCGATCCGCGCGCAGCTGCTCGAGCTCAAGGGCATCGGCCCGTGGACCGTCGGCTACCTCTCGCTGCGGCTCGGCGATCCCGACGTGCTGCTGCTGGGCGACGTCGCGGTGCGGAAGGGCGCGCGGCGTCTCGGCATCGGCGACGGGCTCGCCGACCTCGCCGCATTCGCCGCCGACTGCGCGGGCCACCGCTCCGCGCTCATGCTGCGCTGCTGGGCGGCGGCGAGCGAGCCGGCCTGATCGAACCCTCGACCATCGGTCGAGGCCGGTTCGCCGACGGGGCTTGCGCTCCGTCGGTGCGAGGCGCATGCTGATGCGACCCTCTCCGGAGGGTGACCCTCCTCGGAGGGCCGGAGGCCCCGCACGCTCATACCGCGCGGGGCCTCCTCCTCGTCAGCGGCCGTCCCGCCGCCATTGGAGCCCCGGATGCACGAAGCCCGGCCACCTCATACGTGGCCGGGTTCCTGTGCCGCCATCAGATCAGTCGCCGTGCACGCCGTCGCGCAGCGGGGACGGCGTGTCGGCGCGCGCGTGCGCGGCCGGCTGCGGACGGTGCACGAGCGTCACGAGCACCACCGACAGGATCATCAGCAGGAACCAGCTGACGATCTTCGTCCACGACACCGGCTGCCAGCCGCCGACCTGGTCGGGGTAGGCCCAGGCGCCGCCCCAGGTCGCGATGTTCTCGGCGCCCCAGATCACGACCGCGACGAGCGCGAACGCCGCGAGGATCGGCATCCGCAGGTGAGTGCGCAGCACGCGGAAGCGCATGGTGCACGCGCCCCACAGCAGCACGATCGCGGCGACGAGCACCCAGCGCAGGTCGATCCAGAAGTGGTGGAGGAAGAAGTTCGCGTAGATGCCGACCGCCACCGCGATCGTCGCCCAGAGCGGCGGGTAGCGCGTGAAGCGCAGGTCGAACATGCGCATCGTGCGCACCATGTAGGAGCCGACCGCGGCGTACATGAAGCCGGAGAACAGCGGCACGCCGCCGACGCGCAGGATGCCCTCCGCCTCGTAGGCCCACGAGCCGACGTCGGTCTTGAAGAGCTCCATGACCGTGCCCGCGATGTGGAAGAGCGCGACCACCCACAGCTCGCGCAGCGTCTCGAGCCGGAAGCCCAGCATCGCCAGCTGGATCAGCACGGCCGCGACAGTGAGCGCGTCGTTGCGCGCGACGGCCGCGTCGTCGGGCCACCAGAGCCGCGCGGCGAGGATGCAGGCGAGCAGCAGCCCGCCGAAGACGCTCGCCCACGCCTGCTTGAGCGTGAAGACGCCGAGCTCGATGACGCCGCGTCGCCAGCGCGAGCGGCCGCGGCCGTCGAGCAGCCGGTGCGCGGCGCGGTCGATCGCCTCCTCGACCGCGGTGAACTCGCGGGCCGACGCCGATCGAGCGCTCATCGGGCGGGTGCGGTCACCGACGCCGCGTGGCGGTGACGACGAACTTCGCGTTGCGGGAGACCTGCCGGGTCTCGCCGATCCGATCGAGCAGCGGGCGGTAGCCGAGGTGGGCGTTCCACACGCACCACAGCTCGCCGCCGTGCGCGAGCGCCCGGCCGGCGTCGGCGATGAGCCGCTCCGCGATGCCCGTGTGCACGGCCGCGCCGATGTGGAACGGCGGGTTCAGCAGGATGAGGTGCACGGAGCCGTAGGGCACGTCCTCGAGGCCGTCGGCCTGCCGCACGACCACGCGGTCCTCGACCGCGTTCGCGGCGGCCGTCGCCCGCGCCGACGCCATCGCCGCGGCAGAGGCGTCGGTCGCGAGCACCCGGATGTCGGGGTGCGCGAGCGCGAGCGCGACGCCGAGCACGCCGGTGCCGCACGCCAGGTCGACGACCTGCGGCGCATCCGCTGCGAGCGGGCGGTCGAGGATCTCGGGCAGGTGCGCGAGCAGCGTCTGCGCGCCGATGTCGATGGACGTGCCGGCGAACGCGCCGCCGTGGGCAGCGACGATGAGCGGCTCCCCCGCGACGTCGTGCCGGCGCGTGCGCGGCCAGCTGATGCCGGGCCGACGCGGCGCCTGCGCACGCAGCACCCGCGACTTGCGCCAGCCGAGCGACGCGTGCACGCTGCGGAAGCTGCGCTCGAGCAGCGCGTTCATGCTCATCGACATGTGCTTCACCCGCCCGCCGGCGACGAGCACGACGCGCTCGTCGGCGTGCGTAGCGACGAGCTCGGCGATCTCGTCGAGCTCGTCGAGCGACCTGGGCAGCTGCAGCAGCACGAGCCGCGCGCCCTCCACGAGCGAGGCGTCGAGCTGGTGGTGCGCGTAGCCGCTCATGCCCGCCGCCGCGGCGTTCGCGTCGAGCGCCCGCTCCCCCACGATCGAGTCCTGGTGCACCCGCACGTGCTCGGCGCCGTCGTGCAGCGCGCCGAGGGTGAGCGCCCCGTGCCGGTCGCCGATCACGACGACCTCGGCGGGCATCCGGCCCTGTGCCATCCCCCCGGCCGCCTGGTCGAGGACGAGCGCGTCGCTCGCGTCGTGCGCCTGCAGCGCCGCATCCTCGACGTCGGGCCACCGGCGGAGGCCGGCGAAGAGGGCGTCGCGGTCGGTCACCCGTCGATCCTCGCACCTCGCGACTCTGGCGGGCGTCCGTCGCAGGGAGTACGTTCGCCCGCGTGACCACGGAACAGCGTTACGTCGCCCCCGCCGCCCTCACCTCCCTCGCCGACAGCCTCCGCGGTCGCCTCACCACCCCCGACGACCCCGGCTACGACGCCGAGCGCTCCCCCTGGAACCTCGCCGTCGACCAGCGCCCCGCGGCGATCGCCTACCCCGCAGGCGTCGACGACCTGCAGGCGATCCTCGCCTTCGCCCGCGACAGCGGCGCGACCGTCGCCGTGCAGCCGAACGGGCACGGGGCCTCCGGCTCGCTCGAGGGAGCGATCCTCACGCGTCCCGCCGCCTTCGACCGGCTCGAGATCGACGCCGATGCACGCACCGCGGTCGTCGGCGCGGGCGTGCAGTGGGGCGCGGTGATCGCGGCGCTCGACGGCACGGGCCTCGTCGTGCCCTCCGGCACGAGCCGGGTCGTGAGCCCGGCCGGCTACCTGCTGGGCGGCGGCCACTCGTGGCTGAGCCGCTGGGCCGGGCTCGGCGCGCAGTCGCTGCGGGCCGCGTGGATCGTGCGGCCGGACGGCACGCACGAGCGCGTCGACGACGCATCCGACCCCGACACCATGTGGGCGCTGCGCGGCGCCGGCGGCGCGGTCGGCATCGTCACCGAGCTCGAGATCGACCTGCTCGAGGCGCCGACGCTCTTCGGCGGCTCGCTCGTGTTCTCGGCCGCCGACGGACCCGCGGTGCTGCGGGCCGTGCGCGATGCGGCGGCGGACGCGCCCGAGGGGCTCGGGCTGTTCGTCTCGACGATGCGCATGCCGGACGCGCCGATGCTGCCGGAGGAGGTGCGCGGGCGCAGCTTCACGACCGTCGACGTGCTCGCGCGCGCGGAGGCGGACCTCGCACCGCTCGCCGACCTGCGCGCCGTGGCGACGCCGGTGCGCGAGCAGCTCGGAGCGACGACCCAGGCGGCGATGGCCGCGATGTCGATGGAGCCCGAGGACCCGTCGCCGAGCCGCGGCAGCTCGATCGCGCTCGATGCGCTGCCCGACCCGGTGATCGACGAGCTGCTCGAGTGGCGCGCGCTGCCGGAGCAGGCGGCGCTCATCGGCGTGACGATGCGCATGCTGGGCGGTGCGCTCGACGCGCCGCAGCGCCCGGGCTTCGCGACGCTCGCGGGCGCCTCGTGGCTCTCGATGGGGCTCGCGCCGATGTTCCCCGGCGCACCGCCCGAGGCGGGCGCGGCGAGCCTCGCCGGCCTCGACGCGCTGCTGCGGCCGCACGCCTCCGAGCGGATGGTGCCGACCTTCCTCGGCGAGGACGACACGCTCGAGCGCTGCGCGACCGCCGACGACCTGGCGCGGCTGCGCGCGATCCGCGACGCCGCCGACCCCGACGGCGTGCTGCACGAGGGACGACTCCCCCGCTGACCTCACCGCTGCCCGGCGAATCAGGCGGCGGCTCAGCGCGACCCCTCAGCGCGACTGCTCGAGCGCTCCCCGCGCGGCCTCGGCGATCGCACGCACGCCGGCCGACGCGCGATCCGCGGTCGTGCACGCGAGGCTCACCGCGACGACGTCGTTCCGGGCGACGATCGCGGTGACGGCCTCCACGACCCGCTCGAGCGACGGTCCGCCGCCCACCGGGAACAGCAGGCCGGGCAGGTCCGCGCCGTCCACGACGTCGACGTCGACGTGGAGCACGACCGGGCGGTCGGTCTGCACCGCGTGGAGCGGCTCGTGCCGGACGCGCGAGGCGGCGAGGAAGGCCGCCTCCGGCGGGTCGAGGTCGCGGCCGTCGAGCAGCACGACGTCACCCTCGTCGAGCGGCCGGAGGCCCAGTGACTCCGGGACCGTCCGGTCGGCGCCGCCGAGCAGCTGCCGGATGGGCATGCCACCGAGGTAGCCGGAGGCGCTCGTCTGCGGCGACTGCACGTCGCCGTGGGCGTCGAGCCAGACGACGACCGGGTCGTCGCCGGCGCGCTGCACGCCGGCAACGACCGCGAGCGCCGCGACGCAGTCGCCAGAGAGCACGAGCGGCACCGCACCGCGCGCACGCTCCTCGGCGACCGCATCCGCGATGCCGCGCGCGATGACCGCCATGCGCTCCCACGGCGCTGCATCGGGCAGCGACGGGTCGAGCACGGTCGTGGCGTCGAGCGGCCAGCCGCCGCGCAGCCGCTCGTCGAGGTGGAACGGCGACAGGATGACCGGCATGCGGTCACGCTAGCCCGAGCGGGGAGCGCTGGACGTGCGAATGCCGGAGAACGTTGGGATGTGCTTCGCGCGGCGCCGACCTAGCGTGATGCCATGAGAAGCATCGTGCTCGGCGGCATCGCGGCCGCATCGCTCGCCCTCGCCCTCGCCGGCTGCGCCACGACAGCCGGGAGCGCTCCCGACGCCCCCGCGTCACCGGGCGCGACCGACAGCCCTGCTGCTCCAGCCGCACCCGTCGGAACGGGCGCCGACGCGCAGGCACGGCTCGCCGACCTGCCGACACCGAGCGCGACCGAGCCCGTGCTCGCGATCGGCACCGTGCTCGAGCAGGACGGCGGCGCGATCCTCTGCGTCGGTGCCGTGGCCGAGTCCGCGCCGCCGCAGTGCGACGGCCCGGAGCTGCTCGGGTGGGACTGGGCCGCGTTCGACCACGAGGAGACCGGCGGCGTGCGCTGGGTGCAGGGCGTCGCCATCGAGGGCACCTACGACGCGGAGGCGCAGACCTTCACGCCGACGGGCGAGCCGACGAGCGCCGCCGCCATCCAGCTGCCCGCGATCGAGACCCCTGAGGGCGAGCTCGACGAGGCGACGATCGCGGCTGTGCAGGAGGACCTGACGACCATCCCCGGGCCGAACATGCTCGGCAGCTGGGGCGAGCGCGGCACGGTCGTGCTGAACGTCACGTACGACGACGGCTCGGTGCAGGCCGCGATCGACGACATCTACGGCGACGGCGTCGTCTTCGTGGTGCGAGCGCTACGGTGAGCCCATGAGCAGGCTGCACACCGCCATCGTCGGGGCGGCCACCCTGCTGGTCCTGGCGGGCTGCGCGGCGACGGCCGGCAGCGGCTCTGCGACACCCCCGTCTTCGGAGACAGCGACGGTGCCACCCGCTCCGTCATCGTCCGCACCGACAGCGGACCCGGAGATCGGTGAGACGGCCGACCCCCGATTCGGCGAGCTGCCGATGCCGAGCGCGACCGAGCCGGTGCTCGCTGTCGGCACGGTCATCGATTCGGGCACGCCGATGCTCTGCTTCAACGTCGCCACGTCGTACCCGCCGCAGTGCGGTGGGCCGGCGATCGTCGGCTGGGACTGGACGGCCGTCGCGCACGAGGAGGCGTCGGGCGTGCGCTGGGCCGACCTCGTCGCGCTGCGGACCACCTACGACGCCGAGGCGTTCACGGTCACGCCGACCGAGCCGCCGCTGGACCCCGCGGCGCTCACGATGCCGGCGCGCGAGATCCCCGCCGGGGACCTCGACCAGGCGTCCTTCGCGGCGCTGCAGGCGGATCTGCTCACGCTCGAGCGGCCGGATGTGCTGGGGCACGGAGGCGAGAACGGCACCTACGTCGTCGATGTCGTCTACGACGACGGGTCGATGCAGACCGCGTTCGACCGGGTCTACGGTGACGGCGTCATCCACGTCACGTCATGGTTCGTCGACTGAAGCCGTCGCGACCCGCGCCCGCTACGCCTCGACGCGCTCCCGCTCCCTCACCGTGCGCTGGCCGACGACGGCCGAGACGCCGTCCTGGCGCATCGAGACGCCGTAGAGGGCATCCGCGATCTCCATCGTCCGCTTCTGGTGCGTGATGATGATGAGCTGGCTCGCCTCGCGCAGCTGCTCGAAGACGGTCAGCAGTCGCCCGAGGTTGGCGTCGTCGAGCGCGGCCTCCACCTCGTCCATGATGTAGAACGGGCTCGGCCGGGCCTTGAAGATCGCGACCATGAGCGCGACCGCCGCGAGCGAGCGCTCGCCCCCCGACAGCAGCGAGATGCGGTCGATCTTCTTGCCGGCCGGCCGCACCGTCACCTCGATGCCCGTCTCGAGCATGTTCTCTGGGTCGGTGAGCGCGAGCGCCCCCGAGCCGCCCGGGAACAGGATCGGGAAGACCTCGGTGAAGGCCGCCTTCGTGTCCTCGAAGGCCGCCGCGAAGATCTGCTCCATCGTCACGTCGAGGTCGGCGATGATCTGCTCGAGGTCCTTGCGGGTCGACGCGAGGTCGGCGAGCTGCTCGGTGAGGAACGTGTGGCGCTGCTCGAGCGCGGCGAACTCCTCGAGCGCGAGCGGGTTGACGCGGCCGAGCCGGGCGAGCTTGCGCTCCGCGTCCTGCAGCCGGGCCTGCTCGGCCTTGCGGTCCCAGCCCTCCTCCGGCGCGTGCTCGGCGACGAGCACCGCCTCCTCGAGGCCCAGCTCGCTCGCGGCCCGCTCGAGCAGGTTCGACAGGTGCAGTCGCTGCTCGTACGCCTCCATCTCGGCGACGTGCACGTGCTCGGTGATCACCTGCAGCCGCTCGCGCAGGCTCGCCTCGTCGCGGCGCAGCCTGCCGAGCTCCTCGTTGCGGTCGCGCCGCGCAGCCTCGCGCTCGGCGAGCACGCCGCGGGCGTCGGCGACCGATCGATCGGCGACCCCGAGCACCGGCGGGATCGCGGTGAGCACCCGCGCAGCCTGCTCGCGCTGGCGCTCGCGCAGCACGGCGCGGCGCGCGGCCTCCTCGGCCCGCGCGCGCTGCGCCTCGACATCGCGGGCGAGCGACTCGGCGCGGGCGAGCTCGGCTCGCACGCGCTCGCGCGCGGTCTCGAGCTCGATGCGCAGATCCGTCTCAGCCGTGCGCGCGGCCTCCAGCTCCTGCAGCATCCCGTCGCGCGCGGAGGCGTCGAGCATCGGCCGCGGCTTGGCCTGGAAGCGCTCGAGGGCGAGCTGCGCCGCCTCGACCCCCTCCGCGGCCTCGCGGATGCCCTGCCTCGCCTCGGCGAGCGCGGCCTCGGCCCGCTGGTGCTCACCGGTCGCCGACTCGAGCCGGGCGCGAGCCCGGCTGCGCTGCTCGCCGCGCGCCGCCGACGCCGCGTCGTGCGCTCGGAGCTCCTCGAGCGCCTCCTGCGCGCCGCGCTTGGCCTGCTGGTGCGCCTGGCGCGCGTCCTCGAGCGCACCCGCCTCCCGCTCGATCGCGGTCGAGAGCTCATCGAGCCGCTCCGTTGCCGCGTCTCGCTCGGCGAGCAGCTCGAGCCGCGACTGCGCGTCGTCGCTGCCGCCGCGCAGCAGGTACTCGCTGACGTAGTCGCCGCGCCTCGTGACGATCGTCACCGGCGCGCCGAGCTCGAGCGCGGCGATCGCCGGCCCCGCCTGCTGCGCCGCCTCCAGCGAGTCGACGACGAACGTGAAGGCGAGCACGCCGAGCACGCCGGCCGGCGCATCCACGACCGTCGGCGCGTGCACGGCGCCCTCGACGGGGCGCACGTCGGGCCGCATGGGCGTGGCATCCGCGACGACCGCCTCGACGCGGCCGAGCCCGGCCTCGTGCGCGTGCTCGATGGCCGCCGCGGCGGCCTCGCGCGTGTCGGCGAGCACCGCCTCGCCGAGCGTGCCGAGCGCCGCCGCGATCGCCGCCTCGAAGCCCTTCCTCACCTTGACCCGCTCGGCGACGAGGCCGCGGAGTCCCGGGATGCCCGCGTCGACGAGACCCGCCGACGCGTTCGCGGTCGCGAGCGCCGCGGTCAGGGCCGAGGTGCGGGCGGCGAGCGCATCGCGCTCGCGCTCGACCGCGTGGAGCGCCTCGCGCCGCTCGTCGAGGTCAGCCGAGAGGGCAGCCTGTCGGTCGTCGGCGTCGCGGTAGCGCTGCGCGAGCGACTCCGCGTCGCCGTCGGCCTGCTCGTCGCCGAGGTCGGTGGCGGCGCCCTGCGCGTCGGCGAGCCGCTGCTCGGCGTTCGCGAGTGCGCTCTCGCGTCGCGCGACCTCCGCCTCGCGGGCCGCGAGCGTCGACTGCGCGACCTCCACCTTCGAGCGGTGGGCTGCGGCCTCGAGGTCGTGGCGCGACACGAGCGCGGCCTGCGCGGCGATCTCCTCGTCGAGCGAGTCGAGCCCGGCGCGGGCCAGCGCGGTCGCCGATGCGGCCTTGCCGAGGCGGCCCTCGGCATCCGCCACCCGAGCGCCCAGCGCCGCGGCGTCGTCGCGCGCGGCCTGCACCATGTCGGGCGTGATGAGCGGTGCCGCGTCGCCGACCTCCGGCGCCTCCTCGAGCAGCGCGAGCCGCTGCCCCGCGAGCGCGTGGAGCGACTGCAGGCGCGAGAGCTCCCGCTCGAGCGCGTGCGCGACGGTGCGGGCGCGGTCGACGTCGTCGCCGACCATCGACTCCTCGATGCGGCCCGCGCGGAGGCGCGCCTGCTCGAGCTGCTCCTGCAGCACGATCCGCTCCGACTTGCGCTCCGACTCCGAGCGGGCGGCCGACTCCAGCTGCTGGCGCAGCCCGACGACCTCGTCGGCCATGAGCCGTGCGCGAGCGTCGCGGACCGTCGCCTGGATGGTCGCGGCCTCCTTCGCGATCTCGGCCTGCTGGCCCAGCGGCTTCAGCTGGCGGCGGATCTCGCCCGTGAGGTCCTGCAGCCGCGTGAGGTTGGCCTGCATCGCGTCGAGCTTGCGGAGCGTCTTCTCCTTGCGCCGCCGGTGCTTGAGGATGCCCGCGGCCTCCTCGATGTAGCCGCGGCGGTCCGCCGGCGTCGCCTGCAGCACGTTGTCGAGCTGGCCCTGGCCGACGATGACGTGCATCTCCCGGCCGAGGCCCGAGTCGCTCAGCAGCTCCTGCACGTCGAGCAGTCGGCAGGACTCGCCGTTGATCGCGTACTCGGAGCCGCCGTTGCGGAAGAGCGTGCGCGAGATCTGCACCTCGGCGTACTCGATCGGCAGCGCGCCGTCGGCGTTGTCGATCGTCAGCTCGACGTGCGCGCGGCCGAGCGGCCCCGTGGTCGCGGTGCCGGCGAAGATGACGTCCTCCATCTTGCCGCCGCGGAGCGTCTTCGCGCCCTGCTCCCCCATCACCCAGGCGAGGGCGTCGACGACGTTCGACTTGCCCGACCCGTTCGGGCCGACGACGCACGTGACGCCCGGCTCGAACTGGAAGGTCGTCGGGCGCGCGAACGACTTGAAGCCCTTGACGGTCAGGCTCTTGAGGTGCATGCGGCTCCCGGGTCGGTGCTGGGAACACCGTAGCCGGGCGGTCGCGCGTTGCGCGGACGGCACGCGCGCGTCTACTCTGCAAGGCTGCCCGCCGGCACGGTGCCGGTGCGAGCGGCGGAATCCCATGCAGATCGACATCCGCCCCATGGTGCTGCCGGCGCACCCGGACGAGGACGGCCCGGCGGGCGACGAGTTCCGCCTCGCCCACGCCTACAACGAGCGCAGCAACGCCGAGCGCTACGGCGAGGGCCTCTACGTGAACACCCCGGTCGAGTTCCTCGCCTCGCTGCAGCCGAACGCCGACTACCGGCTCGACCGGCTGCACGCGTGGGACGGCGACCGGCTCGTGGGCATCATCACGCTCTACTCGAACCTGCTCGACTCGACCGACGTCGTCGAGGCGCAGCCCGAGCTCTCGAGCGCGCTGAGCGCCGCCGAGCAGCACGAGCTCGCCGAGGCGCTCACCGAGCGCGCCCACGAGCTCGCGGCTACGGACGGGCGCTCGACGGTCATCATGTCGACCGTCGGTGCCGCCGAGGGCACCGTGACGGCGACGAGCGGCTTCGGCGGTGCCGACCCCGCGCATCCGGAGGCCGCGCCGCTCGTGCGCCGCGGCTACGCCCTCGAGCAGGTCTATCGGGTGAGCGTGGCGGAGCTCGCCGACCTGCCCGACCTCGACTCGCGGCTCGCCGCGGCAGCGGCCGGTGCGCCGGGGTACGAGCTCGTGCGCTGGATCGGCGGCACGCCCGCCGAGCACCGGCCGGCGATGCGGACGCTCTACGAGCGCATGTCGACGGATGCGCCGATCGGCAACCTCGCGTGGGAGGAGGAGGTGTGGGATGAGGCGCGGCTCGCCGAGTTCGAGCGCACCGTGCAGGCGGGCGGCCGCACGCTGCTCACGGTCGCGGCGCGCGAGCGGTCGACGGGCGAGCTCGGCGGCTTCTCGACGCTCATCCTGCCGCTGAGCGGTGCGACTGCCCGCCAGCACGACACCCTCGTCACGAAGCCGCACCGCGGGCACGGCCTCGGCATGCTCATGAAGCTCGACAACCTCGTGCGGCTCCGCGAGCTGCGACCGGAGCTCGTGCGCGTCGTCACCTGGAACGCCGAGGAGAACCGGCCGATGCTCGCCGTGAACGAGGCATCCGGATTCGCACCGGTCGCCTACGAGGCGCAGTGGCAGTGGAAGGCGGAGCGATGACCATCGAGATCATCGAGATCATCGACGTGCCCGTGCCGGCGGCATGGGACGACGACAGCGAGGGCGCCAGGCGGCTGCGGATGCTCGTCGACGTGCGCAACGCGGTGGTCGTCGACGGGTGGGGCGGCGACGAGAGCCACGCCTTCAGCTATCGGGAGGCGTGGGCGCAGTGGCAGAGCCAGGTGGGCGAGAGCGACGACCTCCGCACGGTCGCGCTCCTCGACGGGGTGCCCGCGGGGCGGGGCTACGCCTCGCGCGGCCTGCTCGAGGGGACGACGATCGCCGAGGTCGACGTGATGGTGCTCCCGAGCGCGCGGCGCCGTGGCGTCGGCACGGCGCTCGCCGACGACCTCATCGCGCGGATGCGGGAGCGCGGCGCGACGACGCTCCAGGCCTGGGTCGACCACCACCCGGAGCCCGGACCGACGATCCCGTCGCCGACCGGCTTCGGCGAGATTCCCGCCGCGAGCGCGCAGGTGGCGCTGCTGCAGCGCTACGGCTTCGAGCTCGAGCAGATCGAGCGGGCGAGCGAGCTGCGCCTCGCGGCCGCCGTGCCTGCGCTGGCCGCGCACCGCGCCGATGCCGAGGCGCATGCCGCGCCGCGGTACCGCGTCGAGACCTGGGCGGGTCGAGCGCCGGCCGAGCGGGTCGCATCGCTCGCCGCGCTGCACGCGCGCATGTCGACGGACGCGCCGTCGGCGGGCGTCGAGCACGAGGCCGAGGGCTGGGACGCGGAGCGGCTCGAGCGCTACGAGACGAGCCAGCTCGACGGCGGGCGCACACTGCTGCGCGCGGTCGCCGTCGAGGTCTCGACGGGCGACGTCGTGGCGTTCACGACGCTCGCAGGGCAGGGCGTCGGCGAGCCCTGGTACCAGCACGACACGCTCGTGCACGGCGAGCACCGCGGGCACCGGCTCGGCATGGCGGTGAAGGTCGCCAACCTGCTCGCGGTCGCCGAGCGCGACCCTCGGGGCGTCGTCCGCACCTGGAACGCCGAGGAGAACCGCCCGATGCTGTCGGTGAACGAGGCGCTCGGGTTCGAGACGATCTGCCACGGCGGGGTCTGGCAGCGGAAGGAGTCGGCGACATGACCGGCACGGTGGAGTACCTGGAGCTCGAGGCTCCTGCCGACGGCTTCGACGAGCCTGCGCTCTCGCGCATCGCTCGCTACGTCGCGACGGCCAACCGCGTCACGCAGGACTTCTGGGGCGACGACTCGCGCGACACGACGGTCGGCGAGATCCTCGCGAGCATGCGCCACCAGGAGGACGAGGTCGTGCGCCGCTTCCTCGTCGTCGAGGACGGCCGCGACGTCGGCCGTTCCGTGGCCGCGCTCAACACCGAGGAGGGATCCTCTGTCGCCTACGTCTCCGCCTGGGTCGTGCCCGACGCACGCGGTCACGGCCTGGGTCGAGCGATCGCCGAGCACACCGAGCGGATCGCCATCGAGCTCGGCGCGACGACACTGCAGGCGTGGGCCGACCACCGGGCGCCCGTCGAGGGCGACGCCGCGATCTCGCCCGTGAGCGGGCACGGCTCGGTGGCCGCGGATGCCGCGGCGCGGCTGGCCGTCGCGATGGGCTACGCGCTCGAGCAGGTCGAGCGCATCTCCGAGCTCGACGTCGAGGCGGCCAGGGGCTCCCTCGAGCAGCACCGCGCGGATGCGGCTGCGAAGGCGGGCGACGCCTACGAGGCGCGCTCGTGGTCGGGTCGCACGCCGCCGGAGCTTCGCGACGGCATGGCGGCCCTGCACGCCCGGATGGCGACGGATGTCCCGAGCGCGGGGCTGGACGCCGATGACGAGCACTGGGACGCCGCACGGCTCGAGCGCACGGAGCGCGAGCTCGAGGAGGCCGGGCAGTCGATCCTGCAGGCTGCTGCGGTGCATCGCGCGACCGGCGAGGTGGTCGCCTTCACCGTGCTGCTCGTGCCCGCGGAGGGCCGCCCGGCCACGCAGGAGGACACGCTCGTGCACGCCGACCACCGCGGACACCGGCTCGGCATGCTCGTGAAGGCCGAGAACCTGCTGCAGCTGGGCCGACTCCACCCCGACCGCTCGCGCGTCGTCACCTGGAACGCCGAGGAGAACCGCCCGATGCTCGCGGTGAACGAGGCGCTCGGCTTCACGCCGGTCGGCGCCGAGGGCGGCTGGCAGAAGCGCGTCTCCCCCGCCGGTTGAGCACAGCGTGACCTGCCAGCATGAGCGGATGAGCGACATCCGCACCGAAGCCCCACCTGCCGCATCCGTCGACGGCATCGCCGCCGAGCTGCGGGCCGCGGTCGATGGCGGCGTCACCCGGCCGCGGGCGTACCGCGAGCAGCAGCTCGAGGGGCTCGTGCGCATGCTGCTGCAGCACGCGTCGGAGTGGGAGTCGGCGCTGAAGGCCGACCTCGGCAAGAGCGAGATCGAGGCGCACCTCACCGAGATCGGCTACGTCGTCGCGGAGGCGCGCGCGGCTCGCAGGAGCCTCCGGCGCTGGATGGCGCCCACGCGGGTCGCGGCGCCGCTCGCGCTGCAGCCGGCGTCGGCGCGCACGGTCCCCGAGCCGCTCGGCGCGACGCTCATCATCGCGCCGTGGAACTATCCGCTGCACCTCGCGCTCGCGCCGCTCATCGGGGCGATCACCGCGGGTGACGCCGCGGTGGTGAAGCCGAGCGAGCTCGCGCCCGCCACCTCGCGGCTGCTCGCGCGACTCGCGCCACAGCACCTCGACCCCCGCTCGGTGCGGGTGGTGGAGGGCGGCGTCGACGAGACGACGGCGCTGCTCGAGCAGCGCTGGGACCTCATCTTCTACACCGGCAACGGCACGGTCGCGCGGGTCGTCGCCGCGGCCGCGGCGAAGCACCTGACGCCGACCGTGCTCGAGCTCGGCGGCAAGAGCCCCGTCTACGTGCACCGCTCGGCCGACATCGCGGCGGCCGCCCGCCGCATCGCGTGGGGCAAGTGGATCAACGCGGGGCAGACCTGCGTCGCGCCCGACCACATCCGCGTCGACCGGGAGGTCGCCGACGAGCTCGTCGAGCAGCTGCGCCTCGCGACCGCCGAGCAGCTCGGCGACGCGCGCACATCGCCCGACTTCGCGCGCATCGTCAACGGCCGGCACCTCGAGCGCCTGCGCGGCCTGCTCGGCAGCGGCTCCGTGGTGACCGGCGGCGAGGTGGACGCCGCCGCGCGCTACATCGCGCCCACCATCCTCACGGACGTCGCCGAGGATGCACCGGTGATGCAGGAGGAGATCTTCGGCCCGATCCTGCCCGTGCTGCCCGTCGACGGCGTCGACGGCTTCATCGAGACGATGCGCGGGCGCGACAAGCCGCTCGCGCTCTACGTCTTCGCGCGGGACCGGGATGCCGTGCGGCGCGTCGAGCGCGAGACCTCATCGGGCGGGCTCGGCATCAACATCGCCGTCGCGCACGTCGGCGCGGCGGGGCTGCCGTTCGGCGGCGTCGGCGAGAGCGGCTCGGGCGCGTACCACGGGCGGCACTCGTTCGAGGTCTTCAGCCACCGGAAGGCCGTGCTCTCGAAGCCGACCGCGGTCGACACGCTGCGGGTGATCTACCCGCCGTTCACCGAGCTGCGCGGCAGGCTCGCGAAGCGCATCCTCGGCTGACCCACCCGCCCCACCCGCTGATCGAGTAGCAGTGCGAAGCGCCGCCCCACCCGCTGATCGAGTAGCAGTGCGAAGCGCCGCCCCACCCGCTGATCGAGTA
>NZ_JBSSDR010000003.1:0-5779 GCF_054060915.1 Agrococcus sp. UYP33
CGTGTAACGTAATCCCTCGTCACCCCAAAGACGCAGAGCCGGACTGGCCAGCGGATCAAGAGGGACCACCTCCTCGCCGATAGGCGTCACGCTGTAGCGTGTCGCGTCTGGTGCGAGTACGGTGACAGATCACTTCAATGTTGACAGTGCGGAGCGCTCGGCGCGACGGACGGCTGCCTGGTGCGGCTGGCTGGTGTCGGCTCGACTCTGCACCGCGTGTCGATTTGACACGGGCTGAGAAGTGGTTACGATAGAGAAGTTGCCCCGGCACGGATCCAGAGATGGTGAGGTACGGGAGCGTCTGATCCTTGAGAACTCAACAGCGTGCACAATGTCAAATGCCAAAATATTAACTCGTCGTCCCTTCGGGGACAACGATTCCTTTGGATGAGACAGATTGTCAGTAGACAGTCTATTTTGTCAGCATCAAACTCGCTGCCGTCGGCTTGCCGGCGGTATGCAACTTTTCTTTACGGAGAGTTTGATCCTGGCTCAGGACGAACGCTGGCGGCGTGCTTAACACATGCAAGTCGAACGATGAAGGAGGAGCTTGCTCCTCCGGATTAGTGGCGAACGGGTGAGTAATACGTGAGCAATGTGCCCTTGACTCTGGGATAAGCGCTGGAAACGGCGTCTAATACCGGATACGACGATCGGAGGCATCTCCTGGTCGTGGAAAGAACTTCGGTCAAGGATCAGCTCACGGCCTATCAGCTAGTTGGTGAGGTAACGGCTCACCAAGGCGACGACGGGTAGCCGGCCTGAGAGGGTGACCGGCCACACTGGGACTGAGACACGGCCCAGACTCCTACGGGAGGCAGCAGTGGGGAATATTGCACAATGGGCGCAAGCCTGATGCAGCAACGCCGCGTGAGGGACGAAGGCCTTCGGGTTGTAAACCTCTTTTAGCAGGGAAGAAGCGAAAGTGACGGTACCTGCAGAAAAAGCACCGGCTAACTACGTGCCAGCAGCCGCGGTAATACGTAGGGTGCAAGCGTTGTCCGGAATTATTGGGCGTAAAGAGCTCGTAGGCGGTTTGTCACGTCTGCTGTGAAAACCCGAGGCTCAACCTCGGGCTTGCAGTGGGTACGGGCAGACTAGAGTGCGGTAGGGGAGATTGGAATTCCTGGTGTAGCGGTGGAATGCGCAGATATCAGGAGGAACACCGATGGCGAAGGCAGATCTCTGGGCCGTAACTGACGCTGAGGAGCGAAAGCATGGGGAGCAAACAGGCTTAGATACCCTGGTAGTCCATGCCGTAAACGTTGGGAACTAGATGTGGGGACCATTCCACGGTCTCCGTGTCGTAGCTAACGCATTAAGTTCCCCGCCTGGGGAGTACGGCCGCAAGGCTAAAACTCAAAGGAATTGACGGGGGCCCGCACAAGCGGCGGAGCATGCGGATTAATTCGATGCAACGCGAAGAACCTTACCAAGGCTTGACATATACGAGAACGCACTGGAGACAGTGAACTCTTTGGACACTCGTATACAGGTGGTGCATGGTTGTCGTCAGCTCGTGTCGTGAGATGTTGGGTTAAGTCCCGCAACGAGCGCAACCCTCGTCCTATGTTGCCAGCACGTAATGGTGGGAACTCATGGGATACTGCCGGGGTCAACTCGGAGGAAGGTGGGGATGAGGTCAAATCATCATGCCCCTTATGTCTTGGGCTTCACGCATGCTACAATGGCCGGTACAATGGGCTGCGATACCGCAAGGTGGAGCGAATCCCAAAAAGCCGGTCTCAGTTCGGATTGAGGTCTGCAACTCGACCTCATGAAGTCGGAGTCGCTAGTAATCGTAGATCAGCAACGCTACGGTGAATACGTTCCCGGGCCTTGTACACACCGCCCGTCAAGTCATGAAAGTCGGTAACACCCGAAGCCAGTGGCCTAACCTTTTGGAGGGAGCTGTCGAAGGTGGGATCGGTGATTAGGACTAAGTCGTAACAAGGTAGCCGTACCGGAAGGTGCGGCTGGATCACCTCCTTTCTAAGGAGCATCTCGCCGGCTCAGCCGGCGCAGAGCCACTTCGGTCGCACACGTCGACCGGTGGTCAGCTCAAGGGTGGAACATTGACATTGGCGCTCGGGGGATCTTCTCCCGCTCAGTACCGCTGCTCGCAGCGTGGAACGGTGGGGTGGGGGAGACCGGGTGCATGCACGCTGTTGGGTCCTGAGGGACCAGACGGCGCCTTTTGGCGTCTTCGGACTTCCTCTGGACCGTATGGCTGAAGCGCAGTGCGCTGAGGCTGACGGTACCGACCGTATGTTGAGAACTACACAGTGGACGCGAGCATCTTAGATTCGAGCTTCGGCTCGAGTCAGATGATCTATATAGATCATTGGTCAGCAGCCTTCGGGCTGCCGATTAACCAACAATACTCATGTATGTGGTCAAATTTCTAAGAGCAAACGGTGGATGCCTTGGCATCTGGAGCCGATGAAGGACGTAGTAATCTGCGATAAGCCTCGGGGAGCTGATAAACAAGCTTCGATCCGAGGATCTCCGAATGGGGAAACCCCGCTGGGCGGCGTGCCGACCCAGTGACTCCCGCCTGAATATATAGGGCGGGTAGAGGGAACGTGGGGAAGTGAAACATCTCAGTACCCACAGGAAGAGAAAACAACAGTGATTCCGTAAGTAGTGGCGAGCGAACGCGGAAGAGGCTAAACCGATCGTGTGTGATAGCCGGCAGGCGTTGCACGATCGGGGTTGTGGGACATCTCAGCTGCTCTGCCGAGCAGCGAACGTTACAGACCGTGGTAGGCGAAGGACTTGGAAAGGTCCATCGAAGAGGGTGACAATCCCGTAGCCGAAACCATGCGATGGCGTGAGGTTCATCCCAAGTAGCACGGGGCCCGAGAAATCCCGTGTGAATCAGCCAGGACCACCTGGTAAGCCTAAATACTCCCAGATGACCGATAGCGGACAAGTACCGTGAGGGAAAGGTGAAAAGTACCCCGGGAGGGGAGTGAAATAGTACCTGAAACCGTTTGCTTACAAACCGTTGGAGCAGCCTTAGTAGCTGTGACAGCGTGCCTTTTGAAGAATGAGCCTGCGAGTTAGCGATATGTGGCGAGGTTAACCCGTGAGGGGTAGCCGTAGCGAAAGCGAGTCTGAATAGGGCGATTCAGTCGCATGTCCTAGACCCGAAGCGAAGTGATCTATCCATGGCCAGGTTGAAGCGAGGGTAAGACCTCGTGGAGGACCGAACCCACTTAGGTTGAAAACTGAGGGGATGAGCTGTGGATAGGGGTGAAAGGCCAATCAAACTTCGTGATAGCTGGTTCTCTCCGAAATGCATTTAGGTGCAGCGTTGCGTGTTTCTTGCCGGAGGTAGAGCTACTGGATGGCCGATGGGCCCCAAAAGGTTACTGACGTCAGCCAAACTCCGAATGCCGGTAAGTGAGAGCGCAGCAGTGAGACGGTGGGGGATAAGCTTCATCGTCGAGAGGGAAACAACCCAGACCACCGACTAAGGTCCCTAAGCATGTGCTAAGTGGAAAAGGATGTGGAGTTGCTTAGACAACCAGGAGGTTGGCTTAGAAGCAGCCACCCTTGAAAGAGTGCGTAATAGCTCACTGGTCAAGTGATTCTGCGCCGACAATTTAGCGGGGCTCAAGCACATCACCGAAGTCGTGGAATTCGTACAACAGCTCGGCCGCCCTCAAAAGCGGTCCAGGCGTACGGATTGGTAGGAGAGCGTCGTGTGGCGAGTGAAGCGGCGGAGTGATCCAGCCGTGGACGCCACACGAGTGAGAATGCAGGCATGAGTAGCGAAAGACATGTGAGAAACATGTCCTCCGAAAGACCAAGGGTTCCAGGGTCAAGCTAATCTTCCCTGGGTAAGCCGGGACCTAAGGCGAGGCCGACAGGCGTAGTCGATGGACATCAGGTTGATACTCCTGAGCTGGCGAAGAACCGCCCAAGTCAATCCAGTAATGCTAAGAGTCCGAATCCTTGGACCGATCCCTTCGGGGTGACGTCCTTGGGCTAGCACTCGACCCTATGCTGGTGCGGCTAGCGTATTAACAGGTGTGACGCAGGAAGGTAGCAGAACCGGGCCGATGGTTGAGTCCGGGTAAGCCGTAGGGCGTGGGATAGGCAAATCCGTCCCACACATAGCCTGAGAGCTTTGCCGAACCCTTAGAGGGAAGTCTGTGATCCTATGCTGCCTAGAAAAGCATCGACGCGAGGTTCTAGTCACCCGTACCCCAAACCGACTCAGGTGGTCAGGTAGAGAATACCAAGGAGATCGAGAGAATCGTGGTTAAGGAACTCGGCAAAATGCCCCCGTAACTTCGGGAGAAGGGGGGCCTGAGGCGTGACGGCACTAGCTGCCGGAAGCGTTTGAAGGCCGCAGAGACCAGTGGGAAGCGACTGTTTACTAAAAACACAGGTCCGTGCTAAGTCGCAAGACGATGTATACGGACTGACGCCTGCCCGGTGCTGGAAGGTTAAGAGGAAGGGTTAGCGCAAGCGAAGCTCAGAATTTAAGCCCCAGTAAACGGCGGTGGTAACTATAACCATCCTAAGGTAGCGAAATTCCTTGTCGGGTAAGTTCCGACCTGCACGAATGGCGTAACGACTTCCCAGCTGTCTCAACCGCGAACTCGGCGAAATTGCACTACGAGTAAAGATGCTCGTTACGCGCAGCAGGACGGAAAGACCCCGTGACCTTTACTACAGCTTGGTATTGGTGTTCGGTGTGGCTTGTGTAGGATAGGTGGGAGACTGTGAAGCCCGGACGCTAGTTCGGGTGGAGTCAATGTTGAAATACCACTCTGGTCACTCTGGATATCTAACTTCGAACCGTAATCCGGTTCAGGGACAGTGCCTGGTGGGTAGTTTAACTGGGGCGGTTGCCTCCCAAAAAGTAACGGAGGCGCCCAAAGGTTCCCTCAACCTGGTTGGCAATCAGGTGTCGAGTGTAAGTGCACAAGGGAGCTTGACTGTGACAGTGACAACTGGAGCAGGGACGAAAGTCGGGACTAGTGATCCGGCAGTGGCTTGTGGAAGCGCTGTCGCTCAACGGATAAAAGGTACCTCGGGGATAACAGGCTGATCTTGCCCAAGAGTCCATATCGACGGCATGGTTTGGCACCTCGATGTCGGCTCGTCGCATCCTGGGGCTGGAGTAGGTCCCAAGGGTTGGGCTGTTCGCCCATTAAAGCGGCACGCGAGCTGGGTTTAGAACGTCGTGAGACAGTTCGGTCCCTATCCGCTGCGCGCGTAGGAAGTTTGAGAGGATCTGACCCTAGTACGAGAGGACCGGGTTGGACGAACCTCTGGTGTGTCAGTTGTTCCGCCAGGAGCACCGCTGATTAGCTACGTTCGGGATGGATAACCGCTGAAAGCATCTAAGCGGGAAGCCGGCCTCAAGATGAGACTTCCATGCCTTCGGGCGAGAGGCTCCCAGCCAGACTACTGGGTTGATAGGCCGGATGTGGAAGTGGGGACTAAAGACCCATGAAGCTGACCGGTACTAATAAGCCGATAATTTGATAACACCTACATGAGCTTGCTGCTCGCGTCCACTTTGTGGTTCCCGATAGACGGTCGGGAACTGCAGCCCTCCACCCCGTGTCCTCTGGACGCCGTGTGGAGAGCTGTGCAGACTGAAACATCGATAGTGTTTCGGCGGCCATAGCGAGAGGGAAACGCCCGGTCACATTCCGAACCCGGAAGCTAAGGCTCTCAGCGCCGATGGTACTGCAGGGGGGACCCTGTGGGAGAGTAGGACACCGCCGGACTTACCTTGGAAAGGGGCCCCAGA
>NZ_JBSSDR010000004.1:0-2004 GCF_054060915.1 Agrococcus sp. UYP33
GCCTCATCAGCCTCATCAGCCTCATCAGCCTCATCAGCCTCATCAGCCTCATCAGCCTCATCAGCCTCATCAGCCTCATCAGCCTCATCAGCCTCATCAGCCTCGGCGACCGCCTCGGGCTCCTCGGTCGACTCGACCCGCTCGGAGATGATGGAGACCGCCTCGAGCTCGCCCGGTGCCAGCGCTGCCTCGAGGGCATCGATCGCGCGATCCGCGAGCTCGAACCACTCCGCCGCTTCGTCGTCGCGCCCGAGCTCCTCGAGCACACCGCCGTAGCTGGCGAACAGCGCCGGGCTGTACTCGAACGCCTTGTCCTTGCGCAGCTCGGGGATCCGCAGCTCCTCGAGCGCCGCCTCCCCCTGACCGAGGTCGAGTCGCGCGCCGGACTTCACGATCGCGAGCTCGACGCGCACGTTGGTGTCGAGCGACTCCGCCTCGACCGACCGCGCGAGCTCGAGCGCCTTCTCGGGCCGACCCATGCCGCGCTCGCAGTCCGCCATGAGCGGCAGCTGGTCGTCGCGACCGGTGATGCGCCGGTACGTGCGCAGCTCGCGCAGCGCGAGCGCGAAGTCGCCCAGCTGGTAGGCCGTGATCGCGAGCGTCTCGCGCACGACGCCGATGCGGCCGGCGCGACGCGCCGCCGCCAGCGCATGCTGGTGCGCGAGCTGCGGGTCGTCGTCGATGAAGCGCGATGCCATCGCCATGTGCTTCGCGACGAACTCCGCGTTGTCCTTCGTCAGGGTCTTCAGCTGCGCTCGCGCGCCGATGTCGAGGTCCTCGGCCACGACGTCGTCGGGCAGGATCGGCGGCACGAACTCGTCGTCGCGCACCTGCTTGAAGCTCTCGCCGGAGCCGTCGCCCCGGTGCTCGAAGTCACGGCCCGGGCGCGCGGCATCGCGCTGCGGGCCCTGGTTGCGCTCGCGCTGCGTGTCGCGTCGACGCTGGTCGTCGCGGCCGTACCCCTGGCCCTCGCGCTGCGGCGGGCGCCGATCGGCCTCGCGCTCCAGCCGGCCGTCGGAGCCATCGGCGCGGTAGCCGGTGTCACCGGGACGCAGCGGCTTGCGCTCGGGCTGCGGACGGGAGTCTCGGGCGCCGAAGCTCCGCTGGCCGTCGCGCTGGGGCGGCCGGCGGTCACCATCACGAGGAGGCCGACGGTCGCCATCGCGCTGGGGACGCGAGTCGCGGTCGCCGAAGCGACGGTCGCCATCGCGCTGCGGACGCGAGTCGCGGTCGCCGAAGGTGCGCTGGCCGTCGCGCTGCGGAGGGCGGCGGTCACCGTCGCGCGGCGGACGACGGTCCCCATCACGGGGAGGCCGACGGTCGCCGTCGCGCTGCGGGCGCGAGTCGCGGTCGCCGAAGCGACGGTCGCCATCGCGCTGGGGACGGGAATCGCGGTCTCCGAAGCGACGCTCGCCATCGCGCTGCGGCGGGCGGCGGTCGCCATCGCGGGGCGGGCGACGGTCGCCATCACGAGGCGGGCGACGGTCACCATCACGAGCCGGACGACGGTCGCCATCGCGCGGCGGACGGCGGTCGCCATCACGAGGCGGACGCCGGTCACCATCGCGCTGCGGACGCGAGTCTCGGTCGCCGAAGCGACGCTCTCCGTCGCGCTGCGGCGGACGTCGGTCGCCGTCGCGCTGCGGGCGGCTGTCGCCGCCGGCGCGGTACCCGGAGTCGCTCGAGCGGAACGGCTTCCGATCGCCCTGCGGCGGGCGACGGTCACCATCGCGCTGCGGACGACGGTCTCCGTCGCGCTGCGGACGGCGATCTCCATCGCGCTGCGGACGCCGGTCGCCCGAAGGGCGACGTCGGTCGTCGTTCCGATCGGAGCTGCGATCTGCCTGGTCGTTCATGGCACCATGCTCCCATCAGGGTCGTACAAATGAAAAAAGGGGCCCCAGATCGTTCTGGGGCCCCTTTCCAAGGTAAGTCCGGCGGTGTCCTACTCTCCCACAGGGTCCCCCCTGCAGTACCATCGGCGCTGAGAGCCTTAGCTTCCGG
>NZ_JBSSDR010000005.1:0-1477 GCF_054060915.1 Agrococcus sp. UYP33
ACAGCGTGACGCCTATCGGCGAGGAGGTGGTCCCTCTTGATCCGCTGGCCAGTCCGGCTCTGCGTCTTTGGGGTGACGAGGGATTACGTTACACGCGCCCAGCCCCCACACGCCAAACCAGCCGCATCCCGGGCGTGTCGCCCCGGACTGCCGCGTCAGAGCGCGAGCAGCTCCGGCGCGACGCGCAGCCCGAGCACCGGCCGGTCGGCCGACCAGACGGCCGCGCACGTGGCGCGGATCGTGTCGACCGGCCGCTCGCCGGCGCGGACGAGCGAGATGTCGATGCCGGAGCGGCGCACCGCGGCGGTCCCCACCTCGAAGTAGACGTCGCCGGTCGACGTCTCGAGCGTCTCGCGCAGCGGCAGGATCGGCGCGGTCAGTCCGCGCAGGTCCTCGATCACGTGGTCGGGCCGCATCGACGCATCCGCACCGATGAGGCTCGCGCCCCCGTCGATGCCGGTCAGCACGAGGATCGAGCGGATGCCGGTGCGGCGCGCGCCGAGGATGTCGGTGTCGAGGCGATCGCCGATCATCGCCGGCGCCTTCGCGCCGAAGCGATCCGTCGCGAGCTCGAACATCGGCGTCTCGGGCTTGCCGGCGAACTCCGCGAGCCGGCCGACCGCGGTGTGCACCGCGGAGACCAGGGTGCCGTTGCCCGGCGCGATGCCGCCGGCGACCGGGATCGTCCAGTCGCCGTTCGTCGCGATCCAGGGGATGCCCCCGTCCTCGGGCTTCCGCTGCAGCGCGAACGCCGCCTCGGCGAGATCCTTCCAGCCCACCTCGGGGTGGAAGCCCTGCACGACAGCCTTCGGCCGGTCGGCGGCGGTGCGCACGACTCGCCAGCCACGAGACTCGATCTCGACGACGATGCCCGCTCCCCCGACGACGAGCACGGGATCGCCCGGCTCGAGGTGCGGGGCGAGCAGCCGCATCGCCGCCTGCGGGCTGGTCACGACCTGGTCGGGTCGCACCTCGAGGCCGAAGGACGACAGGTGCTCGGCGACGTCGGCGTCCGTGCGGGAGGCGTTGTTCGTCAGGTACGCGGTCGGCAGCCCCGTCGCGCGGATGCTGTCGACCGCGTGCGGGATCGCGGCCGCGCCCTGGTAGACGACGCCGTCGAGATCGACGTACAGGCAGTCGATGCCGTCGAGCGGAGTCGCCGCGGCACTCTTGCGGAAGAGCGCCATCAGCGCTCGTCGTCCCGCCGCTCGTCGGTCAGCTCGTCGCCGAAGAGCGCGTCGCCGAACAGCGCGTCGCCGTGCGGCGCCGGAGCCTCCGCGGGCGGAGCGTCGTCGACGGCCGGCTCGGGCTCAGCAGCCGGCTCGGGCTCTTCAGCGGGCGCGACCTCGTCAGCGTCATCAGCGTCATCAGCGTCATCAGCGTCATCAGCCTCATCAGCCTCATCAGCCTCATCAGCCTCATCAGCCTCATCAGCCTCATCAGCCTCATCAGCCTCATCAGCCTCATCAGCCTCATC